>CAZEJY010000014.1:0-49182 GCA_964512705.1 uncultured Sangeribacter sp. | reverse complement strand
TGGAACGGTACCGGCAAACGTATCTCCATCAAGGATACACGCGGTATCATCGACGATATCCTCAATGGCGACATCGATAAGGCTCCTACTAAGGTTCTTCCTTACTTCGATTTCGTTATCCCAACTGAGTTGCCCGGTGTAGATCCTAAGATCCTTGATCCTCGCGACACTTACGCTGATCCAGCTGAATGGGATAAGAAGGCTAAAGAACTTGCTCAGATGTTTATCAACAACTTCAAGAAGTTTGAGACAAACGCTACCGGTAAGGCTCTCGCAGCTGCAGGTCCTCACGTATAATTTATAAGCAACTTACTCTATAAATCATACTGTTTTAGCGCAATCGGTTGAACCGATTGCGCTATTTTTTTGTTAAAAATACAGCTCTAAAGCACCTTTATTTTGATCTTTTCAAAATAAAATAGATCCCAAAACTATATTTATTAAGCTCTGAATCACTATGAAAGTACTGTGGAAATCAGCTTTGGCAATTGCCTTGGGCGCAAGTTCCAATCTCTTTATACAAGCCCAGAACACCGAACTGCTGCAGGATTCTATCCCGCATACATGGGAATATCAGTCTAAATACTCCACAACGATGCCAAGCGATGACAAATGGTGGCAGGAATTCGATGATCCGATTCTTACCAAGCTCATCCGCGATGGAGAAAAAAACTCTTTCGATCTTTCTCAGGCATATCATAGAATTCAGATGGCTAAAAAGAATTGGGATATGGCTAAATCTGCCTATTATCCCACAATCGGCATTTCCGCAGGATGGACTAAAAGTAGAGATTCAGGCATGGAGAGCGCTGAAAGCTTCAAGCCGGTACCGGGATCTTTCTTCAATCTCGGACTGAATTTCTCTTGGGAGATAGATGTGTTCGGTCGCGTTTATTCCCAAGCTAAGGGACAGAAAGCTGCTTATAATGCAACTAAGGCGGAATACACCTCCGCGATGGTATCACTAAGCGCAAACATTGCAATCGCATATTTCAATTATCGCGCAGCTCAATCTCGTATAGAAGTCGCTAAGCGACAGATCAATTCCCAGGAACGCATCAAGGCTATCACAGAGGCTCGCTATGAGGCCGGATTGGCTTCCAAACTCGATGTTGCCCAGGCTCTGACTGTGCTCTATTCAACTCAGGCATCTCTCCCATCGCTTGAGAATCTGAAGGTTTCCGCACTCAATTCCCTTGCCATGCTCATTGGATGTTATCCCGATAAGATACGGGAGGAACTTGAACCGGTAATTGACCTACCTATTGCTTTTAGAATAGTCAAGATGGGTGTTCCGGCAGAACTGCTGAGACGCCGTCCCGACATACTCGAAGCTGAGTCACAGCTTGCCCTCTACGCTGCCCAGATCGGTATCGCAAAGAAAGATTTCCTTCCTACTCTCGCGCTAACAGGTTCAATCGGTACATCTGCCCACAATATCACCGACCTCTTTAAATCCGACAGCTATTCATATTCTATAGCGCCTCAGATCAGCTGGACTATTTTTGAAGGCATGTCGCGCAAGCATAAACTCACATACGCTAAGGAACAGATGGAAGCAGGAATCGACAATTACAATCTGACGGTGATGAACGCTGTGATCGAGACTGAAACAGCATTCAACACTTACGATTCCAACCTCAAGCAGATTCTGCTCCAGCGCAAGGTGCTCGCCGAAAGCAAGGAGGCGTTCTCCTTGGCACTTGACAGATATAAGCGAGGTCTTTCAGCCTTCAACGATGTGATGAATGCCCAGATCAGCGTGCTGACCAATGAGAACAGCCTTCTCGAAACACGCGCCGGAGCTCTCGAATCTCTCGTAAAGGTGTATGCTGCAGTTGCAGGCGCACCGGAATACTATTAATCCTCAAATTAAGCAATATCAAAATCCTTCTCGAGTAAAAAGCATACTTATGAAAAGACACTGGCTATATTTGGCTGCTATCGCTGTTATTGCGGTCGGCTGCAAGAAAAAGGTTCAAGAAACAACCTCTATACCCTCAGTTGAAGTCTCCACACCTATAGTTGACTCCATTGTGCTTCACAAGACTTATCCGGGCTATATACGCGCTATGAACACGTATGATATAGTAGCGAGAGTGAATGGTGTGATTCTGAAGCAGTATTTCACCGAAGGTGATTACGTCAAGGAGGGACAATTGCTATATTCCATAGATCCTTCGAAATATCAGGATCTTGTGAATCAAGCCCGTGCCACTTTAAAGACGGCAGAGAGTCAATATGACTATGCCTCCCGTCAATACGATGCAATGTCTAAAGCTCTGAAGGCAGATGCCGTGTCGCAGATGGAGGTTATTCAGGCTGAGAGTAATATGAATGTTGCCAAAGCCTCCATTCAGAATGCCAAGGCTGCACTGGCTACGGCATTGGAGAACCTCAGCTACTGCACTATTCGTGCACCACGTTCCGGACATATCATGATCGGAGCGATTGGTGCAGACAACTATGTGAATGGTGAGGGAGCACCGGTAAAACTAACTACCATCTATGATGACTCCAAGGTTAAGGCTGCTTTCGAGATTGAGGATGGACAATATGAGCGCATGCTTGGCGACAATACTCAAGTGGAGGATAATTTACTTAAGAAAATTCCTCTATCTTTTGAACAGAATCTGCCTCATAAATACACCGCAGATCTTGCATATACGTCGCCCAATGTGAACAGTACGACAGGAACGCTCACTCTTGAGGGACATCTCGACAATCCTTACGGAGAACTTAAAGATGGTATGTATGTCTCCGTCAATCTTCCTTACGACACCGACGCACACGCTATTCTAATCAATTCCGCATCAGTCGGAACAGATCAGCTGGGAAAATATGTCTATCTCGTAAATGATTCCAATAAGGTAGTATACACACCTATAGAGATCGGTGATATTTATCAGGATACACTTTGCATCGTTACCAAGGGTTTAACTCCTAAGGACCGATATGTTACCAAAGCCCTTCTTACAGTTCGCAACGGCATGACTGTCAACCCGGTTTCAAATAAATCATCCAAGAAAACCCGCTAAATTCTACAGTCATGTTCTCAAATTTCTTTATAAAACGACCTATTTTCGCCACCGTAATAGCCGTACTTATGGTTTTGGCGGGAATAATGACCATGAGGACACTACCCGTGTCTCAATATCCCGATATCACTCCACCTACAGTGATGGTCAACGCTACCTATCCGGGTGCGTCTGCAACTACCGTTGCCAAGATGATCGGTGTACCTATCGAGCAGGAGGTGAATGGCGTGGAGGGTATGCTCTATATGAGCTCTACATCTTCTGACGATGGAAGCTATTCACTGACCATTACTTTTGAAAATGGCACCGATATAGATCAGGCAGCTATCGACGTTCAGAACAGAATCGATATGGCTCAAGGTCAGCTCCCGAACGCTGTAATTCAGCAGGGTATCAATGTAATGAAGCAATCGAGCAACCAGGTTCTCTTCGTAGCATTGGAAAGTGATAACCCCCGATATGATGCCTTATACCTCACCAACTATGCTAATCTGAATATTACGGATGCACTCTCCCGCGTGAAGGGTGTGGGTGGTGTGGATGCTTTCGGTTCAGGCACGTATAGCATGCGCGTATGGCTCAATCCCGAGGTGATGCGCGCCCGCAATATTACCCCCGCCGAAGTTGAAGCGGCGATTCAGGCACAGAATATGGAAGTTTCCGCGGGTTCTGTAGGTGCATCACCAACAAAATCACCTGAAGATTTCAGCTATTCTATAGTAGTGAATGGTCGTCTGCAAACTCCCGAGGAGTTCGGGAACATAGTACTGCGCAGCGACAATCTCGGCTTCCTGCGACTGAAGGATGTTGCGAAAGTTGAACTCGGTAGCTCTTCTTACTCGGCTGTCGCAAAGGTAAATGGCAAGGAGACAGCCCTTATCGGAATACGCCAGTTGCCGGGAGCCAATGCTCTGGATGTGGCGAAAGGCTCCATCAAGGAACTTGATCACCTGAGTCAGTATTTCCCCGATGGTGTAAACTACCGCATCGTAATGAATTCTACCGACTATGTCACAAAATCAATTGATGAGGTGCTCCTAACTTTCCTCGAGACCTCTCTGATTGTAATGGTCGTGATACTGTTGTTCCTTCAGAACTGGCGAGCCGTGGTCATACCTATGATTACAATTCCAGTATCACTGATAGCCACATTTGCTGTCATGAAGATACTCGGATTCTCCATAAACACACTGACGCTATTCGGTTTGGTTTTAGCCATAGCCATTGTGGTGGACGACGCTATAGTGGTGGTCGAAGACTGTTCGCGACTTGTGGATAAAGGGGTGCTCAATCGTGTTCAGGCGGCTGAGAAGTCAATGAAGGAGCTGACCGGACCGGTTGTGGGTGAAGTACTCGTGCTCCTCTCGGTATTTATCCCTACGGCATTCGTGAGTGGAATAACCGGTGAGCTCTATAAACAATTTGCCCTCACCATCGCTGTCTCCACAGCCTTCTCAGGTTTCAACGCATTGACACTGACCCCGGCACTCTGTGCGCTTTTCCTCACTCCGCGAAAAGAACCGAAGTTCTTCCTCTATGTTTGGTTCAATAAATTATGGGCGAGGGTTTCGGATCTATATGCACGCTCAATCGGCAAGATGCTCAAGCATGCAGGATGGTCTCTCCTTGTTTACCTCGTAATCGCAGGTGTGGCAATCTGGGGATTCATCTCTTGGCCTACAAGTTATATCCCTTCGGAGGATATGGGGTACTTCATGACCTCAATTCAATTACCGCAGAATGCGAGTCTACAACGCACGGAGAAGATTGTAGATGAGATTTCTACAAGAATCAAGAACGAAGTGCCTCAGGTTAAGGATGTGATGAGCACCGCCGGAATGTCGTTCGTGGGTGGAAGCGGGTCCAACTACGGTTCACTTTTCGTGATGCTGAAGCCTTGGAAGGAACGCAAAGGTAAAGCCAACTCCATTGACGAGGTTATGGCACATGTGAACCGGATAACTTCGGAATATCATGAGGCTGTCAGCTTCTCTATCAATCCTCCGGCTATTCCGGGCCTTGGAATGAGCTCCGGACTGGAGATGCAACTCCTCGACATCTCCAACCTCGGCACGAGTGAACTCGACAAAGCGCTCGTTGAGGTTAAGGAGGCTGCGGAGAAAGATCCCCGCATAGCATCCGTCACCTCTGTTTTTCAAGGTGAAGTACCCCAATATAAGCTGAAATTCAATCGTGACCGAGCATTGATGCAAGGTGTGAACATAGCCGACATTTATCAGACACTCTCTGCCTACATGGGTGACACCTATGTGAATGATTTCAATGAGTTTGGAAGAAGTTATCAGGTTACTCTGAAGGGCGATGACCGGGCTCGTGGCAATATTCAGGATGTACGCCGTTTGGCAGTGCCGAATACACAGGGTGAGATGGTGCCCTTCTCAACCTTCACCGACATTGAGCCGGTAATGGGTGTGGCTTCCGTCAATCGCTATAACATGTATACTACCGCCTCGCTCACAGCCTCCCCGGCTCAGGGAACGAGTACCTCGGAGGGTATTGCTGCGATGGAGGAGATTGTTTCCAAAACTCTTGGGAAGAACTTCAGTTACGCATGGACCGGACAGGCTTATCAGGAGACACAATCCGGTGTAACCATCTCCTTTGTGTTTATCTTCGCAATCATCATGACAATATTGGTACTCTCCGCTCAATATGAAAGCTGGACCGATCCGATTGCGGTTGTACTCAGTATGCCGGTAGCTATACTTGGTACGGTGTTAGGGTGCGTCGTGATGGGACAAAGTATAAGCATTTACACCCAGATCGGTCTGATCTTGCTGTTAGGTATGTCGGCTAAAAACGCCATCCTGATAGTTGAATATGCTATGGATTACCGGAAGACAGGCATTCCTATCGTGCAGGCTGCCCAGAAGGCGGGAGAGGTACGCTTCCGACCAATCATGATGACCGCTTTGGCGTTTGTATTCGGTGTGATGCCGATGATGTTTGCAACCGGACCGGGTGCCAACAGTAGAATTGAGTTGGGAACAGCTGTCGTATTCGGTATGGCTATGAATGCCTTTATCGGCACTCTCTTCGTTCCTAATTTCTGGGTACTGATGCAGAATATTCAGGAGAAATACCTCTCAAAAATCATCAAGCCCCCAAAGAACGCAGCTACTCCCGTTGAAGACTCTACCGGAGTCTAAGCCATAAAAAAGAACTGAATCAGTGACTCAGTTCTTTTTTATTCTATTCTTTTTTATTCTATATAAGTAGTATCTTGCGCCGAAGTAGTATTGGCTGCCGGATCAAAATCACTGACCCCATAGGACTCCTCGCTCTCCATAACCGGCATTACAACCGTGTCGAGAGACTCCTCCTCTTCCACATCCTTTATATCGTAATCCTGATAGTTGAAAATTGCCTCCTCTACAACTTTATCCTGATTCAAGATTGGATTCTCCTCATCGGAAACAGACTTTCTTCGATTCGGATTCAGATCTTCGCTATTCAGAGTGGTTGCCATCATCAATAACCCGAAGACAAAAAAGAGAATGCAGAATGCCGCCAACATTTTATCAATTCCGAGCAAAGCCTTGGCATTGGGTGATTCAGGTTCGGGTTCCTCCCCTTTCCCTGCTCGGGAAAAGATAGCGAGGATGGGAACGACGCTCCAGAGAAGCCACAAAGCTCCGAGCACCCCGGAAGTAACGAAACCTGTTTCCGGACCCAACAATCCCACCAAGCCGATAAGCAACCCGGCGAAGCCGAGCGTTGCTATGCACCATGTCAACAGGGTAAGCTTTAAGTCCCTTTTACTCGCATTCCCTTTGAAATCAGAAAATTTACGAAAAAAGGGTGTGATAAAATATCTTTCGTAATAACCTTGTCTTGTCTTTCCCATTCTCTCTTATGATCTTAGACACCCTAAGACAAACTATCAATTTCCACGGGGTCTTAAATTACTCACCTACAAAATTAACTTAATTATTGATTTTAACAAAATAATGCCGTTTCATCTCTCCCTCTTGGATTCCTAAGTAAAGTATACTGTTTAAATTCTTAAAAATAATTTTTCGAAATTGCGTAAATTCATATTTTATTGTTAATATTGCACTTGAGAACATTTAACCCATATTTATCATGAGAAATTTAATGATTAAAATTGCAGCCGCATTTATTTCCACGTTTATGATTGTTCCTGCGGCCTATGGTATTGATGCCAATAACAAAAATGGCATTCCGGGAATAACAGCAAGCATTAATGCTTCCCGCATACATCGTTCGGGAGATGAGGTGCAATTTAATATCCTTTTCCAAAACAGCACTTCTAAAGATGAAAACAACGTTAACATATCCTTTATGGATAGCAGAGTCAGTATTGATGGCGAAGGAGGTTACTCTATAGATGGAAAACTCAACTTCGGGTCGGTTAATTTCCCTGCAGACGAAACCACCGGAGTAGAGACATGGATAGTGAAAATTCCAAAAAATGCTGAATCTATCACTTCTATGGTTATTGTCGGTCGTGCTCCCGATTCTAAAAAGGCAAATGGTAATAATCCATACGGCAACTTCGATTATAAGTTCACAAATATAGAACTTCCTAAATTTCCTGAGTCAAATAAACCCGGCTGCGTCTTCTACGATAACGAAATAGCTTTAAACATCGACACCGTTATGGTAGTAGGCAATGATTTGGTTATTGATTTCACTCTCACCAACAACAGCCGCAAGGACTTTAAAATCTGGCTTGAAGACTCCGGCAGAAGTGTAGCCAAAACTACAGAAGGAGATGAATTCAAGGCTGTCACAAAATTCCCAAGCTCTATCCCTACTGGCGAAACTGAAAAAGGACAGATTGTAATTGCCAATGGAGTAAATGAAACATTCGCGACAGTAAAACAGATTTTCCATCTGAACCAATCCGGAAATTCCTGGAGTCCGGAACTGATTCTACGAAAAATCAGTAAGTAGTCGGTTGAGATAAAACAACAGGGTGATAACTTGATAGAATCATTATCAACAATAATTATTTTAGTGATTGTTGCGAATTAATTCACAAGTAAGTTTGAGAAAATCTAAACTAATTTAGAAAACTTACTTATTATCGTGAACCAATCCGCGCGGCAGAATGTTTTAATTACGAAAGTAGAAAATACTGCTATAAGCGTTCTGAAAAAGTTGTTATTGTTGTTTTAATTGAAGAAATATGGTCGACGAGAGTCGACCTTTTTCTTTCCCCACAAATTGACGATATGTGCTGGGTTATCCGCATCAGAATATGGTGTCTGGAGGCACACCTATTCAATTTCCCGGAGAAAAAGCCCCATTTTATTATGATTTTAAAGTGAATTGCGAATATGTAGAATTTTTTTCATCCAAAGATGTCAGAATGGGTGCCAGTTTCAATCATCAATAAAGTGAGGTGAGTATCATCCTGCTCCCACACCAATAACCAATCAGATTCTATATGACATTCCCAAGCTCCAGCGAACTTTGATGATAATTTATGTGGACGATAGATAGAAGGAACGCTACCTGTCTCAACAAGAATTCCGACTATTTTTCTGAGTTTCTCAACATCCAGGCCTCATTTATAGCACTTTTTGAGAGCTTTCTTGAATTTGTTGGAATAAGAAAGTGTATAACTCATATTCCCAGGATTTTATGAAACATATCATCAACATCCTTACAATGAGTTATACGGCCGGCACGGACATCTTCATAGGACTCTTCAATACCGGACTTTTTGCGTTTCCTTTCTGGCTTTGCAATAGAGACACCGTCCAACGCGTTTAGAATCTTCTTTAAATGGGGTACGATTGATTTATCTTCAATATTTATTGTCAATTGTGTCATAGCTTTATCTCCTTTTATTTACAAATATATAACAATTTTGGCTCAAAAAAAATCGTTGTTAAAATTGATTCCAATTAAATAAGTCAAATAAGTCTCGAGGGCTTATGTTCGGAATAAATCTTTGGCTCTTTGAGGCATTTTTACTATTTTTGCATATTATGGCCCGGGACCTGATTAGTAGATATATCTGGATCGTGGATACGCTCAACCGCTACGGTCATCTCACTCGTGAGGAGATTGACCGCCTATGGCTGCGTTCATCTTTCAGCGATGGGAATCCTATCCCTCCTCGTACCTTCTACCACTACCGCCGCGCCATCGAGGAGAATTTCCACATAGATATCCTCTGCAACCGACGCGGTGAATATTACATCGCCCAGAATGACGATGCTAACCCTGTCTTCACCAATTGGCTACTCGATTCCTACGCTGTCAACTCAGCAATGAAGGATTCAAATATCGGCGCCGACCGCGTTCTTGTTGAAGATGTGCCTTCCGCTCGCGAATATCTCCCCATTGTCCTTGACGCTATTGGCAATAAGGAGAAGATTGTGTTCTCCTACGCCGGGTTCAACCGCTCGAGGGTAGACGCAGACATCCTCTTCCACCCCTATTTTGTGAAGAGATATAAACAGCGTTGGTATATGGTGGGTCGACGCGAAAAGAATAATGATATCCGCACTTATGCACTCGACCGTGTCCGCGGTATGAAACTATTGACCGATAGTTTTGAAATGGATGAGAGCCTTGATCCGGCACAATTCTTCGATAACATCATCGGTATCACACTCTCCAAAGCGCCCGTCAGGATCGTCAAGATTCAAACCACCCCCAATCAGGCGAAATATTTCCGTGCCCTACCCCTGCACAGTACCCAGACAGAGGAGGTCCATGACCAGTATTCCATTTTCACCTATCACCTGAAACTGAACTATGAGTTAGTGCATGAATTGCTCAGCTACGGCTCAGAGATTACGGTCTTAGCACCGAAGGAGCTAAAAACCATGATTGTGGATGAACTCACCAAAACTCTTTCTCATTATATGCCCGAATCATGAAAATTTCATCCGAAAAATATATCTCAACCCATACTCTCCGCGATACCGCTACTATCAAAGATGCGTTAGATGCCATCAACGCCCTATCAGGTGGCATTGTCCTACTCTTTGTTGTGGATAGCGATGGGATTCTTAAAGGAACCCTGACGGATGGAGATATCCGCCGTGCCCTGTTGCGTGGGGTCGGTTTACCGAACCTTGTCACCGAGGCGATGAATACACGCTTCTCATTTATTGAGAAGGGGGATAATCCTTATAACATTGTCGCCGACGGAAAGAGACGTAACCTGAAACTGATTCCGGTGACGGAGCAAGGGAAAATAACAGCTCTGATTGATTTGGATTCAATCAAGGCAATGCTCCCACTCGATGTGGTTCTTATGGCAGGCGGTAAAGGAGAAAGACTTCGTCCGCTGACGTTACGCACGCCTAAACCTCTCCTTGAGGTTGCAGGCGTACCGATAATCGACAGGAATATCGCTCAATTAGAGCAATTTGGCATACGCAAGATCTACACCACGGTCAATTATCTACATGAACAGATCGAGGAACATTTCAATCAGAAAAACAGTTCCACGGATGGTGCATCCGTGGAATGCGTGCTCGAACCAAAACGACTCGGCACGTTGGGTAGTCTTGCCCTGATACCGGCGTTCAACCATGATAACGTGTTGGTCATGAACTCCGATCTGCTCACCAGCATTGACTTCGAGAAGATGTGGCATCATCATGTCAAATCAGACTCAGCTGTGACAATCGGAGGCGTGCCCTATACCGTCTCCATCCCCTACGCCATCATGAAAACTGATGGTAACGAGGTCTTGGGTCTGGAAGAAAAGCCCACGTTCAACTATTTTGCCAACGGAGGTGTTTACATCTTGAAAACAGAATTATTAAACCGCATAAAAAGGGATGAATATCTCGATGCTCCCGACTTCATCGAGTCGCTGATTGGCGAAGGGTTGAAAGTGACCTACTATCCGATTGAAGGGCGCTGGATTGATATAGGATCTCCCGATGATTACCGCGCTGCCAATGCACTATTGGCACAAGAATCAAAAGGCTGATCAGAAGCATGTAGAAATTACTCACCCCTCATAACCCCAAATTATAGATTCATGGCAGATTCTAACTTCATAGATTATGTAAAGATACTTTGTCGCTCCGGCAAAGGTGGAGCCGGCAGCCGACATTTCCATCGTGCCAAATATGTACCTAAAGGTGGACCGGACGGTGGCGACGGAGGTAGAGGTGGACACATCATACTCAAGGGTAACCGCCACATGTGGACACTGCTCCCTTTACGTTATAAACGCCACATCTTCGCCACAAACGGTGAGAGTGGTGGTGAGAACCGTTCATCGGGCAAGGATGGTATTGATCAGATTATCGAAGTACCTATCGGCACCACCGTATTTGATGCCGAGACCGGCGAATTCTTGTGTGAGATAACCGAAGATGAGGAGGAGATCAAACTACTCCGCGGAGGTAAGGGAGGCTTAGGCAACTGGCACTTCGCTACGGCTACCAACCGCGCGCCACGCTACGCCCAACCGGGACAACCTGCATTGGAGAAAGCCGTTGTTCTTGAATTGAAACTCCTCGGAGATGTAGGTCTCGTGGGATTCCCGAATGCCGGTAAGTCAACTCTGCTTTCAGCTATCTCAGCAGCAAAACCGAAAATTGCCGATTATCCCTTCACTACTATGGAGCCATCACTTGGTATTGTTGACTACCGTGGAGACCGGTCGTTTGTGATGGCAGATATACCCGGTATCATCGAGGGTGCAAGCGAGGGTAAAGGTTTGGGTCTCCGGTTCCTGCGACACATTGAACGTAATGCAGTCCTCCTCTTCATGGTACCTGCTGATTCCGATGATATCAAACATGATTATGAGGTTCTGCTTAAGGAATTGAAGGAGTTCAATCCGGAGTTAGCTGATAAGAGTCGCGTATTGGCTATCACCAAGTCGGATATGCTTGATGATGAGTTACGCGATGAGTTGGCAAAAGAACTTCCGGAGGATGTGCAGTGCGTCTTTATATCAGCTGTGACCGGTCAAGGATTAACTGAACTCAAAGACCTGCTCTGGCGCGAAATCAACTCCGAGGATAATAAGAACAACTTCGCAATCACACACAGACCGTTAGACCGCCGTCATCGCGTGGAAGAGGAGGATGATTTCATCTTCGATCAGCCCGAGGAGCCGGAAGATGACTACGCAAACTGGGATGACGAAGACTGGAATGATGAGTTCTGGGATGAGGAGTCATCTGTTAATCCTGATTAAGAATACTCAAATCGGCATCAATGGGAGCTCAAAAAATTGACCTGACAGGTATTATCCGATCTCGCATTAAAGGTTGGAAAGGGAAACTTATACCAACACCATTGCTGAAAGGCCTTGAGAAACTAATCTGTCAGAAGGAGCTCAACGACATACTGGAGACTCAGTATCCAAAAGAGGGTTCGGAGTTTGCCCGCGGAGTATTTGAGCAACTCAACCTCTCAATTGAAGTCGTAGGGCTTGATAAGTTACCTCCTGACCGCTATGTATTTGCATCCAACCATCCTTTGGGTGGTCTCGACGGCATAGGTTTGATCAGTATCTTGGGAGAGAAATATGGCGACGATAATGTACGGTTTATCGTCAACGATATGCTCATGAACGTCTATCCCTTGCGAAACGTCTTCCTGCCTGTGAATAAATATGGTTCCCAAGGGAGGGCGAGCGCGAAGGTAATGGCTGACGCCTATACATCTGACAAACAGATATTAATGTTTCCCGCCGGATTGGTATCAAGACTTCATGTCGATGGATCCATCCGAGACCTGAAATGGCAGAAATCATTCGTTGCAAAAGCCTTGGAGAGCGGCAGAAAAATCGTACCAGTGAGATTTGAAGCCCTCAACCGCCGACGCTTCTATCGCATAGCCTATTGGCGAAAGAAACTGAATATCAAGGCTAACTTGGAGCAGGCGCTTCTTCCGGGCGAATTGGTGGCGGCGCGTGGAGAGAAATATAAGGTAAAATTTGGTTTTCCTGTGGATCCGGCTCTTCTCAAAGCCACCGGAATGAGTATTCCTGAAATTGCACAACATATCCGTTCTCTGTCTGATAAACTGTAAGAGAGAAACATAAATATCACACTCTCTCTGAAAATTATCACGCTTCATTCCCTGATTCTTTCATTTTAAGAAGATTCTTGTTATCTTTGCAGTCAAAACGAATAGAACGTGGAAACAAAGTACATCTTCGTAACAGGAGGGGTAGTATCCTCTTTAGGTAAAGGAATTATCTCATCATCGTTAGCGCGTCTTCTTCTTTCAAGAGGATTCAGCGTAACCATCCAGAAATTTGATCCTTACATCAACATTGACCCGGGCACTCTCAACCCCTATGAACATGGAGAATGCTATGTCACTGTAGATGGACATGAAGCAGACCTCGACCTCGGACACTACGAAAGATTTACAAACATTCATACCACACGCGCTAACAATGTCACAACAGGGCGCATCTACCAATCGGTAATCGACAAGGAGCGTCATGGCGACTATCTCGGCAAAACAGTACAGATTATCCCCCATATCACCGATGAAATCAAACGCAATGTTAAGATGCTGGGCAATACCGGCAAATTTGATTTCGTGATTACTGAGATCGGTGGTACAGTCGGCGACATTGAATCAACACCTTTCCTTGAGGCTGTGCGCCAACTTAAATGGGAGTTAGGAAAGAATGCCCTGAGCATTCACCTCACATACGTTCCTTATCTCAAAGCTGCTAAGGAATTGAAGACAAAGCCCACACAGCACTCGGTAAAACAGCTTCAGGCAATCGGTATCCAGCCCGATATCCTTGTGCTTCGCACAGAGAAAGAATTACCTGCTTCGATGAAACGCAAGGTGGCTCAATTCTGCAACGTCTCACCGGAGGCAGTTATAGAGAGTCTTGATGCTCCCACCATCTATCAGGTACCCCTCAACATGCATGCACAAGGCCTTGACAACTTAGTATTGCATCTCACTGACATACCTCCCGTACATGAACCGGATCTTGAAGCGTGGAATAACTTCCTTCATAAATTGGATACTGCCGAGAAGGTGGTGACAATCGGTCTTGTAGGTAAATATGTGGAGCTGCAGGATGCCTATAAATCCATCAATGAGTCTCTGATGCAGGCTGCGACCTACTGCGACCATAAACTCAAATTGGTTTATATCCACTCCGAGAAACTGACTGACGAGAATGTTGAGGAGAAGCTGAAGGATATGGATGGTGTAATAATCGCTCCAGGATTCGGCCAGCGAGGCATCGAGGGTAAGTTCGTAGCTCTCAAATGGTGTCGCGAACATGACATACCCACATTCGGCATCTGCCTCGGTATGCAGTGCATGGTTATCGAATATGCACGCAACGTGCTCGGATATGCCGACGCCAACTCAACTGAGATGGATACCAAGACCACACACAACGTGATTGACCTGATGGAGGAACAGAAATCCATATCCAATCTTGGAGGTACGATGCGTCTCGGCGCTTACGACTGCAGACTGAAACCGGGGTCTATCCCAGCTGAGGCTTACGGCTCAACCGATATACGCGAGCGTCACCGCCATCGTTTCGAATTCAATGGTGACTATCGCGAGGAATTTGAGAAAGCCGGGATGGAGTGTGTTGGCGAAAATCCTGACACAGGACTGGTTGAAGTGGTACAGGTGCCATCCCTCACATGGTATGTAGGCACACAGTATCACCCCGAGTATCAATCCACGGTGCTGAATCCCAATCCACTCTTCATCTCTTTTATCAAAGCTGCAATAAAATTTGGAGAAGAGAGGGGAACTTCCATTGAGAATAACTAATTAAGAACTAACCAAATATTATTAAGACAAATCTGACTATCCACTCATGGACAAAAACACTCTGAATGGTTTGCTCCTCATGCTGCTGGTTTTCCTGGCGTTCATGTGGTTTCAACCAAAAAACGATAACAAGGAGAATCTTGAGGACCAATCCACCGAGCAAGGCACACCCGTGAGCCTTTCGGTTGATTCACTTTCCGCAACTGAGAAAGGTTGGCTCATTTCAAATATCAAGGAGAATGGTGTTCCCCAGACTCTTTCCGACTCTACTCAGGCCTACCAGCTTGTACAGGGGCCGTTGAACCTCACACTTGTTGGGGATTCAATCTACGGTACAGTAGAGGTTAACGGAAACAAACTCGCATGGGGTGATATTACAAGCAATTCCGGCAAACTCTCTATCGACGAGAAGCACAAAGGCTTGGAAGCAATCCGCATGATCTCCTCCTCCATGGGTAAATATGGCAAATTCTCTAAATTCTTGGCGGGAACCGATAGCGTCGTGACTTTGGAAAATGAGGTTATTAAATTGAATCTCAGCTCAAAATCCGGTTCTATCACTCGCGCACAGCTGAAGAAGTATGATACGGAGTATTCTGCCGATGAGACTAAGAAAGTAAAGAATCCGGTCGTGCTGTTCGAAGGGGATCGTAACCGTTTCAACTTCCAGCTCCCTCTGCCGCAACCGGTTGAAACCGCAGATCTTTACTTCCAGCCGCAGATAATCAACGACTCAACTGTCCTGATGGCTCTTCAGATGACTCCCGACGCATTCTGGGGTATTGAGTACACCTTGCCAAAGGGTGAAAGTTATGTTGTCGGCATGAGAATCGTGCAGAAAAACATGGCCCAGGTCGTGCAGAGCAATGCACGCAACCTCGGTTTCGAATGGCAACAGGATATCCGTCGTCAGGAAAAAGGAAAAATGTTTGAGGAGCGCAATTCCGGTCTCTATTATAAATATGCCGGTGGCTCGGTTGAAAATCTTTCCGACTCCAAAAATGATTCAGAAGAGAGAAAATCCAAGATTCGCTGGATCGGTTTCAAGAACCAGTTCTTCTCTTCAGTGATGATCTCAGACCGACCCTTCAACACTGCCGATTTCAACTCTACAGTGCTCAAGGGTCAGGATTATCTGAAGAGTCTCAATGCGGAAGCGATTGTAAATGACTATGACTGGAATTCACAGAACCCTGTAAACTTCCACCTTTACCTCGGGCCGAACCTCTATCCACTCCTCTCCCATCTTGATAAGGAGATTGAAGTTGGTGAGAACCTGAAGATGACCAAATTGATTCCGCTCGGTTGGAACATCTTCCGTTGGATCAACACAGGCGTAATCATCCCGGTATTCAATCTCTTGGGTCACTGGATATCCAACTATGGTATCATCATCCTTATCCTCACGCTCCTCATTAAGCTTGTACTCTTCCCGCTCACCTACAAGAGCTACAAGAGTCAGGCAAAGATGCGCGTGTTGGCTCCGGATATCAAACTCATCAATGAGAAGTATCCGGGCAACGAGAATGCCATGAACCGCCAGCAGAAGACAATGGCTCTCTATTCAAAAGCAGGGGCAAGCCCGATGTCCGGTTGTTTACCTATGCTTCTTCAGATGCCTATTCTTTTCGCGATGTTCTCTTTCTTCCCGAACTGTATCGAGCTTCGCGGACAGAGTTTCCTTTGGGCACATGACCTCTCGGCTCCTGATGCAATCATCTCTTGGAGCGGCCACATTCCATTGATTACCGACTACTTCGGAAATCATATCTCACTCTTCTGCTTATTGATGACTGCCACCAATATCATTTACACCTACATCAACACTCAGAACCAGCCGCAGACCATGCCGGGCATGAAGTGGATGATGTATCTGATGCCACTCTTCTTCCTGGTATTCTTCAATAATTACGCAGCAGGTCTTTCATACTACTACTTCCTCTCCTTGTTGATCACTATCATCCAGACTTATGCGTTCCGCTATGTTATCAAAGAGGAGGATGTGCGTAAGCAGATGGCTGAGAACGCCAAGAAGCCTAAAAAGAAATCAGGCTTCATGGCACGCCTCGAGGAGATGCAGCGTCAGCAGCAGCAAATGCTCAAAGAGCAGCAGAAGCGCAACGGCAAAAGATAAATAACCCGTAGATCTTCAACAGATACACTTAAGACACCATCTAATAAGATTGCGTCAACTTAGGATAATAAGGATATTTATCGCTACCCTATTCTTTGTAGCGAGTGCGGCCTATCTGATGATTGGGCCGCACGTGCATCCTATGGCTGTAATTTCCAAGAAATCACAGATTATTATATCCGTACCTCCCATAGCAATCGGCGTACTCTTAGCGTGGCTGATTCTTACTATCATGTTAGGCAGGGTATATTGCTCTACTGTCTGCCCTATCGGAACGCTGTCCGACATCTTTACCTCTATCCGCAAAAGGGTGATCAAGAGTCCTCTCCGCTACCGTTATAAACCGCAGAGCCGGTGGTCAGTGCACATCATGGTGGTCTATATCATCTGTTTCTTTCTCGGACTGGCACCTGTGCTTTACCTGTTGGAACCCTGGCAAATCATGGCAAATATCTCCTCCATTGTGAACATTTCTGCCGTTCAATCCACATGGCTCAATCTTGGTGTAGGTGTGGGAGTAGCCATTCTCGCGGGAGTTTTATCCTTAGTAATCTTAGGAATTTACGCCATGCTTTCGGGGAGAGACTACTGCACACACATCTGCCCTTACGGCACTGCAATGGGACTGCTGCATGAGCACTACTGGATGCACATTGAAATTGATCCGGATCGCTGCACATATTGTGGTAAATGCGAAGAGAACTGTAAAGCATCATGCATCAAAATCACTGATCGCCGAGTTGATAATTCCCGCTGTGTGCGCTGTTTCGATTGCCTCGCGGTGTGCAATGATAATGCCATTAATTATCAGTATAATAGGAATCGCCCCGCCTCTCCACTCTTCCAACGGAAATCAGCTTCATCCACACCCAATTAATTTTCGTATTCCCCTCACTATAGAATTAATACTTTTACAATATGAAAGAATATCTCGACCTCCTCAACCATATCCTCAAGAATGGTCACCGCAAAGAGGACCGTACCGGCACCGGCACAATTTCCACTTTCGGCTACCAGATGCGTTTCGACCTCAGCAAGGGCTTCCCATTGTTGACAACAAAAAAGGTGCATTTAAAGAGTATCATCCATGAACTACTGTGGTTTCTTGCCGGCGACACCAATGTAAAATACCTTCAGGAGAATGGCGTGAGAATTTGGAACGAATGGGCGGATCCTGATGGTGGGCTCGGGCATATCTACGGCTATCAGTGGCGCTCATGGCCGGATTATGAGGGTGGCCATATCGACCAGATCTCAGAGGTTGTTGACCAGATAAAGAATAATCCGGACTCACGACGCATAATCGTGAACGCCTGGAATGTGGGTGATATAAAGAATATGAATCTCCCACCTTGTCATGCTTTCTTTCAGTTCTATGTCTGCGACGGAAAATTATCACTCCAGCTTTACCAGCGTAGCGCTGACTGCTTCCTTGGTGTGCCATTCAATATCGCGAGCTATGCACTGCTCTGCATGATGATGGCACAGGTATGTGGATTGGAACCCGGTGAGTTTATCCATACTTTGGGAGACGCTCATATATATCTCAATCATCTTGATCAGGTCAATCTTCAGCTTCAGCGTGAGCCCCGCCAACTCCCGGTGATGAAAATCAATCCGGATGTAAAGGATATCTTCTCTTTTAAGTATTCCGACTTCACCCTCGAAGGATATGACCCGCATCCGGCAATCAAAGGCGTGGTTTCGGTCTGAGAAGCTCTGAAAGCGGACGGCGGGTAATCTCCGACTCCAACCAGGCTGCGAAGTCAAAAAGGTAGAGCGCACGGGATTCATACGGATCCTCCTTTATGCGTCGGATCTGAGGTTCAATCTCTTTCCATAATTTTTCTCTCGATTTTTGAGATGCCATGCTGGAGGCACCTTTGAGCATGACTTTGAGCAGCAGAAGCTCCATGCTGAAAGAGCTGTTTTTATTAGCCATCTCCCGCTTTAATGACCTCGCCTGCGCATTGATGTAATCAGAGTCGTTCATCTTATAGTGCACGATCAGATTTGTCAGCCTGATTGTTGGGAAAATCGGAAATTCCATCACTAACTGTGAAGAGAATTTCGATTTGGAGAGAGCCCTGCGAGCTTCGCGAAAGTTTCCCATCCCGATGTGTGTCAATGCCATATACAGAAGAATGCGAGCTTCGAAGGCAACATGCAATCTCTGTGTACCTGCAATCCGAAATGACTCACACTCAGAAATAAATTGGCTTGCTTTCTGAAACTCACCGTGATCAACAAAAACTATCAGTTGATACAGATCCGTAATAGCCATGACGTGGTCTCGTATATATTCCGAGGAATATTGCTTACTCCTCAATCCTTCTATGTATTCCGGCATCTTATCATACTCTCCAGCATCCCGAAGATTATCCAACAGATTGTGAATAAACCGGATATAATAAAGTGGATTTTCCGCAAGATGAGGATTCATACTGATTAGTTCATTCAATTCAGTTGACGCTTTCAGCGCATCTGACACCTCTCCTTTCGCTGTGAAGTAAAGTGCCTGCAAAAGCAGGTGACGACGCTTTGCCTCAATACTGATTCCGGCATGCTTATAAAGCTCTTGGTCGGCGGCAAACAGTTCGTCATACTCATGCATATGCACTTCGGAACGGGGATTACCCTTATATATGAGTTTATGCTCTATCAGCTCATAAAGTTTTGACTGCTCATTGAGATAGGTCAGCTTCTCAACTGCATCGGATAGTTCCATGTGTTTTTTATTCAGGTCCACCTCCGACATCTCTGGCATCTTGAGATATTGAAGATAGTCAAGCTCGAGACGCAAAGCGGAGAGCAAGATCTCAAAATTTTCTGTTGCGCGCGCCTTCCGTTTCACCTTCTCCAGGATATCCAATGCTGCCGGATAAAGGGATTTTTCAAAGAGTACCCGTGCCTTTAAGCACTCCGCTGTCAGTTGATATGTGGTAAGAGAATTAATCCTGACACTCACAAGTTTCTCCAGCAATAATCGATAAAGATAATTGACAGCTACATTGAAGGCGGACTCTTCGTTTCGTCGACTATATTCCTCTTTCAATTCCGTCACATCTTCATACCCCTCTCTATCAATCAGATCAAACAGAAGCATATAATCGGAGGACTCTCGGGCCGACAGACGGAACACCCGTTTTTCAGCCTTTGAAAGCGACTTCACCAATTGCACAAGTATATCGACATGTTTCATAGACGCAAATGTAGAAAATATTTATGGAATGAAGCCTAAATATTTTTCAACTTATTTGATTAACTTTGTAAAAACTAAAATCTAACCTACAATGAAGAAACTGACAGTTATGGCAACGCTGATGATGGCTGCATCTGCTGCGTTCGCTCACAAGACAACACCGGAGTGGATTCAAAATGCGGTGTTCTATGACATCTATCCGAGCTCTTTCATGGACACCGATGGCAACGGTATCGGTGACGTTCCAGGCATTACCTCCAAACTCGACTATGTGAAGAGTCTTGGTGTTGACGCTATCTGGATGAACCCTATTTTCGAATCGGCATGGTTCGACGGCGGATATGATATCGTGGATTATTACAACATTGATCCACGCTTCGGAACCAAAGGTGATCTTCAGAATCTCATTGATGAGGTGCACAAACGCGGCATGAAGATCTGTCTCGACCTTGTGCCGGGTCACACTTCCAACCAGAATATCTGGTTCAAAAAAGCTGCTACAGAAGGGAAAGATGGCAGATATGCCGACTATTATATCTTCACCGACGTAATCTCCGCCAAGGATAGCGCCGATATCAAGAAGCGTTACCTCTCCGAGGATCCGGACCGTTCTAAATTAGGTCCATGGGTACCGACTGAGGAAGCTAAGGCAGGTGAACCGAAAGATGGTAAATATCTTGGCAATTTCTATCAGAAGAATTACTACCCTTGTCAGCCGGCTTTGAATTTCGGTTATGCCAACCCGGATCCAAACCAGCCCTGGCAACAGAGTGTGGATGCACCCGGACCGAAAGCGCTTCGCCGCGAGTTAAAGAATATCATGGCTTATTACTTCGATATGGGCGTTGACGGATTCCGTGTAGACATGGCATCATCTCTCGTCAAAAACGATAAGGATAAGAAAGAGACCATGAAACTCTGGAAAGAGATGCGCGAATGGCTTGACCGTGAATACCCCGGTCGAGTTCTCATCGCTGAATGGGGCGACCCCTCCAAATCCCTGCCCGGTGGATTCGACTGTGACTTCCTTCTTATTCATCATAGCCCCGGTTTCAAGCAGATCACTCGCGGTTCTGCCAAGAATAAAACCGTTGCACCGGACGCATATTTCGTTAAGGATGGCAAGGGTGCATACGACAAATTTGTGAAAGAATTCAATAAGCATTATCTCAATTCCAAAGACTACGGTTATATCTCCCTCTTCTCTGCCAACCATGATATCAACCGTCTGAACTCCGAGGGACGTGATACTCCTGAACAGATCAAGACATTCATGACATTCCTCCTCACTATGCCGGGTGTGCCTTTTATCCACTACGGCGATGAAATCATGATGCGCAATGTGAAGGGTCTCCCGAGCGTAGAGGGTTCACGCGAGGAGAGAAGCGGCACACGCACTCCGATGCAATGGGATAATTCGCAAAATGCAGGTTTCTCCACTGCAGCTCCTGAGAAACTTTACCTCCCCGTATTCACTGACGGTGGCAAACTCACTGTTGCTGCTCAGGATAATGACCCGAATTCCGTATTGAATTTTGTACGCGCATTAATCAAGGTTCGCCATGATAACCCGACACTTGCAAATGCCGGAGATTGGATCACAATCAGTGATCAGTCTAAACCTTATCCATGGATTTACACCCGTACAAGTGCGGACGGCACATACGTGGTAGCTCTCAACCCGGGTGGCAAAGCTGCCGAAGCAACTGTTGAACTTCCTGCGGGCAACCTCACTGAGTTAATTTCCGACGGTAAGGTATCAGCCAAAGCAGGTAAAAAGGGAACAACCTTTAAACTTGGCGGTTGCTCCTCAGCTATCTTCAAAATTCAATAAGTATAAACTTAAATTGTAAATTTACTTCGACCTATAAATTTGCCCTCGGAAATAATAATCCGAGGGCATTTAGTGTTAAATCAATAAACTGATTACATTATGAAGATTGGGTTTGACGGCAAAAGAGCTGTCTCGAATATGACAGGTTTGGGTAATTATTCCCGGTTGGTTATTGAGCGTTTGGCTAAGGAATTTCCCGTGGATTCCTTCTATGTCTATACCCCAAAACTCGGGCACAACCCTCGCCTTGAAGCTATCCTCGATCTGCATAATGTTGATTTCCGTCTCCCCCCGCCAATGGGCTTCAAAGGGAGCATCTGGCGCACATACGGTATACCAGGCAATCTTCGTGCAGACGATATTGATATTTTTCATGGTTTAAGCAATGAATTGCCGCTGAATATCAAGAGTGCCCACATTCCGTCGGTAGTCACTATACACGACGTGATCTATCGCCGCCTCCCCTATTGCTATAAACCTATTGACCGCGCCATATATGATTACAAATATGGGAAGTCATGCCAAAACGCAACTCGAATAATTGCCATCAGCGAGTGCACTAAAAAGGATATCATGGAGTTCTATGGCGTACCTGAAGATAAAATTGATGTAATTTATCAGGGCTGCGATGATAGCTTCCGACGCAAATGGAGTGCCGAGGAGCTGAAGGAATTACGCACACGCCTACATCTTCCGGAGAGATATCTTGTGCAGGTGGGCACTATTGAGAAACGAAAAAACTTGGAACTGTCGATACGAGCGCTCTCTGCTTTGAAAGATCCGATACCATTGGTTGTGATTGGTCGCGATCACCATGGCTATCTCTCTTTTGTGAAACGACTCGCGGAGGAATTAGGTGTAACAGATAGGGTCCTTTTCATAGATCGCGTTGATTTCAAGGATCTCCCGGGAGTGTATCAAGGTGCGGAGGTGATTCTATATCCTTCGCGCTATGAGGGTTTCGGTCTACCCGTAATTGAAGGTATCGAGAGTAACCGACCGGTAATTGCCGCAACAGGCTCATGTCTTGAAGAGGCGGGAGGTGAGAAGACCATATACGTTTCCCCTGACTCCCCGCATGAGATGAAAGAAGCCTTGGAGGCTTTACTCTCCAAGGCTATCAATATTGATGATATAGTGGAATCAGGGAAAAGGCATGTGGCTCAATTCAACACATCTCTCATGACGGAAAATATCATGAAGACCTATCAGGCTGCAAAGATGAGTTTCTCCAGCAAATAAACTCCTATTCCCGCGATATATCCAAGAAATGCGAGCCATGTAAAGTTCTTGAGATACCAACCGAAATTGATTTTCTCAATACCCATGGCTATCACTCCGGATGCAGAGCCAATTATCAGTATTGAGCCTCCGACACCTGCGCAATATGACATAAGCTCCCAGAATGTACCGTCAACCACGAAATTGGCAGCATAACCTGTTGCATCAGGACTGGATACAGGATACATGCCTATAGAAGCTGCTACAAGCGGAACATTATCCACAACGGATGAAAGTACGCCTAAGACGGTGGCAATCAACGGCACATTATGTATCTCGTCATTTAGGAAGGTGGCAGTTGCGTTCAAAATGCCGGTTGCCTGAAGCACGGCAACTGCCATAAGGATGCCGAGGAAGAAGAGAATTGAAGGCATGTCTACCCTCGAAATAACCTTCGGTAAACGCAACTCCTTGGCGCGTTCCAACATCTTGGCATTGTAGAATATCTCTGTGAATACCCACATCACACCCAATGCAAAAAGCATTCCTACAAATGGAGGCAGATGAGTGAAGGTCTTGAACACGGGCACGAATATCAAGGCACCCACTCCCATCCAGAATATCAGGTTGCGCTGTCCGCGAGTGATAAAGGAGTTGGTTTCTACGATAGTGTCGCGTGGCGGCAGACTCCCTTTAAGGCGTCGGGTAAGGAAAATCAGAGGTATGAGCAAGGACACGATAGAGGGTAGCAATACGTAGGATAACAATGCCGGTGCCGTGATATTACCTTTAACCCAAAGCATGATTGTGGTGACATCGCCAATTGGACTCCACGCACCACCGGAGTTGGCAGCAAGCACAATCGCACCCGCATATAACCAACGCTCCTCCTGCTGTGTAATCAGTTTTCGCAAAAGCATCAGCATCACTATGGTGGTAGTGAGGTTATCAAGGATTGCTGACATGAAGAACGTGATAAATCCGATTACCCAAAGCAATTTCACTTTATCGCGGGTATTGATACGGTCCGTGATCACGCGGAATCCACCGTGCACATCTATCATCTCCACGATAGTCATCGCTCCGATCAGGAATAGCAAGGTCTGCATGATATCTCCCAACTGCTCAACAATATCAACATTTATCACATATTGCAAAGCTTGAAAATGCTTCGACTTGGAAAGAAGCTCAGGATGAAGACTAAGATATTCAGTGAATTTTTCACCTGAAATCTGCGGCACTACAGATTCGGCTCCCATCGCATATATTATCCACATCAGCATGCCGAGAAGAAGCGCGGATGCTGTCTTGTCTACCTTTAAGGGGTGTTCAAGTGCAATGAACAGATAGCCTACAATAAAAACTACTATCAGAGCTGTTATCATGAGGATTTTAAGATGTTATATTAAGAGTTGTTGAAATGAGTTGCAAAGATATTAATAAATTCCAAATTAAAGAAAAATTTCCATAATTAAATTAAAGAAATTTTTCTTTATTTTTTTACTGAATATTTCTCACGCATTTATTTTGCAAGCTAAGGTATAAATATTATATTTGCCAATGAAGAGAACCTTATTGATTAACCATAGAAAATACAATAAAACACAATAACAAATGGCAAAAATCGTAGGCGCGGTTACAGTTAACGTCGAAAGATGTAAAGGGTGTAACCTGTGTGTGGTGGCTTGTCCCACCGATACACTCTCACTTCAACCGAATGAAGTGAATGACCGTGGTTATCATTATGCGTATATGGCAAATCCTCAGAATTGTATCGGTTGCAGTTCCTGTGCTCTTGTTTGTCCGGATGCATGTATCGAAGTGTATCGCAAACGCATAGATTAATCCAATAACCAATAAAAAAATCACACAAGATATGAAAGAAGAAGTGAGATTAATGAAGGGTAATGAAGCTATCGCCCATGCAGCAATCCGCTATGGATGCGATGGCTATTTCGGTTATCCAATCACCCCGCAATCAGAAGTGCTCGAGACTCTCGAAGAACTGATGCCATGGGAAACAACAGGCATGGTTGTGCTTCAGGCTGAGTCGGAAGTAGCAGCAATAAATATGGTCTATGGTGGCGCAGCAAGCGGTAAGGCTGTGATGACTTCCTCATCCTCTCCGGGTGTCAGCCTAAAGCAGGAGGGTATCTCCTATATCGCAGCCGCATCCCTCCCCGCGCTGATACTGAACGTGATGCGTGGTGGCCCCGGTTTGGGTACCATCCAGCCTTCGCAAGCAGATTATTTCCAGGCTACCAAGGGTGGCGGTCATGGCGACTATCATCTGATCGTACTCGCGCCATCTACCGTTCAGGAGATGGTAGACTTTGTCGGTCTCGGTTTTGATTTGGCATTCAAATATTGCAACCCGGCTATGATTCTTGCCGACGGTATCGTTGGTCAGATGATGGAGAAAGTAGTGCTTCCCGAACAACGTCCGCGACGCACCGAGGAGGAGATACGCAAGCAGTGTCCTTGGGCTGCCGATGGTCGCAAAAACGGCCGAAAACGTAATGTGATCACCTCCCTCGAACTCGAATCTTCCAAGATGGAGGAGATCAATCATGTTCTCCAGGCTCGCTATAAGGAGATAGAAAAGAATGAAACCCGCTGGGAGGAGATCAACGTGGAGGATGCCGATTACCTCTTCGTTGCATTTGGTTCCATTGCACGTATCTGTGACAAGGCACGCGAATTGGCTGAAGAGAAGGGTATAAAGGTAGGCATTATCCGCCCTATCACTCTATGGCCTTTCCCGACAGAGGCTATTGAGAAAGCTGCAAAAGGTAAGAAGGGTGTATTGGTAGTAGAGCTCAATGCAGGCCAGATGATCGAGGATGTTCGTCTCGCGGTGCATGATTCACTACCGGTAGAGCATTTCGGCCGCATGGGCGGTATCATCCCGAGCCCGGAAGAGGTTGTTGAAGCCCTTGAGTCTAAAATCATTAATAAATAATCACGCCATGGATATCAACGAAATAATTTGCGAAGAGAATAAGGTTTACAGCAAACCTGAACTCCTGGAGGAGGTACACATGCATTACTGCCCCGGATGCAGTCATGGTGTGATTCATAAACTATTAGCCGAGGTTATCGCAGAGATGGGACTCACCGACAAGACTGTAGGTATTTCACCTGTAGGTTGCGCGGTATTTGCATATAATTATATTGATGTGGACTGGGTTGAGGCAGCTCACGGTCGCGCTCCTGCCGTGGCTACAGCTATCTCCCGCCTGTGGCCTGAGAATGTGGTATTCACTTACCAGGGCGATGGTGATATGTCGGCGATCGGTACGGCTGAATCTATCCACGCAGCCAACCGCGGCGAGAATATCGTTATGGTGTTTGTGAACAATGCTATCTACGGTATGACCGGTGGACAGATGGCACCTACCACGCTCGTTGGTCAGAAAACTGCAACTACTCCCTATGGTCGCCGCGTAGACCTGAACGGTCACCCGTTGGAGATTACCAATCTGATGACTATCCTCGATGGAACTTGTTTTGTAACCCGTCAGGCTGTCCACACACCGGCAGCAGTGCGTAAGACAAAGGCAGCCCTCAAGAAGGCTTTCCAGAATGCCCTCGATAAGAAAGGCACTTCAGTGGTAGAAGTTGTAGCCACCTGCAATTCAGGATGGAAGCTCACTCCGGAGAAAGCCAATCAGTGGATGGAAGAGAATATGTTCCCCAAATATCCTCTTGGAGATCTTAAAGATGTAAAATAAACCCCGAAAAAAGCGAATAAAATGAAAGAAGAGATTATTATAGCCGGATTCGGTGGACAGGGCGTTCTCTCCATGGGAAAGATTCTTGCCTATTCCGGTTTGATGGATGACAAAGAGGTTACCTGGATGCCTTCTTACGGTCCGGAACAACGCGGAGGTACTGCCAATGTGACAGTGATTCTATCCGACACCAAGATTTCATCTCCGGTGCTTGATAAATATGATGTGGTTATTGCTCTCAATCAGCAGAGTCTTGATAAGTTCAGCCCCAAAGTTAAACCCGGTGGCATACTTATATACGATACCAACGGCATACACAAGCATCCACAACGCGATGACATCAAGGTTTATCCTATCGATGCAATGGAAGCTACGCTGGAACTCGGTAATTCCAAAGCCTACAACATGGTTGTGATGGGAGCTTTGCTTGAAGCCATGGATTATAAACTCCCGATGGAGAATGTGATCAAAGGATTGAAGAAATCCCTCCCCGAGCGTCACCATAAGCTGATCCCGCTCAACCAGCAAGCCATCGATAAAGGCCGCACACTCGTCTAATCGGCGCTCACGACATAATAAATGGCTTCACTCCACGCCGGATTGAAGCCATTTATTTTTACACGACTTATTTTATTCTAAACATTCATATTAGGAATTTAGATATGGCACAATTCAACACTTTCGAAACTGCTATTGATTTCTCCTTCTGGAGAGATACCTGTGAGAAATATGGATCGATCATGCACTTCCACAGGGGGGAATATTTCGCTCATGCCGGCAGTATGCTTCGACAAGTTGGATGGATAGTGTCAGGAGGCTTCAAACATACACTTATTGACAAAGCCGGAAATGAAAAGGTAGTAGGCTTTGTTTTTGATGGTACAGTTCTTGCTAATTACGAAAGTGCCCTGCTCGGAAAACCTATGCCTACAAATATAGTTGCTCTTGAAGATTCGGAGGCCTGGATTGTTGCCACCGAGATCATGAAGAAGCGATTCGTATATGATCCTACACTCAATATCAATTTCGTACAGGCTTTGTTCGGTCAGGCATACGAACAAATCTTAAACACTTACCGCTTTACACCCGCCGAACGATATTGCCAGCTCTTAAGTCGTTTCCCTCAAATAACTCAACTTGTGTCTCTTAAAGACATAGCTTCCTATCTAAATATATCCTACCGACAACTTCTTCGTATAAGGGAAACTTATCTAAAAAATAAAGGCTACAACTTAGACACCATTTCATAATATATAGCAATAGCATAATGTGACATTTGTCACATTTCGACTGCTCTTAATATACTATCTTTGCTTGCAGAGAGGTATACTTATACCCACTCTCATCCGCGATAGTTAAATCTGTCTCCAACAGAATTTGAAAGTATATTAAAAGAGCTGTTATGACAACTCATCCTATTCCATCCTTATTAAGACTTTTTAGCATCCTCATCATTGGATGCGTGACTGCATTATTAAGTTCAACTGCAACAGCGGGTAAAATTTACACAGGTGATTGTGGCAAAGTTTATCTTAAATCCGGGGAAGTAATCACCGCTGATGGGGACATACGGATTCGAATTCCGGCGAAAAATAAAAAATTAGAGATTATCAACAAGGCTTATACCAAATACAACAATATTCTGAGAAAAATAGAACCGGAGACTGTTGACTCTGTTGTAGTCTGGAAAATTACAGCACCTGATCATCCACACACACTACTATACATAAAAAAGTACGGTTGGTGCTATCAGCTGGAACATACGCCATATATCACGGTGTATTCCTTCGCTCCAAAGGGTTACTACTGCTCGGGAAACGGCGGATTCTGGATGCAGGGTAAAAGTAAAATGTTAGTTTTCAAAGATGGGGTAATGTACGATTTCGGCAAACCTGATAAATATGTAAATAAAAAATTTCTCCGGAGGCTTGAATCACTTACCTCCGATGATCCCTCCTATATTAAATATCTTAGGTCTGCAAAAGGACGTGCCGACAAGGTCCTGAGAAGTCTAATTAAGTATAATCCATAAATATCTAAAAATACAATCATGACACTAAAACAGTTTATTTTTGCATTTATCTTCACTGCTTCATGTTGCACGGCATTTGCAGGAAAAGATCCTGAAGAATATCATGTCAGAGCTATTTTGGCTAATGGTGATACCATAATAGGCTATGTGCAGAATGATATCAAGACAGGTTTGAAAAATATGTTTTCCAAAACCGGATCAATACGTCAATATGTAAATATCAGCACGGAACCCAAAGGGGGGAATAAAAAGCGCTACAAAGCTTCAGAAATTAAGGAATATAGGTTTCTTGAGACAACGGAAGGATATCCGGAGGGAGCGACTTGCATTTCTGAAATGATTAATACTCCCTCATTGTTCAAGCCTCTCTCTTACAACCGCGGCTTAGTGTGGGAACTGGACCGTCGCGAAAGTGGATCTATTCTCCGTTGGGATGTATGGGAGTCATCCGGAGGAAGGAATAGTATCAGTAGACTTGTACCGGCAATAGGCATCAAATTGAAGGAACTCCCGGCAGCATTCATCATATCTGCCAATGGACAATACAACGATTGGTACATAATGTATTACCTAAAGAAGAATTATCCCAAGTTACATAAAGCCTGGGAAGAATATTATCACAAAGGAGATGATGCCAAGGCTCATAGAAAAGAGTTGCTTGACAATCCATCGAGTGCACTGCTATTTTACGAAAATTTCCTGAAAAGCACCTCCTCCAATTGACCAAGAACTGATTTACCATCTCCATCCCAAAGTAAGAAATGTCAAAATTAACTGCTTCCATTCCGCACTATACCGGTAAGCATCCAGTTTAAATCTACTTATAATATATTAAAACGTGGAGATTGTCTTAATTCACTGACAATCCCCACGTTTATTTTAAGGTTTGTGACTTAGTCAACAAACTCGATTACTGTTCCAGTTGCGATAGCCTTTGCCTGAGTATAGATAAGAACCATTTTGTTCTTATGGCTTACATTGGTATTGATAATTGCCTGTGAGCCTTTTAAGTTTGCTTTCTGATACATATCAGAAATGGCAGATTCGTCCATTGATTTCTTTGACATACCACCAATACCCAACCAATAGTTTTGAGTACTTTCACCAGTTACGGTACCAATAACCTTAAAGTTCTTTTTAGTAAGTTGAACTTCAGTCTGGGTTAGGTTAGTGTTTGAAGTAGCAGAACGGCTAATTCCACAACTTGAGCACATTAAAGTAAGTGCAACTGCGCTCATTAATAAAATCTTTTTCATAAAAGAATTATGGTGTTTCTCATCCTCCATTGAAACATTAAAATGGATATAAAAAAGGTGTGAGGATTGTATCTTGTTTTATCCAATCATCAGGCTCTCGCATTGCCCATTCCACGGATAAAACAATAGCCCCACACCGATAGGATTATATAACCTGTCTTTCCCGACAGGATATAAGCTACCAATGCAGGTGCTATTGCCAACCTTATCTTCGTGGAATTTCAAATTTGCGAGATTTGATGATTGAAGATAAAATTTCAATAACACCTTTTTTCAAAAAAATATGGTGATTTAAATTCATTACCTGTGTAATAGAACCTAAATCACTGCAAATTTAGAAAAATTTATGTTATAGTGGGGCTATATTAATAAAAATTTTACAAAATTAGATAGAATTACTCTGACATAGGTCATTAGATGCATACTAACGATCAGAAAGTATATTCATGTGATATTATTAATTCAAAAATTTCATATATCAGATATTTGCATAAATAGATTCTTTGGGACAAATTTGCAATTCGCGAAAGGCAAATTTATTTTACAAATAATTGAGAACCAAGAGGCATAGAAATTTCCACAATCTTTTCTTCATATCCAATGGAAGAATATATTGTGCGTTGAAATAAACAGGAAGCATAGCCGAATGCAACGAGTAAGATTCGAGGAGCAAGTATTATACCGCTTATTACTCTGGATAGGCAACTTCAATAACGGGTTGCCCGATTGCTCGCTGAATACTGACGAGGGTTTTAAGCTCAAAGTTAATTTTGCCGGAAAGTAACTTGCTAACCTGCGGAGGTGTTACTCCAAGACGAGTGGCAAGTTCGATCTGAGTCATACCTTGCTGACGCAAGAGTTTACGAATTTTCAACGCGATGGTAGCCGAGAGTTGAAGCCAATCGGCATTTTCGGCGCGGTAGTCCATCGCTGCCTTCTCCTCCCGAGTCATAGGGCGGGCTACTGCTTTAAGTTTTTCGACATTGAATTTCATAATTTAATCTTTTAAATCCTCCGTATCTATAATACCATTCTCCTTAAAAAACAAGAAATTACCCGAAAATGTTGCGTTATAGGTTAATTTTGGGTATAAAAATGAGAGCGGGAGCCTCAGTTTGTGCCGAATGCTCCCGCAACATCAAGGTTACGAAAAGGTGATTTCTTAAGAATCGGTTCTTATAAAAGCGATGGCAAGCCATCACCCTTAGGGCGCGTAACCACGATGAAATAATATTTGTAAGTATAACCCTCAGAGACCCTATTTTGTTCGATTAAAATTTTAATTTTAACAATCCACTCCCTAAAATTAACATTTGTAAACAACCCACACCAATTGCTCCATTATCTTCGCGCCGCAGTTACATAAGCAGATATCTTCAATTATTCCGCATTATATCAGCATCTATTCAAAAAAAATTAATTGTTAGCTGTAATTTTCAAAACTCACTTATCATCTATTTTTACTATCTTTGTAAAATTATGGAAGATAATTTTGATATCCGCCAAAGGGCTGCAAGTCCTTCCGGAGCGGAGAAAGATATAGAGAAAGCTCTGCGTCCTCTCGAATTCGACGATTTCAGCGGTCAGGAGAAGATTATTGAGAACCTGAGGGTCTTTGTTGCCGCTGCCCGAATGCGTGGCGAAGCACTGGATCACACTCTTCTTCACGGACCTCCCGGCTTGGGTAAAACTACGCTCTCAAATATCGTTGCAAACGAGTTGGGTGTGGGATTCAAAGTCACCTCCGGACCTGTGCTCGACAAACCTGGCGATCTCGCCGGCATACTTATGAGCTTGGAAGAACACGATGTTCTTTTTATTGATGAGATTCACAGACTGCATCCGGTGGTGGAGGAATACCTATATTCAGCTATGGAGGATTTCAAAATTGATATCATGCTCGATAAAGGGCCGGGAGCAAAGAGTGTTCAACTCACACTCTCCCCTTTCACTCTCATTGGAGCAACCACCCGTAGCGGCTCCCTTACCGCTCCTCTTCGTGCGCGATTCGGCATCAACTGCCATTTGGAGTATTACGATCACTCTATCCTTACTCGCATTGTAAAACGTTCGGCACGGCTGCTTAATATCGGAATTGATGATGAAGCAGCAGCCGAGATCTCTCTGCGCAGTCGCGGCACACCACGTGTTGCCAACTCACTGTTGCGTCGCGTGCGCGACTTTGCTATGGTCAAAGGTTCGGGACATATAGATTTGGCTATCGCCCGCCATGCGCTCGAAGCGCTAAACATTGACAGACACGGACTTGACGAGATAGATAACCGTATATTAACCACAATCATTGACAAATTTAAAGGTGGACCTGTTGGCCTAACCACCATAGGTACAGCTATCGGAGAGGATCCGGGCACCATTGAAGAGGTTTATGAACCGTTCCTGATCAAGGAGGGCTTCCTCAAGCGTACACCACGCGGACGCGAAGTTACGGAATTGGCATACCACCATCTCGGACGGACAGCCGCTCGCCCGAAGAGCCTATTTGATGAGTAAATCAACAGGAGAGTTTTACCCTTTTAAGTAGCTGATAAAAATTAAAGAATATATAATCTCGTGGCAGGAATAAAGTCTTTAGCTAAAGAGACGGCTGTGTATGGATTAAGCAGCATTATCGGCAGGTTTCTAAACTGGTGCCTTGTCCCTCTTTATGTTTACCTCTTCCCTACTCAGGAATATGGAATCGTGAGCTATCTTTATAGCTTCACGGCAGTGGCATTGGTTGTGCTAAACTATGGAATGGAGACCGGTTTCTTCAGGTTTGCAAACAAGGAGAAGGACCCGGAGTTGGTCTATACGACCACCCTGATATCTGTAGGCACTACCTCTCTGGTATTTATCGTGATGCTCAGTCTATTGCTACATCCGATTGCGGGTGCCATGCTTCTCCCGGGGAAAAGTCTATTTATCTGGCTTTTGGGTGTTACCGTCGCTATCGATGCCTTCTCTAATTTGCCGTTCGCTTATCTGAGATACAAAAAGAAGGCATTCCGATTCGCCGGAATCAAAATGCTGAATGTGGCATTAAATATCGGATTGAACTTATTCTTCCTACTGCTCTGCCCCTGGCTGGATCAACATTGCCCTAATCTGATCTCCTGGTTTTATAATCCTATCGGCGGGAAAGCTTTTGGTATCGGCTGGATCTTTGTGGCTAACCTTATATCAACCGTTACAATATTACTGATGCTCATCCCGGAACTGAAGGGCCGCAAATATAACATCTCCTTCCCGCTTCTCAAACAGATGCTTAAATATAGCTGGCCACTGCTGATTTTAGGGGTCGCAGGTGTCCTGAGCCAGAATATGGGACAGATGGTTATCCCCTATCTTTTTAAGGGGCAGGAGGAAGCCGCACGCTCTATGGTGGGTATTTATGGTGCCAACATCAAGATAGCCATTGTGATGGTGATGTTCACTCAGGCTTTCCGCTATGCCTACGAACCTTTCATCTTCTCCCGCGCTAAGGAGCAGGGAGAGGATAAGAAGCAGGCATATTGCGATGCCATGAAGTACTTTGTCATCTTCGGGCTCTTTATCTTTTTAGGAGTCATGTATTTCCTACCCATCCTCAAACATTTTGTCTCTCCCTCCTACTGGCCCGGACTCGCCGTCGTGCCGGTAATGATGGTTGCCGAACTCTGCTTCGGAGTTTTCTTCAATCTCTCATTGTGGTATAAACTCACCGACCGCACTCAGTGGGGAATGTACCTCTCCCTGCTATGCTTCGTATTGATGTTGGTACTCAATATAGTGCTGGTCAAATGGATCGGCATACCTAATGGATATATGGGCTCGGCATGGGCAGCCCTCATAAGCTATTTCACGGTTATGGTAGTTTCCTATTTCTTAGGACAGCATTATTACCCGCTACGTTATCACATCGGAAAGCTTTTCCTATACACATTGCTTGCCGGAGTGCTTTACGCTGCGGTAATATTCTTAGACGGTATCTTCAGCGTCCCGATACTATATTGCATCAAGGTGCTATTCTTAGGGATATATGCCGGATGCGCATTCAAGTTCAGATAAGTTCACAATGTTAGTATAATCCAAATCGAATATATTAATTAAAACCCAAATACTCCAAACATGAAAAAATTCATCACTGCCATTGCGCTTCTTTTCAGTGTACTTACCCTCCCAGCAGCGGAGAAACTCGCCGGAGGATTGACACCGGGATATGTCGGGCCGATGCTCCCATACAACGTTCAGAAAAATAATGAAGCAGCAGCTTGGAATGACACTTTACAGCCCGTGTTTGTAAGTTATACGGCTCGTCATGGAGCCCGCTATCTAACTTCAGCAAAGAAATTCAAAGAACTCTATGAAGCTTTAAAAGATGGAGAGAAAGCAAATGCCTTGACACCCGCCGGAGTCAAGATGAATGAATATGCAGACATGGTGATGAAATATTCCGAGGGGAAATGGGGGCTCCTGTCTGAAATTGGTATCAAGGAGGAGCAGGAACTCGGAGAGGATATGGCGAAATTGCTACCCACGCTCTTCAAGAAATCTAAGGTAAATTCAGAATCCACTACAGTGCCCCGCGTAGTGATGACTATGTATCAGTTCATGCACGCTCTCGAGATCCCGAACCAGACTGCTACCATGGTTGCCACAAGCAGCAAGAAGTTTGACAAAGTTCTCAGAGGCTTCACTTTCTATAAACCCAATTACACTTTTTATGAAAAGGGTTCATGGATTCCTATTATTGATAAGGTAACAAAGAAATACGTCAGCACCGAACCCGCAAAACGCCTGTTTAAGAAAGGTTTCATTAAGGATGACTCTCAGCTTCGAGCAATCACAATGGGGATCTATTCCCTTATTCAGGGACACACCGCCAGCGGGTACGCTCCCCTTCCGGAAGGTGCGATGACAGAGAAGGAGTTCTACGGCTGCTGGATGATGGTGAACTATAAACACTATCTCCGCAATGGTATTACACCGCTAAGCAGCACGGCTGCCATTGCATCCGCTCCTCTTTTAAAGAAGATTATAGCTGATATCGACGCAGCCGTCCTTGCATCTGAAAACGGGAAGTTACCCGAAATTAGATTCGAGGGTAATTTTGGACATGCAGAGACATTGCTACCGCTTTTCTCATTGATGAGACTCCCCGGATGCTACATGATGTCGGAAAGTGCGGAAGAGGTTGCCAAATATTGGAGAGTGCAGGATATCACTCCTTTAGGAGCTAACTTGGCGATAGTATTGCTCCGTTCAAAAAGCGGCAATACTTACGTATCCATCAGACATAACGGTCGCAATGTTCCGGCAAACAACGGTATGCCGATCATCGCTCCGTGGTCAACCGTAAAAGCCGCATGGGAGTCTTACCTTCCGGCAGCAGATTAAGGTTGTTAGAGAACCGAACGATCTTGTGAACGGGAACTACCCCATATCACATTTGATTTCAAGCGCCTCACGGAGTTCCTGTTCACCGACGGCTTGATCATAAACCGGTTCAGCAATATCGCGAAGAAGTACAAAACGGATCTCTCCGGATTGATTCTTCTTGTCATGGTGCATCAGTTGAATTAATTCATCTATATCACTGCAATTTATGGGCAGCAGAGGGTATTCAGCCAATATCTGCTGCCTATAATTATGTATTTTTTCAGTTGAGAAATCAAGTTTGAAGTGACTCAATATCAATGCCACCAAGATACCATGTGCCACACACAGTCCATGTGTTATTCCGCTTACGTTTCTACGCAATAGCAACGATTCAAAAGCATGTCCGGCGGTATGCCCGAAGTTCAGAATCTTTCGTAATCCACTTTCTTTCGGATCAGCCACAGTAATACCCATCTTCTCCTCGACTGCCATGCGGATAAGCTCCGGAGTTGTGTCGAAATTTCGAAGCAATTTCAGATAGGCATCTCTGTTGGAGATCATAGCTGTCTTGACGACTTCTGCCATTCCCGAAAGCATCTCCTGCTGAGGGAGGGTTGAGAGTACCGAAGGGATTATAATCGTGGATAAGGGTTGAGCGAAAGTGCCGATTTCATTTTTTAATCCATTGAAATCAAACCCTGTTTTACCTCCCACAGATGCATCCACCATCGCTAACAGCGATGTGGGAATATTGAGATAGCGAATTCCTCGCTTAAAGGTTGAGGCCACAAAGCCACCCAAGTCGGTTGTGACACCACCGCCAATATTCATTACTAATGAATTGCGGGTAGCTCCGGATTCCGAGAGCTGCCGCCAGAGATTACAAACGGTTTCGATATTTTTATGTTCCTCCCCGGCTGTGAACTTTAATACAGTAGGATCCAATTCCTGTATATAGGGACTTAAGACACTGTCTGATTCAAGAAGCAGCCGATTTACATTCGAGTCTGTTATTACAAATAATTTGTCAAATCTCTCAGTACGAATCATCTCAACAATCCTATTCACATTATCCGGTTTGTTATCCGCATATATTATCTCCTTCATATCTTTCTCAATTTCTCCGCTCCAAATTTAACAAATTCTATTGAATGACGAGAAATTTATTGAGCAGACATTGTAGATTAAGAAGTTAAAGAGAACCAAAGCCACAACTATTTCATGATATTTTTACACTATGTTAAATTTAACACAATCCACAACGAAAATTTAACACTGCTTGTTGGAACAAAATCCTTTTAGGGTGTGTTTATATTATACAATATAAGCAGCCGATTCAATTATCTATTTAATTCTATTAGCTACTTAATCCGAGACCTCGAAGCTTTAAATAATTTAACGAGGTTTAATTAACAAATTTAAAACAATAGCAGTAAATGAAAAAAGTAGCATTAATCGGCATCGCAATATGCGCGCTCGGTATCACAGCATGTAACAATTCCAAGTCAGAAAAAGGGATCTCAACACTTCCGGCCGTAGGCAACGGCGATAAGGAGGTTCTTTATTCAGGTATACTTCCTGCAGCAGATGCACAAGGCACACTATGCACAATCAAGCTGGAATATGACGATGACAATAACTACACCGATGGTGATTTCACCATGATCGAGAACTCAATCGTTGCTGATTCTGTTGCAACTGCAGGGATCAAGGAGGCTGCCACTTCCTACTCTTCAGGTGATTTCCGCAAAGCAACCAAACAGGTTAACGGTGAAACAGTGGAATATATCATTCTGACTCCCGATGCTAAAGATATACTTGGTTCTGCTTCAGTATCTCCGACATACCTCTTGGTAAATGCAGACCAATCACTCACACTTGTGAATTCAAATATCGAAAAACCGGAAAATCCGGAATTATACACACTTACGGTTAAATAATCCACATTTAAAATAGAATTAAATTCACGGGAGGTATGTCAGAAATAATTTTTGACATGCCTCCCCAAGTTTTATATACTTCCGTAGTTTGTGCAATAGACGCATTAATGCTAAATTTGTAAAGTAAGAATGAGAACTCATTTAAGTATGGATGTTAGATCGCAAAACCTGACCCGATATATTCTTCCTCTGAGAGAAGGTGGCTCCTTACCAATTCTCGGAGAAGCTGACGACGGCTTTAAATATGCAGTGAAACTTCGTGGTGCGGGACATGGTAAAAAAGCGCTCATTGCAGAGTTTTTAGGAAGCCTTATCGCCAAGGCTTTTAAGTTCAATGTGCCGGAGGTTGTGACCCTGAATCTCTCCAGCCTCTTTGGAATCACCGAACCTGATGAGGAGGTACAGGAGTTGATGCGTAACTCTGAGGGATTGAACTTAGGACTCCATTATCTCTCCGGTGCCGCAACATTCGATCCGGCAGTAAATGAGATTGATCCAATAGAAGCATCCAAAATCGTATGGTTGGACGCATTCCTGACAAATGTAGACCGCACCCGGCGCAATCCCAACATGATGATCTGGAAGAACCAGTTGTGGTTGATTGATCACGGAGCATCCTTCTATTTCCACCATGCTTGGCGCGATCCTGCTGCTTCAGCTTTAGATCCGTTCCCATATATTAAGACCCATGTCTTCCTTCCTTATGCCACAAAGCTCGAGGAGGCGGATAAACTTATGCGACAAGCAATCACCCCACGTACTTTATCTAAGATTGTAGACCAGATTCCCAGCGATTGGTTGGAGGAACCCGAGTCAGGAATTACAGCGGAGGAACGTCGCGAGACCTACCGAAACTTCCTTCAGGAACGCCTCAAACACACCGACCTGTTTGTTAACGAAGCTATTAAGCAACAAAAACTCCTCTCACGATGAATAGCGATATGACTAAAAACGGCGATTATGAACTACCTGCAGACAATATTCTATATGAATATGCCGTAATCAGATATGTTCCCCGCGTTGAACGTGAGGAGTTTATAAACATCGGGCTGATAATGATGTGCAAGCGCAGGAAATGGCTCCATGCCGAGATCCGTATAAATCGTGAGCGGATATTGGCAATATGCCCCGCTGCGGATCTCTCACTCCTTAACCACCAAGCGGAACTTTTTCTAAAGAAAGATGTCCCCGCCTGCGACATCCCGGTAGAGGAGACATACCGATGGTTGACAGCTGCCAAAAGTGCTATTCTGCAGACTTCTCCCTCCCATCCCGGCTTGGCAACTGCCCCCTTGGAAGAAACATTCTCCCACCTCATCAAGGAATTAGTAGAATAATAAATTAAGCTCTGGGAGTCTGATTAGTAAAGATAAATAGATTTTTTATTTGAAACTATATAAATATCACCTTTAGAGATATTCGTAATTCTTTTTCCGCTTAAATCGTAAATTGTATTCTGTGTGCTATTTACGTCGTGAGTGAGATCCTTCACGGATGAATTAATATCATTGAAGAGCCAACCTAAGCGCTCTTTACTGAAGCTAAATTCACACGTGTCATGATGGTTCCATTCTTTCTCTACATCCACCTTTCCTTGACCGCCTTTTGATTCGAATAACGAAAAGAATTCCTGTATGGAGTCTATATCCCGACGAAAATCCTTCCCACCAACTACTGAATATATTTTAGTGGGTAGATAACGGTCCGCACTTTCGCGGGGTGTATTGCACGCCACAGGCATGGCTCCTTTCAGGTAGCCGGGATATGCGGACATCAGGTTCCACACGCCATAGCCACCCATTGACCCTCCGAGAGCATAGAGTTTGCTTTTACCATTATTTGAATATTTATCCAAAAGTGATTTCAACCAAGGGAGAAGTTCACCGTCCCATTGATGACCATCAGGAGCCTGCGGAGCGAGGATCGTGGCGGTGTAACCGTTTGAATTCAAATAATTATAGATATCCTCTATCGCTTGCGAGTTCAGTTGCGCTTGATTGTCGGAGCCCTGTGCGCTCCCGCCATGAAGGTAAAGTATAGTTATAGGTTGACCTTTCCCAGAAGGATTGGTGATTGCCTTTCGATAATTAAGAGTAACACCATTGAATGTGTCGGTTTCAGAACTGAACTGTGCACTGCACGTTTGCGCACGTGATACTACTACCGAAATCGATATTGTGAATAGCATCATAATTGCTCTTAGATAGTTTCTCATGATCTTTTGCGGTTTTTTAGAAAAAATTTAGATAGATTTAGGTTGTCCGATTCATTAATTGCTTCGCTCACCTTATAAGTGACAATAAAAACTCCAAAAGGATTAAATCCCCACAAATATTTGTAAATTTGCAGTGTAATACGGTACCTTTAATTATGGCGACGGTTATAGAGATAGATTCAATTGATCATCCGGGAGTAAGGCCTTTTGCAGCACTGACGGAGCCACAACTGCGCCTTGGTTTCGAGGGTGGAAAACCGTTGTTTATCGCCGAGAGCCCGAAGGTGATACGTATTGCACTCAACGCCGGATATAAACCCAAAGCATTCATGTGCGAGCGCAAGCATATCGAGGGGGATGCCGCCGATATACTGACCCGCTGTCCGGATGTACCGATATATACCGCCCCGCGCGAGATATTGGCAGAGATTACCGGCTATAAACTCACAAGAGGTGTGCTTTGTGCTATGCATCGACGCGATTTGCCTTCGATTAAGGATTTATGCATTGAAGCCAGACGAATTGCAGTGATTCATGGGGTGACCGATACAACAAACATCGGAGCCATATTCCGTTCCGCAGCAGCGCTTGGAATGGATTGCGTCATACTCTCAGAAGATTCCTGCGACCCGTTGAATCGCAGGGCTGTGCGCGTATCAATGGGAACAATCTTTCAGATTCCTTGGACATGGAGCGCCTACCCTATACAGGAGTTGCAAGAACTCGGTTTCAAGACGGTTGCCATGGCGCTTTGTGACCGCTCCATACCTCTTGATGACCTGGCATTGGCAAAAGAACCGCGCTTAGCAATCGTTTTAGGCACTGAGGGAGAGGGATTGCCTGAGAATGTGATTGAGGAGTGCGACTACACTGTCCGCATACCGATGGCACACAACGTCGACTCACTGAATGTAGCGGCTGCCTCCGCTGTTGCTTTCTGGCAGCTTGGACTTCGTTCAGCCGATTAACCGGTAATCCAGTCCTCTATTAAGCTGGCAATCATATAGAGACATAAGGATATGATGGCGAATATGAGGAGTTCTATCACCGTAGCTAACCATTTTTTACCAACGCGTCTATTAATAACTTTGGCTATAGGATTAGTAGCCAAAGTAGAAATGACACAGACAATGATAATAACCAAATATGACATAGAAATCAGAGCTTTATGCAAATTTAGTTATTTGTCACGGAATAACCAAACAAGGCGAAAGGTGAAAGGTTTGCTTTACTCCGGAGATAATCAACCGCCTATGCCGAGAGCTTTCTTCATTGCCGCCGGACTAATTACGCCTTGAAGCACAGTGGAGTTATCAAAAACCATATAGGGGATATAATCAAAATCGCTGCGCTGTTCGATCTCATTCTCTTCAGCTTTTACCTGCGCGGCATACAGGTCGCTATCCAACACCGACAGGACGGCATCTTTATCTAAGCCACACTTTTCAGCTATTGATATCAACACATTCTTATCCGACAAACGTAGATTTTCTACGAAATTTGCATGAAACAAGGCGAAGTTAAGCTTGATTGCCGTCTCCTGCGACTCCTTAGCTTGTGCATATTCCATCAAACGATGAGCATCAAAAGTACTGCATACCTGAGTCGTAGCAAGTTTATAATCGAGACCGACGCGTGCCGCCATCTTTGTAATCTTCTCCATCAAATGCTCAGACTGTTCCAGGGTGTATTCATGCCCTGACATAAAATGCTGGGTCATAGTTTCCACGGGTACCGAAGGGGCATTCGGATCAAGTTGATATGAAAGGAACTGAATATTAACTTTATCAGTGAGTCCCTCTTTTTCAATTATATCCATCAACTGCTTCTCCCCCAAATAGGAATAAGGACAAGCATAATCAGCCCAAATCTTTATATCCATAATCCTTCTCTTTTTCAGTTTGCACTACATTTTTGTCAACTCAATTTTTCCGTAACCTAAAATCGAAACGATTAATAAATTTTACCTTTTCAAACCTTCTGTTACTCATATAACAATCATGCCATCTCCCCGGTTTGATAGCAACTAAATCACCCAAATTTTATCATGATTCTTGAACCAATAATCAAATTTTCAACTTTTAGGTATAAAAGATATTATAATTTATTATTTTTGTAAAGTGTAATCTCTATAAATAATGATACAAAAGGGCAAATATAAAAATTTAATTGAGGCTTTAAAGCAAAAAGCATCCGAGATCCTTCCTCCCGGATCACGATTAGCTTTATATGGATCAAGAGCCCGAGGGGATGCACGGGATGACTCTGATTGGGATCTACACATACTTGTTCCAGGAGGAGAGAGACTTAGTCTCACAGAGGAGGATGAATTATGTAATCCCTTTTTTGATATAGGCTTATTCGATTTTGAGGAGATCGTCAATCCCCGCGCTTACACCTATTCCGGATGGGCAAAAAGAAGTTTTCTACCATTCTACAAAAATGTAGAAAACGATAAAATAGTCTTATTTGAAAATTGATTTCAAAAATCGAAAATCTTATCAAATTAGATAATAATTAGCTTTTAAAAATTCATTAAGTTGTAATTCAAATAATTACACTTCTTAATCGCAGCTTTTTGTGCCTTTCGCGGTTATAATCGCAAAAATTTGTACCTTCCTCCACTCTTAATCACAATTTTTTGTACTGAAATGTCTCCCAGGGGTGGTAGCGGTACGCATTGCAGAGCGGAATTAACTGAGTTAAATTCGAGTGATACATCATCGGGAGGAAGGAGTAACAGAAAATCGACTCAGCATCACGCTGAGCCGATTAAAGCATATAGCACAAAGATTAGGATGTCAAATCAATGGATTAGCACTTTCTTGCCTCCAATAATGTAGATTCCTTTAGGTAAGTGTGAAATCTCTTCGGTTATCCCAGCTTTCTGTAGCGCGTCCTGCGTTTATACCAATAAACAGCAGCGCGCGTTACTGACTTCGGAGTTGAAGCCGGCAACGCGCGCTGCTATTGCTTTTCACATTCCCTTCTTGCTCCGAATCATAAGAACCAATCAAATATACTCCTCGAGGAGCATACTTGAGATCCAAACAATTCTGCAAGACGGGATGCAGGTATGTAGTTTTGTTTATTGCCCTTTACGAGCTCGGAAGAAGAGCCGTCCCATTTCTTTCAGCGGCTTCTACCGCCGAATTGCCGAGGAAATGTATTCTCCCGCGAAGCCATCGCGACTCCGTTTGCATTACAAAATTAATAAATTTTCTTCATATCCCCCAAATCCCCGCCAATTTTTAACAGTTATCAATTCCGCGATATTCCACAATGACATCAGTACTTATAACAGGCGATAGCTATTGAAGGACGGAGGCTACTCTTCCACACAATGGAAGTTCTTAAGACTCTGCATTTTACCCCAGGACATCAAGCTCTTCATGACACTTCTTGACATAATGATACCTATTCTGAAGATTCATCCAGTTCTGGAAAGGTATTCCGAGGGTTTCTTCTAATTTTATTGCTATAGAAACCGTTACATTTCGCTTACCCTTGATCAATTCACTTAAATTTGGCGCGGGCATACCAATAGCCTTAGCAAAATCTTTTTGCTTAATGCCACGTGCCTGAAGTTCCTTCTTAAGCACACTTCCCGGATGGGTTGCGATGGCCGGAATAATGGTTTTAGCGTTTGTTGCCATAGTGAGTCGAATCTATTTCTATTAATCTTACTTCAATACCGTCTTCATGTTCAGTGAATATGAGTCGTTCAACACGTCCATTATCAATTCTTACTGAACTTTCAGGGCGATATTTTAATTTTTCGTAATGCAGATAACTATAAGTTTTTAGGTCGTCAACCTTGTCAATAGAAAACATCAAATCCTCCACCCCAATATAATCCTCAACGAAGCTTTTGTTGCGGCACAATTTTTTATATCTACTGACTTTGGTTTTGCCAGTCCTATACAGTTCTTCCAGTGCATCATCTGTGAATATAACGTTCATGCGCGGAGAAATAATTCTCAAATATACTTAAAAATTACCAATTAGAGGTAATTTTTATAAAAATATTGGTTGAACCTTTATAAATTATTATTTTAAGATAAGCTTTATCGGATTTTGTATGGCTTTGAGGGGAGTTTTATTTGAATGTTAGGGGCTATATGGATGATTGGAAAGGGGTTGGGAGGCCGGGGTGCTTTCGTTTTGATTGAAGCGCAGTATAGAGTTTAACATATTTTTGGATTTTAAGGATTTTTGGATTAATTTTGCAATAGGATTCGATTAATGGGTGACTAAAAACAACTAACCGCAATTGATTTTGAGAATATAATCATTGATTATTTAAACCGAATTATTATCTGACTTATAAGTTAAACCGACGAATTTTAATAACTTACTATTTAACCCAACTAAAAATATTTCCAACGAATAATTATTAACCTACTAATTTTATTTACATGAGAAAATTCTACTTGGTATTAGGTCTTTCTATTGCGCTGAGCGCAGCGGCTAAGAACGAGGTTTATGAGGTCACTGACGGGGGCGTGCTCACCCTCGAAGATCTTTCAAAGGTTGAGGCTTCAGGTGTTACCAAAACTGCAAATCTCACTTACATCCTTGCTAAGGATATTGAGCTGAAGGGTACTACAGGTTTCAAACTGGAAAACAATTCAGTCGTAAAAATGAATAAGGATGTGTTGGTTCGTGTCTATGGTCCGACTGAAATTGCAGTTACCGACACAGCAACCGTGTGCCCCGCAGCTGCCGAGGGTGCTGATCCCAAAGGTTTTCATTTCTATCAGATGAAGCCAAATGCAAACGTTATCAGCCATGTGCGCTTTGAAGGCGCCAGTTTGAACGTTGGTTATGATCAGGGAGTGGTGTTTGAAAATTGTACATTCTACCAAAGCAATGGCGTACTTGCAAAAGCAGGTATTACATATTCAGCAGCATCAGTTAACAATGCAGTGCGCAAATGTAGCTTCATCAACACCAAGTTCTCCGGTGTGGCAAATGGTGCGAACGTAGCGGCAGGCATCACTGTAGAGAATTGTGTGTTCGATAATTGTTCAACCGAAGGTCGCAACTATCCCTATATCAATCTGACTGTTTCAGGTAACAATGGTGGTTCTTACGTGCGTAACAACAAGATTATAGGTGGTAAGGGTTTGATGGCAGGAGCGATCTCTGTTGGTAACCTGATGGGAATGATCGGTGAGAACAAGGCCGTTGTTGAGAATAATGAGATGTGTGATTGCCGTTATGGTATAGCCGTGACAGGTGGAGCAAACGTACGCATTCTCAATAATAAGATCATCAACTGCCACTATGAAAGCAAAGCAGCGAATGGTGGTAGTGGTATCTCTATCCTCTGTTCCAGCAAAACTATGGTTGCCGATGTTTATGCAGAAGGAAACTTGATTGATGGTAGCCTCTGGGGTGTGACTCTAATCAGTAATGTAAAGGCCAATTTGGGTTACCTGACAAAGGATAATCCTGAAATTGAGTACAACCCGGGTAACAACGTATTCCGCAATAACGGTAACTGCGGAGTAGCTCCTGAAGGTCAAACCACAGCATACGATCCTTCTATTCCTTACGACCTTTATAATAACACTGTGAATACAGTTTATGCACAGGGTAATATCTGGGGAGGTGCAGATCAATCTGCTGCGGAGATCGAGAAACGAATCTACCACAAGGTGGATGATGCAAACCTTGGAGAAGTTATCTTTATGCCGGCGGGTGATAGCAGCGGCATTGAGCTGACTCAGGAAGAAGTGTTTGGTATTAAGGTAAATGCTGATCACACTCTGACTATCAGTGGTGTAAGTGAAGACACTCCAGTTGTTGTTTACGACTTTAACGGTATTGCACTATGGCGCGGAACAGCCGCTGAGACTGTAACACCCGGTCGTCGCGGTTTGGTTGTAGTAGCTGTTGGTAACGTAGCCCGCAGCGTCATTCTTTAATGAATGAAGCGAAAAGAGTGAATAAGATATAATTAGCACTTAACATAAGTCCGGGAGGGGTCTCAGAGTTTCTGACACCCCTCCTTAATTTTATGCCAAATTACGTTGATTTTTGTTAATTTTGCAGCATGAAAGGTGAAAGTTTGAAAGAAAAGGTAATAGGGTTCGTTTGGCAACATTTTCTTTTATTGGTTTCTATGTTTTTTATGACTTTTGGCGTAGCCTTGTGCGTGCGGTCGAATCTTGGAAGCGGCGTAATCTCATCTATTCCAATGTCCTTTTCATTAGCCGGAGAAGTTGGATTGGTGCCGGGGTGGACCATAGGCGGTTACACAAATGTCATGAATATAATCCTTGTCACCTGCCAAATACTCATCCTCAGGAAGCGATTCGAGAAAATCCAACTTTTTCAACTTTTGGTAGGTTTCGTTTTCAGTGCGTTTCTGGACATCAACATGTGGATCACTTCATATTTCTCCGATTATCAATCGCTGCTATCTCAAATTATTGCCCAGTTTGCGGGTGCCACAATCCTTGGATGCGCTGTAGCCATTGAAATCAGATGCGGTTCAATTACGATGCCGGGTGAGGGTATTCAGGTTGCGATTGCTCGCGTTACCGGTAAGCCTTTCCCAAAGGTGAAAATAAGTGTGGACACCATTCTTGTAGTGTTAGCGGTTATCTCAGGGTATTGTTTCTTTGGCTCGTGGCCATGGACTGTGGTTGGTCCGGGCACTCTCTTTGCGATGGTTTATGTAGGGTATGTTGTGAAATTGATAAATCCACATCTGAGATGGTTTGACCGTCTATTGGATTATCGTCCCGGTTTCCGACGCTATATTTATGGTCTCGCCCGCTACATCTACCCTCGCCACGAAGGATAAAAAGAAATTTAAGTTGTCAAGGAAATCTTAACAACTGGATTGATGATTGAATATTAGACAATAACGTGAAACGAATCTTACTTATCATACTATATTATATCGCGGTGGCGGGCATTTTTTATGTCAGTGGTCAATCACGCCATATTGTAGTAGTTGATTCGCTTACTCGTTCTCCCCTCTCGCATGCTTCCATTTTTAATAATAATGGCAAATTTATAGGTACAAGCAGAACAAATGGTCGTATCACATGCGCTAAATCATCCGACTTCCCTCTTACAATAAGATATGTGGGCTACTACGAACGCACGGTACCCAATGCCTGTATTGACACGATATCTCTTGTAGAGAATTTTGCAGAACTCCCGGAGGTTGTGGTCGAAGCGAAGCAAAATAAGTTCCTTCATATTCTTGCGTATGTACGTGAATATTCAACGCTGACGAGTTATTCGGATACTATCACCATGTTTCGTGAGAAAATGGTTGATTTCATGCTTCCGACAAATGCGAGAGATCGATTCCGGGGGTGGCGTTATCCAAGGGTTCTGAACTCCCAGTCTTATTATCACTTCACAAATTCTGACGGGCTCGACAGCGTCAGCGACGCTTGCAACCATCATTTCACATGGTCTGACTGGATTGGGATGGTACCGACACGAAAAATTCCTGACAATATCGCCAACAAGAAGATTGTTATAGACACTGTTTTCGGGAAATATGGTCCAACAGAAATTTGGAACAAAGATGGGTCCCGGCTCACTCTGGACATTAATGTTATGGCTGACACCATGAGTAGAAAATGGGTACCGAATATCACTTATTTTTTGGAAAACGAAAATACTGATTTTGAACAGCTCCGTCTAAAACTTAATTACGACAACGTAATATCAAATGAAATCGGTCCTTTGGATCTCACGGGATATTCATTCAATATTGAGTCAAGGGGCAGAGGGAGAGGTTTATTTAAATTTAACCGTCATGATGAACCTTTTTATGTAAATACCTATGCTGAAGTTTACGTGATTGATAAGGAATTCATCTCAAGCAAGGAAGCAAAGAAATGGGAAAGTCACAAGTTTTCTTCCGACGAAATAGAAATATTTGAGCCACAAGAAGCCCCGGATTTAGACACGGCTACTTTAACACTGATTGAGCGAGTTAATAGTATTAACCAGGAGAATGTCCGTTTAAGTATAATGCCCGATGAAAGATTGATAAGCCGCAATGTGATGAAAGGGAATTTCGGCATTGGTCACAGAGCTCTTTCGTTGCTGAAACAGCTCACCGGTATTACTTATTACCGTTCCCATAAAAATTTCAGGAACCGATGGAATAAATTCCGGGATGATCGACAACAATCTAATAAAAAGCGTACGGAATAGGCGCTCCACGAATTTACATAGGTATCATATTCTTTGCCCACGACGGAAGTTCTTCTACATACAACTTCTCAAGCTTTCCATTACTTAGTCGAAAAAGGAGTTGTGCGTCTTTGTTATTTTCAGAATTATCGTATACATAAAGTCGATCAACCATAGACACTACAGTTTCACAATTCTCAATAGATTTTGTATATCTGGAAATTATTTTTTTGATTGGCACATCATGACCACCTTCCATAACCCTCTTAGCAATTCTGGATGCATTTATAGATGGTGCCGTCAGCCCATTCATGATGAAGAAATTTCTGAGTAATGGATGTTTTACCAGAGCCATTTGGTCCGGCTATCACAATAAGTTCAGGCTTTCGTTCTATTTTAACCATTTATAGCAGAATTAATTCTTTCAGCCCACTTATTCTTTTTTAATTCAGCATTGCGCCGCATTTCTGCAAAATAAGCACGTGTTGCCTCGTCTTGACGCTTTTTAGCCTCAAGTGCTACCTCTTTCATAAGCTGGGCGAGCATCTGATCATTAGGTTCTTTACCCGATGTAAAGCGGTATGAGTTCATTTCTTGTTCCGACATATCTCATTTTGTTAATATCCATCACTATAACAATCTATTTATATTTCTTATCTTTAAGGTAATTAAAAAAACCTTTTAGATAAGTAAACTGATTGAATAGTTACAACTATTCTTTCGGGAGGTCAATGCGTCGGGGCTTATCCTTAAGCTTCTGATAAGCGCTGTTGACGCGAAACATCAGGATTGCATAGATTATTATGCCAAGGATGGCGAACAACCCGGCACAGCCACGGAGAAACAGCATAGTTCTATCCGGCATGTCATCTAACCAGATAGCAATGCTCATCAAAGACAAAGCACTCATGACTAATAATGCCATGGTGAAATATTTCAGCCATCGGTTCGTGGGAGTATTCGAAATTCTCTTTATTTCCGCTTTCTCCTGCTTACGGCGCTCTACCTGACGATGAAGTTGCTTCGGATCCTGGTAATTAAACATAAGTACGTTTTCTAAATTAGTGGATGAACATAATCTTTCGTAAAGATAAGTAATTTCGCACAATTAACAAGAAGTTTCTTGTGTTTTTCTACCATTCAGGCTACTACACTATTATAACGTCATACCTCCGGCATTCAGTTTAGGAGAGTAGTTAACCCCGCATTCCCTCGCTTCGCTCAGTCATACGGGGTTAACTACAATATCGTCGCTCCGCGACTTTGTCGGAGCTTCATTCAAGGATTTA
>CAZEJY010000013.1:0-49998 GCA_964512705.1 uncultured Sangeribacter sp. | reverse complement strand
TTTGGAAGTGAAAAGCTCACAAGTTTGGAAGTGAAAAGCTCACAAGTTTGGAAGTGAAACACTCATAAATTTGGAAGTGAAATACTCATAAGTTTGGAAGTGAAATGCTCACAAGTTTGGAAGTGAAACGTTCATAAGTTTGGAAGTGAAATGCTCACAAGTTTGGAAGTGAAACGTTCATAAGTTTGGAAGTGAAATGCTCATAAGTTTGGAAGTGAAATTGTATAACACTAAGTATTAAGATATTAAAAATTTTAATATCCCTTTCAAGTGTGTCTTCTGTTAAGACCATTTTTGATTAAACTATAATTGAGAGTCCTTTAGCAAAACATTAGCACAATTTAATTGTATGATTGAGCTCCTTGTTGGTTAATAGATTCAATATTTCTATAGATTTTGGGTATTTTTGGTAAAATGGGAGGGAGAGTTGATGAAATGGATGAATTTTGTTAATTTAGCGGTGTGATCCATAAAAATTTTTATAAAGTTGTTGTCTAATGTTATGAAAAGGGTTTTGCTTGCTGCTTTAATTATGATTGCCGGTGTCTATTCGGTGAGTGCTGTGAGGTATCAGGGCTTTGCCGAAGTATATGGAGGCCTTTATATGCCTTCAAAGTTTTTTAAAGTTGGACCGGAAATAGGAGTGGCAACGACTCATGGAATAGAAATAGAGAACGGTGTTTTTGTTGGATTGGGAGCTGAATTCATGTATGGAAATTGCGAAAGATCAGGGATCCCTCGCAATTCAAATGTAGATCGTTCTATAAGATACATTGATGCTTTCGTGGAAGGTAGATATAGAATATTATCCCATAATAAGTTTTCTCCATTCGTTGGATTACGTGTAGGCGCAGGTTATGGATGCTCGCTTTCAATGCAAGAATCAGATACTATCTTTCCTTACATAAGTCCTGCATTAGGATATTCATTTAATTTTACTAAAAAGGTTGGTTTGGATTTGAGTATTGGATATGTTTACCATGGTAATTTTAAATATTGGCCACAACTTACAGAAGATCCTTTTACAAAATTTAATATCTCCAATAACTCTCTACAGCTGCGTGTAGGAGTGCATTTTTAAAAGTTGGAGTTATTTAATTGAAAACCCGAATCATCAGTGTGGATGATTCGGGTTTTTATTTTATCACTCCTGCGCGCAGGAGTGATAAAATAGGGTAGGGATTAACGAATTATACGTGTCGTTTCAGAGCGACCATCGGAATAGGTGCGAACGCGGATGTAGACACCCTTATCCAGTGACTCAGCAGGTACCTGCATACCATCGAGAGTGTAGAAGATTTCTACATAATCCTTGTCTGCTTCAAGATCAGTTACAGAGCTTGTTGTGTCCGCTTCTACAACTACTGAGCGGGTAGCGTCTCCGCACGTAGCAGTGAGAGTAACTTTCCCTTGATATTTACCCTTTATGGTCACATCATTTCCATTGAATTCGACTGAAGTGTTATCACTGCTCCACCTCAAACCTTCAGGTAGTCCGACATGGAAAGGTCCTGTTACTTTCAGTTCACCAGCAGGATCATCAGTAATCACGCGAGCAGCATAAACCTTTGCTTCGTCTGACTCAGCACCGGTAATCATCGGATAGGTGTAAGCATCACCTGAATTCCAGCCTTTGCCTAATTCTACAGCTGCGAACTGAGTTTCAGTCATGCCGGTTGCCAACTCTCCATCTCGGAGTTCTCCTGAATTCTTGACATAGTAAGAATTGGAAATCTTGTTGTCCGTATTCCAGTTCGCGCCATTACTCTTTGGATTTACACCGATAATGTAACCGCAAGTATCAGCCGGAGCAATTATTTTACCGGCATTGTAGCAACTGTCAATTACAGTGCGGTTCTTATAGGGTAGCCCGACAAGACCTCCGACTGCAGAAGCTCCCTTCACGTCGCCCATATTGTAGCAGCGTTTGAATACGGAAGCAGAATAGCCTGCGAGACCACCGATGGAGTAACCGGAAGGAGCTGTAGCGGAGGTAGATGTGCCTCCCGTTTCACAGGTAGTGGAAACGTTTCCTAAATTGTAGCAATCATGAACGTTGCCTACTACGGTGTTCCAGCCAATCAGACCACCTACACGGTAAGATGAAGACTCAATATCTCCGGCGTTCCATGAATAAGCAATCTCTACATCATTACCTCCTAATTGAGCGATAATTCCGGCAATACCCCATCCTCCGGTAAGTTTTCCGGTATTGTAACAACCGGTGATTGTTACATTATTGGTTGAAATTGCCATGATACCGGCGCCCTGGTTACCCTTGGCCTCGATATCACCCTTGTTGACACAATCCTTAATCAAAACAGGAGCAGTTGCGGATGCGGCAGTCTTGTTCTGTCCTACGATACCGGATGCATAAACATTGAATGCAGAGGTAACTTTACCCTCGTTGACACAATTCTCAATTTTGGAACCGGGGTTGTAGAAAGCTGCAATACCCGCAGTCGGTGAACTCGTTGTTGCCTTGGTAGCAACCGATGTGATTGCCGCGTAGTTCACACAATTTGTCATCAGAAGCGGACTTACGTTGGCTGCAGCTGCCACTGTGTTCGCAACAATACCACCGAGGATGTTGTTCGCAGTAATTTCTGCGCGGTTATAGCAGTCTGTGAAGGTATAATCCACTGTATGGCCGGCAGCTGCATTTGCGTAAGCTACCAAACCACCTACACTGTTGGCGCTTGTCGGTGTTTTGATTACGAATGAACCCTCATTGCCGCAAGCCTCAAAGATTGCAGGTTGACACTGAGCAACCAGACCTCCGATATATGTAGCGGTTCCGGTAGCTGTAGATTCAACAATACCTTTATTCACAACGCGGGTGAATTTCACGCCATCTGTAGTATAAGATGCGATACCGGCAACAGATCCGGCGCTTCCTGAGATTTTACCGGAGTTGACTACGTCTGTCAATTCGGCTCCTCCGTATATATAACCGAAACCGGCTACCGCAGCTTTGGTAGAAGTTACAGAGATTGCATTCTCGCAATTCTGGATCTTTCCATATACGCGTCCTGTGAATCCACCGGTATATTGCTGAGCAGTGGTTATTTCACCTGCGAGAGTAAGGTTCTTCACTGTAGCTTCGGAAGTTATTGTGCCGATAGCTCCTTGATAGGTTGCTGTGGTTGTCATCTTTATACCCTTGACTGTGTGAGAATCACCATCAAGAGTACCTGCGAAATTAGTGATACCATCACCAAAGAGAGATTTGAATGTGCCGTTTGCGAAATCAATATCCTGAGTAACCTTCAGATACTTACCTTCGAAATCTTTGCGAGTTAAGGCTGCGTAATCAGCTAAGGCATTCCAGTCGGTAGGTGAAGTGATCTGATAAGGATTGGTCTCTGTTCCTGAGCCGGCAAGCGGAATAGCAGGAGGACAAGAGATGTTGAGCACCTTGGAGAATGAACCCAAAGAAAGAGTAAGTACATCTGATACTGATTCCTTGACATCTGCAGGAGAAACCAGTTTATTACCTTCGATCTTGAAGTCTTTATTTTGCTTCAAGCTCCATGTTGCGGTAGTCGGAGCCTCAAGAGTTCCGCCATCTGTCAGGTTGTCGACATTTGTTCCCTCAGCTAATAGGAGAATCAGTGAACGGGCTTCCTGAACTTTTGGTTCAGATGCGAACTGGGCAATCACCGGATATTTACCTTTCTCGAAGTTCCAGATAGAAGTATCGTATCCCGCGAGAGGTTCTCCGGAGATGAGTTTAGCTGTTTCGATGCCGGAAGCACCCTCGAGAGTGAGACCGCCCTGAGCTTTCAGAGGAATAATCTGGTTATCCCAGTAAACACCTTCGATAGTTCCGGTTGTGCCACTGTTGCCACCGATAGCACCCATTTGAGTGCGATCCACTTCTACATTCACAACACCTAAATTGATGGTATTCTTAACAGAGTTATCACCCAAAACAGTTGTTGATGAGATTTTAGACAACTGGGCGACAATACCACCGGCGAGATTCTGATAAGAGGAAACAGTACCGAAGTTAACACAGTTAATGAAGTTAGTTCCGGTGTTTTCTCCTTGAATACCACCGGCCTTAGACATTGACGACGATAGTTTCTGGAAAGTAGAGAGAACCTTAAGGCTTACGTTACCTGTGTTTACACACTCTTCGATGATACCATTACCTGTTCCGACGATTCCCCCGACAGCATTGTAACCTGACACTACTTCACCTGCATTGTAACATTTTCGAACAATACCCTTACGGTTCTCACCGACGATACCACCGGCTACGGAGCTTAGAGTCGCTATGCGTGCGAAGTTGCGGCAATTTTCTACCAAACCTTCGTTCTGTCCGACTATTGCACCTGAGCGAGCCCAGAATACGAACTTACAGCCAGCTCCCGCTGTTAGATTACGAATAATAGCTCCCTCTGCCAGACGGCCGAAGATACCTTTCACGTTTTGAGTATTGTTAGAGTTGGTATTTGGATTTCCGGTCACATCATTTTCGTCCACCGGTTTCTTTGTCCATTCAACCCACTCCTCGAGCACGTTATCCAATGTGTGACCACCACCATCGAATACTCCGGCAAATTTGCAGTAAGCATCCGGATCGATACATATACCACGGAATGCAGGATCATATTCCATGTCTATATCGTTCGTCATCAGGAAGTAGCTCTGCGGGAAGTATTGCTTCACCACAGAAGTGATGTGGCCTAAAGCGATAACATCCTGCTTGGTACTGATCAGGTATGGGTTGATTTCAGTTCCCTCTCCGGCAAATGGGACGGGTGCGACTTTGAGCTCATAAAGAAGAGTCATCTTCCCATTCTGAATAGCTAAAGTGTCAGTTCCGAATTCACTGGAGATAACAATTGAATCATTCTGAATCTTGCAGAAGTGACCCTCAGTAGAGAATTTCCCATTGTTCATCAAGGAGAATTTGGTGTCTCCCAATGGACGAAGAGCTGCGTTTGCCGCGAGCTTCTTCAGACTGCTCTGAGGGGCCATCAAGATAGCGGATGCACTCATCATGGCAGCTTGGTTATCTGCCAAGTTCTTCAAGCGCGGATATTGTCCCTCTGCTATAAGCCATTTATCTTTGGAGAAACCGTCCGGACCTGTTGCTGAAGTCAGATAAGAGCCCGGTACGCCATAGAGTTTGGAGTTGAGGTTGGTGTATTGATTGTCGAAGTATACATTCTCTATAGTAGGTGTGGCAGTTTCATCTATCCAGCCGAGAGACTCTCGAACCTCTTTCGCGCTGTCGTAGAGATAGGTCTCGGAGGTGATCACTGAAGCTGTGTAGCAATTCTTAATAACGGGCTGAGAAACGGTTCCTGTAGAATCGGTGTAGGGCTTAACCCAACCTGTGATACCTCCCGCCATACGGGAATAATATGTTCCTGCAACTCCTACGAAATATGAATCAGAAAGTTCGGAGCCATACATCGTACCGACAACACCTCCTGCAACGGCATTTCTACCGGTAGTTGAGACGCCGGAAGTGATAGTGCCGACAGCAAAGCTGTTTTCAAGTGAACCATGGCTCAGAATACCGGCGATACCACCGATGGTCATAGTGCTCATATAAACTTTACTGTCAATGCTACCGGAGAAGTAGAGGTTTTTACCCTTTGCTCCATTCATGGACGCTACGACACCACCTGCGGGGTAACCGTCTGCTCCCGAACCGGCAAGAATAGTAGTGTTTGTTACAGAGCAATTCTCGATGCTGACATTAACCTGACCTGCCAATCCGGCAGAGTTACCACCTTTGCCATCGATATATGCGTTCTCAACGAAGCAATCACTGATTGTTTCGGCAGCTCCTACGAGACCGGATGCTATGCGCTGTGTATTGGTTACTTTTGCATTGATTGAACCGCAGCCTGTCAGGGTTCCGTAGGTCCAACCGGCGAGGACGGATGCAATTAGACCTTCTGCGGAAATAGAAGCATCCTTGATCGTTACGTTTTTGATTACACTTTGAGGACCGCACATTCCGAAAAGTCCTGCGAGTCCGGCTCCTCCAACTTCCTGGGCGAGTCCGGTTAAAGTGTATCCGGCGCCATCAAAAGATCCGTTGAACAGATGATTCAGATCACCTCCGATCGGAGTGAGCAAACGAGAACTTATGTCAAGATCGGAAGCAAGCTTGAAATATTTCCCTGTATATGCCAAGTGACTAACAAACCCTCCGATGGTATCAGGTTTAGTTTGAGTATAACTATTCACATAATCAGCCATGCGGACAAAATCCATTACGCTCTTGATCAGGTAAGGATCAGCCTCTGTCCCGGCGCCATCAAATGATCCTTCAAGAACCTTAGGATATCGGAACCCCGCATTGAATTCAATCTTACCGTCAATAATCGGTCCGAAGAACATGTTGGCAGTACCGATACTGAAGGCACTCCATTTACCCCAGTTCAGAGTAGTGGTGTTGTCAGTAGCGGCAGGAATAAGAGAGATGTTCTTTGCCATGGCTGTCGGATTACCTGTTGATGTATAATCCGCTACTGCCATAGTCATGAAATTTGCCTTATTTGCAGGATATATCTGAGCGCACTGAGATGGTATGTAACCCCCTCTGGAGGAATCCAACCATATCTTCACACTCTGACCATAGTTTGCAAAGTTTTTGACGATAACCTGATTGTCATATGGTTGAGTGACTACAACTCCAAACTTCACTTTTGTCCCATCTAAGAAAGAGAAAGACATGGTTGCATTCGCGCGTTCCATCTCAGTGTCTCCTCCAACAAATGCATAGCGGTCTTTATCCGGTCCATCGAATGCAAAAAGACCCCACCATGTAGGAATGGAGATGGTTCCATCAGGATTGATCACACCCTCGATATTCTTGTTGCGGGTTGGTTTACCGAGCGCATCACAAGAGGAGATGTCGACCGTAACTCCATTGTCGTTGATTCCGATTTTCTGGTTGGGAATAGAAACAGTACCCTTAGCAAGATCAACTGCGGCTTTGATGTTGGTTCCATTGCTCCAGAAATTCAGCAGCCACACCGAATCTTTGTCGGCAATTGGCTGCACGGTTACACAGTTACCCGTGTCTCCGTATAGATCCGGTCGCAAGGATTTCACTGTCATTACGTACTCTTCGGCAATTGATGAAGGAAGTGCCCGGGTACCTGCAACCGGTGCGATGGCATTCGACTCCTTGATCCCCGAAGTGTCAAGTGTCCCTGTCGAATATTGGGACATAGGTGTTGCCTGGGTGGCGAATTCAATATTTGCCGGAACTTGCAAAGCAGCAGGAATCAGATCCCTGAATTCCACTGCATCCCCTTGGGCAAATGCAGAGAAGCACCCGAAACTCCACAACGAGGCTATAGCCAATGCTGTGGAGAAAAGAAACTTTTTCATAGGCTTATAATGTTAAGTTGCTTATGGAATGAATAATCTCGGATAAGTAATCTCGGAGATTTACATTTGTGGTAAAATTACAACAAATGGTGATTAATTCCAAATATCTTGTGTCTGTTGGAGCCTAAAATATATTGACTCCGCAACAAATGGTAATTATTGATGCAATTGCCGCTAAGATGAGAATGGTTAGAACAATTCGGTCTGAACCTCGGAACAGCTCACTTTTCCAACCGTTGTGTTCAGCATATTGTGATTGGGTTTTGATGTAAATACCTAAAGCTGAGAGATAGAGTATTGAGGAGGTCATCAATAACACCAACCCCGCGGAATATAAGATCCATAGTGAAAAGATTATGCACACGATAGATGTTGCCATAATTTTCCATGTGGATATTCCTTCATGTTTTTGAGGTTTTATTCCCAACTTGAACAGGTATAAAGCACAGAAGAGGTAGCACGGTAAGGTCAGAACTGAGGTGAGCTTTACCGCGGCCATAAATAGGGAATCTGAAAAACATACTATTAGGAGTAGGACACTCATGAATGCGCATGCCATCAGCAGTGCAATGTGTGGTACCTCCTTGGAATTGATCCTCATGAATTGCTTAGGCATTATTTTGGCGACGGCTGCTCCGTAAAGTGCTTGCACGCACACCAAGGTCCACGCAATCCAACTACCGAGGATAGAAAACATAACGGCACCTATCACAAAATAATATGCCCATTCTCCACAAGCCTCTTTCAAAACATAAGCCATCGATGGATTGGGAAGTTTTGCAAGCTCCGGCTGATTCATGATACCGAAACATAGTGCAGAAACAAGCGTATAAAGAATCAGGGCTAAGATAAATCCGCTAACAGATGCTTTAGGTACGTCTGAAACTCGTTTGGCACGCGCGGTCATCATCACCGCACCCTCAATACCGATAAAACACCAGATACACATTGCCATATCGGATTTTATCTGCATCTCCAAAGATCCTAAATGGAGTGCCTTTCCCCAGAAGTCTGCCGTCATGGCGCCAACCTTCGAATAGATACACAAAACAACCACTATAAAGCCGATGATAACCACTTTCATTATCGTTACCAACGTGTTGAGAGTGGTTGTGGATTTGGAACCGGTCATCATTATCGCTCCCATGCCCCATATCAGCACGAGACCAAAAATCAACGTAGGCAGTCCATGCTCGAGCAGCCTCGGGAAGAATGCACCCGTTGAGTCATTTAGCATCACGCAGTAACCCACAAGGGCAGATGGAATTGTGAGCCAGTAACCCCATGCAGCATTAAATCCTAAATATTTTCCTCCAAAAGCTCCTGCATACTGGTAGATACCCTTATCCAAATCGGGTCTAAGCCTGCCAAGATATGTAAAGGTGAGGATCAGTGAGATGATACCGACACCGCATAACATCCATGAGATAATAGTCGCACCTAAAGATGCCTGTGCCGCCGTGGTCTGAGCGATATTGTAAATTCCGCCTCCAACCATCATGCTGTAGCAGATGGCGGTCAACCCTAAGAAACCTACTTTATATTTCTGCTTATCTCCGTTCTGATTGGTCCGGTCTGCTTTAAGCTGAGTGTTATCTTCCAATGTTATCGTTGTTTAGTGTTGAGTATTATTTTTGCCTTAGTCTATGTGCGTCTGTAATTTGAGCTAATCAATCGGAGTCTTTTCAATAAGTTCGCGGTAGGTATTGATAAAGAATTGCCTCTCCTGAAGGTGAGGGTGCGGAAGCGTTAACTCCTCCGTACTGATTTCTACCCCTTTCCCCGCGGTTGCATCTGTCGCAGCCATGATATCAATATCGATAACGCGGTCAGCATAAGTTCCGTCCTTTTTTCTATGGGGCGCGGGAGAGATTCTTTTCTCTATAGCCTGGAGTCTGTGTAAAACCTCCAATGGTTCCAATTCAGAAGTAATCAACATTCCGATATTCACAAACTTGTGAGTCGATTCATACCCCCAAGGTTCTGATTCCTCTGTAGTGGAAAGCTCGAACCAACCGAATTCCTTTTCGATTTCGCTGATAGCTCTACTGAGATTCAGCATCTTGTTCCCTAAGTTGCTTCCTATGTTAAGATAGTAAAACATGTATTGTTCGTTAGGACACCAAGTCCCGGTTTTATAAAATTAGAAAGGACTGCGGATCACTCATGAAAATCACACAGTCCTTAGATATAATTAATTTACAAGTCTATTACAAAGTTTTCTTAACTTCTACCTCTTCGTAGGCTTCTACGATATCCCCTTCGCGGACATCATTGTAACCCTGAATTGATAGACCGCAGTCATATCCGGAAACCACTTCCTTGACGTCGTCTTTGAAGCGCTTGAGAGAGGCTAACTCTCCAGTGTAAACCACAATTCCATCGCGAATCAAGCGGACTTTGCTTGCGCGTTTGATTCTTCCGTCGCGAACGATCGCACCGGCAATCGTACCGACCTTGGAAATGTGATAGGTCTGAAGAACCTCTGCCGTACCGGTAATCTCCTCCTTGATTTCAGGAGAAAGCATACCTTCCATTGCATCCTTAACCTCCTCAATTGCCTTATAGATTACAGAATAGAGGCGGATCTCCACACCCTCTTTCTCAGCCTCGCGCTTCGCAGCAGCCGAAGGTCGTACCTGGAATCCGATGATGATGGCATCTGAAGCAGCTGCCAATGTAACATCCGATTCGGAGATAGCACCCACACCCTTATGGAGCACGTTAACCTGTACTTCCGGAGTGGAAAGCTTGAGCAACGCGTCTGATAGAGCCTCGATAGAACCATCCACATCACCCTTGACAACAAGATTAAGCTCGTGGAAGTCGTTGAGCGCGCGGCGGCGACCCAACTCTTCGAGTCCAACGCGCTTCTTGGTGCGAAGACCTAATTCACGTTGAAGCTGTTCGCGCTTACCGGCAATCTCTCGTGCCTCCTGCTCAGTCTCGAGAACGTGGAATGTGTCACCGGCAGTCGGAGCACCATTCAATCCGAGGATAAGCACCGGAGTAGCAGGACCTGCCTCTTTCACCCGTTGATTACGCTCATTGAACATGGCCTTGACTTTGCCGTAATGAGTTCCGGCAAGAATCACGTCTCCTACATGGAGTGTACCGTTCTGAACCAATACTGTGGCTACATAACCGCGTCCCTTGTCGAGAGAAGATTCAATCACGCTACCTATCGCGTTGCGGTTCGGATTTGCCTTGAGGTCAAGCAACTCAGCTTCGAGAAGCACTTTCTCCATCAGTTCCTCAACACCGATACCTTTCTTTGCAGATATATCCTGACTCTGATATTTACCACCCCACTCCTCGACAAGATAGTTCATCTGAGCCAATTGCTCCTTGATCTTATCCGGATTTGCCGCAGGTTTATCAATCTTATTGATTGCGAATACCATTGGGACACCGGCAGCTGAAGCGTGATTGATAGCCTCGATTGTCTGAGGCATCACGTCATCATCTGCTGCAACTATGATGATTGCCAAGTCGGTTACTTTTGCACCGCGAGCACGCATCGCCGTAAATGCTTCGTGACCCGGAGTGTCGAGGAATGTGATGTGACGACCATCCTCCAATTTAACGTTGTATGCACCGATATGCTGGGTAATACCACCTGCCTCACCGGCGATTACATTAGCATTACGTATATAGTCGAGCAATGAAGTTTTACCGTGGTCTACGTGACCCATCACGGTCACGATAGGTGGACGGCTTTCGAGTTCATCTTCAGTATCCTCTACAACTTCGATCGCTTCAGTAACGTCTGCGCTGACAAATTCAGTAGAGAATCCGAACTCCTCGGCTACAAGACTTATTGTCTCAGCATCCAGGCGCTGGTTGATGGATACCATCATGCCTGCACTCATGCAGGTCGCGATCACATTATTGATTGGCACATCCATCAGGTTGGCAAGGTCATTGACGGTAACAAACTCTGTGATCTTGATTACCTTGCTTTCAGCCTCTTCGCGCTGCTGGTTTTCCAACTCGCGGTTGTGCATCTCTTCGCGTTTCTCCTTACGCCATTTAGCACCCTTCTTATTATTGGTCTTGTTTGTCAGGCGTGCGAGCGTCTCTTTAACCTGCTTCTGTACATCCTCAGCGCTCACTTCCTGTTTAACAGGGTGCTTGTCGCGTTTGCGCTTATTCTCTCCGCGTGAATTACCACCATTCTGACCACCTCTGTTCTGGTTGTCGTTGTTGCGGTCCTTCTTGCGGTTTTCATTACCGAATCCGGGCTGCTGTGCTGCCTTTTCGATATCAACTTTCTCTTTACCGATACGCTTACGCTTCTTTCGGTCGTTGTTTTCAGCTTTGCGTTCTGAACGAGACTTCTTTTTCGGGCGAGTGGATTGGTTAAGGGAGGACAAATCAATTTTTCCAACAACCTTCAGTTCCGGGCCTGCAGGGGCTGTGGAATAGCGGAATACATTATCCTTAGGGGCCTCGGTGTTATCAGCTTTAATGGTCTCGACTACCTTCTCCTCCTTAGCCGGTTTTACATCCTGCTTGGGAGCTGAAGGCTGAGGCTTCTGCTTCGGAGCCGCATTCTTTTGAGGCTCCTGCTTCTGTTGCGGTTGAGTTTTTACACTCTCTGCAGGCTTCTCTTTCTTTTCAGTCTGAGCAGCCGGTGTCTGAGGTTGAGCCGGAGCCGGTTTAGGTGATTCCACTTTAGGGGCTGCCGGTTTAGGAGCCTCTACTTTTGGAGTCTCTACCTTCGGCGCTTCAGCCTTAGGTACTTCCGGTTTTGGTGCAACCGGAGCCTGTTTCGGCTCCACTTTCGCGGGTTCCTCCTTCTTAGGTTCCGGTTTAATCTGAGGAGCCTTGTTTATCTCAGCAGCAGTAGCGCTTTCCTTCTTTCCATCGAGGTTGATTTTACCTAAAATCTTAGGTCCGCCATTATTGGGTATGGTGGTTTTGATTTCATCAACCTGAATGCGGTCTTGCTTAGCTGCTTTCTCCTTACGCTCGACTTTGCGAGAGCTCCCAATCTCATCCGACAAGGCCTTTACATCCTTGTCTTTGCTGAATTCGCGAGTGAGCAGATTCACAGCATTCTCATCAAGACGCGTATTTGGCCCGGGATTCTCTTCAATCTCGATGTTGTGCTTTCGCAGAAATTCAACAGCAGTGTTGATTCCCACGTTGAGGTCTTTTGCTACTTTGCTGATTTTTATACGCATATATTATTATTTTTTTATAGTTAGTGAGTAGAGAGGAGTGAGTTGCAGGAATTAATCCTCAAACTCTGCTTTGAGCACTTCCATCACATGTTGGAGTGTGCTGTCTTCGAGATCAGCCTGATCGAGCACGCGCTGCGGTGCGTTAAGCACAGCCTTTGCTGTTCCCAAACCAAGGTTCTTGAGAGCTTCGATAACCCACTGATCAATTTCATCGTTGAACTCGTCAAGGTAGATATCCTCTTCACCCTCTTCGATATCACGATATACATCAATGTTATAGCCTGTGAGCATTGTGGCAAGACGGATATTCATACCGCCCTTACCAATTGCAAGACTAACCTCATCGGGATGAAGGAATACTTCGGCTTTCTTCTCCTCCGGGTTCAAACGTATAGAAGATATCTTTGCCGGACTCAGAGCTCTCTGGATATAGAGCTGTGGATTGGCGGTATAGGAGATTACGTCAATATTCTCATTGCGCAATTCCCTTACGATGCCGTGTATGCGGCTTCCCTTGATACCTACGCATGCTCCCACCGGATCGATGCGGTCGTCGTAGCTTTCTACAGCAATTTTAGCACGTTCACCCGGGATGCGGGCAACGTCCTTGATAGTAATCAGTCCTTCGTTTATTTCAGGCACTTCCTGCTCAAACAGACGGCGGAGGAAGCGTGGATCTGTGCGGCTAACGATTACCTTCGGATTATTGTTGGGGTTGTCTACGCGTTTCACAATCACGCGTACCATATCACCTTTGTGGAAGAAGTCTCCGGGAATCTGCTCCTCTTTGGGCATAATGAGCTCATTCTGCTCTTCGTCAAGAAGAAGCATCTCTTTTTTCCATATCTGGTGAACCTCTCCGGTGATGATCTCACCTTCAATCTCTTTGAATTTATTGAATATCGCGTCTTTTTGCAAATCAAGAATTTTAGATTGCAGTGTCTGGCGAAGATTCAGAATTGCACGGCGTCCGAATTTCTCAAAGAAAATCTGTTTGGTCACCTCTTCACCGATTTCGCACTCCGGGTCAATCTCTTTAGCTTCAGTGATACCAATCTGCTGGTCTTTGTTTTCTACTTCGTCATCAGGTACAACCTCGAGATTCTGATATATCTCGCAGTCACCCTTGTCAGGGTTCATGATAACATCAAAATTCTCATCCGTACCAAACATTTTTGCAAGAACATTGCGGAATGATTCTTCCAAAACTGATATCATGGTTGTTTTGTCGATGTTCTTGAGTTCCTTGAACTCCGCGAAGCGGTCGACCATATTCACTGTCTCTGCTTTCTTTGCCATAAGACTTGTATATCTTTAGTAGTATAATGTTTACAATTACTTTTCTGAAGTCAAAATTTCAGGAGATACTTAACGGAATTCACTTCATCATAGCCGAAAGTCATCTCCTCCTCTTTGGTTTCATATTTCTTCTTCCCTTCAGGCTTGAATTTAACCTCCGTGCGGATCTTAAATTCCTTCTCTCCGGCCTCTAAAAGAAGTCCGGTAAGTTTCTTGCCTGTTTTGGTCTGAACCTCAACCTCCTTGCCTATGTTCTTGATGAATTGCTGATGAACCTTGAAAGGTGAAGTTATACCTGCACTTCCAACTTCAAGCTCGTAATCCTCTTCCTCGCGTGGAAATGCTTCCTCAATCTCTCTGGAGAGGTTGATACAGAAATCAATATCAACGCTTTGCATTGAATCGATTTCTATCTTTATTTCATTATCTTTGCTCACCTTTGTCTCTACTAAGAAGTAGGAGGTATCGGTTAGCTTACTCTCAATGAATTTCTCTAATTCTGTCTTATTTATCACGGTTATCGCGTTTATCCAAAAATAAGGAGGGGACGTCTGCCCCCTCCGGAATTCCTTTGCAAAGATAATAATTTTATCTATTTCAGCCAAGATTGTGTTACTGAGACTTTCCTAAAGATAAAAATATACCGATTAAATTAACAATAATTAACATGATTTAACATTAAACACTTTCATTTTCATCTTTTGCTCCCCATTCTTAAAAATGTTAAAATATAATAGCGGTATAATTTGAACAGATACTTAATTGAGTCTTCGTTTCTCGAAGAAGTATCGTGTAGCGAGTAAGAAAAGAATCGTACCGGCAATCTGCATGATTGCTGCTCCCCAGAATGCAGCTGAGTATGAGAAGTACTGCAATAGGAAGCCTCCGGCAATAATTCCAATCCCCATACCTATATCCCAAGATGTGAGGATGGAGGAGTTGGCTGTACCGCGTTGGTCAGGTCGTGCCATCTTTATGAACATGTTCAGAAAGGCGGGATACATGTGACCGTTACCCAAACCTATAAGTGCCGCCGACAGGTAGTAAGCCCATGGCTGATCCACAGCAGCAAAGAGTGTAAAACCTACGGAAGAGAGGAGTGTTCCGACAATACAGTTCTCTACAATCTTTCCGCGCGCCAGAGCTTTGGAGCCTTGAATTCGCGAAGCGAAAAGACCGATTGAGAGAATCATGAAGAATATGCCGGTTCCGTCGGTGATATGTAGGATTTCAACACTATAGATAGCCACGTAGTTGGACATTATGCCCCAACAGAGCCCGAAGAAACAGATATTCACTGCCAATAACCACGCAGGGAGGAGGAAGAATCGGTCGAAACTTAATGGACGCTTCTCCTTGATCGGCTCCCTTTTGGTCATCCGGATTTGTGAGACAGTCAGGAAACCGGTGAGTGCCGTGAATAGTGCGATCCAGAATAATAAACTGAAGTTGTCTGAAGCGTGATAGATCCATATTCCTACCGAGGGAGCGAAAGCCATGGCTAAATTGTTACTTAACCCATAGAAGCCTATGCCTTCATTGCGTCGTGACGATGGTAGGACATCAATTGCAGCAGTGGAGTTGGCAACTGTCACTGCTCCAAATGGCAAGCCATGGAGTGTGCGCACAATTGCAAACATGAGAATGGTTCCTGCTCCGATATAACCGGTGAAGAGTATAAAGAAGATAAAGAAGCAGATAATGAGTACTCGTTTTCGGTCAAAGGTATCTACGATGAAACCACTGAAAGGTCGCACAAGTAGAGCCGCCACTACATATCCCGAGAGAACGAGTCCCATCTCATCTTTGTCAGCACCAAACTGTTTGTCAAGATAAATGGGGAGTAAGGGAGTGAGGAGATAGAAGGAGAAAAATAGCATGAAGTTCCCCACCATCGCCAAACAGTAATTCTTATTCCACAGCTTTTCCTTCATAATTCCTGAATTCTACTGCAAAATTACTATAAGTGCGACGGAAAACAAAAAGATAATTTTAGATTATCGGTGTATTGTGATTTAGACTATCAATCCATGTCAATCGATTTGAAATTGCCAAGGCGGTCGAATTTTATCTCAATACCGTCATTAAGCTCTATCTCATAATTGGTAGTATTTTTCTCGATGCTGACAATAATGGTCTCAGGGAAATTCTTCTTTACGTATGTCTTGATTTTATTCGGTATGATGGCTGACGGAACTTCGCGTGTTTTGCAATCAACGCTGGTCCATTCTCCTGCATTGTTGAATTCAATCTTTGTGCCATTCACTAACTTGACATCATAATCTGTCTTCTTCAACAGGTGCTTGTCGGTTTTGATCATACTCACGCGGGTTTTCCCGAAGTGTTTGCTCACAAACTCCTGAGCAGCTTTAGGAAGATCCTCACGATTAATTGAATATGTATCGGCTTTGGTTGGAAGTGCCACAGCAAGGATAACGATCACAGAGAGCACAATGCGCGTAATAATCTTGTTCATAATAGAATTGTTAATTTAGTAAACTTGTTTTACTATAAACGTTTATCACGTCATGTAAGTTCAAAATCCTAAAATGGTACAGGTACTTCGAAACTATATAAGTGTGAATCGAGAGGGAAGGTGAATTCAATTTTGTTAGCGTGCAGATGGAGCGGCTCATTACTATTCAGCGTTCTGTTTTTACCATAAAGCCTGTCGCCCACAATTGGCATAACGAGTCCTGACGCAGCATGTAGCCTAAGCTGATGAGTCCGTCCTGTGTGAGGATAGAAGAGTACCCTGCTTCGGTTGTTTTCTGATGAAATGAACTCATATTCTGTAACAGCCTCTTTACCATTATTGAAATCTACACATTGACGGGGTCGATCAAGCCAATCGGGAGATAAAGGAAGGTTTATGCAACCTGATGCTGAAATTTCTAAGGCTTTATAATCTCCTACAAGGTCGGCGATATATCTCTTTTTTATTCTGCGTGTTGCAAAAAGAGTCTGCAAATGCTTATACGCTTCTTCATCGAATGCGGCGATAATCAAACCGGATGTATCTTGGTCGAGACGATGTGCAACTTTTACCTCTCTCTCTTTCCCATATTTATTGATAAGCCAGTCTTGGAGAGACATTGCCGATCCTTTCCCCGGAACGGAAAGCATACTGGAGGGTTTATTGACTACACAAAACCATTGATTTTCAAAAATTATTTCCGGATCCGTAGTCCATTGTGACGAAAATTCGCTATCCAAAGGTAGATGGATACTTAGTCCTTGAAGCATCCAGGTGAGTACGGGCAGACATCTTCCACGACATGCAGGGTAGTGTTCACCATGTATTCTGGCTTCACCACTCTTGGATTTACCATACCAGTATTCAGCGATATGTAGCGGTTTCCATCCTCTGAGGTAGGCTGCATGCAGGAGCTTAGGTGCACAACATTCGCCGGCACCGGATGGCGGAGTTTTCATCGGCGTGTCAGTAAATATCTCCGCTAAACTTTTAGCCTTCCCTTCAGCATTCAGTAGTTTAAAATTTGAGAATAGCCAATTCTGAAGATCTTCCGACGCCTCATGTCGCTTCCTCTTCATCTCTTCGAGTTGCTTCCGGACAATGATAAACTTTCCCTCTACAGGAGCTAATTCCTCTGCTACTCTCTTTTTTAGTCTACGTAGCTCTGCTTTTTCAAATTGACTTTGTCTGATCAGTTCTTTCTCCTCTTCCGCCGATAGAACTCCTGATTCTCTTCTCATATCCCGTTCAATCTTAGATTGTTTGCAGACTGCCCTGAATTCCTCTATCTGTTGATCAAGTTTATGCTTAGTGGACTCATATTCCTCCTTTATTTTCTCATATTTCTCTCTTTGGAAATGTGTGATACGTTGGTTTTGTAGAGATATCTCCCTTTCGGTTGTTTTGAAGTGTCCATCCGGTTTGAGGTAGTCAAACACCGGTTCCACAAATCCGGGATAATTGAAACCACCCAATCCCAATTGTCCGGAAAAGGCGTAGAGCGTTTGATGCTTACCATCTTTATCGGCAGCGATGAGAACTCCAAGCATTATACCTTCATCTACTGTTCGGCAGAAATTTATATCTTCCGGTTTCCGGCTTCCCCTTAACTCGGAAATCTTTTGCAAAAGTTGTCGGAACGCCTCGTCACATTCCTCGTGTGGTATATAATCAAACGGATTGTTCATTCGCTTTTGGATTGATTCTGAGCCAGATTCCGGGATTCGCTAATTTTTTTATGCTTGTAGAGTTGGTAGGAGTTGACAACGTTATGCCATATACTATAAAACCCACCGACGATAGCTGTAATCGGTGTAAAAAAGGTATATCCCACCCAAATGGCGAGGACGGTGTTTTTTTGCCCGAAAGATTGTCCTGCCGTAATGGTATCGTTATATTTAGCTCCAATTTTCCTGCCGAGCCAGAATTGCAAAGCACAACATACAAGGGAGATCAACACAAGCCACAGTTGGGTGGATAGGGCAACCGTGCTGTGTACGATACTTCGGGTTGTAACGGCTGTTGCCAATGCAAGCGCAATTGCCCAAAGATAGAAAGAGAGCTCCTGATACTCCCCTAATTTGCGGTTAAGTTTTGGAAAGAAATATCTGATGAGTAGTGCACAGAATAAAGGGAAAAGCAATAGGGGAAACACCTTACTAAGAATCAGCAGAGCGGAGTTCCAGACTGTTAAGTGGGGATTGGGATGGACAAACGGTACAAGTAGCGGGATGAGGAGTGCTGCTGCGAGATTGATGAGTATCGTGTAGGTGGTTATGTTGTTCACGTCCCCACCAAGTTTCTTGGTGATCACCGCTCCGGCAGTTGCCGTGGGGCAGATAAGGCATATCATGGCGCCTTCCAACACAACGCGTAAGCCGCTGTGAGGCATCTCAATCAATATGACCCCGATTCCTATAAATAGTCCGCATTGAATGAGCAGGAGCCATAGATGCCACATCTGGAAACGAAGTTGATGCGGATCTATCTTACTGAATGTGAGAAAGAGCATGGAGAAAATCAGCAGCGGTTGGATGATTCCGACAGCTTTATTGGCGAACTCATGGGTTCCGTCAAGAAAAGGTATATTCACATAGATGAAATAGCCGATAATTCCCGCCAAGATAGCGATAATCAGCGTCCAGTCCTTCAGAAACTTAATCAAATTCATTTTTTGAGTCGATGTTAATGGCTATTTAAGCACTCTCCATAATCCTTTGCGGTCACTACCAAGTCTGACAATGATACCTGAGTTTTTTAGATATTCAATATGTTTTTGAATTGCAGACGATGATATTCCAATAATTTCAGTTAATTCTTTGCGTGAAATTTCCGGTTTTATGCGCATTGCTTCGATGATTTTTGCTCGGGTTTCCTCTCCCTGCTTCTGACCACCATTTCTGATCACTGCTTTCTGACCACCTGAAGTATTGATATTCTTCTCAAAATCAGAAGTATTGCTTGGAGTAATTATATCTTTCTGACCACCTATCTGACCACCTGAAGTATTGGAAAAAGCACTTACTGTCTCCCACATCGATTTAGGCAGTCCCCCGGTAGCTTCTTTTACCTCGAAATCATCCCATTCTATTTCATTGAGCCTTTGCCTCAGTTCGTTTTCTGTCATATCATAAACGGCTTTCAGCTTGCGAATATAATAAATTTTTAACGATTCTCCTCAATCATATTTCATATATGATTTATGGTAGTTGGTTATATGAGGCATGTAGAATTAAACCTTATTTTGATTTACTCATTACTTGTTTATTTACCCACTTATTATATTGCCAACATTTTTTCTGGAACTCTTATATTATCCCTTTTAGGATAATTATTCAATAATCTTAGGTTTCAGAGTTGAGGGGTGGAGGGGAGTTGTGGAAGAGGGCACAGATTAAGGTGAGGTATTCGGGTAGGTAACCATCTTTGCCCCAGAGGAGAGGGAAGCCGAATAATTCCGTGGCAGTTTTACCAAGGTCGAAGCCGTAGGCTTCGAGTGAGGGGCGGACAAGATCCGGATGGCGGCAAGGTTTGTCTTTGATACGTGCGCAGGTGTCATCGGGGCAGTACAGACAACTCCCGGCGAATGCAAATGCACGACCGCCGTATTCCTTCTCCATTGCCCTGAGTCTCTTTTCGAGTCGTAACCGTTCCGGGCGCAGTAACCGCTGAGCCTCGGAGTAAGGTATTTCCTTACAGTCTGGCATAATCTTTGTGGCGACCAAAAGTACGTCGGAATACTGTCGGATCTCTGCTAAAGTGTCGTGCGAAAAGGGTGGGCACACCCAGAGCTTACCGTAATTCCCGCATTCCATGCAATACTTCATGAAGCGTTCGGAATCATTGAATCTCCGGATGTACACCTCTGTAGTTGTGGAGGTTGTAAAATCCTCAACACTGTAAGTAAATGTCTTTCCCTCAGTGGTCATAAGATTTCAAACTCTTGATCTCTAAGTTCTTTGATATAATTTTTAAGGTTCGGGTTATCAATGATTTTAATTTGACCCGGTAACCCCATGATAAACTGTGCAATCCCGTTTAAATCATTAACGTAGGTGTCAAGGACCCACGGATATGCTGAACTGTCGGAGACATCCGTATTGCGCATCACGGCAAGAGCGAATTTTTTATTTTGGTCTGCAGAGCATTGCTCCTTTAAAGTTATATATGCGAAATCGCTCAATTTCACCTTTATGTGAATGGTGGTATTCCCCTTACTTGCGATGTTCCCAAAAATATCGGGCTCCTGATCAAGGTGTTTATTCTGGTTCTTCCATTTATCAAGGGTCAGGAGCATATCGGCTTCCTGAAATCTCGAGAATTTAAATAAAACAATATCCGAGAGATTCAGGTCATAGGCAAGGAATGTCTTATTATTAAGAACTTTAAAGGGTTCGATTCTTCTGTCAGCTCTTCCCGTCGTGTCGTAATAATCTTTAATTACCACTATCTGTTTCTCATCAATTGCCTGGAGAATCCGAGCCACCTTCAGGTCATCTTTATCAAGAGCTTTCATCTTCTGCAGTTTGAGCTCACGGATGCCTTCATTGTATACCGGTGTGGATGCCCCGGAGGTTCTGATATAGCAATCATGCAGTGTCTCCGGCTTGTTTGGATGATTGATTTTGACTATATCCCAGGGATATGGCTTAATTTTAATTCTAAGGATATCCAAGTTCTCCTTAGTGTGTTCAATCGTGTAATTAACGCACACGGAAGTGATGGCAGTGCCGTGCGAACGACCATCTATAGTTATGAAACTTTGGTCAATAATGTTTTTTATGTAGGTCCGGAGCCTATCTGACGTCGGTTCATAGATCAAGTGGTTTTTATAGAGCAACTCAATGTCATTATGCAATCCACTCGCAAAACCGGAATCCATGACGCCGATAAGGATCTCACCACCGGTTGTGGTATTAAGAAAAGCGCAGACTGCTTTCAGGATAGTCCATTTTTGCAACTCCATATCCTTTGTTTGAGATGTCGAACGTAAATTGGCAGGAGGAAGAGTGCATGAGGATTTGAATTCAACGAGATCACTCTCTTCTCCGAAATTTGTGGCATCTCCATAAATGTCTCGATACTGATCTGCAACATCTAAGTGCTTGCAAATAGCCTTCTTGATTCGGTTGATTTCGGATTTGTCGATCAACTCAAGTATGCTGTTTGAGGCTTCAACCAATTTCTCAATAATAGAAGTTGATGATTCGCGCGACTGGTTATTGTTGAATGATACATTCAGCTTGTTATTTCGGGCGGTGATCTCTTTATATCCTTTAAGAATCTCAATGATATCAGTGGCGGATGCTACTTGATCAATCTCTTCGATGGAAGCTTTAAGCTTCCGGTCAATAGTTGAAGGCGATTTCCCCTGAGCGAAATGAATTAAAGCCGCTTGATAATCTATCTCAGATTTAATAAAGTCATACTCCTCTTCAGAGGAGATAATTTTCATCAGCAAAAGACTTATCAATATATATTTAATACGGGCGAATGAATCCCCGTGATTCATCTTATCGGCTAATTGAAATATTATATGAGAAAGGTTTTTTACCATGAATGGTTGAATTTCAATGACTTCTTCATGGCTTGAAATATTCTCCACCTCATCTTTAACGACTTTAAGAAATTCTCTTACAAGGTATATATTAGCCTCCTCTGTGAATTCATGAAGATCCGGATATTCCGTCGGTTCGCAGCTTTCAATGAACTCACCTCGGATCAGGCAATTGTTCTTATCGTCATAGGATGTGGAAACAATGCGCACGATTGAGGGTAAATGATTATCAAAAGCCTCCTTGCATTCTTCGGCTTTTTCCAGAGTACTGTGCATATTGTCGAATATATTCACATATAAACCCTCTTCAGTTATCCAACGGGTACCCCTGTCAATAGATTGATACGGTATCGCCTGGAGGTCTCTGCCTGAATGTTGGTATTCATTGGCAATCCCTTCGATAAATTCGGCAACGGCTATTTTGTCCAAGCGGAAGGGCATGGTGGGGTGGATGTTCCTGACAACCGGCAGATAATCTCCGACCTTTAACTCATTGAGGAAAAATCTTTGAGGTATAAGCCCGATGAATTTATCTATAAAAACGTTGCCTATTTCCTTTTCATAAGCGGGATCAATTGTCTCTACTTCAATTTTGATGCCGATGATTCTTCTGATTCTTACCAGGATCATATCTGAATCAGAATACGTCTTGACTGCTTTTGTGGAAGGCTTTATATAATTAAATTCGTTTAGAAGAATAGGATAAATGTTCAGTAGTTCATCTACCGAATTAATACCGGTAGCATTGGGAGTTTTGACCTCAATACCTAATTCCGTTGATAATTCAGTCTTTAACTTTCTATTGCAATATTCATTATAGCTGAGGTTTGTAAGAACAAGATTCTGATTTTTCTCGAATATCAGACTACCTTTATTTTCATATACATAGGCAGCTCCTTCATTACTTTTCTCGAATTTAATTTTTGACAGCTTCATTTCAAAGGTGCCCAACAGGAATTCATCCTCTTCGATGTCCCTGAAAGTGAATGACAAAGAAAGAATCGGTGCTTTTCGAATGCAATTTTTTAATATTTTGAAATATTCCTGTTCATATTCAGATGAAATATGGTTATTGAGTATAATTAGGTTAATTAAAGAAGATAGAGAATCGTGATCGTCAAATCCAATTTTTTTAGCAGTGAGTATGGATGCAGCAATTATGCGGATAACTTTTTCTGTAGGGATGTCAAATTCAGGTTTTTGAAAAATTTTCATTTTCTGAATCTGGAGTATATATTCATCTGCAACGGCTTTTAGATATTTATAAGTGCGATAAAAATCTCCATCTTCGGTTTCATAATCTTTTTCATACACATAAGTCCTGACATATTTCAGTAACTGTTCAAAATTTTCAATAACGTAGCGGTTTGTGATCTGTAGCCAAAATGTAGGTTGTTTCATAAAAAGTAAGTTTAAGTATTTATAATTAGAAAATTGGTTATACAATTTTGGTGGCGCGAAGAACCTCTCTCTTGCCGCCGGGAGGTCCGGGTAAACGTTCGGTCTTGAATCCTATCTCGTTTAGCATTCGGCGTATGCAACCCTTGGCGCAATATGTGACAAGCACTCCACCGGGATTCATCGCGTCAAATATCCTTTGAAATATCTTCTCCTCCCATAGCTCCGGTTGCTTTTCGGGTGCAAAGGCATCAAAATAGACTACATCTATTCCACCGGGGAGGTCTAAAGTCAGAAGATCACCCTCAATTTTATGAATCTTGAAAAAGGGATTGATGTCGGATTGCTCGTTCCACGCGGCAGAGTTTACGGCCCTGAAAGCATCTGAAAAATCATCATCATCAAGATAATGGAGTTTTGTAGTCACGTCTACCGGAAGAGGAAAGAGCTCAACTGAGAAATATTCCGTCGGTTGCTGATTCTTCCGGGCAGCCTCCGCTGTTAGGGCGGCATTCAGACCGGTACCAAATCCGACTTCAAAAACACGTAGTGTGGAATCTCCTTTCAATTGGTGACTCCATCCTAAGTTTAAATAAACGTGTTCGCTTTCAGTGAGAGCACCCTTCACTGAATGATAGCGCTCATTCAGGTCACTACGATAAAGAGTCGTAGAACCGTCGGCGGTGGTTTCGATCTCTAACATCACCCCATTCTCTTCATTTATCGGTGAAACCATAATCGTTTCGATTTTACAACAAAGTTATAAAAAATGCACGGCTCACCGAAATTTATATACAGTGTAGCTTGCCGAAGTCGAAGACTCCATCTCGTATTTAAGAAAAGCCTCAATGGATTATAGTGAGCCGGTGAATTTCTTTACAGGATTTCCCCGTTGGAGCGAGTCGTGATTACTCCACTGTTGAGTTTGGGAAGCCTCTAACTTTTCGGAATTAAGTCTTTGCAATTTAATCATCAAGCGTTCACGAGCCTTTGCTTTGTTTTGTGCTTGCGACCTCTCATCAGAGCATTTTACGGAAATACCCGTAGGCAAATGAGTTGCTCGTACCGTTGTTTCAACCTTATTCACATTCTGTCCTCCTTTGCCTCCCGACCGGCACGTTTCATAGCTGATGTCAGACTCGGAGATGGCGGGTAGTTCCACCTCATCGAAGAAATGAATGCCGACAAACCAATTACTGCGTTTGTGTTGTGGCCGATATGGATTCTTTGTAGAACGCCAAAGGATGCTTCCCTCCCACGCATCCCTTACCTCATGTGATATGAGGTTGCTTTCACATGCAAAAGTCATTGACATGAAACAATCCGAAACAGATTTGTGTGGTTCGCAATCAGCGAGCTCCAGAGCAGGAAGAGATTTGAGTAATTCTTTTGAAACAAGTGAGACGACCCGTGCACATTCCACCGGTCCTCGTCCAGCCGTGATTTGTATAAATGTTTTCATATTTTGTGATTTACATATATGTTTACTTACCTAAGATTTGATGTTTAATTTTGGTTTCACCATCGCGACCACCTCAACCGTTGGTTTAATGAGTTCGAGGATCTCCTCAGTCGACTTGTATGCCATTGGAGACTCATCGAGTGTGTCAGGTGAAATTGATGTAGAGAAAACTCCCTCCATGGATTGTTCAAAGTCCGACATGCTTAATTGCTTCCGGGCCTGCGCTCTGCTCATAATTCGTCCCGCACCATGAGGAGCTGTGTTAAGCCACTCCTCATTACCTTTCCCTATGCAGATGGCAATACCATCGCGCATATTGAACGGGATCACCACCTTTCTACCTGCCGAGGCATCTATGGCGCCCTTGCGCAACATAGGTGGTTCATCGGAGAGGTCGATATAGTTGTGGGGTGTAAAAATGGATTCCGTACATTTGGCCTTACAGAGTTTACGGATTATAGCAAAGATGCGGTCGCGTATAACGTGGTGGTTGTAAAGAGCGTAAGCTTGAGCTATAACCATGTCCGACAAGTAATCGCGCAACGCGTCATCCCAAAGATAGCCGATGAGTTTGCCCCGCTTCGGGTTCTGTGCAATGTTATGCCAATAGCTTGCAACCTTAACGCCTAAGTTTCGAGAGCCACAGTGGATCGTGAGCCACGCATTGTCGTAGGAACCGGAATCCTCAACTCCATATTCGATAAAATGGTTACCACCACCAAGAGTGCCGAGACTCTTGTAGAAGATTCCTTCCTGCAGTTTGACACGTCGGCAGAAATCGGAGATAAAGCGAGCGTCGATACGAGGAGCGTCGTTGATCAGATCCGGAGCCGTTGAGCGAGCGCGTTGGTAGTGCCTGTTCAGGAACTTAAACAGTTCCTTCTCATTTAGGGAATTCTTTTCGCATATCTCCTTGCCCATAGGGATCGTTTCCCGTATGCGGTGGTTGAGAAGGGGTAAATCCGAGGTGTTCACCGGACAGGAGAGTCGATGCATGGAGATGGTGCACCCGATATCTACGCCAACATGATCTGGATTGACATACTGTGCGATAGGGTAGGCGGTACCCACATTGCAAGATGAACCGGCGTGCACATCCGGCATCTGCACAATCGGTATACCCTCCATTGCCGGATGATCACGTAATTCCGCAACCCAGCGTAAAGCTTCCGGTTCGATATTATCCGTGAAGATTGTCAGTCGATCGCCTTTAGACGAAAATTTTTGAATTGCCATAATAATCTGAATTTAAATTTATGGCAAAGTTGAAACAGTGGTGCGCAATATTCTTGCGCAGAAAGAATAAAAATGATATTTTTGTAAAAAATATACCCCAAAGACGAGCAAGGATATATTCACCTGAAAGGCTACTTAATAAAAAACATCAACGAGTTAATTTTTACATATGCCTCTGAACCGATCAACGCTTATCCGAATTTCTACGATTGATAAATGCCTGCAGAACCGTTACCGGCGTTGGACTATTAACGACCTCATTGATGCTTGCACTGATGCGTTGGCGGAGTTCGAAGGGAGAAGTAATCCCGTAAGCCGGAGAACATTCCAGAATGATTTGGCGCTGATGCGTAGCGACCGTCTGGGTTACAATGCACCGATTGTGGTTCGGGAGAATAAGTATTATGAATATGAAGATCCGGACTATAGCATCACGCATCTTCCTCTGAACGACGAGGGACTTGACGCTTTGAACTCAGCCCTCGACATATTGCGACAGCTGCAGGGCTTCCCGCAGTTGGCAACGTCAATCGATATAATCAGTAAACTTAACGAGCAGATTTCGCGTCACACGGGAGATTCTACACCGGCAATGGATATGGAGAATGTGCCCGGTTACAAAGGTTCGCAGTTTATCGGTGCGATTTACGACGCCGTGAGGAAACAGCAGACCCTCGAGATTGAATATCAATCCTTCAAGGCGCGACAATCGGATAAATTGGTCGTATATCCCTATCTGCTTAAGGAATATCGCAACCGTTGGTTCCTGATAGGGGAGAAGGCGACCAACCGTTCGCCGCAGGTCAACATATTTGCTTTGGACCGCATACATTCGGTAGCGTTAGACAAGGAACATCCGTTCAAAAAATGTGTGGACTTCGATCCGGCTCACTATTTTGACGATACAATAGGGGTGACGCGGTTAATCAGCGATAAAGCGCGACGGGTGGTGATTAAGGTCGACCGTCAGCAGGCACCCTACGTTGAATCCAAACCCTTCCATAAATCACAGAAAACGGAATTGCGTTTCCGTGATGGCAGCATACAGATCTCGCTTAAGGTAGTGATCAACAATGAACTCGAACGGCTAATCCTCGGCTATGGCGGTCATGTGGAGGTGATTGCGCCACCAGAATTCCGTGAACGAGTAGCAGAAAGTGTCCGCATCGCTGCCGCCCGCTACACCCCCGACTAAAAAATATCGAACCACCTTTCGCGCTTTAGATTGAGGTTTTTAGTTTCCTTAAGAATAAGTTTCTGGATTGCCGACAAGCTTTCTTTTGATACCAAAACCGCTGTGGTAAACTCTGTATTCTCAATTTTCTCATTGAAATGATGGAAGCCGATTAACCCTTCCTCTCCATCCTTAAGACGTGTTATAGATAGAAATGAGTCTGGAAGAGTATCTGAGAATAGGCAACAATCCGTAAGATTTCCGTACTCATCGTAGACTATGAAATAACTACCTTCCCCCTTATTAAAAAATATTATATCTGTCATCACACCAGAATCTTCTGAGGGCATGAGCATTACAGTCAACGATTCCTCCTGGGCTGTAAAAGCAAAGTATTTGTCGTTTAATTCTTCTGATTTTCCTTCGCATTCAGTGACGGCGCCAAGGACCTCAAAACGGTGTTCGCCATATGGCTGATAAATTTGGGCTTTCGTTCCCAACGCAAAAGCCATCGCAACGACCAACCCCAACAGTTTCATATTCTTCATAACACTCCCGATAATTTATTGAGTTAATTATTTGTGTTTAAAATTAAGTTGAGTAATTTACACTCTCCTTGCACTCTCCATGAAGTTGCAAACCGCAGATAACGCGGATATTGAAAGTAGGGACGCGATTAATCGCGTCCGCCAAATAATATGCGATAAATCGCGTCCGCCAATAATATGCGATAAATCGCGTCCGCCAATAACATGCGATAAATCGCGTCCAATGATAATGTTAATGTCGGAATGGATGTAGGGCTGCACCGTGGTACAGCCGAATAAATATAACCGCAGATTACGCAGATTTGAAGGATTTAATGTTGTCATTGATTCCATTATATAAGTGCCGTGAGGCACGAAGTTGTAGTTAACCCGGCATGACCAACGGGAATGCCGGGATCAAATCTAAATCAGCACGAGTCGCAGCGCGACATTTGTCTCATGATCAATCCATAGATTTGAACATCGCATCAACTGAGGAGGTGTCGACCGATGGCACGTCACGCAGTTTACCGTTCCGTGCTTCCTCAATTGCCGCTTTAGTTACTTCATTCGGTTCGTTGTATGCCACACCAAGCAATACACACTCTACGAAATTATTTAAGCTACGATGTTCACGCTTTGCCATTTCCTTCAGGCGGTTTAACAAATCAACGTTTAATCTGAACATTGTAGCTTTCTTTTGAACTGATGCTTCCATAATGATATCATTTTATTTGCAAATATAATTCATTTATATAACACTGTCAAGTTTTCAAAAGTTAGATGCATATAAAAGATGAGAATAAATTCCCTCAAAAATCTAAACAATTTACGTTAAGATTGTAAACCGCAGATAACGCAGATGGTTGTTGTATGTAAAAGTAGGGACGCGATTAATCGCGTCCGCCAAATAATATGCGATAAATCGCGTCCGATGATAATGTCAGTTGTCGGGATGGATGTAGGGTTGCACCGGGGTACAGCCGAATAAATAAAACCGCAAATTACGAGGATGTTGAAAGTAGGGACGCGATAAATCGCGTCCGATGATAATGTCAGTTGTCGGGATGGATGCGGTGCTGCACCGTGGTACAGCCGAATAAATAGAACCGCAGATTACGCGGATGGTTGTTGTATGTAAAAGTAGGGACGCGATTAATCGCGTCCGCCAAATAATATGCGATAAATCGCGTCCGATGATAATGTCACTTGCCGGGATGAAGATAGGTTTGCACCGTGGTACAGCCGAATAAATATAACCGCAGATAACGCAGATTTGAAAGATATTATGATTTTGATTCCAATTAATGAGTGCCGGAGGCACGTAGTTGTAGTTAACCCGGTATGACCAACGGGAATGCCGGGAGCCGATCTAAATCAAAATGAGTCGCGGCGCGACGATATTGTAAGGGAGTCAACGAATTTTCGGAAATCAGCGAGATCCAACGTTTCAAGATTATCGGAATTCTCAGCCTCCTGCATGGCTACCAAAGTCGTAGTATTAGGTTTCCCTGTCAACATAAATTTCGAATTTTAGTTAAAGACTATTCACCCCAAAAGTTGAAAGGCTTTTGGGGTGAAAGTAATCGTGATGAATCCTAAGTATTTTGGGATTGTGGATTAGTCGTTGATCGTGTAGGAAATTGTGCCATTAACGATAAATTCCTGTTCGTTATTACCAAGTTCACGAAGGAAACGGAATTTATTGAATTTTACTACAACTGCATCTGAGGAAACAGATGTTATTTTGGCACTTCCGCCAAGAACTTCGTAATCTTCATGTCCTACGAACGCCCCTGACATAGAGTAAAATTTATATATCTCTATATCGTCTGTGATATCCATTCCTGCCCTAAGTTGGCTTAAGGATTTAATCGATTCTACAGCCATATCAAACGACATAATACCTTCGTCAGCGTAGTCAAAGTGAGCCTCCAAAGCTAACTCTGCTGGATAAGATATCTCGCAAACGGTATATAAAAACTTACCGGCCTTTATCCCATTAATGGTTACCGTTGAAGAGGAGCTGTTTTCAGGCTCATCCTCTTTACTACACCCAGAGAAGCAAAGGCTGAACACTGTCAGCATCCCAAAAGCGCAAAGGCAAAGCAATAACTTTTTCATTTTTTTAAAATTTGTTAGTGTTTAATAAATGTTATAGAAGTACCTCTAATATTTCTGAGAATATAGATTCCAGGAGCCAAGTGATTTAATTGGTCTTTTGTGCAGTCCTTTAACATTAGGTACCCCTGTGAAGAATAAACATCGACACTCTCATGATTGGCGAAAACTCCCTCTAAGCCAGATGTGCTGGTCACAATACATTCAGCCGTCAGATTTGATCCATCAGATGTAGAGACAGTAATTGTACTCGTACCCTCTTTCAAGACAGAGATTGATCCTTTGTCATCAACAGAGGCAATTGCATTATTACTTGAACTCCAATTCAACTTTTTGTTTGTGGCATTTTCCGGTTTCACGGTTGCGGTGATACTGAATTTTTCACCGGTTATTCCGTTCCACACAGTTGGATCAATGCTAAGGGAAGATACCATAATATTTGCAGTCTCCATTTTGAAAAGACCCCAAACTGCATCATTCTTGTAAGCCTCAGTACAATCTTCCGCTACACCTAACATTGCAGTCTCATAAGTCACATCATCAAATGAATTTCTGTTAACCGACGGTGGTAGCTGTGCTAAACAAGAAATATATTTCAATTCTGAGCAGCCCTTGAATGCCTCCACCCCAACGTATCCAATTGTCTCGGGCAGTGTAATAGAAGTAATCGGGCTTCCTTTGAGTCCATTATTAGCAATACCTACTACGCGGTAGACTTTACCGTTGAATGACACTTCCGCAGGAATAACTAAATTATATTGCGATCCTCGGGTATGACTGAGATTGGAAGCAGTAACCTCAACTGTAGCATCCTCTTCTGAAGTAATAAAATATGTAATGTTTTTTAGTACAAATTCTTTTTCAGCATTCGGTGCCCAAGTCTTGATATTTTTACCCATCTTAGTCCAACCAGGATGACACATGTACAGTTCCTTGCTTCCTTCTGGGACCTGAAGTTCACTTAAATAAGAAATATAATCTGAATCAAAGTTCACTATCTCAGGAGGAATCGGGTTTAGGCACTTAACACTCTTTGGGTATGCAAGCCAGAATGCATTCAGACTCATCTTTCTTAGCGAACCAGGCAAAGTTACCTGCGTAAGAGATGAACACTCCCTAAAAGCATCTGCTTCGATAGTTCTCACTGGATCAGGAATATTGATCTTTTCCAAACTTTTGCAACCTGAAAACGCGACATACGGAATCTTTGACAAACTAATTGAAAGTTTAACCTCTTTCAAACCTATACATTCATAGAATACACCCTTCCCGATTGATTTAACTGAGTTTGGAATTGTGAGCGAAGACAGTTCGGAGCACCACATAAATGCATTATTACCAATTGAGGTTACTGAATTTCCTATTGACAACGAAGTCAATCCAGAGCAATCGCTAAATGCATAATCACCGATTGATGTTACTGAATTTCCTATTGACACCGAAGTCAGTCCAGAGCAAGCGCTAAATGCATCATTACCAATTGAGGTTACTGAATTTGGGATTTTTAGTGAAGTAAGTCCTTTGCAAGATGCAAACGCTGATTCAGGTATCCTGGTCACGGTTTTGCCTATAGTCAGAGATGTCAGTGTTTTTTTATTATAGAATGGTGAATTATCTGTGGGATAAGAAATATTTCTACCTAAATACAATGTGGTTAATGGACAGTCAAACAGTTCTTCTGACCATAAATAATTCGACCCTATTGTTAATGTTTTACTACCGTCTTCTAATATTAGTGTAGAAAGAGAAGAACATTCAAAGAAAGCATGATCACCGATGTAGGTCACTGAATTTCCTATTGACAACGAAGTCAATCCTGAGCAAGCGCAAAATGCATAATCACCGATTGATGTTACTGAATTTCCTATTGACAACGAAGTCAGTCCGGTGCAATGGAGAAATGCATCATTACCAATTGAGGTTACGGAATTTGGGATTGTCACCGAAGTCAGTTCGGAGCACCACATAAATGCATTATTACCAATTGAGGTTACTGAATTTCCTATTGACAACGAAGTCAATCCAGAGCAATCGCTAAATGCATAATCACCGATTGATGTTACTGAATTTCCTATTGTCACCGAAGTCAGTCCGGTGCAATAGGTAAATGCGTCCTTACCAATTGAGGTTACGGAATTTGGGATTGTCACCGAAGTCAGTTCGGAGCACCACATAAATGCATTATCACCAATTGAGGTCACGGAATTTCCTATTGTCAGAGAAACAACGGAGGTTTTATAAAACGGAGAATAACCACCAGCCTTATAGGTAGGGTAGTCAAGATTTCTTCCTAAATATATAGAAGTTAAAGGACAATGATAAAATAAGCCTTCACCCACATCATTCTTGTTAAAATAATTGTACCAAAGATATAATGTTTCCTCTCCATCTTCAATAATAAGTGAAGAGAGCGAAAAACAACAGTCAAACGCAGAAGGACCTATCGTGGTTATTGTATTAGGAATTACCACTGACGTTAAATCATCGCACATTAAGAATGCTTCGTTTCTGATTTTTGTTACAGTATATTGGGCGCCGTTGTATGCGATAAATTTAGGAATTACAAGGTTTATAATCTTAGTAGAGGATGAAACGGGTCCATAAAGTAGAGCTTCCTTGGTTGTCGTATCCACCGTATACCGAAGATTATCCACATCAACACGTACAGATGCGCCCGAGGCTGCTATAGGCACCATTAAAAGAAGTCCTATAGCTATGATAAGTTTAGTTATTTTTGTCATAATTATATTGAATATCATCATTATTACAATATTTGTTGATAAAAATCGATTGCATAAATGGGAGTATATGTTTAAACTTAAGAAGGTTATGTTTTATGACATTCTCCTATCTTCTGAGTATAGACTCATAGATATATCTTAGAATCTGTAGTTCAAAGAAATGCCCAGTGCTAATTGAGACAACTTTGAAGTTTTGAAGTAATTCGTCAACGGCTTAGCAACAGTTCCATCAGCAACGGTATAGGTCACTGGTGCATTTGTCGAAGTGAAACCATTTCCGTTCGTGGGTTCTGATTTAAAGACATCATTAAAACCGTTCTCGTAACGCACACTCAGGTCAGCCGAGATTGGTCCATAAATCTTGAATTCAGCACCGACTCCCACAAGGAGAGAAGTACATAATGAAGATGCTTCAGGATTTACTGCTGCCGCTTCCGCGATATTTCCTTCTCCGAAATCATTCAGATATCCGGCATCAATCATTAGGTTATCATACTGCGGATAGACTCCATAGCTGAATGAACTGCCACTTATGCCCGATACTTTTGAACCGGCATTAATACCGAATTTCAAACCTAAATCAGCGTGTACCGCCAACCAGTCCGTGCACTGATAACCATAGGTCAGATAGACAGGTATAGTCAACTGATTAACCTTACACTTCTGTTTGAGATCCTTCAACTCATAGTAACGGATATATGTCTCGTCATCCATATCTGCAGTTGCAGGAGCCGAATAGCTGTAATCCAATTTTGACAATGCTATATCAGTGGAAAGATTGCGATACCCGAGACCTATGTTGGCTTGAAGACTGAGGTTATTCTTCTGCCAGAATCTCCAGCCGAAGTCAACACCGAATTCATTACCGGAACTCTTTTTGGAATCGAAATCCAGTGTCGGTTTCAGATTGAGGGGACTACCCAATCCAATATAGTCATGAACGTTTACAGCAAATTTCTGTGCCGATAAATCGGATGAGGAGAAGAGAGCGATCATTGCAATTACGGTTGCAAGAATCTTACTATCGTTTATATATGTTTTCATTACTCTGACTGAATTAGCGAATTATTATTTTCTGACTGTTCATCACTCCATTTGTCTCGGATTTGTAGATATATATGCCGGGTGAAAGATTAGTCAACTCTGTACCTACATACTGTCCATCTATTGTATAAACCGCACTTCTGCCACTGCTTGCCTTATTTGGAGTAAGACCGTTTCCGTCAAAATTGGAGCCGTCAAAACTCTCATCCGCGCTTCCGTCAAGATAACGTTTTCCACTGCTCACCTGACTACCGTCACGGTAATTCCAGATTGAATATACCCAGAATCTGTTTGACATATCATCATATACTCCTGCATCGGCTCTGCAGTAGCGAAGGTCGGTAACATCCAACACGTGATCAGTTCTATTGGCATCAGTCCAGCCATATACGTACTTATATTCCAATTGCGAGAGCTGTGCGTCAGTCAGAGGCATCATCACAACGAAGGTATGGGATTTACCATCTCCCTTGCGCATGAGCTGAAGTGGTGTCTCGGGTCTGCGGTAAACCTCCACGGTTGCTTCAGAACTAAATTCTCCCCAGATATCATTATCGGGTCCGTAATTGGTTAGCTGAACCTTATAGATGGATTCCTCAACGCTCATGGAATTTCCGGATGACATGCTTGCAACGGTCTCTATTGACTGACCTTGACCGATCTCACCGTGTGCACTCGACCATACATATTCCCAACCTTTCTCGTTTCCACCTTTGGGAACTGCCACGCTAAGAGTAATGGTGTTTCCTTCACGTGTTTTATTGGAACTGCCGGTTCCCGTAGAGATTATAATGCCTCCCTCATCTCCTGACTGGTCGATAGGGGGATAAATCTGAACGACAAAATCAAATACTTCTGAGAAGATTATTACCTTGTCAATCTCATTTTCTACTTTTACCCTGTAGGTCTCGGCTATCACTGTTTCCGTTTCATTCTTAGCTGTGATATTCAATTCGCTTGATTCAGAAACCTTCTGTCCGTTCTTTGTCCAGACATAAGACCAGCCCGAGGGTTCTCCACCTAAGGAATATACAGCCATATTGACGGGTGTACCCGATAATGTCTTTATATCCCTGTCGGAAGTGGTTACCGAGGGATCCATATCAGGTATGCGGTGCACCACATTTATCTGACATGTTGCCGAAACGGAACCTATCTTAGCTGTAACGGTTGTTGTTCCTACTGCAACACCAGTTACTACTCCCTGATCAGAGACAGTAGCAATTTCCGGCTTACTTGAAGTCCAGGTTATTGTTTTGTCCGTAACATTGGCAGGAGAAATGGTTGCTACCAATTGTGTGGTTGATTCAACGAAAATTGTTTCATCCTTAACGTTGAGTGAGATGGATGTAGCAACAACCGGGTTGACTGTAACCTCACATGTAGCAGAAACGTTACCGTTCCAGGCGGTTATTACTGCCTTACCCAAACTCAATGCTGTAACCACACCTGTTGAAGATACAGATGCCACTGCCGGATTATCCGAACTCCATGTGATTTTCTTATCGGTGGTTGTTTCGGGGTAAACTGTAGCTGAGAGTGTTGTGGTCTCTCCCAACAACATTGAAACGGAAGTCGGGGTTATAACTACTCCTTCGGATGGTACGGGTATTACCGTAACCGTACATGTTGCCGAAACATTGCCGCACTTGGCCGTAACGATAACAGTTCCGAGATTTACACCGACCACAGTTCCGTTAGCCGAGATTGTAGCGATATTAGGATCTGACGATACCCATTCCACTTCGGGATGAGTGGTATTATCCGGTGATACCTTCGCCTTCAATTCTGCGGAACTTCCGATTGTCAAGGTGACGTTGCCGGTCAGAATCTCTATATTTGAAGCCGGTATAGGATTAACTGTTACCTTACATATTGCTGATACATTGCCGCATGTTGCAGTGATGTTGGCAACACCCTCCTTAATACCTGTTACTTCGCCAGTTGCAGAAACTGTTGCCACACTTTCATCATCACTTTGCCAAGTAACTGTCGGATAAGTGGTATTCGCTGGTCTTACAATAGCCTGAATAGTTTCCTTCTGACCTATGAACAGGTTCATATCCTTAATGTTCAATTCAATCGAAGTCGGAGCGATGGCACTTACCGTTACCTTGCAGGTAGCAGACACATTTCCGCTTTTGGCGGTAATCTGAGTCTCACCAACCTGAAGAGCGCTTAAAGTTCCGGACGCGTCAACGCTTACAATGAAAGGATCAGCGGATGACCACGTGATTTCCTTATTTGTTGCGTTTTCAGGATAAACCTTTGCTGTCAACGTAGCAGTTGAACCAATATAGAGCGTCATATCCTGCAATGACAGTTCTATTGAAGACACTTCAACTGGATTAACGGTTACCTTACATGTCGCTGAAACCTCACCGCATGAAGCGGTAATAGTTGCTACTCCAACAGAAACTGCTGTAACGGTTCCATCTTCTGAAACTTTTGCAATCGCCTCATTATCCGATTTCCAAGTTATTGCTGCATCCGTTGTGTTAGCCGGTTCAACAGTTGCAGTCAGCTTATCAGATTGTCCAACCAACAGAGTCATGTCCGCAACATTCAATTTTACACTTGAGGCTACAATAGGATTAACTGTTACCTTACATGTCGCACTTACCTCTCCGCATGTAGCAGTTATATTGGCAACCCCAACTGAAACTGCTGTTACAGCTCCATCTTCGGCAACCTTTACAATTGATTCATTATCTGATTTCCAAGTTACGGTTGCATCTGTTGTGTTTTCAGGTTCAACGGTTGCAGTCAGCTTATCGGACTGACCAACCAACAGAGTCATATCAGCCACATTCAATGTTACGCTTGAAGCAACAACTGGATTGACCGTCACTTTACAAGTTGCTGAAACTTCTCCGCAGGTTGCGGTGATGGTTGCTACACCGACAGACACTGCCGTTACAGTACCATCTTCGGAAACTTTTACAATTGATTCATCTGAAGATTTCCAAGTTATAGTTGCATCCGTTGTGTTAGCAGGTTCAACGGTTGCTGTAAGCTTATCAGATTGTCCTACTAATAGTGTCATGTCCGCAACATTCAGCGTTACACTGGAAGCCACAACTGGATTTACGGTTACTTTACATGTTGCTGAAACTTCACCGCATGTCGCGGTAATCGTAGCAACACCAACTGAAATGGCGGTTACAGTACCATCTTCGCTAACCTTTGCAATCGTCTCGTTGTCCGATTTCCAAGTGATCGTTGCATCTGTTGTATTGGCCGGTTCAACAGTAGCTGTAAGTTTATCGGACTGTCCAACCAACAGAGTCATGTCCGCAACATTCAATGTTACACTTGAAGCCACAACAGGATTGACCGTAACTTTGCATGTTGCTGAAACTTCACCACATGTTGCAGTGATGGTTGTGACTCCTACTGAAATTGCGGTAACTGTTCCATCAGCTGAAACTTTTGCAATTAATTCATCAGAAGAAGTCCATGTAATTTCAGGATTTGTTGTATTCTCAGGAAGTACAGTTGCTTTGAGCTTGTCTGATTGTCCTACTAATAATGTCAAGTTCGGAACATTAATAATAAGACCCTCAGATGGAACCGGATTTACCGAAAGCTTACATGTTGCAGATACTTCTCCACAGGTAGCAGTAATAGTTGCTACTCCGACAGAAACTGCTGTAACGGTACCATCCTCAGAAACGGTTGCAATTGATTCATCTGAAGACTTCCAAGTAATAGTTGGGTCAGTGGTATTGACAGGTTCAACGGTAGCAGTCAATTTATCAGATTGTCCTACCAACAAGGTCATGTCCGAAACATTCAAGTTAACACTTGTGGCTGCAACAGGATTAACAGTAACCTTACAGGAAGCTGAAACTTCTCCGCAGGTAGCGGTAATAATGGCAACACCTACTGAAATCGCAGTCACGGTGCCGTCTTCACTAACTTTTGCAATCGTCTCATCAGAAGATTTCCAAGTGATTTCAGGGTTAGTTGTATTAGCAGGATCAATTGTGGCTGTCAATTTATCAGACTGACCAACTGATAGTGTCATATCCGCAACATTCAATGTAACACTGGAAGCAACAACAGGATTTACCGTAACCTTGCAAGTTGCCGAAACTTCTCCACAAATTGCGATGATATTTGCTACGCCAACCGAAATTGCAGTCACAGTTCCATCTTCACTAACTTTTGCAATCGTCTCATCTGAAGATCTCCAAGTTATAGTTGCATCGGTAGTATTTGCAGGTTCAACAGTAGCGGTAAGCTTGTCTGACTGTCCAACCAAGAGAGTCAAATCTTTTACATTCAGCGTTACACTTGAAGCAACAACCGGATTAACCGTAACTTTGCATGTTGCAGAAACTTCTCCGCATGTGGCGGTGATTGTTGCTACACCGACAGATATTGCAGTTACGGTACCGTCTTCACTAACTTTTGCAATCGCCTCGTTGTCCGATTTCCAAGTGATCGTTGCATCTGTTGTATTGGCGGGCTCAACAGATGCTGTAAGTTTATCAGACTGACCTACCAACAAAGTCATGTCTGCCACATTCAATGTGACACTTGAAGCAACAACCGGATTAACAGTTACTTTGCATGTTGCAGAAACTTCACCACAGGTTGCGGTAATCGTAGTAACACCAACTGAAACTGCGGTTACAGTTCCGTCATCTGAAACTTTTGCAATCACCTCATCTGAAGAAGTCCACGTAACGTCAGGGTAAGTAGTATTCTCCGGCATTACCTTGGCGGTAAGCATGTCTGACTGACCAACCAAGAGTGTCATATCTGCAACATTCAGTGTTACACTTGAAGCTACAACAGGATTTACCGTTACCTTGCAGGTGGCTGAAACTTCACCACATGTTGCAGTGATGGTTGCGACTCCTACTGAGATTGCGGTGACAGTTCCATCATCGGCAACCTTTACAATTGATTTATCTGAAGAAGTCCATACAATCTCAGGATTAGTTGTGTTCGCAGGTTCAATTGTTGCGGTCAATTTATCTGACTGACCAACCAACAAAGTCATGTCGAGGACATTCAGTGTCACACTTGAAGCAACAACAGGATTTACCGTTACCTTGCAAGTCGCTGAAACTTCTCCGCAGGTAGCGGTAATATTGGCAACACCTACTGAAATGGCGGTCACGGTGCCGTCTTCACTGACTTTTGCAATGGATTCATCAGAAGATTTCCAAGTTATAGTTGCGTCGGTAGTATTTGCAGGTTCAACAGTAGCGGTAAGCTTGTCTGACTGTCCAACCAAGAGAGTCATATCTGCAACATTCAGTGTCACACTTGAAGCTACAACAGGATTTACCGTAACCTTGCAGGTAGCAGAAACTTCTCCGCAGGTTGCGGTGATGGTTGCCACGCCTACCGAAATAGCAGTTACAATTCCATCTTCTGAAACCTTTGCAATTGATTCATCGGAAGATTTCCAAGTGATTTCAGGGTTAGTTGTATTTGACGGTTCAACAGTAGCAGTAAGCTTATCAGACTGACCGACTAATAATGTGATGTCAGCAACATTCAAGTTAACACTTGAGGCTACAATAGGATTAACCGTAACCTTACATGTTGCGGACACCTCACCACAAGTTGCGGTAATAGTTGCTACGCCAACTGAAACTGCGATTACAGTTCCGTCTTCCGTTACTTTTGCAATTGATTCATTCGAAGATTTCCAAGTTATAGTTGCGTCGGTTGTATTCGCAGGTTCAACTGTAGCAGTCAATTTACCAGACTGACCAACTAATAGTGTCATGTCAGCAACATTCAGTGTCACACTTGAAGCCACAACTGGATTAACCGTAACTTTACATGTTGTTGAAACTTCTCCGCAGGTAGCGGTAATATTGGCAACACCTACTGAAACTGCTGTAACGGTTCCATCAGCTGAAACGGTTGCAATAGATTCATCCGAGGATTTCCAAGTAATTTCAGGATTTGTAGTATTCGCAGGCTCAACTGTTGCAGTAAGCTTATCAGATTGACCTACCAACAAGGTCATATCAGCAACATTCAATGTAACACTTGAAGCAACAACTGGATTTATTGTAACCTTGCAGGTAGCAGAAACATCTCCACATGTGGCGGTAATGGTTGCCACGCCAACCGAAACAGCAGTCACAGTTCCATCTTCACTAACTTTTGCAATTGATTCATCAGAAGATTTCCAAGTTATAGTTGCATCGGTAGTATTTGTCGGTTCAACGGTTGCAGTCAGCTTATCAGACTGACCTACCAAGAGAGTCATGTCTTCAACATTCAGTGTGACTCCGGAAGCAACAACTGGATTCACTGTAACCTTTAATGTCGCTGTTACTCCTGATTGAGCAGTAACGGTAATGACTGTCTCTCCAACTGATTTGGCTGTAACATTACCATTCTCGTCAACAGATGCAATCTCGGGATTCGCACTACTTTAATCCAGGGTTTTAACAGTTGCCGTCTCTGGATAAACATTGGTTTTAATAGCTTTGACATCACCGACAAGCATTATGAGATTATTGCCAGTGAGACCCATGCTTTCAAAATCAATCACTACTTCTCCAACAGGAGTTGCTTCAACAGTAATCTCGGCAGTAGCAATAATCTCAGAGTTATCAACCGATACGGCTTTCAATATCGTCTTACCTACCCCGACTGCAGTGACTAAACCACTATTGTCAACTGTCGCAATTCCTGTATCCTGCACACTCCATGTAACTTCAGTATTTAAGGCATTGGCAGGTAAAACAGTCGCAGAGAATTGGGCTGTTTCACCCACACGTAGTGTTACATTTTCGGGTGTAAGCGTAATTGATGAAACATGAGGTCTTTCTATATCTACCTTGGTTTCTGAATCATCAACTTTAATACTTAAAGCCATAGGATCAGAAACAGAAATATTCTTCAAATAAATACTCTTTTCACCCTCTGCATCGTCAGCAGCCTTAACATCGAAAGTTAGTACAGACCCTGATGTACCGGAAATTTTTAAACCATCAAGTGAATAAAGTAATACGCGAACGTAGTCATCGGTCTCCTTTTTTTCAACCATGAAACCGGTTGTTCTTGTAGTAGTCGAAAAGGAATTAAGATCCACAGACAAACCTGCGGGCAGATAAATATCCATCTGCACAGCAGAAAGGGGACTACTATTTGTAAGATTTACTCCTACTGATTTAGTCTCACCGGAATAAATCTGGAAATCCTCCATCCATACTGATACCATCCCGATTCCCCCAATGTAAGTGGTAGAAGATGGTAATACCACATCCGTCATGGAGCCATTAGACATCTTTCCATTAGAAAGTGTTATCTTTCCTCCTGTAAATGTTTCAGAAGCTTTGAACGTTACACTGCAAACTGCTCCATTGTTACCGGCAAGAGCATTAGACATGGATACCAATACTATTTTCTCGGAGCCTGGATTCTTATTGGATGTTATCACAGCTCCCTCAGTACGGTCCGTTTTAGCAACCTCCACCATTGTTAGGCCATCGGGTAACTGCAGATCAGTCTGAAAGCCATAACAAGGTTCCGTATTCTCAAGATTCAGCAAAATAGTTCCCGTTGTTCCGGGGGCAATATTTCCGGCATCAAATGACAGTACGTTCTCTTCGGCAAATGCAGGACTGGTATATCCCACCAATCCCAAAAGAAGGAGTACTACTATCTTAAAATTATTAATTCGCATATATGGATATATTTTTCGAAATTACTTACTTTAAATATTCACTCATTAGAAGTTAGATATTTGAACAGTCTGTACTTTATCACCGACTTTCACCACATAAGTTCCCTTATTCAATGAGATAGATTCGCTATTAGAATCAGCCACATCTGAATAAATTACCATTCCATCTAAAGAATAAATATTGATTTGTTTATTTATCGCGCCCAAGACAGTAATACCAGTAGAGGTTGTTTTTATCATGATTTCATCTGAGTCATTTATTGAGCTAACTCCTGAACTATTTCCATTGTAGCGAGCGGAAATGGCATATGAATGAGCCGAAGCATCGGAAACAACTGAATTCTCTACAGAGATCATATCATAACATGAATGTGTACCTTTAAGAGATAGTTCTACGAATGTTTCTCCTGCTTTCAGTTCCGAGTTATCAAGAGAGAAAAGAATCAGTCTCACACGATTTTCCTCTACTGAGCTCATGAGAGTATGAGTGCCTTTCGCACCATTTACTAATCTTGCATCTTCGAATTCTACTCCTTCTGGAAGAATTAAATCTGTCTGGAAAGCTGAGTAACCGGAATTGGACATAGCAAGCGTTACAAAATTATCCTTATCGGTAACATTAACATAACCGATATTGTTAGTACCATTCATTCTCATTGCCGGTAATTGACGTGCTGCATTAGACGAAGCAGTTGAATTTAGAATCAATTGGGCAATTAAAGTTGCATCTGTCACGGTTATATCCTTGTCACCGTTAAGATCTGTGGCGATATAGATAAACTTCTCAACGGGATTGTCAGCTATGTAATTAATGCAGTTCACAACGTCAGCTACATCCACCATATTGTCTCCGTTACTATCTCCGCGCAACCATGCAGTTACCTCGCACGAAGCAGAAAGATTACTTCCATCAGTCGTTGAAGCAGTGATTATAGCTGTTCCAGGACCAATTATGACAACCTCTCCATTTTCGGTAACAGTTGAAACATCTTCATCTAATGATTCCCATTTAATCTCTTTACTTGCATTCACCGGTAAAATAGTAGGAGTCAAAACAAATGATTCGCCCACCAGTCCTTCATAGCTTTCTCGATCTAAAGTTATACCAGTTGCAAGTGGAGGGTTGACCGTTACTTTACAAGTAGCAGAAACCTCTCCGCACGTCGCAGTAATAGTTGCTACGCCAACAGATATTGCAGTAACTGTTCCATCTTCTGAAACCGTCGCAATAGATTCATCTGAAGATTTCCATGTTATTGTTGCATCTGTAGTATTGGCCGGTTCAACAGTTGGTGTAAGTTTATCAGATTGGCCGACTAATAATGTCATATCCGCAACATTCAGCATTACACTTGAAGCAACAACTGGATTGACCGTAACCTTACATGATGCTGAAACTGCTCCGCATGTAGCAGTAATAGTAGCTACGCCAACTGATACTGCTGTAACGGTACCGTCAGACGAAACTTTAGCAATTGATTCGTTACTTGATTTCCATGAAACAGTAGCATCGGTAGTGTTTACCGGTTCAACAGTTGCTGTAAGTTTATCAGACTGACCAACTAATAGTGTCAAGTCTTTTACATTCAGTGTCACACTCGAAGCAACAACAGGATTAACCGTGACTTTACAAGTAGCTGAAACTTCCCCGCAAGTTGCGGTGATTGTTGCGACTCCAACAGAAACTGCTGCAACGGTTCCATCTGCTGAAACTTTTGCAATCGCCTCATCAGAAGATTTCCAAGTAACAGTTGCATCTGTAGTGTTTGTCGGCTTGACATTTGCGGTTATTTGTTTCGATTGTCCAATTAATAAAGATAGATTGGTTGTATTTAGAGTTACACTTGTCGCAAGAATAGGATTGACTGTTATTTCACATGACGCAGTCAAACCGTTTACAGTGGTAGCTGTTATAGTAGTTTTACCAACTTTAATACCTTTGACAACTCCATCCTTAACAGTTGCAACTGATTCATCTGAAGAACTCCAAATTACTGTTTTATCTATAGCATCCTCTGGTTCAACAGTAGCAAGCAGAGTTACTGATTCACCTATTTTAATAGAAACAGAAGATTTATTAATTTTTATTCCCGATGCGTCTGCACCTATTGGATTAATGTAGTTGAACTTTTTCCACTCTTTAGCAGTTTTATATAATTCTACGCTTTCTGCTGGTACACGTAAATCTGCATCGTATGCATGGAAAAATGTAGTAAAACTTTCATTATCATAGCTCAAAGTCGGAGGAATGACTGCATCGCAAACTAAATTTTTAAGGTTTCCATTTAGAACGAAAGCCTGATACCCAACCCTTTTTAATGATGCTGGGAAATAAATATATTCAAATCTCGTGGTAAAAAAAGCTGTATTGCCAATCGTTTCAACAGATTTTCCAATTATAAGTGAATTAGATAAACTGGAACATCCATTAAAGGCATAATATCCAATTTCTTTTACTTTATCAGGAATAGTTAAAGAACCACTTAAGCCTGAACAACCTGAGAAGGAATTATTACCAATAGAAGTAAGATTTTCTGATAGTGTCAGACTGGTAAATCCTTTACATCCCCAAAAGGCATCATCTTCAATAATAGTTACCGAATTGGGGATATTTAAAGCACCAACAAATCCCTCACATCCCCTGAAAGCAGCCGTACCAATAGTTTGAACAGAATTGCCAATTGTTAGCGAGCCGGTAACATTTGTACACCCATAGAAGGCGCGTTCTCTAATTGACGTAACAGGATATTTTATTCCATTATAATTGATATAATCTGGAATAACAAGATTTACTATTTGAGTTGTGGATGAAATGGGACCATATACTTCGGCTTCTCCGGTAGCAGTATCCACGGTGTATCGGAGAGGATCAATATCTACTGTAATGGTTTCCGCATGCATAGCAAACGGCAATGCTGTAATAATCCATAACAGGAAAGTAAATTTAGATAGTTTACTCATATTTATTTTGATAGGTTATTTCGAAAATGTTAGTTATGTTATATCTATGCTATCTTTGCTAAGCATTATCTAAGGTTCAGAAAGTAAGTAGGATTATTATATAAAAAACCACTACCTACTCTCTACCTGATTATATAATATCAGTTGTGTCAAATTTCTATTTTAAAGGTGCGCTTACCAATGCTTATAATATATATTCCTTTGGTTAAAGAGATAAATTGAGTATTGGAAAGACATTTTCCTGAATGAATGAGTGAACCAACAATATTGTGAATATTAACTTGATTATTTTCTCCTCCATGAATTATCACACCTTGCGACCCAGCTTCAATTTTAATATCTGATAAATCCTCTGGAGATGAGATCCCGGAAGTAGGACCATTAAGACGAACGGATATTGGAGTTGGAATAGCCTGAGCATCGGAAGCAATAGCTTGCTCAACTGTAATCATGTCGTTAATATTGTTTCCTTTTAGGGTTAGTTCCATAAATGGTTTATTGGTAATTAGCTCCTCATTGCTAAGTGCAAATGCTATCACTCTCACAGTATTTCCGTTTTTAGAAGTCATAAGGGTGTGTGTTATTTTTGCATCATCAACCAGTCTTATATCTTCAAGTTCTGCGCCCTCCGGTAGAGATATATCCGCTTGAAAAGCTGTGTATCCTGAATTACCCATTGATAATATAAACTTATTACCAATTTGAGAAGCGTTTACGAAATCATTAGACCCTATTTTAGAAGATCTCAGTGATAGTAATTTACGCTTAGCATCTGAGGTGATTTCCGTATTGAGAATAAGTTGGGCAATTAGAGTGGCATCCGTTACAGAAATGTCTTTATCGTCATTCAAATCCGTGGCAATAAACACAAACTTATTCATTGGATTACCAACTATATAATTCACACTATTTACCACGTCCGCGACATTCACCATTGTATCTCCATTACTGTCTCCGCGCAGCCACGCTGTTATATCACAAGTTGCTGAGAGTTTAGAATCATCGGTAGTAGAAGCTGTTATTATAGCATACCCTTCGCCTATTATTTCCACTTTCCCATCGCTTGAGACTGTAGCGACCTCTGGATTTGATGTTTCCCATTTAACCTCCTGCTCGGCATCTTCCGGAGTAATCGTAGCTGTTAGAGAGAAAGAATCTCCCACAAGTGCTTCACACTTGCTTTTATCCAACGTTATGCTTGTAGCCTTGACCTTAATTGGATTGATATATTTAAATTTTTTCCACTCTTGTGCAGTTTTGTAAGAATCTACAGATTGGGCTGGGACATAGAGAGGTGTATAGTAAGTTTTTGATTCTTCAAATACGCAATCATGGGCATATAAGTAAGTTGTAGATGAATAAATGCAAGGAGGCGGAGTATTTGCAAAGCAAGTAACCGATTTCAAACCCTTTATGCAAAACGCTCCGTAATTTATTTCAATATTTTGAGACTTTATTTCAATAGAAGAAATTTGGTCACAATCCATAAATGCACAAGAACCGATTGAAGTAATATACTCGGGTATAATCAGAGCTCCAGTGAATCCAGAACAACCGCAAAAAGTAGTGCCTTCAATATCAATGATGTTCTTGGGTATATTAAGAGCACCGGTAAACCCACTGCACCCATTAAATGCTCCACCCCCTATTGTTGTTACAGAATCAGGAATTCTAAGGGCTCCTGTGAAACCGGAACACCCGTAAAATGCTCTCTCTCCAATGTCTGTTACTGAGTTGCCAATTCTCAGTGGTCCGGTAAATCCGGTACATTCAGAAAACGCGGATTTCCCTATTTTTTTTACGGAGTTAGGTATAGTAAGAGACCCGATAAAATTACAATATTCAAAAGCTTCCTTGCCTATGTCTGTTAATGAGTTACCAATAATGAGTTCTTCATTAAATCCACATTTATAAAATGCTCTATCTCCTATGGTTATTACAGAATTTGGAATTGTAAGGGTACCGGTAAATTTATTATTGGTCCAAAAGTGTCCAAAGGCCTCATATCCTATATGAGTGACATTTGAACCTATTTCTAAAGTTCCAGTAAAATTACAACGGTTGAAGGCTCCCTCTCCTATGTAGTTTACAGAAGAGGGGATTATAAGAGAGCCTGTAAAACCCTGGAAAGTATTTCCCCCAATCGTAGTTACGCTATTGCCTATAGTCAAGGAACCATTAAATTTGCATCCCAAAAAAGCATGATCTTCTATAATAGTCACATTGTTACCTATAATTAAAGAGCCTGTAATACCACTATGTCCAGTAAAACCTCCAACAGAAGTTACAGGATATTGTGTCCCCTTATACTCTATATAATCTGGAATTACAATATTTTCAATTTTAGCATTAAAGGATTTTGTACCATAGGCTTTAGCTGTGATTGAGTCTGTGTTAATAATGTATTCAAATTCATTAATATATACATATACTGACTCAGCGAAGCTTTTAACAGTGGATACTAACAATAATTCAATTATAATCAGTAATTTAGCAGGGACAATTAGTTGCTTCATATATTTGATCTAATAAATTTAAAAGTTATATAAGATATGTTCTTAGGTTAATTTTTCATTCGTCTAATAAACTTTCTTAAAAGACACCATGGATCCTCGTTGGACCCTTTATTGTAATCCACTAATTCATCTTTGGCCTCATTGAAGTAATAACTAAAAAGATGTTTCACATCTTGCGGATTCAGATACTTCCTTTCTATCCCAATTTCAAGTTCTTCTGCAAATCTACAATATATTTCAAAATCGTATAACGAGGGTTTTGACTGCTCCTCTTCATCATGAGTACGGGTGCCTTTATTTGTTAACCATTTAGTAACCTTGCATAGGGTTTCATCCGTGGTAAAACGATGATTAAAATTAGAAAGAGCTTCGAATTTATCTCTCCTTATCTTACTTCGGTATTCTTTGAAACCATAGATCGCAGCTACAAATGCTGTAACTGCCACAATCATATCTGAAATATTACCGGCTACTTGAACGAAATAATCACCCATAATATTGATTTTATAAATTTAACATTATTGAAAATTTTTCTAAGGAGGAAATATAACTTAAAAATTTGTTTATAATAAATACAGTAACATTAATAACAATCTGAATTTAGATGAACATTTATAGATTGAGTATTCTGTACCACTATATATAAACATGGGTTTAAGTCTGCGTTTTGCTTTAAACCTTTGAAGTCCTTACGCCCTATAATATCAAAAATTTCAATTTCTTCTTCATTATTAATCTCGCAGGAATTTGAATCTAAAAGAACATCATTAACTTTTGAGTATGCTGAGAGTGGTCTTATATTGAAGAATAGCAGAATAAATATATTTTGAGCACATAGAATTGAATAACTTTTCGTTCGGGTTCGTTTTATTATATTGATTAAGTATTAAACTCCACTGATAATATAATTCAAAAGCGAATGATCTCTCAACTTGAAAAATTTCTTTTTCTTTTTTGAAATCTCCTTGGATTAAATATTCATTTTGATATTCTTTAGCGCCGTTATATATTGATTCTTAGCTGTAGATATTCTCATATAAATGTAAGTTTAAGTTTGGTTATCTTCTGAAATGATAGAGGGTAGCATCAGCATGAAATAATTTCTCTACTTCACATTCGCATATGTTAACGACTTCATTTGAATAGTTCAAATGAATAATTTCAGATTCGTTTCGCTCTAATAAATTGTCACGCATTCTTCTGATTAACTCCTCTCTGCGAATCTCATTTGAAGTAGAGCATAATTCACCTTTTAAGCACCCAAACTCAATATGTTTTTGAATTTCCATAGTTATTTTTATATAGATTTTACAAACATTTATATAGGAAATATGGTAAATTTCTTTAGGTTAAATTTAATTGCCGTTGGCTCTACGGCGGGGTTGATGTTAGGGTGAAAGAAAGAGCATAATAAAAAAGAGTGAGCCATCTTTAGACAACTCCCTCCTGCGGATTTCTGGACTACCGAACCAAGAAAATTGCACTAAGAAAACTCACTCTCAGTCAATAAATGACAATTTATGCTCGTGTTCAAAGGAATACGCACATACTGAGAAAGAGCGCTTCCGTGCATACCATCTTGGTTGAAAGTGTCCAGTTTTCAGGAAGTGGTAGCTAAAACGCTTTTAAATTATGTCTTGCGAGCGGATTATCGAATCCTTCTCAACATCGCAAATATAAGCATTTTTTTCGGAATACGCTCATAGTTTCTAATTATTGATGTCGTTTAAAATAAGTTTGCTCTTTTTGCATCTGATTTTAAACAACTTGACTGAGAGTGATTTTTTATTTCGCGCTTATGAACCCAATGTCGACTATCTATCCGGATTTGCTATTGAAGACTTGAGATAAATGAGCCATTTCATTGAAGTTCTTTTGTGCCGGAGGCTCTGCGGCGGGGTGGGTGATAGGTTGTAGAGAACACAATAAAAAAGAGTGAGCCATCTTCAGTAATTCCTTACACGGGCTCTGGACTGCCTACCAAGTGAATTACGAAAAAAAGTCAACTCACCCTCTACCGTATATATCGCGCCAATTAGCAGCACATATATGCACGACCGAGAAAGAGCGTTTTTTTTCGCTTGTCAGCTTGGTTCCGAATTGTCCAGATTCGTGTAAGTGACTTGCTAAAACGCTTTATTACTATGTCTTTGATGGATCTATAAGGGATCTCTACATCACAAAGTTATAAAGAATTTTCAAAAAACGCTCTCGATAAGTTGACTTTTTAAGGTCTAATATTTTATATTTTTCTTAATTGTCAGCTACAATTGAGCGGTTTATTTAAAGAATTCCTCTCTGGGATTGGAGAAATTTCGTTCATAGATCCGGTTTTTTCAGAGCAATTAACCACGCTTGGCTTTTGCTCATATTTTTATAACTTTGAAATTATTTTACTGTCGAAAATAATTTCATGAAGTCACGGGAGTTTCAAATTCATATTTTTAACTTTTTATTATGCGCAAAGCTAATAAAGAAATTTAATAAAAAAGAATGATTTTTGGTTCAAGTTGGTTCAAACTTGAAAATTTATCTGAATGACCCCATTTCAGGCATTTTTTTTCGGCAAAAAATGCCTGAATTTCATAAGTCATAGTTATGAGGAGAACTTAAGTCAGAAGTCAGAGTGATGAGGTGAACTTGAGTCAGAAGTCAGAAGTCAGAGTGATGAGGTGTGCATTTAAGTTAGAGGTCAGAGTTACGAGTGATGAAGTAATTGAACGTAGGGATGTACCATGGTGCATCCGCAAACAACGTCAACGAAAAATCACACCGGCTGCACCATGTTGCAGCCCTACATCCCGAGGAAAACGGAAACGATAACAGTTAGGATTATTCTTATCTAATGCATTTACTTTTCAATGGCGCGTTGGCGTAATGAACTTTTTATCGGTCTGAGGTGTTGAAAACTTAAGTCATAGTTACGAGTTACGAGTGACGATGGGTGAGGAGTTGGTATGAACGTAGGGATGCACCATGGGGCATCCCTACATCTCGAGGTAAACGGAAAACGAATAACAGGCGTTAGGCCATAAGTCATAAGTCAGAGTGACGAGTGATGAGGTGAACTTGGGTCAGAGGGCAGAGTGACGATGGGTAAGTCTGATAACCGAAAACTGATTACAGGTGTTAGACGTTAGATGTTAGATGTTAGAGAGATTAACACTTACCTAAAATCTAAAGCCTAAAAGCTAAAACCTATAACATTAATTAATAACCAAATAATCTTTTTATGAAAAAATTAGTTCTATCTATGGCTG
>CAZEJY010000012.1:0-51008 GCA_964512705.1 uncultured Sangeribacter sp. | reverse complement strand
TAGAATAGCTTAAAGCCTGGAAGCTGTAGAAGGATATACCTACAGGCAGAATAAGATTGAGCGTAACATCATCGGGGGTGAAACCAATCAACCTTAATATTGCTGCAAAACTATGAGAAAAGAAGTTGAAATATTTAAAAAGGCATAAGATTCCAAGATTCAGGATGATATTGCATGATAGCCATGCTCGTTTAGCTCCTTTGCTCTTATTCTTTTCTATTAAAATACCGCTTGCGTAACTGCAAAGGGAAGTAAAAATTATGAGGAAAAGAAAGCGAATATCCCACCATCCATAGAAGAGATAACTCGCGGCAACTATCCATAAGTTACGAGTCAACCTTCCCCGGCATACCAACCAGTATACAAGAAAAACTATAGGGAGGAATAAAGCGAATTCAAAAGAATTAAATAGCATAAGCGCAAAATTAATATAAAATTCGGAGTCGGTAAATATTGCGGATAAGAATTGGGTGATTTCAAATGCGAAAGTGGATTCAATTTCCATAGCGTATATTACGCTATTACCGAAACTTTTGTTAAATTTGCGGTATGAAAACAAATGTAGCAGTCTTTTTTGGTGGCCGTTCTGTAGAACATGAAATTTCAGTGATTTCTGCACTTCAGGCAATCAACGCTTTCGATAAAGAGAAATATAATATCATCCCTGTTTATATATCCAAGCAGGGAAGATGGTATACAGGTTCTAATCTTTTGGATGTCAGAAATTATCGCGATATGTCCAAACTCACCGCGGAGGCCGAGGAGGTTTACATGCGTCCGGAATATGGTGATTACAATCTGTATAAAGTTAATTCCGGACTTTTCTCAAAGAAGAATCCGGTCGTTGCCGAAATCCATGTTGTGATACCCGTGCTTCACGGTACTAACGGTGAGGATGGTGTGTTTGAGGGTGTCCTCGAGACTATAGGCATACCTTTTGCCGGTTGCAATACTCTTTCGAGCGCAAACGGTATGGATAAAATCACAATGAAGATGATTCTGCGTGAAAGTGGTATTCCTGTTGTAGATTACGTTTGGTTTACCGATCGCGAATGGATCTCTGACAAACAGGGAGTACTCAAAAGAGTAGAGGATAAATTATCTTATCCTGTCATAGTGAAACCTGCAAATCTCGGTTCAAGTGTTGGTATCAAGAAGGCAGCAAACCGTGAGGAACTTGAGGAGGCAATCAATAACGCTGAAAAGTTCTCACAACGCATCATAGTAGAGCACATGATTGAGCAATTGAAGGAGATCAATTGCTCGGTACTTGGTACAGCGGATGATCATCAGTCATCCGTTTGTGAAGAACCGATTAAAACTGGTGACTTCCTTTCTTATGAAGATAAATACATGGGTGGTTCCAAAACTACTGCCGGTATGCAGGCAAGTGACAAGAGGATTCCAGCCGATCTTCCGGAGGAGATGAGTAAGCGAATTCAGGATATGGCCGGTGAAACTTTCCGCGTTTTATCCTGTCATGGTGTCAGCAGAATTGATGTTATGGTTGATGAAAAAGATAATAGCATCTATGTCAATGAAATCAACACCATTCCAGGTTCTCTCTCTTTCTACCTTTGGGAAGCAACCGGAATTACTTTCCCTCAGTTAATGGACAAATTGGTTCAATTGGCATTGAAACGTAAGCGTGACAACGATCGCAAGACTTTCACCTACGATCAAAATATCTTTGCTCTCGGTGGAGGTGTGAAAGGCGCAAAAGGAGCCAAAGGTGGTAAATTTTAATATTGAATAATATCTGACTTAGACATATAAGATGAGCAAGAAATTCAACGAATATAGCAAACAGCTGAATCTCTCCGAAATCAACAAAGAGATTCTGAAGATCTGGGATGAGCATTCTCTCTTTGAGTCTTCAATGAAGGCTCGTGAGGGTTGTCCTACATTTGTGTTCTATGAGGGACCTCCATCCGCAAACGGTATGCCCGGTATACACCACGTAATGGGCCGTACGCTAAAGGATATCATCTGTCGCTATAAAACCATGCGTGGTTTCCACGTGAAGCGCAAGGCAGGGTGGGATACTCATGGACTTCCCGTTGAGCTTGGTGTGGAGAAGAGCCTTGGTATAACCAAGGAGGATATCGGAACAAAGATATCCGTGGATGATTACAACGCTGCTTGCCGTCGTGAGGTGATGAAGTATACCAAAGAGTGGACCGATCTTACCCACAAGATGGGTTATTGGGTTGATCTTCAAAATCCTTACATCACTTACGACAATCGTTACATTGAATCCGTTTGGTGGTTGCTCAAACAATTGTATGATAAGGGCTTCCTATACAAGGGATATACAATTCAGCCTTATTCTCCGGCTGCCGGAACCGGTCTTAGCTCTCACGAGCTCAACCAGCCGGGATGTTACCGCGATGTGAAAGATTTGACAGCAACAGCTCTATTTACCATACGCGATCCGAAACCGGAGATGCAGGGCTGGGGTAAACCATGCTTCTTGGCTTGGACCACCACTCCGTGGACATTGCCTTCGAATACAGCACTTTGCGTTGGGCCAAAATATACTTATGTTGCTCTTCGTACATACAATCCCTATACAGCAGAACCGATTACGGTTGTGATGGCTGAGGATTTGGTTAATTCCTACTTTAAGAAGGAGGGTGCGGAAGCCTCTTTGGAAGAATATAAGCACGGTGACAAGATAATACCTTATCGTGTGGTTGGAAAATACTCAGGTGAAGAGCTCATCGGTATGCACTATGAGCAGCTGATGCCATGGGTTAAACCTACAGAGAAACTAAGTGAATTCTCAGCTCAGTTTATTAAGGATTTTGCAGAGAAGCACCCGGAAAATGTTTTTGAAGTAGGTAATGACAGCTTCGTGGAAATGGCTGAGCAGGCATTTAGAGTTATCGGTGGCGATTATGTTACCACAGATGATGGTACAGGAATTGTGCATATCGCACCTACTTTCGGTGCAGATGATGCCAAAGTTGCCAAAGCTGCTGACATTCCTGCGCTCTTCATGATTACAACCAAGGGAGAGACTCGCCCGATGGTTGATCTTCAGGGTAAATTCTTCTTAATGAAGGATCTTGCTCCGGAGTTTGTTGAGAAATGTGTTGATAAAGCATATTATGAACAGTATGCCGGTGAGTATGTCAAGAATGCTTACGATCCTCAATTCACGCCTAATGGTAAGTATGATGAAAAGGCTGCAGCCGCTGCAGAGGATTTGAATGTCAGACTTTGCATGGCGATGAAATATGCGGGTACAGCTTTCAAGATTGAGAAACATACCCACAACTATCCTCATTGCTGGCGAACAGATAAGCCTGTCATTTATTACCCTCTTGACAGTTGGTTCATCCGTACTCCGCAGGCTCGTGAGCGTCTCATAGCACTCAACAATACCATTAAATGGAAACCTGCAACTACTGGAACAGGACGTTTTGGTAAATGGCTTGAGAATGTTCAGGATTGGAACCTTTCCAGAAGTCGCTATTGGGGTACTCCGTTACCAATCTGGCGTACAGAAGACGGTAAGGAGGAGATTTGCATCGGTAGCTATGCTGAGCTATGTGAAGAGATTGATAAGGCTGTCGCTGCAGGTGTGATGAAAGAGAACCCCTTTACAGCTAAAGGTTTCAAACCGGGTGAGTATACTTCCGAAAATTATGACACAATTGATATCCACCGTCCTTATGTGGATGATATTGTATTGGTTTCAGAATCCGGTAAACCGATGAAACGTGAATTGGATCTAATCGACGTTTGGTTTGATTCAGGTGCGATGCCTTATGCACAGATTCATTATCCTTTTGAGAATAAAGAACTCCTTGATTCAAAAGAGGTTTATCCGGCTGATTTTATTGCGGAGGGAGTTGACCAGACTCGTGGATGGTTCTTCACTTTGCATGCTATCGCAGGTATGGTGTTTGATTCTGTAGCATACAAGGCAGTAATATCCAACGGATTGGTGCTTGATAAAAATGGAAATAAAATGTCGAAGCGCCTTGGTAACGCAGTCGACCCATTTGCAAATATTGAGCAATTTGGTAGTGACCCTGTGCGTTGGTATATGATATCAAATTCTTCGCCATGGGATAATCTCAAATACGATGAAGATGGAGTTGCTGAAGTTAGCCGAAAGCTTTTCTCAACCCTTTACAATACTTATAAATTCTTTGCTCTTTATGCGAATGTGGATGGTTTTGATCCGTCAGCAGAGCAGGTACCATTAAATGAGCGTCCGGAAATTGACCGTTGGATTATTTCTTTGTTGAATTCGTTGGTCAAAGAGGTAATTGAGGATCTTGATGACTACGAACCTACCAAGGCAGCTCGCGCAATAGAATCATTCGTTAACGATAATCTAAGTAACTGGTACGTTCGTTTGAACCGCAAGCGCTTCTGGGCTGGAGAAATGGATGTTGATAAACTTGCAGCTTATCAGACTCTCTATCAGTGTTTGGTTACCATTGCGAAGCTCATGGCGCCATTCGCTCCGTTCTATAGCGATAAGCTTTACGCAGATTTAGTGGCTCCAATGAGCGAAAAAGATGGTTTTGAGTCAGTACATCTCGCTGATTTCCCCGTTGCTGATGAGGCTGCAATTGATAAGGCCCTTGAGAAGAGAATGGAGATGGCTCAGACAATTACCTCCAATGTATTGGCTTTGCGTCGCAAGGTTAACCTGAAGGTGCGTCAGCCACTGCAGACACTCCTTATTCCGGTAATGGATGCAGAGCAGAGAGGAAGCATCGAAGCTATTCGTAATATTGTCCTCGATGAAGTAAACGTGAAGGAGCTCCAGATCGTGGATAATGAAGAGAGCGGACTTGTCAAGAGAGTCAAAGCAGACTTCAAGAAACTTGGTCCTAAGTATGGCAAGATTATGAAGGCTTTAGGTAAGGCCATCACTGAAATGAGCCAGAAGGATATTGCGGAGTTGGAAAAGAACGGAGAGTTTACTTTCGTTGAGCTTCCTGACCAACCTGTAGTGACGTTAGACGATGTAGAGGTAATTCCCGAGGATGTTCCCGGTTGGCTGGTGTCAAATGAGGGTAACATAACAGTTGCTCTTGATGTGACAGTAACTGATGCCCTCAAGAGTGAAGGCTTGGCTCGTGAGATCATTAACCGCGTTCAGAATATCAGGAAGGCTGCGGATTTCGAGATAACTGATAAGGTTAACGTAACTCTCAGTCCATCTCCATTGGTAGATTCTGCATTGGGTACTTTTAAAGATTATATCTGTGCTCAGGTTCTCGCCGATAATATTTCGGTAAAAGATCTTCAGCCGGGTGAGGATGTTGTTGAACTCGATATTGAGGGAGAGAAGATACTTGCCAAAGTAGAGAGAAAATGATTGATACAAGAGATATAAAAACTGTCAAGCCATCCGGATTTACTTCCGGGTGGCTTGCCCTCGTCATTATATTATCTGTAATTATTGCCGATCAGGCAATGAAGATATGGGTCAAGACTTCTTTCTATATGGGAGAAGACTACGAGATATTTCCATGGTTTCAACTCAAGTTTATCGAGAACAATGGAATGGCGTTTGGTCTTGAATTATGGAATAAATTGGTCTTGACGTTCGGACGAATAATTGCTGTTTGCCTTTTCATATGGTTTATCTGTAAGATTAAGAGTGTGGAGGGAATCCGCAAGGGATTTATTGTCTGCATCGCTATGATTACAGCCGGAGCTGCAGGTAATATCTTTGATTGTGTCTTCTACGGCGAGATTTTCAATAATCCAATGCCTCCGCAAGTAGCAACTATATTCCCTCCTGATGGAGGATATGCAGGCTGGTTTGAGGGTAGAGTGGTTGATATGCTTTATTTTCCGTTTTTCGATTTCTATTGGCCCGAATGGGTGCCGGGAATTGGAGGAACATATTATGAATTTTTTGCCTATATTTTCAATATTGCGGATTCATCAATTTGTGTAGGTGTATTCCTGTTGATTTTCTTTTATTCCAAGGATGCTACATTAGCATTTAACAGCCTTGGATTTGGCAATAAATCAAAGCAAGAGGTCACTTCTAAGTCCAACGAAAAGTAAATCAGGTTAAGTTTATGGGATGTTATCGCATTCATAGTCTTTTTAATGGCAAGATAGGACCAACTATTTTAGTCCTCATGCTCATGCTTACTGCATGCGATAAGCGTCCGAAGGGTGTCTTGTCCGATAACAAGATGCTTTCTTTAATTGTTGACTTAGAGCTTGCGGAGAGTTATGTCTCCACATACAATGAAGATGAAAGCGATGACATGAGGGAGAGCGCTCTTGGCGGAGTGCTGAAAAAACATAATGTGTCAAAAGCTGAATTCGATTCTACCATGACCTGGTATGGGAAAAACGTGGATGTCTATCAGCAGTTGTTGGAGAAGGCGGATAAAGAGCTGTTAAAAAGACAGAAGAAGATATCCGGTCAGGTTACTGCCGAGATCGCGGTAGCAGACCTTTGGCCATATGAGCGTCATTATATGATCAGCCCTCTTTCTTCTACCGACAATCTTGCTTTCTCTATTCCGGGTGAAGAGATTGCTCCGGGTGAACGACTTGAGTGGAAAGCGAGACTGAGTTCAATGCCTGATGGAGAGGTGATGTTAGGTGTGGATTATGAAACAGGCCCATCCTCATATACTTACCGTCAGCTTATGGGTATGGATAAACTAAAGGTTGATCTACAAACCGATACAGCTCGTAAGGTGAAGCGTATCTTCGGTAATATTCATATCAAACGTAATTCGGGGTCACGGAATATTATTCTTCTTGATAGTCTTTCACTTGGTAAACTGCCATTTGATTCGACTGAGTATCATATGATTTTCAGTCATACCAAATTTGATGCCCCCCGTCGGAAATTAACTCCTGCGGAACTTATTGATAAAAAAAATAGGGAGAAGGATGAAGATTATGAGCCACGCACGGAAGATTGATTCCGGTGATGTGATAATCCCTCAAAGTGACAGGCCTTTAATTATTGATTTTCAGTGTGACCCGACGGAAGCGGATAGAATCAGGAATGGGATTCCCGGTGAAGAATGGATTCAAGTTGATGGTTTGAAAATCAGTGTTTTCAACGGAGAAATTCCTGCCGTGCTCCAACTTGATTCAAGGATTATAATAAAAGGGAAACAAATTAAGTTTATTAAGTAGATAACATTGCTTAAATAAGATACGAACATTATGGACTATGAAATAATTGAGCTTCCGAGACATCTTGACAGACGAGGGAACTTGTCGGTAGTGGAAAATAATATTCATATTCCATTTGATGTTAAGCGTGTATTTTATATATATGACGTTCCGGGCGGTGAAGGTCGTGCAGGTCATGCTCATTATACACTCAAGGAGTTTATCATAGCCGTAAGCGGAAGTTTTACGGTTATTCTTGATGACGGAGAAACACGTGAAACAGTTCTTCTCAACAAACCCTATCAGGGATTGCTGTTAAAGCCCGGTACCTGGTCTCATCTGATTGATTTCTCTTCGGGTGCGGTAGCATTGGTTCTTTGTTCCGATTTCTTCAAGGAGGATGATTACATGCGTGATTACGATGCTTTTCTTAAATACAAGCAATCCTTAAAAAATGAGAAGTGATATTCCGGAAATGGATAAAAATAATTCCCTTGCGCCCGTAAAGTTTCTTGATTTGGAAAGAATGACTGAATCTTTTCAGCCGGAGTTGGATGCTGCCGTAAAAAGGGTGGTTCATTCCGGATGGTATCTTCAAGGTGCGGAAACGAGGGCGTTTGAGAGGGAATATGCAGCGTATATTGGAACGGACCATGCAGTTGCTTGTGGCAATGGGCTGGATGCTCTAACACTTATTTTTAAGGCATATATAGAACTCGGAATCATGTCTCCGGGAGATGAAGTGATTGTATCATCAAATACATTTATTGCCTCCATATTAGCAATTTCAGAATGTGGATTAGTTCCCGTGATGATTGAAACAGATCCGGAAACTCTTCAAATAGATCCCAACAAAATTGAAGAAGCAATTAATGCCCGCACCAAGGCTGTAATGATTGTGCATCTTTATGGGGTGTGTGCATATACGGAGAGAATAGGTGAGATTTGTAAAGACTTTAATCTTAAACTCATTGAGGATAATGCGCAGGCTCATGGCTGTAAATTTCAGGAAAGACGAACCGGTTCATTAGGAGATGCTGCCGGACATAGCTTCTATCCCGGAAAGAATTTAGGTGCCTTAGGAGATGCCGGAGCTGTTACAACAAATGATGAGGAATTGGCGCGCATGATTCGTAAATTAGGTAATTACGGATCTGAAAAGAAATATGTAAATGAATCTCTCGGTAGAAATTCGCGTATTGATGAGATTCAAGCAGCGGTTCTTCGCGTTAAGCTCCCTCGTTTGGATGAGGATAATTCCCGTAGACGCGAGATCGCAGCACGCTATTGCAAGGAGATTAATAATCCAGCTCTCATTCTCCCTCATAAAATGATTGAAGCAGGGGAGAGTTGCGTTTTTTATATATTTCCTGTTTTATGTCGAGATAGAGAGGAGACTCAGAAAAGGCTCAGTGATTTAGGAATCCAGACCTTAATTCATTATCCAATACCCCCTCATCTGCAGCAATGCTACAAAGGGAAGGGGAATTTACGTCTTCCGGAACCTTTGGATATTACAGAAAAAATTCACTCATCGATACTCTCAATCCCAATTTCGCCACTTATGACAGAGGAGGAGATTTCTCGAGTTATTGATGCTCTCAACCAATAGTGAATTCAAGCTATTTTACTTTACCATCAAGTATACAAAGTATATAAAGAATATTTTATGTTACCCAATGATCCTTTTATGCTGCTTAGTGCAGTTAATATGAAATTGAGAGATAATGGTTGGACTATTTCCGAATTATGCGATATTGAGAATATTGATGAGTCGGAATTGATTGCAAAACTAAATGGCGCCGGTTTTACATATATGCCGGGAATCAATCAATTCAGATAAGCAGCCTGTCCAAACAAACTTCTTCTTAATTATGGGTATAGAAATTGAAAGGAAATTTCTTCTGAAAAACAGAAGTTACAGGGATTCCGCTTATAAATCCTGCGAAATTAAGCAAGGTTATTTGAGCAGGGAGCCTGAAAGAGTTGTGAGAGTGAGAATCCGTGATAATAAGGGATTCATCACAATAAAGGGGAAAACGATAAGGGCAACACGTTTGGAGTTTGAATACGAGGTGCTCAAGGAGGATGCAGAAAAGTTACTCCTGCTATGCAACCCTCCGATTCTGTCCAAAACCAGATTCTATTTTAAGGGGGATGATAATCTGATTTGGGAAATAGATGAATTCCATGGAGAAAGAGAAGGGTTGGTAGTCGCAGAAGTAGAATTAAAAAGTGAGGATCACCCGGTGTCTATCCCCGCATTCATCGGGAATGAGGTGACCGGTGATCCCCAATATTATAATTCGAATTTGTGATTCGGTTTAACAACTGTTAAAAGAGCTGAGATGACTATTTTAACTATGGTTAAAATACAGTGTTAAATATCATTGTCTGCAATCTCATAAGTTTATATTAATGCTCGGAATAGGGAGCCACATTGAGTTCGGAGTCCAATTTATTGAAATCAGTGAACGGTTACCATATCTTCCTGCATAAGGGTAGATATATTGGGTATACCATCTGCCATTCAGGAAATATCGAACCATGTAGGTGTCATCGGAAACTTGCCATACAGACACATCTCTACCACCTCGAGAAGCATACCTGACCATATTCCAGAAGTTGCGGGTATAATCGCGATGATAATGCTTCATCATTTTTCGATATTGCTTTTCGCGTTTCTGTTGCTCCTTTATGTACTTGTTGTAAGCTTTAGCGCGATCCTTTTCATATTTTGATGGCTTGGGTCCATAATAAGTGTATCCGTGGTCATAGTGATGATTCTTATCCTTGGGATTAACTTTTGGGTTATTATGTCCTTTGCCTGGTTGATGTTTATCTTGATACTCATAGCGATGATTTTCGTGATGCTTATCTTTCTTATCGGCAAACATCGGGAACGCACTTGATAAAGCAAAGCAGGAGAGAAGCAGAATAGAAGTAAGCTTTTTCATAATAGTGAACTTTTTTCAGCAGTTTGAAAACTACTCTGAGTTTAACAATAGTGTAAATAAGAATATCCAGGTTCTTAAATACCTTTACGATTATAACATTTGCTAATAAGACTTCGTTTACCTTAAAAGGTTTAAATTAGAAATTTTATCCAATCCGACAAGTTAGAGGGACGATATGCACGGTTGTTTTAGAAATAAATTGATGTTTAGGCTTTTAACCGGAGTGTTACTCTTCGGTGCCTTGCAATCGTATGCATCAGCTGATTTTTCTGCTCTTCCTCCTGATTCTGTACCGGAGGAGATTATTTCTGTAGACTCACTAAATAAAGAATTCAACACTGCAAAAACGCGGGAACTTCAGGAACTTATTGTAAAACGTAAGCACCGGAAGTATTCAAAAAAAAATAATCCTGCTGTTGATCTGATGAGAAAAGTTCGCAGGGATTACCCATCGTTGGATCCATCGAAGCGTGAATTCTACAGTTATGATAAATATGAGAAGATTCAAATCGGCATCAGTGAATTTAATCACGACTTTATCAAACCGGCAGGGAAGGGGAACAGTCGCTTGAGCTTCATGCAGCAATATATCGATACCGCTCCCTGGACGGGGTCTCGTATCCTTAATCTTGGACTCAAAGAGAAGAACTCAAAGGTTTTGGATGGTGAAAATCGCGGTAATAAATTTGAAGTTATAAAGGGCTTTAAGTCGGAAGGTATAGATGATGCGATCAATCAGGATAATACTGCAAAAGTCATTGGGGATATTATCAGAGAGATTAATCCGTACTCAAATGACATAACACTCTTGCAAAACAGGTTCGTGGGACCGCTCTCTGCAATAGGAGCGGACTATTATATGTATGAAATTACCGACACACTCCCCGTTGGAGGTGAGGAATGTATAGAACTTAGTTTTTATCCGCATAATCCGGAATCCATGGGTTTTAACGGGAAACTGTACATTGCCACTCATGATAGTCTGAGATATGTGAAGCGGGCGACAATGCGTCTTCCAAAAGCATCCAATGTCAACTATATTCATAATCTATTTATCAGTCAGAATTTCGAGATAGATAGTACCGGAATGTTGAATAAAACTTTAGACGACGTGTGCATAGAGTTTAGAATAATGCCCAAGACACCGGTTTTATATTCTAACCGAGTTACACATTATTCAGGATTTTCTAATGAGGATATTCCAGAATTTTCAGAATATTCTGACAGGGGAGGCGAAAGCATTTCACTTTCAGATGCGCATAGGAAATCTGCACGTTATTGGAATGAACTTCGACCGGTTCCGCTCACATCTTCACAGGAGGCGATGGGTTCCATGATGACTAAAATGCGTAAGATCCCATTTTTATACTGGACGGAAAAGGTATTGTTGACATTGATAAATGGATATATCACAACGGGAAATCCAAGCAAGTTTGATATTGGTCCCGTCAATACCATTCTCAGTTATAATACGGCAGAGGGATTACGTATCCGTGGAGGCGGATTGACCACTGTCGCACTCAGCCCGCGAGTATTTGGACGTGGATATGTTGCGTATGGATTCAAAGATAGAAAGGTCAAGTATAGTGGAGAACTTGAGTATTCTTTTGTTGATAAAAAATATGGTTCAAGAGAATTTCCCGTCAATTCAATCCGTGCTACTTATAACTACGACATAGATCAATTAGGTCAGCATTATCTATTTACTAATGCGGATAATATGTTTTTATCTCTCAAGAGAATGAGTAGTGACTTGATAACATACAGGAGGTTGGCTAAGTTGGAATATAATCTCGAACTGCTAAATAACTTCTCATTAGGAATAGAGCTGCACCATGAGAAGCAGGAGTCTACTTCTTGGGTGCCGTTTATTGATGGAGAAGGTAACCATTTTAGGTATTGCAAACAGTCAGGTGCTAAAATAACTCTGAGATATGCCCCGGGTGAGAAGTTTGTTCAAGGGGTGACAGGGCGTGCACCTATCAATATGGATGCCCCGATATTTTTACTTACTCATGAGTTTGGACCAAAAGGATTTTTAGGTTCAGATTTTACACTAAATAAAACTGAATTTTCTGCACAGAAACGCTTTTGGTTCTCAGCATTTGGTTACACTGATATTATTCTGAAAGCAGGGGCAATCTGGAGTAAAGTGCAGTTTCCCGTCCTCCTATGGCAGAATGCAAACCTTAGCTATACCATTCAGCCGGAATCATATTCATTGCTCAATCCGATGGAGTTTGCGATGGACAAGTACGCATCCCTTGATATGCAGTACTATATGAATGGCTTAATTTTCAATCGGTTGCCGCTGATTAAGAAATTGAAACTTAGAGAGGTTCTGACATTCAAAGGATTTTATGGATCCTTAAGCAAGAAGAATAACCCGGAATTCAATGCAGATTTGTTTCGCTTCCCTCTCGAAGCTAAAACCAGGCCCATGGGGAAGCAGCCATACATGGAACTTGGAGTGGGCATAGACAATATCCTTACGATTCTCCGAGTGGATTATGTCTGGAGACTGACATATCGAGATCTCCCCGGAATTGATAAATCAGGTTTAAGGGTGTCTCTGCACTTCTCATTTTAATAAAAGAAACTATTCCTTTCTGAGATCTATAGTGTTAAACGCAAAAGGCTATATGATCCGGGAAATCGGGAGTTCCCAAAGGAAGAAATGTATCGGTTGAAAGGGTCAGTAACTCTTGAGGTGACGAAATTTTGCGAGTGATAATCTCGCGAAGTAATTCGCCTCTGAGTTTCTTAAGTTTTCCAGCATTAGGTGTTGCAAATTCTCCACCCTCCTTCAACTCTTTAAAGTCAACCTTCCATATCTTGGCAAATCTTTTGATTAGTTTTCTATCTATGCACTTTGCTGCATCTCCCGGCATAAGATCGAGAATGTCTTCACATCCTGTAGTTTGGATCTCTTTAACGAGTTTAATGGTAACATCTTTCTTCCAATAATCCGCAAGGGTCTTATCATTCGGAGCAACTTTAGTCTTGAATTCCAGACGATAAGGTTTGATTATATCCTCAGGTTTAAGCCATCCGTACAGTGATGAGATAATGCGAACTTTATTGTTGAAGGAGTCTTTATCTCCCTTCGATAAATTATCATAATTCAGGGCTTTGAACACAACTCCTGTAAAGGCTTCAATTGCAGTCATACCAGATGCTTTGTTGGGAAATTCATAAGCAAATTTTAGTATACGGCGAGCCATTTGACTACTTACCTTAATGGTACCCATAATGTTCTCGATACTCATTTCAGAAAGCCTCTTCATTATTTCGGTCGCCTCTGAATCACCACACGGTCTATGATTATTTAGTTCAGTAATAGGGAAGATCTTCTCTTCCTCATTCATGGTTTTCGACTCAGCTATAAGTGCTATCATGTTAGTAAATGATTTTAATACTCATATTTCTAATCCGGATACGGAATTACACTCATAAATATATAACAAATTTTGTAGAATGAAGTCTAAAAAATTCATTCGCATATCTATTTATTTTTATTAAATTTGTAGATTCAAATAGAAAATATATGAAGGTAATAGATAAGGTTTTGGTTTGCAGCGCGATTGCATTGAGCGGACTTGCAGTTTCGGGTGCGACTCAGGAGCTTCCACAGGTGGAAATTCTTGGAAAAAACTATTATGTTTATAAGTCGAAGAAAGGTGAGTCTTTGTTCGGAATTGCACGCGATAATAATTGGGATTACACTTTGTTGCAAACTCTCAATCCCAAAGCCATGTCTCCATTACCGAAGGGGTTCAGTATCTATTATCCGGCACCTGATGCAACTCCGGCTCCCACTGTTACAGATGAGATTGTTTTGGATTCTCCGGTTCTCTATACCATCAAAAGGGGGGACACTCTCTCCAGTCTTGCCAAAAGATATAATACTACTGTAGCTGCTATTATGAAGGCTAACCCGGGCGTATCGGAGAAGAATTTTAAGGCAGATGCTAAAATTAAAATTCCTGCAAGTGGTACAGGTCTGAAAAAAGTGACAGAAACTATTGAGGAGGAACAACTCAAATCATTTGACTCATATAAGGTTGAAAAAAATGATGATTGGGAATCTGTCGCTTCCAAAACCGGAGTTGATGTCGAGGATCTGAAAGATGTTAATAAAAATGTAGGAAATAAACTGAAGAATAAGTCTGTAATCGCTATTCCCAATATTGAAAAAATCACTAAGGATACGGTGATTGTGTATGAAGATCCGCGAGAGCTGACTCTTGATGGTATTCAGGAAATTTATGAAGATGTGCATGGTATCAGCGATTCCGTTCAGTTCATGCCGGTGAAGTTAGTCGTCCTACTGTCAGAACCAACAACTAAAAGAGATCTTGAATTCACCCGCGGAGTGCTGGCTGCTGCGAATAAAATGAAGTATGATAACTCTTCATTGCAGTTAACTGTAGTTGATGGAAATAAAAGTTCTTCAGATGTGCTAACAAATCTGGCGGAACTGAATCCGGATATGGTTCTTTTAACGTCTGAAAAGGGAATACCGGATTATCTATCAGAATATGCAGAGGTTAGTCAAACTCCATTAATCAATACGTTTGATATCAGAAGTGACCTTTATACCAAGAATCCCTACGTGATTCAGTTGCTGACCCCATCTAATTTCTTTAACGAGGAAACAGCTCAGAATCTGGTGGATAATTACGGTGAATACACACTTATTGCAGTTGGAACTTCAGATGATTCAGATCTTGTTTTGGATGCCCTTAAGGAGAAGTGGACTCCCTCTAAATTCAAACAGCTATCAATAGAGGGTCTTAAAAAGGCGACTTTCCGTCCGGACGGTAAGTTCCTCTTTTACGGGAATCCTACTAAGAAAGATGAAGTGGAGGAGATTCTCAAGGTTGTAGCTGAGAAAAGAAATGAGTATCCTTTAGCAAATATGGTTACTTTTGGCAGACCCAACTGGATTGTATATGAAGAAACGATGAAGGGAGACATGCACAAGGCAAATACGATCATTCCTTCAAGATTCTATTACGATCCGGATGATTCACGCTCCAAAGATTTCATGAATCATTATACCCGCCTTTTCAGTCGTCAGCCCTCAAAATCCTATCCGGTTTATGCTGCTGTAGGATTTGATAGTGCTCTTTATTTTGTGAATCAATTCAGCAATTCTAAAGGAGATATAAATGCTTTTATGCCTTCTACAGATGGTGCACAGAATGATTTTGAACTTGTTCGCCCGGATAATTGGACAGGAATGTATAACCCTCTGATTTATTTCATCAGATTCACCCCTTATGAAACAATCGAGAAGACGGTGATAAAATGAATATGAAGAAGTTTCTAAAGCACGCGGGTTTTATTTCCGCAGTGGCAGTAGCCTCTGTAACAGCTTCAGCACAGACTCACTACTCATCTAATGTTAGTTTTGGTGTAAAGGGCGGAGTTGATTTGTCAAGGGTTATGTTTACCCCGAGTGTCAAGCAAAGCTTCGCAATGGGTATGAATGGCGGTGTTACTTTCCGATACATTGAAGAGAATCACTTCGGCCTAATTGTAGAGCTTAATTACGAGCAGCGAGGCTGGAAAGAGGATTTTGAACAGTATCCCTATGAATATACCCGCACGTTAGACTATATCCAGATTCCTTTTTTAGCGCATATTTATTTCGGGCGCAGAGGAAAATTCTTCTTTAACGCCGGACCGGAGGTTGGCTTCAAGATAGGGGAGTCAACTAAGGCTAATTTTGATTATCACAACCTCTCTTCAATTAAGGATTTTCCATTGAGAACCACCTATCAGTATCAGATGGCAGCGGAAAACAAGATTGATTACGGTATTTCGGCCGGTCTCGGAAGTGAGTTCAGCTTGAACAGGCGTAATTCAATCTACATTGAAGGAAGATTCTATTATGGATTGGGTAATGTCTTGAAATCCGGCCGTACCGAGAATTTCAGAGGCTCCAATTCCATGTCTGTTATGGCATCTGTCGGATATTGGTTCCGAGTTAAATAATACCTTCTAAACAATCAGAAGGAGATATATAAGAGCCGCTGGAGCAACGAATAGAAGGGAATCGATTCTGTCGAGTATTCCTCCATGCCCCGGAATAATATTCCCCGAGTCCTTAATGTGGAGCGTGCGTTTGATAAGTGACTCGAAAAGATCACCCCATGTTGCGAATACGCTACAGATAAGACCTAAACCTGCCCAAACGGGTAAACCGGCATCCAGACCAAAGAAATTGTGGCAGAATTTTCCGAAGATCCAAGCGGCCATTAAACAGAAAATCAATCCTCCGAAGAATCCTTCCCAAGACTTCTTTGGTGAGATACGCTCAAATAGACGATGGCGTCCGATGGAACAGCCTACAAGGAATGCACCCGTATCGTTAATCCAGATAAAGAAGAATATAGCTAAAAGAATCTTAGGCATGGCAACCCATTCCGGGAAGGCTATCATACATCCGAGTGAACCGGCTATGTATATTTGAGAGAATATAGAGAAAGCCATGCTTCTCAGAGGTGATTCCTCTTTGAGATAGAGTTCTACGATAGCACGGATCAATAGAATAACAACCCAGAAAAGCACTGGCAACATGTATGCCCACATTGAGAGAGCTATGCACCCCGCAATATCAAGAAGTATGACCGGTATTCGCTCGCGAGTCAGACCGGTTGTGATTTTTGTGAATTCCAGATATCCAATTACAGAGAAGAGGATAGTCAAAAGAGTGATAGTCTCAGTACCAAACAAAATGGCAGCTATTATAATCGCGCAGTAGATTGCGCCTGAAAGGCTTCGGGTTAGTAATGTATTCATGATTGCAAAATTAATCAATCTTTTGGAATCATAATAACTATGCACAAAAAAAGAGAAACTCGCTGATGTCTGTAGCGGACAAGATTATGTTGCTTAGACCAGCTATAATAGCGCAAGTCAATAACGAGCTGAAAACTATCGCACAATAGAACACTCAAGACATTGGTTGCTAACTATTCTAATTATCACTACTTTGCGTACTCTTATGGCTTATGGCTTCTTTTCTAAGAAACCATCCATATCTTCAGATTTTCTTTTGTCAATCAGCAGATTTTGTTCTTATACCTTATATAGAACTCGCGTTATTTATTTTGATTCTGAATATTCAACCCGATCAATATCAAACGGGTAGCTGAGTTTAGAGGAATCGCTCGCCAAAGTGGCTATCTCTACTCTTTTGTAATACACAGTACAAACCTTGATTTTATACCATCCATCAAATCCGTAACACTCAACATATGCCTCAGCATATGGCCAATCAGTTGAGATCGAGTTACTGTAGGGTTCCCGTGTTTCCTGATAAATACCGTCAGAGTTATAAAACTTAAAAAACAGGGTTGTACTGGCGAAGCGATAGCCTTTATCAGTGACATAGGAGACCACGTCGGGTGTTGAAAAGAAAAGAGTAAATACAGGTTTCGCATTAGGTTCATACTCTATGTGATCAATATCATTCTTCCCGATCACGAGTTTTCCTATCCCTATCTGTTCTTCACCGTATAATTGGAATGGAGCCATATCGACCGTTTTATAAAAGATGGTACATACTTTGGTATTATGCCCGTAAGGAATATTTGGTTTCCCATAGCATGTGCTCGTCACCTGAAAATATTGCATTCCCTTCTTGAGCTCGAGAGTTTCCTGGGTCCATAGCGTATTGGTTGTTATGACTTCTCCCTCCTCGTTAAGGAAGGAATACTTAAGATCGGTTCCAAGAAATTCGTAACCATATTGTTTCACGACGCCGATGGCAGCAGTGCCGTCGAAATCGACCTTGAACTTGTAGTCAACATATATTCCAGGAGCATTATACTCGTTTTCGCAAGCAGTAAGTATTATCACTGCCGGTAAAACCAAAAGGCTGAAATGTAATATCTTTTTCATCATAATTAAAAGTTATATCTGAAACCGATTGAACCGTTTACACGATTCCATTTATGACGCTTGGACACCGAAAATTCTTCTCCGTTATCCATTGGGAGAGTATAATTGTAGTTACATCCCACGGTTAGTTGAAGAGGATATATAATGTTAATAGCCAGTCGTACTCCCCCTTCTACATTAAGTGCCATAAAAGATTTGTCGATGTCATGGTTGGGATTTCCAGAAATCTCCATGAATTGTTGATCATCTTCGTTCCAGATATAGCCTTCTTTGATCCCGAGGTCGGAGTAGAAATTACCACCGACTGTAAAATACGGAATAAGTTCAAATTTTGTAAGAAGTGAAACCCCAAGTCCATAACCGAAGAATGCACCTATGTTGCACAATCGCGGTTGTATATTAGGGCTAGAGAATGAGGGTTTCTCATACCATATCTTTTCTGGTGCTTTATTGAACATCCCGAATTCCCCTCCCATAATGAAGTAGGTTGAAATCCCAGAGGAGTAATAACGAAGAAGCCTTTCGGTGAATATCTTTCCTGATGTTTTCCAGTCGGGTCCATGACTATATTGACCTTCTATGTTGAGTGTCCATCCACCGCGTCCGCTGACGATTGCAATGTCTCCGTTTTTGTAATTAGGATATTTCCCGGCTATGATTTTGAGCTTGGTGTTGTCTTTACCTATATTTGTGGCTCTTGCATCAGCAATTTTCTTTGATAACGTTTTTCCCTTCTTATTCTCGATAGTTTTGAAAACCTTCATTCTGAAGCCTTTGCGTACCGATTGGTTTTCACCGATTGCAGCGGTAGTAGGATGATTAGCAATAATGGGCCCGCGGATTGCAAACGCTCCGACCTTCTTCTGGATTTCATAAATTATCAGAGACATATTATTCTTTTTAATCTTCCCAGTATCAATAAATTGCGAAGAGGGATTAATTGTCTTGAGTATTTCTGGTGAGGACCAGTTATAAAACACCTGGTTGATAATTTCATCATCTATATTAATGTGATATACTGTCCATATGTTCTTTCCTGTGTTCTCCCCAGCCTTGTTTATCTCGGGTTTGACTATGACGACATAATTGTTTTTTAACAACTGCATCGCTCCCTCTTGTTGAAGAATTAATTCCGGAGTAGCGGTAATATTTTTTTCTGCGATTTCCCGTTCTTCTACTGTTGATTCCTTGAGTGCCTGCTGATACAATGCCTTGACGTCTGGATTATTTAAATTAATCAATTTGTGCAAAGCTAACCGCCCCGCCTCCGAGGAGAGCTGCGTCTCGGGATAAGTCCCGAGAAATCTTATGTTCGGATTATCGGTTAACTCGGTGATAGAAACATTAGAGAGCACCCCGGGGGTGACATATTTCTGATCATAGAGCACCCTCGCATTCAGTTCCTCCGTAATAATCAGACCTATTATCAGGAGAAAAATTTTATAGTAAGGTTTCATAAAGAATTTAATGTGAAGTTTTACCATTTTAAAATATTTGAGACGATTGAGGCGGCAGAACTTGCAACGGAAGATATTATTTTTGCCCGGGCTTCGGTTTTTGCGCATTCGATTGCTGTGTTACTGTCTATTTTGCGCAATTCAATTTCCAGCTGTTCTTTGCGGTAATGCTCCACGCCTGAGTTGATTTGTGTAATTAATTCGTTGACTTCCTTCTGTTCGTAGGAGTTGGTGACTATAATTTTGTTAAGATAAGCCCGAGCTTCATCAGCACCGTATAAATTCCGGGAAGCGCTCCATGCCGAACGAGCCTTATTAAGATATCGGATGTTATCACGGCTCACTATTTTCGCGGCGAAGCTCAACGACAGATCTTGCGCCTCTTCATAGTATTTAGATCCGTTCGGGATAACCTCAAGACAACGGATAGCCTCTTCAAATTTTTGCTGCGATGCATATTTTTTTGCATTGGATATAACCTGTCCTCCCGATTGATCATAATAGATAATAATGCGCTTTTCGGTATCCGTAATGAGGTGTGTGAGTTCATGCGATCTCGGATTGATTTTTGAAATGGCTGATTTAATAGCGGTATCACGATCCTCTCCGACGCCTTTGTATTTCTTTGTGAAAGTCGAGTAGAGCTTTCCCTCCAATCCATCTCCTACGCAAAAGGTGATATCTAAGTTCACGATGTCCTGAGACGGAATGCTGCTTGTGGTAGCTTGGTCAATGATCGTTACTTTCGGAACAATTACATATCGAGAGTCCGTTGACACGACGGAACCGGCAGCAATTAAAGTTGCTTCCATCTTGTCGATGAGGATTTTAGTTGTACCCTGACCGATATTTTTAGAACTGGAAGAGGGAATGTAAACGCTCATTGAAATTGCCAAAGCCTTCATATGCGTACATAAGCAAGCGAGCAGAAGCACGCTGATAAAACAAATCCTTTTCATTTTGCACCAAGTACTAAATATGCTTTACCTATTCCTATGGGGTGAGTAGCCACACTAATCCCGTATTGTGCCAGCAGTTTCGTAAGTCCGGTCTTGACGAAATCTTCCATTGTAAGTGATTTCTCTTTTCCGAAAGCAGCCTTTCCTTGCAAAGGGATTCTGACCTGATCAAATTTCATGCTGTACCTGGATGTCTTTCCTCCAGTGTATACTCCACTAACAGTATTCTCGCTGAGCCACCATTCGATTAGATCAGCCAGTTCACCGGTTTGCCCATCTAAGAGAACCTCACTTTCAAAATTTAATGGACAGCTTTCGCTTATTTTGATACTGAGACTCCCCTCCCTACCTTTAGTCTCAAATTCTTCAAAGTGTTTTCCTAATCCTGACAGAAACCGCTCGATATTGTCAGAAACCGCAGCTCGGAGCATCGCAGAAGTTGGTCCAGCGGATGCACGAACAACGGGCCCGAAACTTTGCAGAGTCTTTTTGGAGGCACAATCGATTGAAGATACCCTCAATTTCACTTGTTTCTGTGGCCCGAAGGGTGTCACCGACGGCGCTACTTTGATAAGAATGTCTGCTTTGGCGTGTCTTGACATCCTGTCAAGATCATCTTCTATTATGTCAGCATCATCCTTAGAGGTCAGAATAAGTGAGAACGCTTTGTCTTCATGAATCTCGTTAAGAGTTTGCTGGAGGTTTGTCAGAGGGAAACCGTATTCAGCGCAAAGAATTTCGAAAGTGTTGATTACGTCAAGCACATCGTCGTTTTGGAGTGCTTTGGCGTAGTCAGGAGTTTTGTTTCCCTTTCCGTCTGTATGGTAATATCCTGAATTGATGCAAAATGCTTCCTCAGGAATCACCATAACTACTGGCTTATTGGGGGTTGCTCCATAAACCACGACATCGAGTAGCAGAAGCAATGTCAATAAAATGAGTTTTAATGAAAATTTTGCCATTGTTCAGTAGAAATTAGCGAGGGTTTCTAATCAAAAAGAGATGATAATGTCTTAAATCCCTGAGATTTAAGATACTGTTCCAAATTCTTATAATCTATAATCATGTAAATCTTTACTTTCCGTCCTTGAGGCGATGAAACGTTGTTAGTCCCCGAGGGATATGTGGAATTAGCCCTGTGAACGTATTTAATAAACTCTCCTTTCTTGAAGAATTTATCGAAAAACTTCTTGTGAGATTTGTACTGATCTTCACCATCTATCAGCACTGGAGGGATATTGTCGATATTCACGTTTCCTGTAATGCCATTAAACACTGCATCTACGGCAGCATCGAGACATGCTCTGTCGATTGCTTTATCGGCAGAGCCGGCACATGCAACGACTTCCACCATTTTTGTGCCGGGCTGAGTGCTTATCGCTGCTGTTACCTTGGATTCCGGATTTCCGAATCTGAATTTGTAAGATTTAGCGCTCAACGTGAAACAGGAAAATGTTAGGATATAAATAACTACGATAAGAGGTGATTGGTGAAGTATATTGCTCATATTGTTGAAATGCTAAGTCTCAAAAGCTTTATAATTAGACGAAAACAAGAAAGACGCGAGACTTGTAGCCTTACGTCCACCATCTGTAGGTATGTCGGAATGAATAAAGATGATTCCATTCAGCCGACATTTCCGGCCAAGGAACCCTCGAGAACTGGAGCGAGAAGTAACAATATCCCACGTCTTGTTCCCCGATATGGAAATCCCATGTGCAAAGTAAAACTCCGCATCATAGAGACGGATACGAAAAACAAAAGTGAGCATAAGTCGCTTCGTTCTCTCTCAAATCTGGCCGGATTTTTACAGATAGGAACTTCTGCTTACGCTTTCTTGCGTCAATGGTATTTCTCTTCCACTGACGCTTGCAAAGTTAGCGATTTATTTTGACTTACGCTCACAATTGTGAGATATTAATATTTTTTTCTAAAATTTAAAATACTACAATGGAATCGGAATCTCTGATAAAGTCTTTGAAAAATTCATGCTTGAACTCATCATTTTTCAACTCAATCACTACATTGCAATGCAGCAAGCGGTTGTAAAAAACGAGGTTCGAGAATGTCCTTTAATTTTTCCGATATCATCGGAAAAATTGGGTTAACAACCTCATTTATTGCGGATTGTTGGAAATCGGTTAATTGCATTAACCGCAGGCGTATGTAATGCTGAATGAATAGTTTAGATGCACTGCGTAAGAGTTTCAAAGCTGAAACACTCAAACGTATCTACCATCGAACGTGGAAGTTGGTTCATATTAAAAAGAAGTGACCCGCCAGCAGTTCTGCGGGATGCTAACGGGTTCGGTTATCTTTGACTCGGTCGAAACCGATATTCGCCTTATTTTGATGGGCAAAGTTACAAACTTTTTTGTAATGAGCAAATCTTGAAACAAAAAAGAGAATAAAAAAAGAGATTCCGATTTGTGTTGGAATCGGAATCTCGGATGAAGGTATCTGAAAATATTGTATTTAAGAAAGTATCTTAAATGACAGTAGTTCAAATTAGATCTTTATAGAAATAATCTTAATAGGTGAGATATGAATTGAGATTATTCTTCGTAAATGGATTTTGGGAGGGCTGCCAATTGGTAATTGTGCTTCTTGACAAAATGAATGATTTTATCTTTCTCCTCACTATCATTGACGTCCGATTCAATGCGCTTCAAAGCATTGAAGGGTGATGTTTGACTCTGATAGATGTGACGATAAGCCTTAGCGATCTCATCTATCGTGTCTTCCGAGAATTTACCCTTACGCATAATGTAGGCATTTACTCCGAAGTAGCCGATAGGGTTATGTGCCATAACCGCGTATGGAGGAACATTGTTGTTCACTCGGCAACCACCTTTGATCAGTACCCATTCCGCAACATCGCAATTCTCGTGAACTAAAGCATGTGAAGAGAGAATGGTATAGTTACCAATCTTGCATGATCCTGCAATCTTAGCAGCATTTCCAATCACCACGTAATTTCCAATTTCAGTGTCATGGCCGATATGGCTCTGTGCCATTATAAAAGAATTAGAACCTATTTTTGTAGCCCTTCCTGAGTGGATGCTTCGATTGATTATTGTGTGTTCGCGAATTGTGTTGTTATCACCTATTTCTACATAGGAATCTTCACCTTTCCAGCGGAAATCCTGAGGTTGAGCTGAGATCACGCACCCATCGAAAAATTTATTGTTCTTTCCAATGCGGGCGCCTGAGCGAATACTCACATGTGGTCCTATTATACAATTCTCACCGATCTCAACGTTGTCATCGATATAGGCAAACGCCATGATGGTAACATTCTCACCAATCTTTGCATTTGGATGAACGAATGCTAATGGACTAATCTGGAACATATAAATCTAATTTACTAATTTATGTAATTTATAGAATTGAATTAATGTCCGCCGCCTACAGCCTGATAGAGAGATATCAGTGCCACTGTGCGTGTGTGCCAGCAGGCAAGGCTTGACAATTGGGCGCTCAATAGACTGCTGCGGGCAGTGAGTACCTCAAGATAGGTGGTTTTCTGATCAAGGGAAAGGAGTTCCTGTGTATATTCTACAGATTTTTCCAGTTTATCAATCTGTTTCTCTACGTAATTACGTTTTTCAGTGTTGTAGGCAATCTTAGACAATGCATCGCTCACATCAGCACTGGCAGTGAGAATGGATTTCTCAAAAGCATTCATTGCTTGCTTTTGGCGAGCTTTCGCAACCTCAAGATTTGCGATGTTCTGACCTCTTGAGAATAGGGGAGCGGAAAGTTGACCTGCAAGCTGAATGAACCATACACCGGGGTTCTTAATAATGCTTCCAAGCATGTTTGTGAATCCACCTTGAGCAGAGATGTTAAGAGATGGATAGAATGCTGCACGAGCTGAATTGGTTGCGTAATAAGCCGAAGCTAATCCTCGCTCCGCAGCCTTAATATCAGGACGGACTGCCAAGTAAGAAAGAGGTACTCCGTTGGTGATATCAACCGGTAAAGAGAAATTGAGATCTGATGTAACTTCAAATTTCTGAGGATAAGAGCAAAGAAGAATTGACAACGCATTACTTGTCTGAACAATACTTTGTTCAATATCCGGGATGGATGCTTTGATATTCCAGTAGTTTGCTTCACTCTGTACTACCGCTGCCTCATTTACATAAGCAGCTTCCTTCATCGCTTTCATAGACTCAACCTGATCCTTCCATATCTCGGCAGTACGTTTGCTAAGATCGAGCTGCTGATTGAGTAATACCAAGGAATAATAGTAATTTGCTACACCGCAAATAATCTGCGAGCGAACGGCTTGTTGGTAATCGAGCATCTGGTCCAGAGATATTTGTGCGCCACGCTTGCGATTAAGAATCTTGGCAAAAACATCAATCTCCCAGTTGATTGCAGCCGGAATAGTGTAGCTCCAGTTCATGTGGCTACCATCGTAGCTTGCTGTGCCACCATTGGGGTTAAGAGCTACGGAGGGGAAATAGCTTAGTTTAGCACCTTTGAGCTGTGCCTTAGCCATCTCTACATTTCGAAGTGCATCATCAAGGTCAAGATTCTTTTCGAGGGCCTGGCGGATATATCCCTGAAGAATCGGATCTGTGAAAACCTTTTCCCAACCGAGATAAGGGAGAGACGCAGAGTCTGCTTCCATTTGAGAAGCCTTTTCAAAGTCCCTGGTGAATTGATTCTCCTCAGTAGGGAATTCATATTTCTTGTAGATGTGACAGCTGCTTAAAGCAACTGTCAACATCATAAAGAGTGTATATTTAAATATTTTTTTCATTTTGAATCTACTTAGACTGGATTATTCTTGAGAAATGCTGTACTGCTCAATCTCTGAAGTGATACCTGTGTTATCCTTATCGCTCCATTTTGGAGGAGTGATCTTCTCCTGAATCAACTGGAATGCAACGAACATAGCCGGAACTATAAGAACCTGCAGGATCATACCAATTAACATACCACCGATAGCACCTGTTCCCAATGCGTTATAACCGTTTGCACCGGCACCGGTTGCAAACATCAATGGCAAAAGACCGATAATCATTGCGAGAGATGTCATCAAGATAGGTCTCAGACGAGCTGTGGCTCCCTGAATTGCGGATTGGATAACTGAAAGGCCCGTGCGGCGGCGCTCCAATGCGAATTCCACAATAAGGATAGCATTCTTAGCCAAAAGACCGATAAGCATAATCAAAGCAATCTGAGTGTATATGTTATTGTCGATACCTCCGATTCGGTCAAAGATGAATGTTCCCATAAGACCGAAGGGAATTGACAGGATAACAGCCCACGGAAGGATGTAACTTTCATACTGGGCAGAGAGAAGAAGGTAAACGAACAGTAGTACCAATCCAAAGATGTAAGCTGTCTGGCTGGAACCGGTTTTAGCTTCCTCTCGTGTCATACCTGAGTATTCATATCCATAGCCGGTTGGAAGCATCGTAGATCCAACCTCTTCGATTGCATTGATGGCATCTCCGGAAGAGAAGCCGGGAGCTGGTTGACCGGTGATCGCAATTGAAGTAAACATATTGAAACGGTTGATAATGTCCGGACCATAAACTCTTTTGAGAGAAACAAAGTTGTCGATAGGAGCCATTGTAGCGCCGTTGCGAACCTTGATTTGCTTTAATGTCTCGGGAGAAACACGGGCATCCGGAGCGGCTTGCATCATCACGCGGTAGAGTTTACCAAACTTGTTGAAGTTAGAGATGTACATACCACCATAGTATCCCTGCAGAGTCTGAAGAATCTGGTTCTGAGTCAATCCTGCCTGCTTGATTTTTGCTACATCAAGTTCTACAAGGTACTGAGGGAAGGATGGATTGAAAGTAGAATAAGCCATCTGAATTTCAGGACGTGCATTCAGTGCTTGAATATAGCTTTGATAAACCTTGAAGAAGTTATCAAGGCTTCCACCTGTCTTATCCTCAAGTTTAATTTCGAAACCGTTGGAGGCTGAGAATCCCGGAATCATAGGAGGTGCGAAGAACATGATACGTCCATCTTTAATTGCCGCACTCTTCTGATAGAGCTGTGCAAGAATGGCGTTAACATTCTCGGTCGCGTTATCTCTGTCGGCCCATGGCTTAAGTTTTATAATGAATGAACCGTAACTGTTACCTTGTCCACCGATGAAGCTATAACCTGTAATCGCATTTCGAACAGCAATAGCAGGAATGGTACCGGCAATACTGTCAATCTGATTCATGATTGAGTTTGTCTTCTCAAGGGATGTTGCCGGAGGCATATCTACTACCGCCATGATTGTACCGGTATCTTCCTGAGGTACCATTGAAGTTGCTGTCGTACTCATTAACCATACGAGAGCTGCTATTGAAACTGCAACTATGCCGAATCCCGTAACTTTGTGATGGATGAACCAGCCGGAAATTTTATTATAGAATTTAAGGAGTTTATTGAAACCTTTATTGAAGAAGTTGATAAACTCTTTGGAGAATAGCCCTATGAGAGCAATAATTGCAACGATAGTAGCGATTGCACCTTTGAGAACATCCTCATACCCATACCATCCCATCATCAGGAATGCTACGGCTGCAACGATAAAGATTAGTGTGATGAAAGGTGGAATCTTGAAACCGAAACGTTTTTTGTAGGTCTCTTTCATAACCTCGCCGGCTGCTGAATAAGCATCTGCCATACGCTCCTTCAACGGTTTTTCATCCTCCTTCTTGTGAGGTTTCAGGAAGAGTGCACAGAGAGCAGGGGAGAGGGTCAACGCGTTGACTGCCGACAGACCGATTGCCATTGCCATGGTCAAACCGAATTGACGATAGAACACACCGGAAGTACCACCCATGAATGATACGGGGATAAACACAAGCATCATTACGAGCGTGATGGAAACCAATGCACCGGAGATCTCGCTCATCGCATCAATGGCTGCCCGCTTGGAGGAGGAATAACCCTCGTCAAGTTTTGCGTGGACAGCCTCGACCACCACTATGGCGTCATCGACCACAATGGCAATTGCCAATACCAAAGCTGAAAGAGTCAGAAGGTTGATTGAGAAGCCGAAGATATACATCAGGAAGAATGTACCGATCAATGCTACCGGAATTGCAATCACCGGTATCAATGTGGAACGGAAATCCTGCAAGAAGATGAATACCACAAGGAATACGAGCACGAAGGCCTCGATAAGAGTCTTTACAACTTCATGGATAGAAGCGAAAAGGAAGTCGTTCACACTCATTGAGGTAAGAATGCCAATACCTTCCGGAGCTTCTTTCTGGAAACGGTCAAGTTCTTTCTGAATATCTTTTACAACCTGGGTTGCATTAGAGCCAGGAGATTGGAAGATAATGGCAGAGCAACCGAGCTTACCATTTGTGGTAGACTCAAAGCCATAAGACAAACGTCCGAGTTCAATATCCGCAACATCTTTCAGACGGAGAATTTCGCCATCGGGAGTAGCACGTACGATGATGTCCTCAAACTCCTTTTCATCCTGAAGACGTCCCTTATATCTCATGACGTACTGGAAACTCTGATTTCCGCGTTCTCCAAATTGACCCGGAGCTGCTTCGATATTCTGTTCAGCGAGAGCCGCAGAGATATCGGTTGGCATCAGATTATATTGGGCCATCACGTTTGGCTTTAGCCATATACGCATTGAATAGTCCGCACCCATCACGGTTGCATCTCCTACACCCGGTACACGCTTGATAACCGGAATGATATTTATTGACATATAGTTGTCAATAAACTCTTTGGAGTACTTTCCATCCTTGTCGTATACGTTAAATACCATAAGCATGGAGCTTTGGCGCTTCTGAGTGATTACACCAACCTGGTTAACCTCGGAAGGGAGAAAGCTTGCAGCCTTGGCTACGCGGTTCTGAACGTCAACGGCAGCCATGTTCGGGTCCATACCGGGTTTAAAATAAACCTGAATGGTAGCGGAACCATTGTTGGCGGCTGTTGAATACATATAATCCATGTTTTCAGCACCATTGATCTGCTCCTCAAGTGGCGCAATCACAGAGTTGAGCACACTCTGTGCGTTCGCACCCGTATAAGTTGTAGAAACCTGAATGGTTGGAGGTGCAATGTTTGGATATTGCTCGATTGGCAAGCCCAAGAGTCCAAGAATACCGAATATTACAATGAAGATTGAAATAACGGTAGATAGAACCGGGCGCTTTATAAATAGTGATAAATTCATTTCCTCTCAATTTTACTTTTTAGGCTTAATAACCATGTCATCTTTGACAGATATACCAACTCCTTCGGTCACTACAAGCTCACCTGGATTCAAACCGCTGATGACAATGTAGTTCTGACCATCGTTCTGCTCAGCAATCTGGATGGGGCGAGAATGAACCTTGCTTGAATCACCAACTACGTAACAGAATTTCATATCCTGAATTTCGTAAGTTGCATTCTGAGGAATAAGAATTGCGTTCTGTTGCATTGAAGGAATGAGCACCTGACCGGTGTTACCACTACGGAGCATTCCGTTAGGATTCGGGAAGATTGCAGTAGCACTTGCCGCTCCTGTGGAGGAGTCTATCACGCCGGAGATTGAGATGATCTTACCCGGTTGATCATAAATCTCACCTGTAGCCAATTTGAGTTGCACCTGAGGCATCTCTGCGATTGCTTGCTGGATTGTGCGCTTGCCGTTATCAGTGAGATTAAGAAGTTCTTTCTCATTCAGAGAGAAACTTGCCCTCATATCTGATGAGTTAGATAGAATAGTTAGTAATGTGGATGGTGAAACCAATGAACCCTCGCGGAAATCAATTGAACCGACAATACCTGCCTCCGGAGCTGTCACGACTGCATAAGAAAGATTCTTACGCGCGCTGGTTAAATTGGCGTTCGCTTGGTTGAGCTGAGCCTTGGCAGCATTCAATGCGTCTGCAGATGTTTGATAAGCTGCAGCACTGATAATGTTCTTATCCAAGAGCATCTTGTTATTGTTGGCATTGGTTTGAGCTGTGTTGACATTTGCCTGAGCTACCGCAACAGCCGCTTGAGCGGCATCAACGGCAGCCTGAAGGCTTACCTGGTCGATTGTGAATAGAACCTGACCTTTGCTTACTCTTTGACCTTCTTCAACATTTACCTTAGTTAGAAAACCTGAGATCTGTGGACGAATCTCTACATCATTTTCTCCTCTCAGAGTAGTTGGGAAACCTGTTTCAAGTTTGGCATCTTGTTCTCCAACTGTGATTACTGCTAACTCGGGAACAGCAGCCTGCTGTTGCTGTCCATCTTTTCCTTTACATGAAGGAAGAATTGCTGACACTGTAACCAATGACAATGCCAACGCACTCATCTTTCTTAATTTCATCTGTTAATATTGAGTTATTTATCCTTAATTATTCAGTATTATAGTTTTTTTAGATATAAGTATGTTTCTAAATTCGTTATATGGTTTCAAGTAAGTTATCGTTGGGGCTAATGTTAGTTTCAAACTTACTTAGTTGATACAGCTTTTTGTCCAATTGATATAGTTTTGACAATGGAAATCAAGTTTAGTTAAATCTCCTTCATACAAAATTAACAATTTAAAATGGCTTATGGTAATTTTAGGATTAAGAATATTCCAATTTGACCAATTTTAATATAATTGGAAAACTTTTTTACAGATTTGAGTTTTCACAATATTTAACATATGGATAATGTATGAATCATAAAAAAGAGTGCGTCAAATCTCAAGAATTTGACACACTCTTTTTTAGAGTGGGTACTGATTTACCCTATTATTTTTGTTCAATTTCCTTTGTGAAAGGTGGAGGCGTTCCGGGATCTTCCTCTTTCTTATTGATTTCGATAATCTCATCTGTGCGAGATTTCCACGGACGCTTTCCAAGAATCTTTTCAACGTCATCGTGATAGATTACCTCTTTCTCAATCAAGAGATCACGAATCTGGTTATGTTGTGCTGCATGTTCGCGCAATAACTGCTTTGCACGTTCATACTGCTCATTCACGATCCTTTTGATTTCATTATCTATGACCTCTGCAGTTTCCTCAGAATATGGCTTGGTGAATCCCATCTCCTGACCTGTAGAGTCATTGTAATTAAGGTTAGGAAGCTTGTCGCTCATACCGTAAACCAGAACAAGCGATTTTGCAATCTTTGTACATTTTTCAAGGTCATCGCTTGCTCCTGTACCAATCTGTCCGGTGAATACCTCTTCAGCAGCACGGCCGGCAAGGAGACCACACATTGTGTCGAGGAGGGCTTGGGTAGGGATGATCTGACGCTCTTCAGGAGCATACCATGCTGCACCTAATGCGCGGCCACGTGGTACTATAGTTACCTTTACCAAAGGATTACCATATTTGATGAGCCAAGTGATTGTAGCGTGGCCTGCCTCATGAGTAGCGATTGAGTATTTCTCCTCATCTGTGATGATACGTGATTTCTTCTCCAAACCACCAACGATTCTGTCGATTGCAGCCATAAAGTCGTTCCAATCCACGGCCTCTTTATGATTACGTGCAGCAATCAGTGCTGCCTCATTGCAGACATTAGCGATATCCGCACCTGAGAATCCTTGAGTCTGGCGAGCAAGCTGTTCCACATCAAGTTCTGAATTGACCTTAATATTACGGAGGTGAACATTGAAAATCTCAACACGATCCGTAAGTTCCGGAAGATCAACATAAATCTGACGGTCGAAACGACCCGGACGGAGGAGTGCCTTGTCAAGCATATCTGCGCGGTTTGTGGCTGCAAGGCAAATCACACCATTGTTGGACTGGAAACCATCCATCTCTGTAAGCATCTGGTTGAGCGTGTTTTCACGTTCATCGTTTGAACCCATGTTAGGGTTCTTTCCACGAGCACGACCCACGGCATCAATCTCATCGATAAATACAATACAAGGAGCTTTATCTTTGGCTTGTTTAAAGAGATCGCGTACGCGAGCGGCACCAACACCCACAAACATTTCCACGAAGTCTGAACCTGACATGGAGAGGAAAGGAACATTTGCTTCACCTGCCACAGCCTTTGCCAAGAGAGTCTTACCGGTTCCCGGAGGGCCTACAAGGAGTGCACCGCGCGGAATCTTAGCTCCCAATTCAGTATAGCGCTCCGGATTCTTGAGGAATTCTACAATCTCTTCAATCTCGACCTTAGCTTCAGCTAAGCCGGCAACATCTTTGAATGTCACGTTTGTACCGTTATCTTTATCAAAGACAATGGCTTTAGATTTACCGACGTTGAAGATACCACCACCGCCTCCGGCACCACCTGCACCTTTTGACATCATGCGGGTGAAGAAGAAGAACAAAGCTATCATGAGGATGAAAGGTCCGAAAGACCATAGAGCCTTCATCAGATCACTACCTCTTTCATATTTTACCTTTATCTCCGGCTTCCCTTCGGCTGTCAGTGTGGAGTTCCACTTATTGATAGAGTCAGTGATTTTATCAGCAGAGGGTATATTTGCCTTGATTTTTGGTTTCTCTGCTGCTCCAAAGGGGCTGGCGCCGTTCGGATCATTTTTCATCTTCAGTTTCTTCGCACCCTGAGTGGTCAGAAATCCTTCTGCTGTTTTGTTTTCAGAGAAGACATTGATTCTCTCCAAATCTCCTGCGAGAGCAATTTTCTCAAATTCGGAGAAGTCTACCTCTTTTGTTTCGGAAGCGTCTGAGAAGACGAAGAGAAGAATAAGGGCTGCGATAATTATACCATACATCCAATACATGTTGGTTATTGCACGCCCGATAGGACCTTTGTTTTTCCTTCTTTTTGGTGATGACATATTAATGGTTTGTTTGAATTTTCAGATTGGTAGTCTAATTAATCAGATAGATTACAGAAGAGTATAAGTCAGACAAGGTGCTCCATCTACAGTAATGGAATTAGTCCACGTCCGGAATATATGTGGCGTTGGCGTCATTCCATAGTTCCTCAAGATTATAAAATTCTCTGAACTCAGGGAGGAAAACGTGTACCATTATATTACCGTAGTCTACTACAACCCATTGGGAGTTGCGATAGCCATCATAGCTATATGGTTTTAGACCATGCTTCTTTAATAGATCTTCTCGTATGGAGTCTGCTATGGCTGATACCTGAGAGGTTGAACGACCCTGGCATATAATAAATTTTGAAGCCGGAGCAGATTCAATTGCAGACATATCGAGTATTGTGATAGATCCACCTTTTTTATCTTGAATGGATTCTATTATATCGTTTGTATAATCTTTTATGTTAGTTTTATTCATTACAATTCCTATCTCCAACAGAAATAGTTTATTTTATTTCAGGAAAACACTATATTCAGAGTTGGAGTGCTAAATTAATAAATTTTTAGTGAAAATCATTAAATCTTCTCTTTTCGGGCCCATCTCAATCCACTGTGGAAGGGTTCCGGAATGACTGAAACCGGCTTTTTTAAAGAGATTTATGCTTTCCTTATTATTAATAACAATTTTCGCACCAAAATTGCGCAAATTTAATAGATAAAATGCGTAATTTTCTAAAATAGATATTGATTTCAGCGCAAAACCCTGTTTCCGATATTGAGGTAAGATATAAATACCGATAAATGCGTTACGGTTTTGGGCTGATATTTCGTATAGGTCTATCACGCCAATTACGAGTCCGCTATCCTTTAGCTCAATCATGAGTCGAAGTTGACCCGAGCGAAAGGGATCGGCATCATAACTTATGGCATAGTCAGAGATCATTTGTACAGAGAGGGGCGCACACATGCAATTTGCAAGCCATTGGGTTGAATCTCTTTCAATTTCAGATATGACTGCTACATCACCCGGCTCCACAGCTCTCAAACGTATCTTTTCATCTTCCAAAAAAGTATTCATCGTCTAATAGTATAAGAGGGTTGATTACTTTCGGAAGGTATCAGAAAACAGCATGCGGTTCTGTATGGACCTGCCAAGAGTGAGTTCATCAGCATATTCCAGTTCATTACCGATACTTAGTCCGCGTGCAAGCATAGTGATTTTAACCGGAAGATCACTCAATTTGCGGAAAATATAGAAATTGGTAGTATCACCCTCCATTGTTGGACTCAACGCAAGAATAACTTCCTCTATCTTCTCTTCTGCAACACGTTTAACAAGGCTGTCTATCTCAAGATCTGAAGGACTTATTCCATCCAAAGGTGAAATCAATCCTCCTAATACATGATAAAGACCATGGTGAGCGTGGGTTCCTTCTATTGTCAGAACATCCTTCACATTTTCTACTACACAGACTGTTTTAGCATCTCGTCTGGAATCACTGCATATTGGACAAATTTCCGAGTCGCTGATATTGTGACATCTCTCGCAGTATTGTATGTTGTCCCGCATTGCAATAATGGAATTGCCTAAGTTGTGTGCTACATCCTTCTCCTGACGCAGGAGATGTAACGCCAGACGAAGAGCCGTCTTTTGACCGATGCCCGGGAGTTTTGACAGCTCTGCAACTGCAGTATCAAGAAGTGGTGAATTGAAATTTTGTTCCATAATTATAATACAAAATTACTAAAATCTGCTGAGATAATTGTAATTTTGCAGCCTAAGTATGTAGCTATGATTGATTATTTAAAAGGAGAACTGACAGATATTAACCCAACCTATGCGGTGGTTGAGTGCAACGGAGTAGGATATGAGGTGAATATTAATCTGATAGACTATGTAGCGCTCAAAGATATGAAAGATTGCAAGATATATGTTCATGAGGCAATCAGAGAAGATGCTCATCTTCTTTATGGATTTCTTACCAAATCCGGTCGTGAACTCTTCCGTCTTCTTATAGGTGTTAGCGGTGTCGGACCCAATACTGCACGACTTATAATGTCATCTTTGGAGGTTCAAGCTCTGCAAGGTGTAATTACCCAAGGTGATGAGCGTACTCTTAAAGCTGTGAAAGGTGTGGGAGCAAAAACAGCACAGCGTATTATTGTGGATTTAAGAGATAAAATAAAAGCTGATGAGGAAACGTTAATTACAAGTAAGGTCTCGAATGAAGCGTATGATGATTCGCTTGCTGCTTTAGTAATGCTCGGTTTCACTGCTCAGCAGAGCAACAAAGTGTTGAAGAAACTCTTTGCTGCCGATCCGGGTCTTACTACTGAAAAGGCAATAAAACAGGCACTTACTATGCTGTAATGCTTTTTGAGCGATTAGGTAAAAAGGAATATAAAAGGAAACGATTTAAAACTTTCGCAATGTTGGGTTCAACATTGCTATTATCGTTTGTAGCCTATTCCCAATCACAGGTCAAAAAGACTGTTCCGGAAATAACCACACCTAATCCACTGAAGGAATCTGAATATCCCGCAGATCTACGCACCCCGGAAAATATTAAAACAGAAGCAGTTTATGATCCTGAACTCGGCATGTACGTAGTCCGCACCCTCCTTGGTGACAAAGAGATTACTACACCCTTTCTTCTTACCCCTGAACAGTATGCCCAGATAGAGATTAGGCGAGATTTATGGGGTCACTTTCGTCAGAAGAATGCTGAAACTTTCGAGAACAAGGATAAGCAGCCGTTCAACATATTTGATATGAATTTTGCCCTCGGTCCTCTTGAGAAAGTGTTCGGACCCGGTGGTGTGCGTCTTTCAACTCAGGGATCTGTCCAGATCTCAATGGGTGTGAAAAGTAATAAAACCGATAACCCATCACTCTCGCTTAAAAACCGACGTAAAACGTATTTTGATTTCGATCAGAAGATTCAGGCTACTATCAATGCTTCTGTAGGTGATAAGTTGAAATTCAACATGACCTACAATACGGATGCAACTTTTGATTTCGATTCAAAAAACCTTAGGTTGAACTATGAGGGAAAAGAGGATGAAATCATAAAAAGTATAGAAGCCGGTAATGTTAGTATGACCACCGGGTCAAGTCTAATTCGCGGTGGTACGGCATTGTTCGGTCTGAAAACCAAGTTGCAGTTTGGAAAGCTAACGCTCACCGGATTGGTCTCACAACAAAATTCGGAATCACAGACCGTATCCACAAGCGGAGGTGTGCAATCGACAAAATTCAATATCAAGGCAGATAAATATGATGCCAACCGCCACTTCTTTCTCTCTCAATATTTCTATGAGAATTATGACAAGTTTGCATCTAAGTTGCCGCTCGTTTCTTCCGGTATAAAGATTACCCGTATAGAGGTTTGGATTACTAACAAGAACAGTAACTTCAACGAATCCCGTAACTTTGTGGGTTTTATGGATTTGGGTGAGAATACAAATCTCGCTAATTCATATTGGCAACCTGATATGAGTGCCACTGTCCCTTCTAATAAGAGTAATAATCTTCTCACGATTATCAAGAGCCAGTATCCCGGGGCGAGAAATATAAATGAAGTTACCCAGACTCTCGAGCCTTTGAAAGCCTATGGTATCGAGGGAGGTATGGATTATGAAAAAGTCGAGAGTGCAAGATTGCTTAAGTCAAGCGAATATACTCTCAATTCTGATCTTGGTTATATAAGTTTGAAATCAGCACTTACAACAGATGAGGTTCTTGCCGTTGCATTTGAATATACATATCAGGGAAAAGTATATCAGGTTGGAGAGTTCTCCAGTGACGTGACTTCTACATCCGACTGTATTTTTCTGAAGATGTTGCGCAGTACTACGGTTTCTCCAAAGCTTCCGATGTGGAAGTTGATGATGAAAAATGTGTATTCACTTGGTGCCTATCAACTGCAGAGTAAGAATTTCAAGCTCAATATCAAGTACCTTAGTGATACAACAGGTACAGAGATCAATTATCTTCCCGTAGGTTCAATTTCCAATCAGCCGTTGCTGCAGGTTATGAATCTTGATAGACTTGATTCCAATCAGGAATCACATTCCGATGGCTTCTTTGACTATATAGAGGGTTATACCGTTCAGTCATCATCCGGAAAAATTATCTTCCCGGTTGCAGAGCCTTTTGGTGCGCACTTGGAGAGGAAGATAGGAAACCCTGCGTTGGCTGCACAATATGTCTATAAGGAGCTCTATGACTCCACATTGGTAGTAGCTCAGCAGTTTGCAGACAAGAATAAATTCTCCTTGATGGGTGAGTATCAAGCATCCAATGGTGCTCAGATTCGCTTGAATGCAATGAATGTGCCGCGAGGTTCTGTGGTTGTAATGGCTGGCGGTGTAGTGCTGACCGAAAACAGCGATTATACTGTGGATTATTCCATGGGTATTGTCACTATCACTAATCAGAGTATAATTGACTCCGGAACCAATGTAAGCGTTACTCTTGAGAATCAGTCACTTTTCAGTATGCAGCGTAAGACCCTACTTGGTCTTGACGCACAGTATCGCTTTAATAAGGATTTTACTTTAGGTGGTACGATCATGCACTTCTCAGAGAAATCCTTGACAGAAAAAGTGAATATTGGAGATGAGGTGATCAACAACTCAATGTGGGGTTTGAATCTCTCCTATAACAAAGATTTTATGTGGCTTACCAACCTGGTTAACAAGATACCGACGGTTAATGCCACAGCTCCTTCACGAATCAATCTCAATGCAGAGTTTGCACAATTGGTTCCTCACAAACAGAAATCAGGTTCTAACAGAGGCTCAAGTTATATCGATGATTTTGAGGCTACTCAAACCGGAATAGATTTGCGCTCACCATACTCTTGGTTCTTGGCTTCTACTCCTTATGAGTCGGGAGCGGGTGCACTTTTCCCAGAGTCATCTCTGAGCAACAACGTGGATTATGGTAAAAACAGAGCGCTACTCTCATGGTATTTTATAGACCGGTTGTGGACCCAGAGAAATTCATCTATGGTTCCCGGTTATATGAAGAGCGATCCGAAGATGCTCTCCAATCCATATGTGCGCGAAGTGAAAATTGATGAAGTTTTCCCTTATCGTGACCTTGCCTATGGCGAAGCCAATTATATCCAATGTCTGAATCTTTCATATTATCCAAAAGAACGAGGCCCTTATAATCTTGATGCCGAGAATATCGATGATAATGGTAATCTTTTGAATCCTGAAAAGCGTTGGGGTGGTATCATGCGAAAGATGGATAATACCAACTTCGAAACTTCCAATGTGGAATATCTACAGTTCTGGATGATGGACCCATTTCTTGATCCGGATAATCCTAACACAGAAGGTGGAGATCTATACTTCAATTTTGGAGAGATCAGTGAGGATATTCTTAAGGATGGGATGAAAAGTTATGAGAATGGTCTGCCAATCGACGGAAATAACCAATTTATGGCTGAAACTAATTGGGGACGCGTCTCTCGTCAGAATTCTTTGACTTATGCTTTCGAGAATGCTCCTGATGCACGACCCAAGCAGGACGTTGGTCTCGATGGACTTCCGAATGAAGATGAATATACCTTCTCTTCCTATAAAGAGTATCTTGATAAACTGCGTGCAAAATTGCCGGCATCTACAATTTCCGAGATGCAGGAGAATCCATTCTCAGCAATGAATGACCCTGCAGGTGATAATTATCATTTCTTTCGCTCTCCATATTATGATGAAACACGTGCCGATATTTTGACACGTTATAAAAGATACAATGGAGTGGAAGGAAACTCACTTTCTCCTGATCAGTCTCCTAACCCCCAATATCAGTCAGCTCGTGCGGTCCCTGATGTGGAGGATATCAATCAGGATAATACGCTTAATGAATATGAGCGTTATTTCCAGTATAAGGTTTCCATACGTCCTGAGGATTTGGAAGTAGGTAAGAACTATGTTACCGATAAAGTAGAGAAGGAAGTTCCGGTGCCGAGTGGAAGGCAGAAAGCGGTGTGGTATCAGTTTAAGATTCCTTTGAGTGATCCGGAAAAGGTCGTCGGAGGTATTTCTGATTTCACAACCGTGCGTTTTGCCCGCATGTTCATGACCGGTTTTAAGGAAACTACACACCTTCGCTTCGCAACACTTGAGTTGGTAAGAGGGGAATGGCGCGATTATCAGTTCAATCTCAATAGCCGTAACGATTCTCCGGCTGAGGGCGAAATAGATATGACCGTAGTTAATATTGAGGAGAACTCTGGACGTGCTCCGGTAAACTATGTCCTTCCTCCCGGTGTGGATCGTATTCAGGACCCGGGTGCGTCTCAGGCTACTCAGTTAAATGAGCAATCACTTTCAATCACTGTGAAAGGACTGCAGCCCGGCGATGCACGTGGTATTTATAAAAACACGCAGATGGATATGCGTATCTATAAGAGACTCCAGATGTGGATTCATGCCGAAGCTCTTGTAGATAATCCTTCAAACCTGCGTAATGGTGACTTGGCACTTTTCCTTAGAGTCGGATCTGACGTCAAGAATAACTATTATGAATATGAGATTCCGTTAGAGCTCACACCTCCGGGTCAGTACAACAACTTCAGTAGTGCTGACCGTGCAAAGGTGTGGCCTTTGGCTAACTTCCTGAATGTTCCCCTGGATAAGTTCACCTCTATCAAGCAGGAGAGAAATCGTGATCGTAGCCTGCATTTGGAAGGGGTTGGTTATAATGTTGTATATACTCGCCATGACTCCGATAATCCACAGAATAGCGTCTCAGTGCTTGGTAATCCGAGCTTGAGCGATGTCAGGGTGATGCTCATTGGTATTCGAAACAAATCCAATAGCACGAAAGATGGTAATGTTTGGGTGAATGAGCTGAAGGTGACGGATTTCAACCAATCGGGTGGTTGGGCAGCTAATGCGAATATGAATCTGTCTGTTTCAGACATAGCAATGCTCAATGTATCTGCCCACAAGGAAACCTCAGGTTTTGGTGGAGTGGATCAGCCATTGAATGCCCGTAGGATGGAGGATTATGAACAATACAATGTAGCTGTTCAGGGTGATTTGGGTAGGTTCTTGCCGGAGAAAGCAAAACTCTCTGCACCGATCTATTTCTCAAAGTCGCAGGAGACAGTGACTCCCAAATATAATCCGCTTGACCAAGATATTTTGTTGAAGGATGCAATCGATGCTGCGCAAACCAAACATGAGAAAGATTCAATCAAGGGTTATTCGTTGACTAAAAAAAGTGTGGAGAGTTTCTCGCTCTCAAACTTTAAGTTCAATGTGCAAAGCAAGAAGAGTAAGCCTTGGGATCCTGCGAACTTTGAAATATCCTTCTCCTATAATAAGCAGAAGAATATGGATCCAACCACGGAATATGAGCATACGAACGACTATCGTGGTAGTTTCCAATATTCATGGTCACCATTTATTCCTAAGCTTAAACCCTTCTCATGGGTTAAAGGAAAGAGTAAGATGGCTAAGTTCTTGAAAGACTATGAGATTAACTGGCTTTTCAACAATATCACTTTCTACACAGGTATGAACCGCTACTATTATGAGCAGCAGACCCGCAGTGAAGTGGATGTTGAATTCCAGTTGCCGGTTCAGGTAAGTAAAAACTTTACATGGGATCGTCAGCTGAGTCTTTCATGGAATCTCATCAAGTCTCTGACTCTCTCATTCCAGAGCAACACCCTTGCCCGAATCGAGGAGTCTCTTGGAGCTGTTAATAAACGTCTGTTTGCAACGGAGTATGAGCAATGGAAGGACACTGTCCTCTCTTCATTGCGTCATTTGGGAACTCCTTGGAACTACAACCAGACATTTACCGGAACTTATCGTGCTCCATTCAATAAGATTCCAGCACTCGATTACCTGTCAGGTTCTGTAACCTATAATTCCACATATCGATGGGATAAAGGTGCGACAATAGAGGGTACATATTTAGGTAACTCAATTCAGAATCAAAGCTCATGGAATGCCGATGGTCGTCTGAACTTCGAGACTCTTTATAATAAGGTGAAGTATCTTCAGAATGTGAATAAAAGATTCTCAGCTTCAGGTATGGCCCGTAATGCCAATGCTTTGTCAGCACGCGGTAAGCAGCCACAAGAGAAGAAATTTGAAAAGGCATTTACCCTTTCAAAGGATACAACGACAGTGGTTAAACATAATCTGAAGACAAAGAAGATTAAGTTCTCAGCCCGTGTAGGTAACAACGTGAAGAAACTGAATTTCAAAGTTGTAGATGAGAATACTATTGAGATTCTTGATAGGGGAGATCAATCTGTGAAGGTGACGATCAGGGAGGACAAGACCGAGAAGAAGAATTATGCCAAAGAGTTTGCAGACCATGCAAGCCGGTTCCTGATGATGGCACGATCAGCAACGTTCAGATGGAGAAGCGGACACTCACTGAATCTTCCGCTTTTTGCTCCTAATGTCGGCAATATATTCGGTCAGTCATTGTCAAATGGTCCGATGTCTCCCGGTCTTGATTTTGCATTCGGATTCTATGACAAGGATTACATAAACAAAGCCATGGAAAGAGGTTGGCTGATTACTGACTCGGAACAGGTATCTCCGGCACTCTATACAAACAGTAATGAATACAATTTTGAATTAACGCTTGAGCCAATCCGCGGATTAAAGATTATATTGACCTCAAGTCTCAATGATAGTCGCACGGAGCAGATGCAGTTCATGTATGCCGGTATGCCTACCTCATACTCCGGTAGCTATATGCGAACGCATTTAGCTTTAACTTCTGCTTTGAAAAATTCCAAGGCTGAAGATGGTTACAATTCAGAAGCTTTTAACCGCTTCCTGAGCTATATTCCTACCATAGCCCAGAGAGTGGAGGCGCAATATGCCGGTACAGTCTACCCCAACTCAGGATTTTTGGAGGGTACACCTTTGGCCGGTACCGCTTATGTTCCTTCTGCAGAAGGCCTCTCAGGAACGAGCCCAGATGTATTGATTCCGGCATTCCTTGCAGCGTATAGTGGAACAAATGTGAATAAAGTTTCACTCCGCCATTTTGATGGTCTCGGTTCAATGAGACCCAACTGGAAAGTCACTTACGATGGCTTGATCCGTATGGGTAATATGAGTAAATGGTTCAAGGCATTTACATTATCCCATGCATATCAATGTACGTATGCCGTTGGTTCTTATTCAAGTTATATGAACTGGGTTGGAGTAGATGGTGAGATGGGTTATGTCCTCAATGAACAGACGGGTATGCCTATGCCATCATCACCGTTCAACATTACCTCTGTTTCGCTTACAGAAAAATTTGCACCGTTGATCGGTGCAAAGGTCACACTGACCAATGACATGACTGTTAATGCTGAGTATAGGGATTCCCGGACGCTCAACCTTAACACTTCTGCCGGTCAGGTAGTGGAGACCACAAGTAAGCAGTTCACGATCGGAGCCGGCTACAAGATCGCAGACTTTAATAAGATCTTGAAGATCGGTAGTAAACAGGGTGGAGTATCCAATGACCTTTCACTTAACCTTGACTTCTCTCTGGCTAACAATCAGGCGTTGATTAGAAGAATAGAAACCGCTTATACGCAGGCTACAAATGGCTCTCGTACCTTCTCCCTCAACTTCATGGCAAATTATGTTTTGAGTAAGCGAATCACACTTTCAGCTTTCTTCGATCATCAGATTAATACACCGTTAGTTTCTAATACTTCATATCCAACCACAAATTCAAATTATGGAGTAGCAGTAAACGTATCACTCGCAAGATAATCAATATGGAATGGATAACCAGTATATTATTTGAACATAGTGCAGTCCAGGCAGTAATTGTATTGTCGGTTATAATAGCGGTTGGACTTGCATTGGGTAAAATTCATATCAAAGGAATCTCCTTGGGAGTAACCTGGGTTTTCTTTGCCGGAATATTTGCGGGATATCTCGGTTTTTCTATTGATAAGGAAATGCTGAATTTTGCGGAGAGTTTTGGATTGGCTCTCTTTATTTACGAATTGGGTTTAAAGGTCGGTCCGGGTTTCTTTAACTCATTCCGCAAAGGTGGTATAAAACATAATCTGTGGGGGTTGGCGATCGTACTGTTGGGTACGGGAGTGGCCGTTGCTCTGAGTTTTCTCTTCTCCGTCCCAATGGCAGATATGGTAGGAATAATCTGCGGAGCCACTACAAACACACCGGCACTTGGTGCCGCTCAACAAGCTTTGAAGCAGATTGGAATCTCCGCAAACGGAGCCGCTTTAAGTTGTGCCGTCACGTATCCTCTTGGTGTTGTCGGAGTGATTGTGGCAATTATTTTCATGCGTAAGTTTATTGTAAAGCCGACTGATATTCAGAAAGGAGGCACAGAGGAAGAGGATAAAACATATATCGGCACTTTTCAGGTTATGAATCCGGCGGTTTATGGTAAGTCTATTCGTGAATTAGCTCTTCTATCATCTGTGGAATTCATAGTAAGCAGAATCTGGCGCAATGGCGAAGTATTGATTCCTACCTCTGAGTCAGTTGTCATGGAAGGAGATAGGTTGATGGCAATCACGGAGGAGGGTCATACACATCCGTTGGAGGTCCTGTTTGGTAAATTGGAAAGCCGTGACTGGAACACAGGAGATGTTGATTGGAATAAAATTGATTCCAATCTCATTTCCCGTCATGTCATTATCTCAAAGCCTGAATTGAACGGAAAGAAACTCGGCAGTTTGCGTTTGCGCAATACTTACGGTATCAATATCACGCGAGTAAGTCGTGCAGGTGTTCATCTTTTAGCAAAGCCGGGGCTTATACTTCAATTGGGAGATAGACTTACTGTTGTCGGTAAAGAGAACCAAGTCGAAGAGGTTGGGAAATTAGTTGGAAATAGATTGCTTAAACTAAAGGATCCGAATCTTGCAGCAATGTTTATAGGGTTGGTGTTAGGACTTCTTTTGGGTTCAATCCCGTTGTTTATCCCCGGTATCAGTGTACCTGTAAAATTAGGTTTAGCCGGTGGACCGATCATCATGGGAATTTTGATAGGACGTTTCGGACCGCAATTCCGTCTCGTTACCTATACCACACGCAGTGCTAACCTTATGCTTCGCGGAATCGGGTTGTCGCTCTTCCTGGCGTGTTTGGGACTGGACTCCGGTAAACACTTTATAGAAACAATCATGAATGGAGACGGCCTTCTTTGGATCGGCTTGGGCTTTATTATCACTGTTGTACCGGTCATGATTATCGGATGGCTATCAATTAGAATTTCAAAGATAGATTTCGGCTCCACATGTGGTATGCTCTGTGCAGCGATGGCAAATCCGATGGCACTGACATACACAAATGAGACACTTGAGGGAGACAATGCTTCGGTAGCCTACGCCTCAGTCTATCCTGTAGCCATGTTCTCCCGCGTAGTCATCTCCCAAATCCTCGTCATCTGCCTGACCTAACTTTATGGGACTAATGAGTCTAATGAGACTAATGAGATTCCTTTAAGTTATCTTTAAAGGGTATGGCGAGACCTATAGTAGGCCAACATATATAAATAGTATCCGATGCGATATGTCGCATAACCGCTACAATGGTATCGGTTGTCACCTTAGAAAGCTCAGGCCACTCGTTGCGAGGAATTTCTACCGATACCCCAGTCTTACATACTGCTTTTATAACTTCTCTTGAAATAATGACATCCGTCACTATTAGATCCTCAATCGGTTCCCAGCCGTCTTTTATCATAGCTAAACCGCAAAGCTCCGATATCGAGACACTCTTGTTGAATTTGTAGAGAACAGTATGTTGAGAAATATCAATTCTCTTCCATGAATTCCCAAATCCGGTAGGATTATCTTCAGTATGCACCCACTCAAAAGATAAAGTATCTTCACTCAAATTGTAAAATCCTAATTGAGATGAATGGTCATCAAGATTTTCAATGCTTAAATATGTTTCATCGTAGAAATATATTCTTGACAATGGATTTAGCTCTAAAGTTTCGTAATCGAGACTGAGTACCAAATATGCTCCTCGGCCCGGTCCCGTCGAAATAGGTTGCAGTATGATAGCATTATCTGCTCGATTCCCTTGCCAAAAAGTCCGTTGATGCAATTGGGGGATAAGGATAGTTTTCAGTTCTCCAATTGAGGTTGATTCCGGATCAACGAACGTCTGAATAATTCTTGCTATATGTTCCACTGCCGACCACATTGTTGGAGCCTCAATGTCGTATAGAAAACCATTTCCACATTTTTCGGTCATTTCAAGTCCTATCATGTTGACCGGTAGCACCTCTGAGAGCCTCTTACCTAAACGCTCTGCTACTTTTTGGCAGCGTTCTTGATGCGTGTTTGCGATAGAATAGAAATTAGGATAGGAATATTTGATGTAGAAATAGGCCATTGTATAGAAAAAGGCTTCCGGGTCGTCGTGCTTCAGTTGTAATATTGTTGGAAGGATTCCCTGTTGAAATTCCGGTGAAAAATAATCATAGCATTCGACAATAAACGGCAGGATGGATTGAAACACCCAGTCAGGATGTTCGCGGTTTATCTCTTTCCGGAGCAGTTGGCTAAAATAGTCGACATTCCTTATTGTTGCCTCAATTCTGAGTAAGTCATCTTCCGTGAGATGCTGATACACATGCAGACGATTGCAAAGTTCACGTGCGGAAGTCTGAGTTGCAGTTCCCTCCTTAATGCGATAGAGTGATGTGCGCCCTTTATATTTTAAGTTATGAGCCAGCCACGACACATTTTCTCCGAGCATATCAGTGGAGAGAATAATCATGAGTGTTTTAATCAGAGATTCCATGACTCTAAGTTACTAAAAATTTACAATCGATATAATCTTTACTTAAATTATGTACCAAATATGTAAGATATGGTACATAATTCTATTTCAACTGAGATTAGATTCTAATTCTATGGACTTTACTGAATATATTCCATATATTTGCAACATTATTTTATAACGGAAATATTTTCACATAAAAATCACCCCAAATATGAGGAACTCTCGAAGATAATTTATAATTTTGTGATGTCACGGGGAGAAATCCGTGACAAGCAAAAGGCATTTAGCTTAGTTCTTTGTTTCAAAATCGCCAATTTTAGAATGTCGAGGAACATAGCGGAGAGTGCCCTTTAGTCGTACTCGTCTATGAGGAGCATGAATTCATGCCCCGCATCATATGCGATATGGCGTGGGGTGATTATTTTCTTCCGTTCTTTCGACATACGTGTTTGGCGATACGTGAAACAAGAGGACGTGAGCAAAAATCAAGCTCCGCGCCTTTTGTATTTTATATAATTGCCCGATTTTGGTGGAGCTTTTAAGGCATAAAAAACTACTGATAAACTATGAATCAGGCCATAACAACATTTGGATTAACAAAAAAGCAGTTGCAAATTCTATTTAGCCTTGAATGCTATATGCTTGAACAAGACTCTAAAACTGAAGAAAGGTTCCTCAACAAGATAAACCCCATGGTCGCAACTCATGCAAATAAGGACACTTGGTATTTGGACTATCGCCATAACATAGAAGAATTTCTCAAAGAACAGGATCCCCAAGAACAATCCAATACCATCTCTACTGTGCCGGGTGTAATTCAGCAATGGATTCTTCAGACCTCTTCTATAAGTGAAACGGAAATGTGGAAGTATCTTGTTCTTCTCGAGTGTACAATGTTTACTCCTTACTTTCCCATGACAGAGGTTGCTGCTAAGGATAAGCAATACAAAGGTCTTACATGGGATAGAGAGGTTAGAAAGAAAAGCCTCCGCACTATTACCGCGTGGCTCGGTATCGATGAAAATTTCATCAAGCAGTTTGAAAACTGTTATTCTCAGGCAGTGAAGAAGATGACTAATTATACTGGTAAGGTTCTTGTCGCAGCCGGTATTGGCATTGCCGCTGTTGCGTTGGCATTTTTGACAGCCGGCGGCTCAATTATTGGTTTATTTGCAGCAGAGGGCCTCTATGGAGCTGCGGCAATCAGTTCAGGGTTGGCTGCTCTCGGTGGAGGAGCTGTTGCGGCTGGTGGAATGGGAGTAGCCGGTGGTTTAGCTGTATTAGTGGGTGGAGGTGCCATTCTTGGTGCAGGTGTCGGAGGTAGCCTTGGAATGGCTCTTGCAACTACATCACCTGATTCCGTGCTTTCTGAAAGTGCAAAAATATGGGTCGTGCTCAAGGAAATAGTAATGGGCGTGATGAACGACTCTCAGAGGGCTCAAGAAATTCTTGGTTCAATGGCAGACCAGATTGTCTCTATGAAGAAGGAGCTTGCACAGCTCAAGCTTGTACAAGTTGAAAACGAGACCAAAATCAAGAACCTTCAGAAATCCATCCTTTATCTCGAACGATTGATGAAAGCATGAGTAACCGCACTCCACACATCAAAAATATGAAGATTGATTCCTTAATTGAAAAAGTTGAGGAGTCTATCTCTTCCACGTCTGAGATCCTACAAGAAACACAGTCCGTTTCTGAGGTACAATCTAATGAAATCTCAGGTTTGGAGAAAAGGATGATGGCGCTTATGGAGCAAAAAGGATTGTTTTTGTCTGAAGGAGAACCCCTACACCAAACTGAAATATATGAAAACGAAACTTCCTATGAAATAATAAATAAAGAGTCCACTCAGCATGATATCGTGATTGTATGTCTTATTGGAGCGATTGCTGTTTTGGTGGACTTTCTTGTAGTGAAGATTCCTAAAACCACTAATATTGTCAGAGATGGTGAATCCATTAGGCAAGAAGGAAGCCCCCTGACAGGTTTGATGCGTAGAATAGGTTTTGATTCTAATGGCAAAACTTCGAAATGGGTGAAAATGCTTGAGGGTTGGTTTGGTGTTAATTATGACACCTCAATCCTAAGTGGAGAGAAAGGCTTTACGCCCCGTTCTCATAGAATTTATAGTCTTGCCCATGATCCTTCGCCCGCAGGTTTTTTGTGGGCATTGAAAGATGCGATCACAGGAACTACAAGCTATATTTCTAAAGATGGTCTTCTCAAAAGTATACCTACTAAGAAAATGGGTGTTTGGAAGGTTCTTGCTATGCCCATAGTCTGGATAGGGCATATCATTTCGGATATTTTTACAAAATCTGGTGTACCAATTCCTGGAAGCTGTTTATTACGCACCCTTCAATTCGGGTCGTTGGGTCAGAAAGGCCGTTCAATTGGAGAGGTTATTGAATATATGTACCTTGAGGGATATGACTTGCGACATTTTGCTACAATGACTATTGAGAATGCCGTGATAGAATTGATTTTACGAGTGTATCACATTCTCACAAAACCGAGGATAGAGCAGCTTGCTCGTCCACAAGCGTTAATTCTGGTAGAAAAAGAAATTATGGATCGCAGGCTTCAGAAGATGCGTCTGCAAGCCTATGCGATCGCATCTTGTGGAAATATCGCAAAACTTGCCGTTTACCAATGGAATCCAAATGCTCTCAACCTTCCAGTCTGGACTGAATTACTCCGAACTTCCATGAAGGAATATGAGCGCAGACACAGCTCAACACAAGACGTTCTTGATGCCATAGAACTTCGCCAAATGATTAACGAGCGTTTTGATAATATTAATGCAAAACTTAACCAGTTGTAAATTAATGATATGCTTGAACGTGCTTTGAATTTACTCGTGAAAAAATATGAATGCAAGGAGTGTGGGCATTCGTTTATCCATGCACCGCTTTTGGCTCCCATCGTCAGACCGTTTATTGTGATTGATCCGGCTCCATCTCCAACACCATGGTTTAAGAAACCATGCTGCCCAAAGTGCGGTTCAAAGAACTTGAAAAAGATAAATTAATATTTTTTATGATGAATATGGCTAAGTTGTTTGATTTCTTAAGGAACGGTAATAAAGAACATCAAAATCAAGAAAGTGAGGAAAATGAGCTCTCTGTTGATAAACTTATTGATGATGGCGTTGCATTACTGGAAAGTGACGATCGCAAGCAGCAGAAAAAGGGATTCTTCAAATTGAGGGCTGCCGCTCTCTTAGGAGATATGCGAGCAATCTATTATGAGGGTATCTGTTATAAAGATGGGTGTGGAATCTATCAGAGCTATGACCAGGCCTTTAATAGATTCCATGAGTCGGCAAGGGCTATTCCAGAGGCTATGTATTGGCTCGGTTTATTCTATCTTGATGGGGTTGGAACGGAGCAGAATTTGTTGGAGGCATTTTCTTGTTTCCTTAGGGCCGCAGACGCTGGTTTGCCTGAAGCTCAGTATGAATTGGGCGTTTGCTATCGGCAAGGTGAAGGGACGGTACAGGATATAGAGAAGGCATTGTATTGGTATCAAAAAGCTGCTGAACAGGGATGTTCGGCTGCCTATGTCAATATGGGGATAATATACCAGGCCGGGGTTGGAGGCATTCCTGTAGACTATAAAAAAGGGTTTGAATGTTTCCAAAAAGCTTCAACGGAAGATAATCCAGAGGCCTTTTTCTGTTTGGGTAAAGCCTATCTTAATGGATTGGGAGTAGGGCAAAATCTAAATGAAGCAGCCCGATGGTTTAAGAAGGCTGCCGACTTCGGAGAACCGGATTCGATGTATCATTTGGGCATGATGTATCGAGATGGAATAGGCGTGGAACCAAATGAAGCAATATCTGAAGAGTATTTCAGTAAAGCTGAGAATATTTTTCGGAAAATCGGAATTGAAAGTGGAGACGAAAATTTAGCTCGTTGAGTATGAGCTAATAAGAATTCTTAATAATCAAACATTTTCAGCTTAACGGGATAGATGTACCCAAAACCGATGCTGGCATATATAGTCGCTGAGCTTGGGATATTAAGATGAATCAAGAGGTTAACTTTATAATTAAAATTTAGGATATGTTGATTCGTGCACTGAATTTAATCGTTAAAAAATATGAATGCAAGGAGTGTGGGCATTCGTTTATCAATGTACCGCTTTTGGCTCCCATCGTCAGACCGTTTATTGTGATTGATCCGGCTCCATCTCCAACACCATGGTTTAAGAAACCATGCTGCCCAAAGTGCGGTTCAAAGAACTTGAAAAAGATAAATTAATATTCTTCAGATTGGCTAATGGGAGCAATGGGAGTGATGGGCCTAATGAGTCTAATAGGTCTGATGGGTCTAATGGGAGGTATGGGGCTGATGGGTCTAATAGGTCTGATGGGAGTGATAGGTCTAATGGGAGGGATGAGATTCCTTTAAGTTATTTTTGGGGATTGGAGTTTTGATTGTTGCGGAAGTTGGTGCGAGCTTTGTACATCTGCTCTTTGATTCCGCCATTGGCGGTAAAGTCTTTTTGTAGTCTTTCCAATAATCTTCTTAGTAGCAAATCAGTTTGGTGGATAAGGGTGATTGCTATATTGGCGATTGTTTCCGGGGTGCGTTCCTGAATAGCTTGGCGATAATAAGCGGAATCATTGTGTGCCATGCAAGCATTGCGGCATATTATGCCTTTTTCGCTATCAAATTTCCAAATTTCCATATTTCGGACCCGTAGAAAATCTTCATAATCAAGCAGGAGTTCCTGAAGGCTTGCTTTTGCTACGTTTATCAGCTTTAATTCGGTTTCTGAAGAAGTGGCTCCAGCTGCACTACCCTCGGCAATATTCTGACGTCCGCTTCGGGCAGCTTGAATCATTTGATCGATGGTCCGATCACCCTTGGATAAAAATTTGTTGGCAAAATAATATGTAATATCATAGATGCACTCCGCTTTCTGAAAGGCTATCAAGTTTCGATAATTCCCTTTCTTTGGAAGAAAGGTACCATCTTGATTTCGCATATTTTCTGCCATATTTGCTAAATTTTAGGAGTTAAGTTTAATTTGATTTAATTGGGACTATGGGACCAATAGGGCTAATAGGTCCAATGGGTCTACTGGGGTAACTTCAATATCTTCTTATCATCCCAGTAGTCTTATTTGACTCATTAGTCTTATTAGACCTATTGCTTTATTTCTCTTTAGAGTTTCAAAGTTAGTAATATTTGCTGGAAAAGCAAATGGGATAGCCTATATCTCATTTTGAATAATGAAATTTGATTATAATAAAAGCGGCGTGTAATCCAGAGGATTGCACGCCGCTGATACGATATATTCTATTTATATTTCGGATTATTTTACTTCTTCGAATTCTACATCGGTGATGTCTTTTTCGTCATCTTTAGGTGCGGATGCCTGCTGGCTTGCGCCTGCTGCACCTGCTGACTGCTGAGCGTTGTAGATATCCTGAGATGCTGCTTGGAATGCGTCTGTAACTGCTTTCACTGCAGAATCAATATCCTCTACAAGCTGGTTCTTGTGAACTTCTTTCAACTTCTCAAGAGCTGATTCGATTGTAGCTTTTTTGTCAGCCGGAATCTTGTCACCAAGCTCGTTGAGCTGTTTCTCAGTCTGGAAGATTACAGAGTCAGCATGATTCAATTTATCTGCACGCTCTTTAGCTTTCTTATCAGCATCTTCGTTGGCTTTTGCTTCATCACGCATGCGCTGAATTTCTGCATCGCTCAAACCACTTGAAGCCTCAATCTTAATGGACTGCTCTTTGCCTGTGGCTTTATCTTTTGCTGTTACGTTCAAGATACCGTTGGCATCTACCTCAAATGTTACCTCAATTTGTGGAACACCACGTGGAGCGGGAGCAATTCCTCCAAGGTTGAATTCACCAAGAAGCTTATCATCAGCTGCCATAGGACGCTCACCCTGAAGAACACGGATTGTTACTTCCGGCTGATTATCTGCTGCAGTTGAGAATGTCTCACTCTTACGAGTAGGGATTGTAGTGTTAGCGTCGATCAACTTGGTCATTACACCACCCATAGTCTCGATACCGATTGACAATGGAACAACATCAAGAAGAAGCACATCCTTAACATCACC
>CAZEJY010000011.1:41977-51833 GCA_964512705.1 uncultured Sangeribacter sp. | reverse complement strand
AGGCTTCGAGCGACCACTTCGTGCGCGCCTATCACGACACCTACGGTATGCCGACACTGATTACCAACTGCTCCAACAATTATGGCCCATACCAGTTTCCGGAGAAGCTGATACCCCTGTTCATCAACAATATCCGTCAGGGTAAGCCGCTGCCGGTATACGGCAAGGGGGAGAACGTGCGCGACTGGCTCTTCGTCGAGGACCATGCACGTGCCATCGACCTCATATTCCATGAGGGTAAGGTTGCGGAGACCTACAACATCGGCGGCTTCAACGAGTGGAAGAACATTGACCTGATCAAGGTCATCATTAAGACCGTAGACCGCTTGCTCGGTAACCCCGAGGGTCAGAGCGAGAAGTTGATAACGTTCGTAACAGACCGCTTAGGACATGACAAGCGTTATGCGATCGACTCCCGTAAGCTCCAGTCTGAATTAGGTTGGGAGCCATCGCTCCAGTTCGAGGAGGGTATTGAGAAGACCGTCCGCTGGTATCTCGACAACCAGGAGTGGATGGACAATATTACTTCGGGGGATTATGAACGCTATTACGAATCCATGTATAAAGGTTTGTGATAATAGCGAATCTGCGGTGTTGCTTTCGGAATTCTACTTTGGTCACATACCTCATGTATGCTCCCGGCAGTCTCATCCTCAGCGCCTTGCATCTCCGCCATTCTGACAAACCTTTTCCGGGTTGTAGTTTTCGGTTTTCTGAGGTCAGTTTTCGGATGTTATAAAAGAACCGCAGATTGCGCAGATTTAAGAGATTTGGTTTCACCATCGGCTTCCTGCTGATGATGTCACTCGATGTTTTACTCGGTTAAATCCCCTCCACAAACGCTCATTTTTGGGCGTCTTCTATCATCTTGCGGACTGTCGGGGCGCCATGGGTGAGTTTCTTGACGGTCAGATCCTCATCGGCCATTTCATTTGCCTTGAGCAATTTCTGCTCGGCGGCTTCAAAATTCGCCTTAATGTCGCGCAACGCCTTGATCTGCTTCTCTAAAGCTTCAATTGTCTTGTCTATACCGTCGGTAGCGGCCACAAACTTCCTGTGAGCGGCAGCCACACTATTACCGAATGCCGCGCGGAATTTATTTATCCGTTCCTCAAACTTGGTGAAATCGCGGCTCTGTGAACGCGCTGTTTCCAACTCCTGAATCAGTGCATACCTGTCGAGAAAACCCTTTTTCGTGGCCTCTGTAATGAGCCTCAGCACCGGAATAAAGAACTGAGGACGGATCACGAGCATCTTCGGATAGCGGTAGCTTTTATCCACAATTCCACCATTGTATAGCTCGCTATCCTGCTCTAACATAGAAACCAACACTGCATATTCACAACCCTTCTGCCGACGATCCTTATCAAGTTTCTCCAGAAAATCATCATTCTTATGTTTGGTAGCCGTAGTGTCCTGCTCATTCTTCATCTCGAACATCACCGACACATACTCCTCGCCATTTACATAATCACGAAAAACGAAATCACCTTTCGTATGGTCTATGATGGTGTTATCCTTACCGAATTCAGCCTCCGGATATAGTCCCATGCTCTGCGCCTGAGCAAAAAGGATAGCGCAATGTTGTTCAAGAGTCTCACCCACCATCTTGGTTGAAAGCCTCATCTTGAAATCTCTCAAGCGACTGATCTCATCCTCCTTATCCTGCAGTTGCTGCTTGTGAAGTTCACGCAGTTCTGCCTCGCGCTTCTCAGCAGCGAGTTGTCCCGAGCGTAACTCAGCCTGCAGCTCAGTAATCTCCTGAACCTTATTCTGAAGGGCAGCCTGACCGGAATTCTTCTCTTCAAGAAGCTGAATCTGATATTCATTCTCCTTGTTAGCATTATCAGTCATCAGTTCCGCAATCCGCTTATCCTTTTCGGCTAAGGCGTCAAACATCTCCTTTGCCTTCTTCGCCTCCAGTTCTGCAATTGCCGATTTCTTCTCGGCTTCATACCCTGACAGCAAACCATTCAGACGCGTAATCTCCGTCTGAAGTTTCCCCTGCTCTTCATTCACAGCCGAAATCCGTTTCTCATATTCCTTCTCAGCTTTAAGCTGGATAGACTCTTCCCGGGATTTAAACTGCTTCTCGGCTTCAGTCATGCGCTTGCTGAGTTCCTCGTTGAAAACTTTAGTGCGAACCTGAGCAACGATACTTTCATATGTACTGTCATCGACTTGGAAAGTCGTGTGGCATTTAGGACATTCAATCTCTTTCATTAAGTTACTTTTCGAAGTTACTTTTTACAAAGATAGTTATATTTTTTATGCAGTGTATATACACCGAGAGGGAATTTCTTAGTTTAAATTCATTTTTCGTAATTTATTCTTTAATCCAGACGGTATTTTCATAAAAATGCTACAAATTTCTTCCTTTGTTGATATAAATTTTATAATTTTACAGAAATTTTGTAATTTATTTAGACCAATATACTTAAATCAAAACTAATTTGATTTTAACCTAACTTTTATATGCTATCTTTCAAACGTCTCAATGTTTTAGCGCTCAGTTTATTAACAAGCATCAGTGCATATTCAGTGCCGGCAAAACCGGGTCTTCATACAATCCAAAATGGAGATGGTTCCTCAATCAATGTCAGGATAGTTGGTGATGAATCATTTCATTATTACCTTTCCGACGATAATTATCTCCTTACCGAAACACCGAATGGATTTGTTTTCGCCACGTTGGATACAGAGGGTAAGGTCGTGGCAAGCGCCGTTGCTGCCTCCGACTCATCAACGCGCAAGAAAAGCGACGTGCAGTTTCTTTCTACACTCAACCGCCAGGAGATTCTGAACCGCTTTATCAGCCAATCTTCTGAAAACGCTCTCAATCCTGTCGGTTCAGTCCGTTTTGCCGCAAAAGGTAAGGGACCGGGATTGTTCGAGAACACCACTTTCCCCTCCACAGGGGAGCAGAAAGCACTAATCATCTTGGTAGAATTTCAGGATAAGCCTTTCACCCAGTCCAATTCACAAGACTATTTCAACCGAATGGCGAACCAGAAAGGATTCTCTGATTTTGGAGGTACGGGAAGCGCACGTGACTACTATATAGAAAACTCAAACGGTCAGTTCTCCCCTACATTTGATGTTTTCGGGCCGGTAAAACTCTCTCAGAACTTAAGCTACTACGGAGGCTCCTCCACATCGGGCAGAGATATCCGTCCCGGCGAGATGGTGAAGGAAGCGTGCCAACTCTTAGACAGCACTGTAGACTTCTCTCAATATGACCGAGATAAGGATGGCTTTATCGATAATGTATTCATCTTCTACGCCGGAGAGAGCGAAGCCGGTGGTGGAGGCACGGATGCCATCTGGCCCCACTCCTGGACTTTGGATAAGGCTATTGGTGAGACACCGGTGCTTGATGGCGTCAAGCTCAACAGATATGCCTGCACCAACGAATGGCAAAAAACGCGCCCCGATGGCGTAGGCACATTCCTGCATGAGTTCTCACACGTGTTGGGATTGCCCGACCTTTATCCTTCAGGTTATACCGGAGGTTTTACACCCGGTGACTGGTCAGTGATGGACCATGGGTCCTACAACAACAACGGTTGCACCCCTCCCTATTTCTCTGCATTCGAACGCTACGCTTTGGGATGGCTTGAGCCACAGGAGCTGACTCAGCCCCATTCAGCAACTTTGGAAACGATAAATAAAAATCAGGCATACATTATCAAGGCTGGAAAAGATTCCGAATATTTTCTCTTTGAGAACAGACAGAAATCCGGTTGGGACCAATACCTGCCCGGACACGGAATGCTTGTGTGGCACATAGACTACGCTCCCAATGTGTGGAGTGCCAATCAAGTGAATAACACACCGAGTCACCAGTATGTTGATATCGAAGAAGCAGACGGAAAAGCCGATGAAAGCTCCAGAGATGGCGACACATTCCCGGGAACTGCCAACATAACTTCTTTTACCGACACCACAACACCCGGAATGACAACCTGGAATGGCTATAAGATTAACCTACCAATCACTAACATAACCGAGAAGGATGGCATCATAACCTTTGATGTAGCGGGCGGTCGTCCGGTCTATCCACCGGTTGATCTTCTTCCGGCAACCAATGTGACACCCGAAGGATTCACATTGCATTGGAGCGAAGCACCTCATGCCGAGAGCTATCAGATATCGGTCTATACTGAAACCGGTGATTCTAAAGAATATGTTGCGGAAAATCTTAACACAGGTAAGACAACAAGCCGCAAATTCGAGAATCTGAAACCAAACACCACATATAAATATATAGTACAAGTTGTGGATTTCGTAGGTCCTTGTCAACCATCGGCAGTTGGCGAAGTTAAGACCTTGCCCATGAGCTTTGAGTATCTGACTCCTACGGCTCTTGAAGCCACTGAAGTCTCCTCTTCTTCATTCACAGCCAATTGGAATGATGTGGAGGGAGCCGACAACTATTTCCTGAATATTTATACCAAACGAGCCCTCTCCCCTGAGGTTGATACCGTTGATTTCACTGGCGGTTTAGAGAAGCTCCCGGCGGGATGGTCAACAAACGTGACAGGAACATACGGCACTGCCGGGTATTCAGGCCAATCCGCGCCATCGCTCCGCATGGCTTCTGATGATGCCTACATAGCATCTCCTTCATATTCCGCTCCAATTACTGGGCTTACATTCTGGCACAGAGGATCTAACGTTCCCACTGAAAACAGAATCGCGGTTGATGTTCTCGCAGGTGAAGATTGGAAGAAGTTAGCTGAATATCCCATTGAGAACGCAGCCGGCGGTAAAACAATCGAGATTACTGATATCCCCGCGAATAGCAAGAGTGTCAAGATCTCCTTTGTTCGCACAAATCCTTCCGGCGTACTTGCTCTCGACGACATCAAGATCTACTGGAACATGAAATATGAAAAGATTCCTGTAAACCGATTCGACAAATTTGAGACCGGCAATGTAACGACTTTCCGAGCAGATGGCTTTGAGAAGAATTCGGAGTATTACTATACGTTGGTTGCCGGTTCGAAAGAACTTCGTTCCAAGGAGTCTAATGAAATCAAGGTCGTGACACTTAACGGTACAGGAGTAACGGAGCTGACCAATGGCATACCATACCGTCTTACGGGCAGGACCCTTGAATTGCATTCAGATTCATCAAAAGATGTGGAAATATTTGACATTCATGGAAGGAAATTAGCAGTATTGAACCATACGACATCTTACACATTCCCATGTGGAGGAATATATATAATTAAGACAACACCTGATGTAGTAACCAAAATCATTATTCCATAATATTAAGTTTTAATTATTTTCATTTATGAAGAAACGGTTTTTGAAGACGTTACTTCTTGGAATTGCTGTTGCATTCTCAGGAGCCGGTACCCTTGCGTGGGCAACCTCCGGCTTCGAGAAGTTATCAAACTCCGGCATCAATTCCGAAGTAACTTCCGCAAACGACAATTTTGTCCCGATGCTGACAAAAGAGAGCGGAAAAAGTACGGCTACAGGTCGTAAAAATGTCAAGGCTCTAACTCCCGCCTATGCCGAGGGTGCTCCTACTGACATCCCGGTACTTTACGGTAATGTATTTGCTACAGATGACAAGAATCTGACAGCAAAATCCATGTACAAAATCCCGACTTCCGCATCCGAGGAGTTCGTTCAGCTCGGAGGCAGCAGCATCTCTGCAAACTACGGAGGTGTGGAAATTGACGGTACTTATTGGGCACACACAATTCTGTCCGGTATCATGTATTACGTGCGTGCATACAAAACAGAAGACTGGTCAAGAACCGTAAATAAGAGTTCTAAGATTGACCGAATGGCAACCGACCTTGCGTACGATCCAGTTGGGAAGAAGGTATATGGTTGCTTCTACAACAGCAAGCAATCTGCTTATGAATTCGGAACAATTGATTATACCACATACGACAGACCTACTATTGCTGAGCTCAAAGAGGGTTGGAATGCATGTGCATGCGACGCAAAGGGAAATCTTTACGCTATCACAATGTCCGGCGTTCTTTATAGCGTTAACAAAGAGACCGGTGCAATGACAAAAATTGGTTCCACCGGCGTAGTTCCCAAATATCTCACTTCAGCAACCATTGATCCAAAGACAGGAAGAATGTTCTGGACCGTGTGTCCTGAAGATGAGTGCGGTTACCTGTATGAGGTAAATACCACAACCGGTAAGGCTACTCTGATTTATAAATTCCCGGGTGGAGAGGAAGTTGTAGGCTTATACATCGCTCCTCCGGAGGCTGAGGAGAAAGCTCCTGCCGCAGTTACAGATCTCGCTCTTGATTTTGCACAGGGTGCACTCAACGGTTCAATAAAATTCAATGCTCCAACCACTACATACGATGGCAATAGCGCAACCGGAGAGTTGAACTACACTATTGAAATGGATGGTAAGGAGTTGGCAACCGGCACAACCTCTTATGGCAGTAGCGTAGACGCTAAGGTCACAATCGAGAAAGATGGTATTCATAAGTTTGTGGTTCGCGTAAGCAACTCAGTTGGTCAGAGTCCTAAAGCTCAGGTATCAGGCTTCATCGGTAAAGACACTCCGAAGGCGCCGGTTGTAACTTCGGCTTATGCAAACGGCAAATTCACAGTATCCTGGGATCCTGTTACAGAGTCTGTAGATGGCGGCTACATGAATCTCAACGAAATGACCTACACTGTAGTAAGAGTTCCCGGAGATACTATCGCAAAAAATATCAAAACAACTTCAATAGAGGATGCAGTTCCGGAACCGGCGACGCTTACAGATTACTACTATAATGTAACTGCCTCTGTCGAGGGTAAGAAATCAGCCGTAGGTAAATCAAATGTCATCACTCTCGGTCACCTTCTTCCACCCTACTCAGAAACCTTCGAAACTGCCGCTGCATTGAATATATTTACTATTATTGATGGAAACAACGATGGTAAGAAATGGGCATTCAATGCTAATAAGGCTCGCTTGAATTACTGTTCAAGCGGCGATCAGGATGACTGGTTGATTCTTCCTCCCATCAAATTGGAGAAGAATAAGATCTACACCTTCTCTTTGGAAATCACAACCGCCACATCTTATTTTGAGAAATTCGAGGTTAAATACGGTAAGACAAATACGGCTGCCGGCATGACCGAGCAAATAGTAGAGCCAACTGAAGTCAAAGGACAAAACCTCCTCTTCTCAGGCGATGTGATTGCAGATGAAGATTGCGTTTACTACATCGGTATTCACGGTATAAGCAAGAAGAATCAATTCTATCTCGATGTAGATAACCTCAACCTTTCTGAAGGTTCCGATGCATTGGTACCTTCCGCACCGTCCGCAATCGCAATTGTTCCGGATGCAAAGGGCGCTAACAAGGCAGAGATCACTGTTACTGCTCCGAAGACCATGCTCTCAAAAGGTGCACTCGCATCTTTGGATAAGGTTGAGCTCTACCGCGACAGCGTATTGATCAACACCTTCAAGTCTCCTGCTGTCGGTTCTGAACTCAAATTTACTGACGAGAATGTGAAGACCGGTATCCACTACTATGAAGCAGTGGCATACAATGATCACGGCAAAGGTCGCACTATCGTAGAATCAGCATTCGTTGGTGTCAACACTCCGAGTGCCGTAACAGCTCTTGAAGCAAAAGAAACTGCCAATATCGGTGAGGTTTCACTCAAATGGGAAACACCTGCTACTGACAAGGATGGATATAAAATCAATCCTGAACTCATCAGCTATGATATCGCAAGCATCTGCGGAACCGATACAGTTGTGATTGCAAAGGATCTGAAAGCTAATACTCTTGTATGGAAACAGTCAGATGCAAACACAGCTCAGAAGTTCTATTACTATATGGTAAATGCCAAGACTTCTGCAGGAGCAACCCCAGCTGTTTCAAGATGCGTTGCTTTGGGTAAGGCTGATGCTACACCCTATCTTGAATCATTTGCCAACGGTCAGTCCACACATGTAGTTGATGGAGAGGCTGTGGTTGGCGATTGCAACTGGAGACTTTACAGCGACAAAAACGATCTAAATGTAGTTGCTTCCGACGGAGACAACGGTTTTGCAGCTTCACAAGGTGAATATGGTAACGATGCAGCTTCTATCTTTACCGGTAAGATCGATATGTCAGGCGTAAAGACTCCGTTGTTGATGTTCAGCACATATAACATCCCATCTTCAACAGGCGAAATCAATGACCGTAATATTCTCGAAACTTACGTAGTTGAGGGAGATAAGGAGACAATGGTCAAGAGCGTTGTATTGAGAGACTTGGTAAATCCTGAATGGTGCAAGGTATATGTTCCTCTGACCACTTATGCAAACAAGATCGTGCAGCTGAAATGGTTGTCTAAGATCGCATCCTACAAATACACGCTTCTTGATGATGTTCGCGTAGTCGATTGGTTGAAGCATGATCTAACCATCGCCAATATTTCTGCGCCTGCTAAAATTCCAGCGAATGAAGAGTTCACAGTTGATGTCATTGTTGAGAACCTTGGTACAGAAGTTGCTAAGGATTATAAGGTTGCTCTTTATGCGGGCAACAAGAAGCTTAGTGAAGTTACCGGGGCAGAAGTTGCTTCCCTTGCTTGCGACACCATTCAGCTCAAGGGTATCCTGACAGTAGCGGAGGCTAATCCGGCTAAACTGTATGCTGAGATCGAATATGCTGCAGACTTGAATAAAGATAATAACAAGTCAGATGAGATCTCCTCTATTCTCAAGGTAGCTAAATATCCTGCTCCAACCGGTCTACTCGGAGAGAAGAAAAACGACAGCGTAAGTCTCCAGTGGAACGAGCCCGACACTGATGCAAAGGGAACTCTCGTGAAAGAGGGCTTTGAGAATGAGATATCATTTGCAGTCAATGATGTAGATGACTGGACCATCCTTGACCGAGATGGAGCCAACACCTATGGTATCACAGGTATATCATTCCCCGGTAGTGGCAAACCAATGGGCTTTATCGTTCTCGATACAGCTAAAGCAGGACTCGACACAATCATAGAGGCTCACTCCGGCAAGAAGCTCCTCGCTTCATTCTGTGCTAAATCAGGACAGAACGATGACTGGGCAATCTCTCCACGCCTTGATGGATCAACTCAGAAGGTTTCATTCTACGCAGCATCATTTGATAAGGATATGCCTGAGAGCTTCGAATTCTATTATTCAACCGAGAGCACAGAGACAGATAAATTTGTTAAACTCGGTGACACAGAGGTTGTTCCTGATGAGTGGAAGAAATATGAATACACATTGCCACAGGGTGCACGCTACTTCGCAGTTAGATGTACATCTAAGGATCAGTTCATTTTCATGCTTGATGACTTTGAATTCGTTCCAGCAGGTCCGGGCGAAGGCTTGACTCTATTGGGCTTCAACGTATATCGCAACCAGACTAAGATTAATGAGAAAGTAGTTGAAGAGCCCTCTTATGTAGACCTCAATCCGGAAGAGGGTAAGCACACTTATTCTGTAAGCGCTGTATACGACAAGGGTGAATCAGCATTGTCAAATAATATCAGCCTGGAGGTTTCTTCAGTTATGGATATGACAGTTAACTCAGTCAAGGTTATCGCTGAGACAAACCGAATTGTCATCACAGGAGCTGAAGGTCAGGCAGTACGCATATACACCACAGATGGTAAGCTTGTTTACTCCGTAGCAAATGCTACTAACTCCATCACATGTACCGTAAATAACGGCATCTATGTTGTAGCAGTCGGCAACACCTCAATGAAAGTACTTGTGAAATAATCATCCAATCACAGCAATAAGAAAGCGCAGGCGTCTCCGTCTGCGCTTTCTCTTTATTTATCAATTGTTTCTCTCAATTATGCAAACCGCATAATGCGATTCGCATAATTA
>CAZEJY010000011.1:40200-41877 GCA_964512705.1 uncultured Sangeribacter sp. | reverse complement strand
TTTATCAATTGTTTCTCTCAATTATGCAAACCGCATAATGCGATTCGCATAATTAGTTTTTGTTTCAATTAAACAATCACTGAACGTAGTTATCTTAAGACATGTTCAAGGTCACCTCCCTTTTAGATTTAAGATGAGTTGTAAATTTAATTATCCTATTAAATTTCCGAAGAGAAGTAAAGATAATTTATGAAAATTCTCAAGAGGGAATCCGTTAAATGATACGAATTATCAGTTTTAGTAACCAACCCCACCTTCATTAGCTTTTGAAGTGCACTTTGAACAGAACTTGCAGAGGGTAAAGCATTGGATTTAATAAACGTTCCGCTCAAGGGATTCATAACCATACGTTCTTTCGCAATGGCAAACAATGTAGCCTTCTGACTGGCGCTCACATTAGATAAGATCTCTCGATAGATTACCTCATTTGCTGCAATCATTCCTTTTACTGATCGCCTAACAATCGCCTTATCACAAACAGTTCCTTTTCCGGTGTCGGCGAACGCTCCATTCATGGTGCGTTGCATATAAAAGGTATTCCCATCAAACAATTGAAAGGCCCATCTGACTGCTTCCTCCTCAATAGACCTCTCGTAATCAGTGAAAAGACGCTTCGCAAAATCAACATATACATCTTCTTTGATTGGCCCTAAATGCATTATTTCGGAGCTGTTATAAAAAGGTCTTTTAGATGAAATAAACATCTCTTGCAACAATGTCTGCTCACTTCCGGCAAAAACGAAAGTTGCATTATTTATTCGCTGAGTGTGACTACGCAAAATTGCTTCAGTATTCTTTTCGGGGTACTTTGTAATCTGTTGAAATTCATCAATTACAATAATCACCGGCTTCTCATTCTTCTCAATATAACCAAATATCTCATCAAGAGTGTATTCCGGATGTTTGATATCTCCCAATTGAATATCAAAGGTCGGTGTGCCATTAAACGGATCAAAACCAAATGTGCCCTTCAAAGATGTTAAGGCTGCCAGAAAGCCTCGAACGCGATTCACGCTTCTTGAAAGAAGTGTATTATAAATGGTTTTCCCTAAAAGATATGTAAATTCACTCAGCGAATTAGTTTGTAAAATATCAAAGAAGAAAGTTGTGTATTCCTCCTGCACCTCTTCTGAATCATGCAATGCAACATAAGTTAGTGAGGTCTTTCCCATTCTACGAGGAGAAATCAACACCACGTTTCTACCATTCATCACAGCAGAAGTCAGTTTCTTCTGCTCCGATTCACGGTCACAAAAATAAGGTCTGCTGATTCTATGACCTAAAATAAAGGGATTTCGGGGTCTTTCCATAACTATAATTATGTGTGACCACAAAAATAACTATTCGTTCTCAATTATGCAAACCGCATAATTCGATTCGCATAATTGAAGTTCATAACTTTTTATCTTATTTTACAATTCCCGCAGTTTGAGCAACCATTACAGGTCATGCGAGAGCCGCAAGTGGCACATTGTGATCGGAAGTAGGGCTTATAGGTATCAACTTCACCGAAAATTGATGGAGTACCTGGAGTCAGATTAAAAATGGGCTTCTCATTGTAATGACTCAATCCGGATAAAAATGCCTGTTTACTTTGAACCTCCTTTGATGAGATGCGATATTGCATGCCGGACTTGAGTTTGAAGCTACCATGCCTATCACGGCGCAATGGGAGAT
>CAZEJY010000011.1:0-40100 GCA_964512705.1 uncultured Sangeribacter sp. | reverse complement strand
TGCATGCCGGACTTGAGTTTGAAGCTACCATGCCTATCACGGCGCAATGGGAGATCAAAATTGGCTGTACGGGTCACAATCGAAGTGTCTACTCCTCGCTTTCCATCAAGGAAATACATATAGCAGTGCTCACACCCCTCGCTCACTTTGTGGCAACCGTGCCACGGATTCCATATCACCATTCTTATATTATCTCAATGACAATATTCTTCTCTCTTTTAGACATGCTAATCACAATACCGGGGAGAAGCCCGAAAATGTTTCTGCCAAAACGCGCGGGAAGTGCTCACGCTCCAATGCGTGAATTGAGGCTTCAACATCTGCTGCCGTTGAACCGGGCGGAATGGATATTGATGTTTGAAAGATAATCTTCCCACCGTCACACTCCTTACTGACGTAATGAATTGTTATGCCTGTCTCCGTCTCTCCTGCCGCAACGACCGCTTCATGTATATAACGTCCATACATACCTTTACCACCATATTTGGGCAGGAGCGAAGGATGAATGTTAATTATCCTCTCTGGGTAGAGTTCAAGCAAATAATCAGGTATCATAAGCAGGAACCCAGCCAAGGCTATTCCATCAACAGAATACCTATTAAGCAGATCGAGCATAATTGCAGGCTCATTAATCTCGGCTTTTGTCATTACCTCCACAGGCACACCAAGACGATGTGCACGCTCAATCACTCCGGCATTCGGACGATTGCACACCACAAGTGCAACCTCCATGCCGCAACCTGGAGAGGAGGCACAATATTTGATGATATTCTCGGCATTTGAGCCATTGCCCGATGCAAAAATTGCTATTTTGGAGTGGTTGAGAGTCATAATATAATTATCACCTCTATCTATAATTAAGGGGTGAATAAGCAGAATTTAATTACTTAATTTTTTTACGGTTCTGGAGAAAATCTCGGATAATCGGCTCCATAGCGGCATAACCCTCATGGTTCGGGTGTACACCATCCTCGCTGTAAGCAGGATTCATGATACCGTCAGGACCGTAAGCCATCGCGGGGTAATAATCAACATAAGGAAGATTCTCCTCTTTGGCGTATGCTTGAATAGCTGCGTTCAATCTCTTCACACGCTGTGGAGCATCTGTGATATTCTGGTTCCATTTGAATTCAGTTGCCGGTAAGACAGAAGTCAATACCACATCGATGCCATGATATCGGGCTAAATCCACCATGGTCTTTATATTACCCATGGTTCTATCAAGATCAAACGGATGCGTATTCTCAGCAAGATCATTGGTTCCAACATTGATAACAACCACCTCCGGTTTCAAATCAATTACATCCTGACGAAAACGCACCAAAAACTGGTATGAAGTCTGGCCACCGATTCCGCGACCGATATAGCCGTTATCTTTAAAGAATTCAGGACGCATACCAGCCCAATTCTGGGTTATTGAATTTCCGAGGAAAATTACACGGTGCTCCCCCTCTTTTGGTAATCCAAGCTCCTTATTTGCCTGCGCATAGCGATCCAACTTAGCCCAATCCTTCTTTTGAGAAAATGCCGAGGTACTTATCAGCATGGCAAGTACCACCAATATAAGTTTTAGTTTCATATCAGTTCTTTATATTGAGATTCTACCGGTATCTATTAAAAATGCTAAATAGTCATAATCCAAAGGTTCATCAAGATCAAAACATATATGATCCATCACATAGATGAGAGATTTGTCGGTCACTGCTTTAGGGTCATCAACAAGCAATGCTTCCCTTCTATAGACATATATAGAACCATTTATATCATATACTTTTGGAGACGCCTGACGCGATTTAAACCATCTATCTCCGAGCACCACACCATAATATCCTCCATTCTTCTCTTCTACCATATTGAAATATGGATTTCTTGCACATGGATTAACTGAGAAAATGGTCAATGCATCCTCACATTCCTCCAGTTTCTTTATGGATGCATCAATATCCTCCATAGTTCGAATTGGAGAAGTAACATCTAAATCCAGAACAAAATCATAGAGCTTTCCATTTCTCTTTTCGGCATAAAGAAGCGCATCCTTAATGGCTTCCGGCTTTCCACAAGTATCATTAGCTAAATACTCCGGTCGAATATAATCCGTAGAGAGTCCCCATTCGGCACCAACTGCCCGAATCTCATCCGAGTCTGTGGAGAGAATAATGTCAGCTGAATACTTCTCGGCTACACGCTTAGCCATCTCAATGGAATAAGCCATCAAGGGCTTACCACCAACCATCTTGATATTTTTTCCGGGGATACCCTTAGATCCTCCCCTTCCACAAATTGTTATAAGAATCTTTTTCATAAATTACTTACTTTGTCACGAAGTCATTCCTTGCCATTCAAGCAATCCAACTTCATTCACTACAAATATAGCTGTTTTTTCTTATTAAGCCTTCCCACATGCCTAAAAAACAATGTTTGGGTTATGAAGATTGTAATTTTGTATTGTGCAAAGTTGCACAATAACCTTAGATGCAATATGATTTCAATAAAAATTAAGTTCCAACCATCGGCAGAGGTTGGACGCGAAGGACGCCTGTTTTTTCAAATTATTAATGAACGTAAAAAAAGTAAGTTGTATACGGATTATTATATTTTTCCTGAGGAATGGTGTTTCAACCGATCCACAATCCTACCGGGTATAAATAGAACTCGTTCTGAGCGTTTGGAGAGGATACGGCAATGCATTCGTTGGGATAAGGAAAGGCTATCTGTGATTATTAGAAAATTAGAAAGTGATTTTTTAGAATTCTCCACGGAAGATATTATTGAAGAGTTTAAACAATGGCAGCGGAGCAACTCCCTGACGAAGTTTATGTCGGAAGTGATTCAAGAAAAATACTCCAGACATAGATACCGAACGGGAGAAATTTATCGAGCGGCATTACGTAGATTCAAAAATTTCTTATCTGTGTCCGGACATGAGGATATTTTGATGTATAGGATTACTCCCCGGCTTATTGAAGCCTACGAGAATTGGTTGATCTGTAGAGGTGTTTGTCGGAACACCTCTTCGTTTTATATGCGCAGTTTGCAGGCAACCTACAATCGCGCTGTCAAAGAAGGATTAACAGAGGACCGTAAACCTTTCAACCGAGTGTATAAAGGTGTATGCAAAACCGAAAAACGGGCACTTTCCATCGATATGATTCGTAGAATCAAGGAGTTTGACTTCTCTGCAGAATCAGATCTGGATTATGCCCGCGATATGTTTATGCTGAGCCTTATGCTTCGTGGCATGAGTATAGTTGATATGGCATTTCTCAAGAAGTCTGACCTTCATAACGGTCATATTACTTATCACAGGAGTAAAACCCGACAACGTCTGACAGTGGAGTGGTTACCGGAGATGCAAGCTATTTTAGATAAGTATCCTCCGAATCCTACAGATTATCTCCTACCGATTCTGACCCGACAGATCACCAATCCAATAAATGCCTACCGCAATCAAGGTTCAAAGATCAACAGAGGTTTGAAGGAGGTGGCGCGACGCGTGGGGCTGAACATGAATCTGACATTATACAGTGCCCGGCATTCATGGGCATCTTTAGCCAGGGCTCAAGGCATAGCATTAAGTGTGATCAGCGAGGGGATGGGGCACGATTCTGAGAAGACTACACGGATCTATCTTGCGGAACTCGACACATCGGCGGTGGACTCAGCTAACAGGGAAATTCTATCCATCTTGTAACAAGTTTGATCAGAATAAATTAAAATTAGGATTCACAACGAACGCGATAGACTGATGCAGCGTTGCATCTCTTCAAACAATTTGTCGGGACAAATATAATAGCTATTAGAAGCAGAGCAATTTTAAGGAATCCAAAATATAGGTAGAATTTGTACATATTTCAGTTTTCAGAAGTCCGTGCTCGGTTTTCAGATATCGGTTTTCGTCTAAATTTCTTGTAAAAACGTCCAATTTCCTCTGTAACCTTTCTTATGAGGCATCTTTTAACATTATCCGATTCTTGATGGGATTTGCTTTTTATTAATTTTGTATACATGGAATCTCGATCTTATCATACTCAATTTTTAAACCCACACTTTCTTCTCGTCGCAATTCTATTAATTGTGTGGGATCTGCCGATGCGCCCGGAATACTTTCGCCATCTCAATCTTGAGGATGGCTTGAGTTCCACGTCAGTTTATGCAATCACCCAGGATAAACTTGGTAGAATGTGGTTCGCCACCAAAGAGGGTATAAATCTCTACGATGGTGTTTCGATCCGTTCCTTCAAAGGATGGGTGACGGCACCTAAAACTTCTCCGCAAGCTGCTTCTAAAGCGGAATTGATTGCTCCCAAAGACAAGATTTGGATAGGGAATGAGGCAACCGCAGTAGTTACTGATTCTGTTGGAGATATTTTCTTCCTTATTGATAATGATGTAGTAAAATTCTCTCTACGCTCTGAAAGATTCACTCGCATCACTGACTCCGGTGCTATCCGTGCACTCGCTTCCCATCAGGGAGAGATTTCATTTGCAGGAAAGGATTCCATATTCGTAATAGACCGAAAGTCTGGAATGATCAAGGGCATTCGAAATATTTCCGGAATCAAAGCAATCAACCATCTCTCAGCCGATAATAACTATTTCTATCTCTCCACACCGACCGGATTGCGTATTTTGGGTCGTGGAAATAGCAGTGAACGGGTCCTGCTCCCGAACAGGAATGTTTACTCAACCTTTTTATCCCGCAACGGCACAATCTGGATTCCAACCGTAGAGGGTGGGTTATACCAACTTGATAGTGATTTATCGGATCCGGTGCAAGTATCGGTTCCGAATGCTATGAGTGAGGCTCTGGGTGCCTCGCAATGTCGCTTTGCCACCGAGGATCATAGAGGTAAGATCTGGTATGGATCTTTCAGCGGATTATATTGCTATAACCCAAAAACGGGAGCCTCGCATCAAATTAATCTTCAGCGCCACTTGGGAGGGCTCACTCACCCCTCGGTCTATGGTTTATATTTTGACAACAACAGGAATCTATGGGTATCAACCTATTATGGTGGTGTAAACTACTTCTCACCTGCCAACGACAAGTTCCTGAATTTCAATTATGATGCCTTAATACCAGAAGGGATGGCGCACTCTTTCATTAAAGATATGGTTGTGGATAACGATGGGAATCTATGGTTTGCATCCGACGGCGCGGGCGTGGGATGCCTTGACCAGAATTGGAATATTATCACTCATTTATCCACCCGAAATTCTAACGCACCACTTCGTCAGAACAATGCAAGGACGATTGAATTCGATCGAAAAAGAAACCTTCTATATATAGGCACATACATGGGCGGCCTATCCATCTATGATCTCAAGACAAGAAAAATCACCAACCTGATTGATAATCCGGAATTCGAGAAGGTCGTAGGAGGAATCATTCATAAAATATCGCTCCACGACAACAAGCTATTCATCTCTTCTGCCAAGGGGTTGTCATGGATGGATACTGATTCCGGGAAGATCACACATATCAATGTCAGCAAGTATCCCAAACTCTTTTACATCGATAAGAGAGGCGATATGTACTGCTCGTCAACTGATGATCATGAGGTCTTCAAAATCACTGACCCGACAGGCGCAAAACCGAAGATAACCACGCTCATCAAGCAACAGAAAGGAATTATTCCCAATCAACTGTGCATCACTGATAAAGGCTTACTTATCGGCACCTTGGGGAGTGGTATCGTATACCTGCCCAACAACGCTGACAAGCCAATCCTGCTGAACACCGCCAATCATCGGTTCCCGGACGATTATGTCTATGGTTTATGCAAGGGGAAAGGAGATGTGGTCTACGCTACCACCAAAGATAAAATAGTAAAGATAAACATGGCAGACCTCTCCACGCAGAGCCTCAATTTTGATAATTATTTCCCCGGCTCGCACATAATCAACAAATCTGGTCTTCTCCTCCTCGATGATGATGAGATTGTTGTCGGAAGTACAAAGGGCATATCCTTTATCAATCCCAATGAATTCAGTCTGCCGGAAAAATCAAACGACCATCCGGAAATTTACTTCTCAAGACTGCGGATACAAAATAGGGATATTCTACCCGATGACGGTTCAGGTATTTTGAAGCAGGCACTTCCTTTCTCTGATAAAATAAAGTTGCCTCACAACACTCACGACTTCACCATAATAATAGGCTTAAATGGTTATAGTCCTTCTACAGGCGTAACAGAATTGGAATATATGATGGATGGTGTGGATGAAGACTGGCTCTCGACCACAAATAATGAAATCAACTACCGGAATCTACATTCCGGATCATATAAACTGCGCGTTCGTCGTCCGGGTGGTGAGGAAATTTCACTCGCTGTGGAAGTAGCAACCCCTTGGTATAACCAATGGTGGGCGTGGCTACTATACATCGCCGCTGCCTCTACATTGGCGTTTGTCATTATTCGCAAGAGTATCACCGAGGTCCGTCTTCGCAAAATGCTCAACGAAGCTGAACTTGAACGAGAGCAACTTGAGAAAGTTAATCAAATCTTGCGCGGCCCCGTCAGCGAGGAGGACATTATCGAGAATCCAAACGACAGAAAATTAGTAGAGAGTGTCACTGAAATTATCAATCAGCAAATGGATAATTCCGAACTCGATATTCTACATATCTGTCGGGAAATAGGTATGTCACGATCGCTTTTCTTTAACAAATTCAAAACCATCACCGGTCTGACTCCTAAGACATTCATTCTCAACTACCGGCTGAAACATGCAGCGACTCTACTTATCGAGCAGCCTCATCTCTCCGTCGCGGAGATTGCTTACCAGTCCGGATTCTCCACAGCCGCCTACTTCAGCAGGTGTTTTAAGAAACAATTCGGTGTCTCTCCACTCAGCTACCGCAAAGACATCCCCGCAACCGAAGCGGATTCTGATAGTTGAAATAACGATCTACAAATATAGAGTCAAGACTCTACATCAAAAAACATGAGTGCGCCTCACGGTGCACTCATGCCATCAAACCTAACTAATTACGTGTTTTAAGTTAGTATGAATCTAACCTTACTACAAACATTTTTATGAAAAAATTTCGAGTTGTGTTTTTCCTTACTTAGACTCCGCTTCTACAACGGCATCTAAAATCAATACATAATCTACATAACAGTTGTAAGTTAGTTTAAGTACGTTTTCACTTTAAATTTTCAGAAGTCTTATAATAATTAGGTATTATTCCTATCTGATTACTTTTTACCTTTCTCAATATCCCCTTTACGCTTCAGAGCCTCAATGTAGTAGTAATCTGCATAGTTCAGAGGCACATCTATCTCTTTGCCATGAGGCAGGGAGCTGACAGAGTGTTTGAGTATAAAGCCACCGTTTTCTCCAACCTTGGCAGTATATTCATCAGAAGTCAGAGAGGCCATAATATCGTCGGCATACTTTTTCAACTCTGACGCATTCTGAACCGGATAGCCCGACAATTCATATAGAGCCGACGCGATGATTGCAGCAGTGGAGGCATCTCTCGGTTCGCGGGGGATATCAGGCGCATCCATATCCCAATAAGGCACCTTATCTTTCGGCATATTCTTATTATTACGCATATAATCAAAGGTCTTCAAAGCCTGATTGAGGTAACGGCGATCACCTGTCTCACGATAAGCCATCGTAAAGCCATAGATTGCCCACGCCTGACCACGGGACCACGCAGATTCATCCTGATAGCCTTGACCGGTCATGCGATGCAACACAGCTCCTGTATTGGGATCATAATCAATCACATGATAGCAACTTCCATTGTCGCGAAAATGCTCCTTGAGGGTCTTGTCGGCATGAGACACTGCGAGATTATAGTAAGCTGAATCACCTGTAATTTTAGTAGCTTCAAAGAGGAGCTCAAGATTCATCATGTTATCAATGATGACAGGGCATGTCCAACCCTTCTTCTCCTGCCATGAGCCGGGTCTGACATCCCAGCTCTGGATGATACCTGCATTTGGACGGAAGCGCGTACAGAGATTTTTAGCAGCCGTTACAAGAACTGAATCATATTCAGCCGGTTTGATGAAACGACGACCATTTCCAAACGAGCAATTGATAATGAATCCTATGTCGTGATGTCTTGTCAGATTCTTTGCCTCCTCAATTGCCTCGGTATATTTCTCAGCGTAGGGAAGGAGGTTTTTATCACCTGTCAACTCATAGGTATACCAGAGGCTTCCGGGGAAGAAACCGCTACGCCAATCAGATGGCTTGCAATAAGCAGTGCTGTATCGATTAATCGCGGTAGAAACCGGATTCTTGACTGTCTTCCCGGAGGCAGTCTCGGAATTCTTTATTTGATAATTAATACGTTCTGCTGTATTCTTTACTGCCGTGTCATACCAGTTCGCTCCGAAACCGGAGGTGGTTGCAAGTAGAATAACCCCTAAGGACGCAATAGTTTTTCTCATTTTTAGCTCGTTTACATTAATAATGTTAAGTTATATCTCTTCAAAGCTTTTCAGCTTTAGTATATCAAATTTCGTTTTAAAGTGCCTTGATCGTAATTGTATAGCTACCCTTTTTGGACGGGGCTTTGTCGGTCAGAGAAATGCGGCTGATCTTCTTTCCCCAAACATTGCTCAGGCGCGGATCAGTCAGTTCCTTATCCTCCACTATAGCATTAAACCTCTTGGCATCATAGTTCATCACTGCCTTATGTCCATTCACATCAATTGATACGACACCGGGCTTACTGATATCTATATCTCCCCATGAAAGGAAATTAATCACGTTCGGTGCCTGAACATCCTTCAAATCGAAGCTATCACGGATCTTCACATCGCGTCCGGTCACATCATATCGGCGTGTCCAGCTATTAATTCCCGCCTGTTTAGGATAAGCATCGGACAAATCAAGTTCGAAACTATTTTTCCCCGCCTTCACATTCTTGGATTTATATTGTTTACCATAAGGCTGCTCATAGCCATTGATTACGGGCAGGTTGTGCCAGCCACTCTGCATGGTCCAGATTTTATACCTCTCCTTGTTGTTAAATGTCTGGCGCGTATATGTACCGACTCCGGCATCGATAATGATAGGGAAATTATCAGCCCAAAGAGAGAATGTGCCTACATCATTGTGGTTATGACTCTCGTTGTTGAAGCCGCCCTTCGATGCGAAAAAGAGATCCTTGGGAGTGGAGATATAGAAGAACTCCGTTTCAGGGTACCAGCTATAATCCGGACGCTTAAACACTCCATCATAATTTTCAAATTCCGGTCGGATACTGATCGCTGTTAGAATGTCGAAGAGATCAGTACCCTCTGTATCAAAGAGAGAGTCTTTACGCATCTGGACAGCGAAATTCTTAATCAAATCCGAATCTACAGCCTTACCGTAGCGATACACTAACAATGGTTCGCTTATGCTACGCGCACTCGCATCGGCAAAATTCACCACAGAACCGTCTCCCACATATGAGCATGCGATATACTCACCCATATCCTTAATCAGAGGTTCGTTGCTGATATCCACTTTACCCCCTGTTGCCATTTTCAACAGTTCCAGATAGTCGAGGACCTTCCCTGCCGCATGCTTCCAGTAGGTCGGTCCCTCCTCACAGGCACCGTCACCTTTAATGAAATTGAAGAATTTGTCTACTCCGAGCATGGAATTATAGGCTATATCCACATATTTATCCTTATCCTCCTCCATCAGCATAGCCGTGAGAAGTACATTACTCAAACACCAAGGTGTCCAGTTATTCAGAAGATTACCCGTTTTCTGACGGCTCCAATCCCACCACCATTTATCAAAATCCAGATATGGATCCAATATGCGTACTTGCAGCTCATGTTTCAATCTGCGGGATATCTCGGGGTTCACCTTGTCAAATTCCGGCTTCAAAAAATAATACACCCAGCTATAGAGATTGGCCATAGTTCCGGCTTTGAGATCAATCACATGTTTATCATAGGGCTGAATGGAGCGTCCTCCAGTATATCTCTTTATATGAGCGCTCAGAGACCAGGAGGTCATTTCTGCAGCGGAATAAATCCCATTAATCAACTGATCAATAAACCTTCCTTCCCCCTCTGCCAATTCAGCAAGTAATAGGTCAGTCATGACATTGTTGTTAGCATTCAGCGGATCCTCCATTATCTTGCGATTACCGGAACGCTCAAATTCAAGATAGTCTGTTGCATTGACTCTCTGCCATTTATATGACAGCGCTTTTTCACCGCGCTTGATGTATTGATCTTTCCTGTCGCCAAATAGGGCATCCCAACCGGCGCGATCCGTATAAGAAGGGAATGTGATCCAACTTTTGTCGGTCACAAGATTATTTCTCAAATCCTCCTTCGTATACTTGGAGGAAAGTATATTTCGTTCAGTATAGCCAAATGCACTGATTACAGAAACTATGGCTACGGTTAAAAGAATAAGTTTTTTCATGATGTGGTGAATTTTTCTTTATGGAATCACACTCAAAATTACAACTTGACTCCGTGAAAACTGCTACAAATTTGTCCAGAAAATTATATAAAAATATACATCTGTATTTTTCATTCAGTAAAACTAAATATTTCCAATGAAAGTTGGAACTGTTGTGTGTCGCAAAATTTCTTTATATATTTGCGTAGTTGGACTCTAAGAAGGATTTCGAAAAATAAATCTACAAATCTATATATGAAAAAAATATTGATCATAATGGTGATGAGCTGCATCAGTACCATTAAAATTAATGCAACTAAAGAGAACTTGCATTCCATCTCCTCCCCTTCCAATTCTCTATCACTGACAGCCGGGGTGGATCAGTCAGGCGCACCAGTATACTCTCTTCTGTATAAAGGACGCGATGTTTTGCGCACCGGGAAATTGGGTCTCGAAGGAGAAGTTGTCAGAGTACCAACCGCTACAGGATTAGACGGAACTAAAGTTGACTTTACAGGAGCATTCACTATAATAGGTGTTGACACTGTCAGCATTGACAGAAGCTGGCAACCTGTATGGGGTCAGTATGATAATATCAGGGATAATTTTAAGGAATTAGCCATCACATACGCACTGGAAAATAATCCGGATAGGAAGATGATCGTACGCTTCCGTCTTTTCGATGACGGACTCGGTTTCAGGTATGAACTCCCTAAACAACCGGGTCTCGATCGCTGGGCAGCCACCAAAGAATTGACTGAATTTAATCTCCCCGGTAACCCGACGCTATATTGCTCTCCCGGAAATTATGACAATGATGAGTACCTCTACACCACCACTCCCATGTCAGATCTAAAGAGTGCCTTTGAGCGTGCCAACTATACTGCATACACAGAATCCGACATCCCGGGACTCGCGGTTCAAACTCCACTAATGATAAAAACCGAGGATTCAACTCCACTGTACATAAACATTCATGAAGCTGCCTTGCGCAACTATGGAGCTCTCTCACTGGATGCTGATCCCCAAAGCAAACAATTCCGAAGCCATATCACCCCGGACCGCACCGGCGTGATAGGATGGACCAAACTACCCTTCCAGACACCATGGCGCACAATAATAGTATCGGACGATGCCCGGGATATTCTTGCATCATCACTTATACTCAATCTTAATGAGCCATGCGCCTTTGAGGATACCTCTTGGATAAAGCCAACAAAATTTATGGGCGTATGGTGGGAATATTTCCTTCATGATGGAGGGACTTGGGCATATAGTGATGATCACACAGCCCAACCGGATGTCACAGATTACACCAAAATTACACCCAACGGCAGGCACCGTGCAAACAATGAGAACGTGCGCCGATACATTGATTTTGCATCAGAGCATGGTTTCCCTGCTCTTTTAGTTGAGGGCTGGAATGAAGGCTGGGAAGATTGGGCTGCATATGGTAAAAACCGCCATTTCCGTTTCGACCATCCATATCCGGATTTTGATATCGACAGCCTGAATGCTTACGCGAAATCAAAGGGTGTCAATATAATAATGCACCATGAAACTGCCGGAAATGCCTCAGACTATGAACGGCAACTCGACACCGCTTTGAAGTATATGAATGATCATGGTTACACTGCTGTCAAAACCGGCTATGTCGGACACATAATTCCACGAAATGAACATCATTCCTCTCAATGGATGAACGATCACTACGCCTATGTTGCGGAACGCGCTGCAGAACATAAAATCATGGTCGATAGTCATGAAGCGGTACGCCCCACCGGACTGTGCAGAACCTATCCCAACTGGATAGCTCAGGAATCTGCTCGAGGTGGAGAATATGAGTCCATGGGAGGCAATACTCCCGAGCACACCACTCTTCTCCCCTTCTTACGCCTTATGGGTGGACCGATGGATTACACCCCGGGACTCTTCGAACCACACGTCACTCATGTCGCTAAAGGGGGTAAAGTTCCCGGAAGTTCCACAATTGCCAAGCAACTTGGACTTTACTTAACCATGCCATCCCCACTTCAGATGGCTTGTGATTTGCCAAAGAATTACGAGAAACATCTTGATGCTTTTCAATTTATAAAGGAAGTTCCTGTTGACTGGCGGGATTCACGATACCTCGAGGCAGAACCCGGCGACTATATCACAGTTGCAAGACTTGACAAGAATTCCGATAATTGGTATGTTGGTGGTATCACAGATGAGAAGCCACGTAAAGCGAAGGTTGATTTCAGTTTCCTCACTCCGGGAGTGAACTACGAGGCAACTATTTACACCGACGGCAAAGATGCAGATTGCGTAACAAACCCAACTTCCTACACCATCTCCAACCGTAAAGTCAATTCTAAGACACGTATTAATCTTGACCTTGCCCCTGGAGGAGGGTTTGCCATCAGCCTCCGATCCATTCATTGATTATCAGCTTGTTATAATTACTTATAACCACACATAACAATGCCCGGTAAGTAAAAACTTGCCGGGCATTAATATGATATTTCAAGATGGTTGTGGTTACAACCTGTTTTACTGTTTTACTGACGCTGTGCTTATATTTTGCTTTTGAGGAAGATCGAAATTGAATTTCTCGTGCGGGCACTGTTCATGTGAAGCAGTGATGAATTCATACATCTTGTCAAGGATTTCAGGATGCTGCTCCGCAAGGTTATTCTTTTCACGAGGATCTTTTTCCAAATCGTAGAGTTCCCAACCGGCGGTGTCGGATTTAACGCGGCGGATATGTCCTTTCCATTTACCCCATCTCACAGCAACCCAACCTTTGCCTCCGGGATACTCAAAATAGAGATACTCATGTTGCGGTTGCTCTGTTTCATTGAGTGTCGGCAGGAAGGAGATACCATCAGTCTCCGGGCATTCAGCTCCTGACAGGTCACACAAGGTTGGCATCATGTCGCAGAACATCGCCATGTGGTCTGTAACATGGGGACGAAGCTTGTCTCCATAAGCTACGATAAACGGCATACGGATACCACCCTCTCTCAGAGAGAATTTACCCCAACCCTTTTTGGCGCTGAAGGGACGCGCACTGTCAAACCATTCGCTTGATGAACAAGAATTGGAAGCCGGACCGTTGTCACTCGTGAAGATCACGATAGTGTTGTCATAGATACCGAGCTTTTTTAGTTCCTCTATCATATTTCCCACCTGCTCATCAAAGTAAGAGACCATCGCTGCATAAGTTGCATGTGGATAGCGGTTGGGATAATATCCTTTACCCTCAGTCGGTTTTTCATCTCCAAATTTCTCAACATAATGCTTGATCCATTTTTCCGGTGCAGCCAAAGGACTGTGAGGAAGATTTGTTGTCCACATCAGGAAGAAGGGATTATCCTTATTTGTCGTTATAAAATCAATCACCCGATCATACATTAGGTCGGGTGAATAAATATTGCCTACATACTTGTCATAGCTCTTCGGATCCAAGGGATCTGCACCCTCGTCAAGAGGGGTATCAGCCTCCACAATCTCATTCTCAAGATACTGTCTGTGGTCATTGTCCCACATGAATGGAGGATAATAACTGTGCGCAATCTGCTGACAGATATAACCATAATAATCATCGAATCCCATCTGGTTCGGGGTTGCTTCGAGCACTGTTCCCAAGCCCCACTTTCCAACCATACCGGTTTTGTAACCGGCTGTCTTGGCTACCGAAGCCAATGTCGGAGTGTCTCTGAGGAGCGGCACTTGTCCCTCTAAAGTAGAATCAGCCGTCATGGCAGCGAAATCAAGTTTTGGATAGATATTGAGATTATGACGAATCTGGGCGTGACCCATATGTTTACCGGTAATCAAACCACAACGCGAAGCTCCCGACAATGGGGCGGTGGCATACATATTCGTGAAACGGATTCCTCTGGATGCGAGCTTATCTACATTCGGAGTTTCAATCTTCTCCTGACCGTAACATCCGAAATCACCAATTCCCGCATCATCCATCATTATGTAAATAATGTTCGGTCGTTCAGGAGTGGTTTTTGCCTTCTCCGCGTGGCAAGGAAGAGTTCCAGAAACCACCGTAAAGGCAACTAATGGTAATAAATTTTTCATGATAATTATGTTGTTAGTCTTCTAAGCAATTTTTAAAACGTACTTCTCCGTAAATTTACAAATAATAGCTGAATTATGGAGTATATTATCCCTCAAATTTTATGAAACCCTTCCAAGCATGACAACTCAAAGGACTTCGCATGGCATTAGTCAATTGTCCGGTAGAACTTTTTTTGTTAATTTTGCGTATTAGTCTATGAAGACTTTTGATTATGAGCGAGAAATTACAGAAAGAGATATCTCAAACGGACGACACTCTAAAAGATGTCACTAATTCCGAATATAAATATGGTTTCACATCCGATATAGATACGGAGATTGTGAAGCCGGGACTCAACGAGGATGTAATCAGACTGATATCTGAGAAGAAAGGTGAACCGGACTGGCTGCTTGAGTTCAGACTGAAAGCATACCGCTATTGGCTCACCCTGACTCCACCCCATTGGGCACACTTGAATATACCCGAAATTGACTTTCAGGCAATCAGCTATTACGCAGCTCCCAAGAAAAAGGAGTTGAAGAAGAGTCTTGACGAAGTTGATCCGGAACTTATCAAAACATTCGACAAACTCGGTATCTCTCTTGAGGAACAGAAACAATTAGCCGGAGTTGCCGTGGATGCTGTGATGGACTCAGTGAGCGTAAAGACGACCCACCGCGAAAAACTTGCCGAGTTAGGTGTGATCTTCTGCTCCTTCTCGGAAGCTGTGAAGGATTACCCGGATCTTGTTAAAAAATATCTTGGTAGCGTGGTCGGTTACCGCGACAATTATTATGCCGCTCTCAACTCGGCGGTATTCTCCGACGGTAGTTTCGTATATATCCCTAAAGGGGTTCGATGCCCGATGGAGCTAAGCACATATTTCCGTATCAATGCCTCCGGCACCGGACAGTTTGAACGCACACTCATCGTAGCCGACGATGACTCATACGTGAGCTACTTAGAGGGTTGTACGGCACCGATGCGCGACGAAAACCAATTGCACGCTGCTATTGTAGAGATAATTTGCGAAGAGAGAGCTGAAGTAAAATACAGCACTGTCCAGAATTGGTATGCCGGCGACAAGGACGGTAAAGGTGGTATCTACAACTTCGTGACCAAAAGAGGTCTATGTCGAGGTCATCGCAGTAAGATATCATGGACTCAAGTAGAAACCGGTTCAGCTATTACATGGAAATACCCCTCTTGCATACTTAAAGGGGACGAATCAGTAGGAGAATTCTATTCCGTAGCTGTAACCAATAACTATCAGCAGGCCGATACCGGTACTAAAATGATTCATCTCGGACGCAACTCACGCTCCACAATCGTGAGCAAGGGTATCTCAGCCGGGAAGTCGCAAAACTCCTACCGAGGTCTTGTGAGAGTCGGAAAGGATGCTGAAAATTGCCGCAACTTCACTCAGTGCGACTCTTTGCTGATGGGTGATAAATGCGGTGCTCACACCTTCCCGATGATTGATGTCCGTAATGATTCATCCACTGTTGAACATGAAGCCACTACTTCAAAAATTAACGAGGAGCAATTATTCTATTGTCGTCAGCGTGGAATTCCTGCCGAGGAGGCTGTGGGTCTCATTGTGGGAGGATATGCCAAGGAGGTCATGAATAAACTGCCTATGGAGTTTGCCGTAGAGGCACAGAAACTCCTGCATATTTCTTTGGAAAACTCTGTTGGCTAACTATTTAGAAGAACTAAGGTTAAGTAGCTTATGATTGAAAGAATAATAATAATTGATCAGGTTGATCCTCAGACATTCTATGGCGTCAACAATGCCAATATCAGCCTAATACGCAACCTCTTTCCAAAGTTGCGCATGGCTGCACGCGGAAACGTTATAAAGGTAATCGGCGAGGATAGCGAAACCGCTAAGTTTGAAAAGAAAATTCATGAGATTGAGGAGTTCGCTGCTAAATATAATAAGCTCAACGAAGATGCAATTATCGATATAGTCAGAGGTGATGCGCCCAAGGAAGTAAATGCCGAGGGGGTGATTATCTACGGCCAGAATGGAAAGCCTATAGCTCCGCGTAATGCAAATCAGGCAAAGATGGTTAAGAGCTTTGGGGAGAATGACCTCACATTTGCCTTGGGTCCTGCTGGAACCGGTAAAACATATATAGCCATAGCTTTGGCAGTAAAGGCCTTGAAAAATAAACAATGCCGAAAGATCATTCTATCGCGCCCTGCTGTTGAAGCCGGTGAGAAACTGGGGTTCCTCCCCGGTGATATGAAGGATAAAATTGATCCCTATCTTCAACCGCTATACGATGCCTTGGAAGATATGCTTCCTCCCCAGAAACTGAAGGAATATCTTGAAGCGGAGACTATTCAGATTGCTCCATTGGCATTTATGCGCGGGCGCACACTGAATGATGCTGTAATCATTCTCGATGAAGCTCAGAATACCACACGCCACCAAATGAAGATGTTTCTCACTCGTCTCGGCATGAACGGTAAAATGATTATCACCGGTGACACAACCCAGATTGACCTTCCGCGCACTGTTCAGAGTGGTCTTTTGCAAGCCCTCAGAATCCTGCGCAACGTCAAAGGTATCGGGTATATCGAATATGAGAAGAAAGACATCGTTCGTCACCCATTAGTACAGCGCATCGTCGACGCCTACGAAAAACGCGAAAAAGAGGATGATGAAGTTAATCCCTCTTAATGGGATTCTGAAAAGTTAGTAAGGATTATTCTAACTCAAGCATATCAAAGAACATCAAGCGAGTATGATCATTTAGAATCTTCTCCGATAAAACTTTAAAGTTATTCTTTTCGTAAAACTCAATTGCTGATAGATATGCATCAACAGTTAGGAAACGAAAGGCAGAGTAATTAGGATGCTCATCAAGCATGCTTTTTAGCAAATTCATAAGGTCGGTACCAATGTTCCGACCTTTATACTTTGATGACACTGCGAATCTACCTATTTTTATTGCCGGATAACTTCCAAATTGCTTTCGCTCAGGAAATCCTCCCTTAATCTTCTTCCATTGACTATTAGTCACATCCTGTCTACTTATCTTATCATTTAACAGACAAAAGTATGCCACTATATTTCCATCATCTTCCAAAATATAGGGCGTAGCAATACGTTTGTTGAGGAAACCTTTGGCATCCTCAACAAGAAAATTATTTAAATCCTCATCTCCACAATCAAAACCGGAAAGCTTGGATTCAGGTGTCAATTTTACAAGATTCATCTCTTAAATGCAGATGGTTATGTATTTCTTAGCCCTCTTAACAGCCTCCTTTAGTTTTTTTGTATTCTCTGCACGCTGCTCTTTACTCAAATTTTCTACTTCCAATCTGAGTTTTTCAAAACGTACGGCATCCTCTCCTGTAAGAATGGGTGTTTCTGCTATTGGTCTTGCCATTATTATGTTTCCTCTTTAATATATTCTTTATACTTGAATTGATTCTAATTTAATCCTGTTTAGATTAACTTAGATTTTTTTAGTTATAAAGTGCTTACGCAAATTTAAAACAAGTTTTCAATATAAATAGATTATAAACAAAGTTTTTCGGTTAATGGAGGTAAACCTTGCGACCGTTGACGATATATATGCCGGGGACGCTTACCTCTTTTATTTGGATACCTTGCAATGTAAAGATTTGCTCAGATCCATCAAGAGTATCAATCTCTATCTCTGATACCGCTGAAGAATTGAATTTGATATCAAAACTCATCCCTTCTGTGCATTTCTTAACATTTGAAACAGAGAAATTGGCGCGTGAGCCATCTGAATAAAATGGATAATCGGCATCGTTGGCTGTACCGAAACTTGTACGACCCGTTTCCTCTCCTAATGGAGCTTTACCCACTGTTCCTACAACCGAAGTCGAGCCATAAGGTCTGAACACATACATCTCATATTTATCCGATGCTCCGGTATTACCGTGCATACCCGGATTGACACGATAAACCAGCACTCCTCCATAAGGGAGAGATGCGTCCCATTGGTTACTCTTATCGCGATACTCCATAAGGAAGTATTCGCTTTTAGTTTTATCCGGATATACCTTATAGACAACGCCATCGGAAGAAGATGATGTCAGAGGCTTCAGTGTATATGTACCTTCTGATATAATTTCTACTATATCACTCTCCGGAATCCAATCACCATAAGCTGCACCATACGTTGCGCGGACATGTGCCGACAAACTCTGGGGGACTTGCTGATTATCACTCATCAGATCCCATACATAAACAGGATTGAGATGAGGTTTCGCAGAAGTATACAGGTCATAGGCATTCAGCGTATGCATCATCTCGTGGCAAAGGATACCTGTGGACAAGGGTTGTGGCTCTTTCGCATACGCCGTTGTCTTATACCCGTTTGCGCCATCAAAAACCATAAGGTAATTCTTACACTGCACACCATTCAGCCATGCGGTTGACACTACATTATTCTGAGGCCAAAGCATATATGAAGAGGAACTTTCAGAGTCTCCACAGATAATCACAGTGACATTATCCACTCTCCCATCATTATTCCCATCCAAAAGCAGGCCCTCCGGAAGTTGCGACTCGATAGCAGCACACATATCCTTTACCAAGGTATTGGTGCGCGTATTCAGAAGCAGGTCAAGATAGCTGTAACCAAGAGAATTTGAAGCACTCTCCTCTTGAAAATATGCCTTCTTATGCTTATCGGTATATACAACAGGGATAATGGTCGAACTCCACTCCATCTTTCCATAACTCATATCATGGAAATAATTTACGACTGAATTCGCACCCGCCGTATTATCATTGAACAGCTTCTCATATTTGGCATAATCAGGTGTCCAATCAGGCTGATCGGCAAACTTAACGAAGCAAACTATATTTGTAAACTTCCGGGGTTCAGCATTCCCTGCTAATACAGAGAGTACCAACCCTAAAATCATCAGTATCTTTTTCATCAAATTTAAAACGTGAGCTATATAAAAATATTAGCTGACAGTCCGTTAAAAAACATCAACGGCGACGACGCTTGGAAGATTTCTTACGTGAAGAACCGGAAGATTTCGACTGAGTCTTTGCCGGAATCTTCAGGGTTTCACCGGCACGCAACTTATCTGAAGTCAAGTTATTTGCCTTCATGATCTGATCTACCGTTACACCATATCTCTTAGCAAGATTCGAAAGATTATCACCGGATTTCAGCTTGTGATTGGTGATTGCCGGAGCAGAAGATTTCTGAGTCTTTGCCGCATTCGCTTTGGTATTCGCAGAAGCGGTATTCTTGCGTGTTGATGTCGCGGAAGAGGATACAGGAGCCTGCTCAGCCGGTACGGACGTGTCGGTGCCAACTGCAGCAACATCTTCTGATGCGTGAGTGGTGATCTTCAACATCTGACCTGTTCTAACCGTGTTGCGGCGAAGGGAATTTGTAGCTTTTATCTCCTCGGGCGTTACTCCATATTTATTGGCTATTGAAGCCAAGGACTCATTCGGCAAAACTTTATGGGTTATTGTCTGTCCGGGTTGAAGAGTGGGAGACGTTACATCATCAGCCGACTGCGGAGTGAAAGTTTGAGAAACATTCGGCGTACCGGATTGATCAGCAGAGGGAATCTGGGTGGAATCCTCCTGTTTGACAGGATGAGCTGCCACAAGTTGCTGACCCGGTTCCACATTTTCACGATGCTGATACTTCTCTGCATCGTGCTGCTTGATAGCATCCTCACTCATCAGATAGGCATGTATCTGCTGGGATGGGAGAATCAGATTATAGGAATGCTCTTCGGAACCGGGAATAATATCTGCACGGAACTGAGGATTGAGCACACGCAGCTCCTCGACAGGTATATCCAAAACTTCCGATATCTGATTAAAGTGAATGCGGTCACTAATCTTGACAGTATCTGTAACCAACGGTTTAGAGGGTATCACAGGACTTATGTTGTGCTCGGGATAATAATTCATCACATAATTGGCTGCGATGAACTGGGGGACATATCCACGAGTCTCGGGAGTCAAATAATTATAAATTGACCAGAAATCATGAGATGATGGATCGCCACCCGCACGGCGGATAGCCTTATTTATCGCACCTGGACCGCAATTGTAGGCAGCTATCGCCAGACTCCAATCGCCATAGGTAGCATAAAGATCGCTCAGATATTGAGCAGCGACCTTTGAACTTAGATAAGGATCGCGGCGCTCATCAACCAAGGAATTAACCTCAAGGCCCATACCTTTCGCTGTTGTAATCATAAATTGCCAAAGACCCGCTGCACCATGCTTTGAAACTGCATTTGGATCAAGAGCAGATTCTATGACGGGTAGATATTTTAATTCGAGTGGCAAACCTCGCTCTTCAAGTGCCTGTTCGAAGATAGGCATATAATAATTTGAGAGACCTAACAACACTGTCACCTGCTCACGGCTGCGCTGCGTGTACCGATCGATATAATTGCGCACGATTGAATTAAACGGCAACTCTATCACCGTAGGGAGTTTACTGAGACGTGCAGCAATGGTGGCATCATCCGGATTGGTATCCTTTAGACGTGAATAGCGATCGTCATGAGCCATATAATTTTTCATGTACCACCCCTCCAAAAGCTTGTGAGTGTTAGCCTCAAATGTTTCCGGATATACTACATTGCTGTCGGTGATACTCGTTTTGAGATCAAGCACACTGGACTTCTGCTGCGGTGCGGCAAAAGATGTTAGGGCAACACCTAACGACAGGAGGGAAAGAAATATATGGCGTCTCATAATTACTATAATTTTTTATATTTTTCAAAAGTTAAGAGCCCAATTGACTCCGAATGCAGGCTTCCCATTAGGTTGACGCATCATTGTCGGGTTCCAATCAATTGAAAGATTAGGTGATATATCAAAATGTGCCATTGAGGCATCAATATAAGCATCTACCATGCAAAGCAGATAGAAACCCACCACGCAGATTATGCATAGATCCCGGTTTCTTCTGAAATAATCCCTTCGGCTCTTAAATGTTCGCGTGAGCCATTGGGTATCAAGTTGGCTTTCATCCACCGTAGGTGGAAAGAAATCCAGATAACTCTTGGTGTTCGGGTCGCTATCGGTCAAATCCCGATAACCCTGAACATAGTCCTGATACTGATTATTGTTCCAATTGGTAGCATAAGCTAATCCCATGAATCCACCTACCACAATCGGTAGTTTCCAGTATCTACGGTTATAAATCTGTCCCAACCCGGGGAAGAGTGCTGACAGCCACACAGCCCGGGAGGGTGAGGGATTGAAAATCTTCTTGCCATCGAGACCATAGGGATAATCATCAGCCCTGACCTCGGTCGGCGGAATGGTATCATTTCCCATTTCGGGCATCGGAAGAAGAATCTCAGCATCTAAGTTAACCGTTGAATCTGAAGGAAGACCCTCTGTTGCATTTGGAATCAACGGCTCGTAATCCGAAGGGGGAGTTGCCGGTGCCTGCTCCAAAAATGCAGTTGCGGCTTGCGCCTCCGTAGAGAGCAAGCCAAAGGGAAATGTCAGCAACATGCAAAGCCCTATGATTATCGATCGTTCTATCCCGTTAAGCTTCATTATAATCAGGATTTTATCCCTCTTTTATACTATTAAGCATCTCCACCAATTTCTGCAACTGGGCATCGGAGCTGAATTTTAGAGTGATTGAGCCACGACCATTTTTATTGCGGCTCACACTCACCGGAATTGTGAAAGTATCTGATAAACTCTTCTCTAAATTAACGATTTCCGGAGCTTTCTCAGAGGACTGCACACCCTCCTTCTCCTTGTTTGCCGAACTTCCCTCCGCAAGCTTTCTACCCAATTCCTCTACTGCACGCACAGAGAGTCCCTCATTGAGAATACGCTGATAAATCTTGAGCTGCTGCTTCGGATCTGCAATCGCAAGTATGGCTCGGGCGTGACCCATATCAAGCTTCCTGTCGCGCAATCCAAGCTGGATCTCCGCAGGAAGGCGCAGAAGTCGCAAATGATTGGCTATTGTGGCACGCTTCTTCCCAAGTCTCTCCGACAATCTCTCCTGTGTCAGATGATACGTATCGATGAGCTTCTTGAAGCCCAAGGCGACTTCAATCGAATTGAGGTCCTCACGCTGTATATTCTCTATCAGCGCCATCTCGGTCATCTCCGTATCGGAAACTGTACGCACATAGGCAGGAACAGTGAAAAGTCCGGCTTTTTTAGCGGCACGCCATCTTCTTTCACCGGCTATTATCTGATAATCGCCATCCTCTGTCAGGCGCAGAGTTAGGGGTTGCACCACTCCCAATTCACGGATTGATGCAGCCAACTCTTCAAGAGTCTCCTCATCGAAAGTGCGTCGCGGCTGATCCGGGTTGGGGACAATCCGACTGATCTCAATCTCCGAGATTGCGGAGGATCCGTCGGTATTGACATCACCTATAGATAATAATGAATCAAGTCCTCGACCTAATGCGTTTCTTTTCATTGCCATTACTTCTTCGGTTTATTGCGCTTAATCAACTCCTTGGCAAGCTCCACATAAGCTATGGCGCCGCGTGAGTCGGGATCATAGAGTATTACCGGCAGTCCATGACTTGGAGACTCGGAAAGGCGGATATTTCGCGGGATAACCGTCTCAAACACCATCTTACCGAAGTGCCCCTGCAATTCTTCGTAGATACGGTTCGCCAATTTGAGCCGAGCATCATACATGGTGAGTAGAAATCCCTCTATCTCCAACTGAGGGCGAAGGCGACTCTTGATAATACGTATGGTATTAAGAAGCTGCGAGATACCTTCGAGAGCGAAATACTCTGCTTGAACAGGAATCAACACCGAATCCGCTGCCGTCAGTGCATTGACAGTAATCACTCCAAGCGATGGAGAGCAGTCTATCAAAACGTAATCATAATCATCCTTGACCGATTCAAGAGCTTTCTGAAGTACTCTTTCACGCTCGCGGCGATTCATCAGTTCTACCTCCGCACCTACTAAATCTATGCGGGAACAGATAATATCGAGATTCTCAATTGATGATGGCAACACTGCCTCCTTGGCAGGCACACCATCAACCAGACACTCATAAATAGATGGATCTGTCTCCTTGGGTTGCATACCTATGCCGGAAGTGGCATTAGCCTGGGGGTCAGCATCTACAAGTAGCACCCTCTTTTTTGCCAATGCTAAACACGCACCAAGATTAAAGGCTGTAGTGGTTTTCCCCACTCCTCCCTTCTGGTTTGCTATTGCTATGATTTTACCCATTTTTTAAGTGCATTTGTTTTGCAAAAATACTAAAAATTCCCCTCAATTACGAATCTTAGTTTGATTTTTACCACTTCTGATTCTTAAAAGCTGTTAAATTGAACCACCTTTCATTTTCGATGGGCTCCCCGGATGCGGTTTTCCAACTTATTTTTGTTACTTTTGCAATGAGTATTTTTTACCAAAACCCAAAATGACTCTTTTAAACCGATATATAAAACAATTGATTCCAATCGTAACGATTGCCATGATTGGAATATGCGCCAATGTTGGTGCCCAAACCAAACGTCCACCTTCCGCCAAGGAGTCGGAAGCAGCTAAGGCAGCTGCCATTCAGAATAAGCGAAAGGTGGTGATCGAGAAACCTGATCTGGAGAAGATTAAACAGGAAACTCTTGATCCATCCAGTCCTTATTATTTCCCGAAACTGAAAAAGAAATATGAGAGTTCGGATACAGTGATGACCAATGATGAATATCGCCGTTTCTATCTCGGATACATGTTTCAGGAGGATTTCGATCCATACCGCGTTTCTCCTTACACAAGCGTAACGGATAATCTCCGCGCCAAGACTTCACACACTAAGGAGGAGATCGACACCATCCGCAAATATGCAGAGTTGGCTCTTGCAGACAACCCTTTCGATTTGCGCCAGATGTCTTTTCTTGTGCACGTCCTCAAGGAGAAACGTAAGGATATGAGTGCTAAAATCTGGGAATATCGTTTAGAACATCTTCTCGGGGCAATAAAATCCACCGGCACTGGCGAGAGCGTTGAGAACGCATGGTACGTGATCTCCCCTATGCATGAATATGACATGGTGCAATTATTAGGATATGAAGCCACCGATGCTCAATTTATCGAACCGGGATATGATTACCTCACCGTGATGCCGGACGCCACCAATAAAACTCGGCGCGACAAACTTCAACCCGGATTCTATTTCAACATTATTGTGCCTCAGGAACAATATGATTTGAAACATCCGGAATGATATTTGTTATCTATGTATATGAATAAAATTTGACACTATGGAAGAATATAAAGTTGAAAAAGGGATGTTCGTGGAATATTCCTATAAATTGACTGATGCTAATTCAGGCAAATTACTTTTCGAAACTCCTAAAGATGAACCGGATGCAATGGTTTACGGAGTTTCGGAGAATGTGGTTCCCGGTCTGATTGCAGCAATCGATGGTCTGAAAGCAGGTGATAAGTTTGAGGTTACCCTCCCCGCTGAAGCTGCTTTCGGTCCACGCTATGATGAAAATATCGTCGAACTTGACAAAGATATCTTCATGCACGATGGCAAACTTGATGAAAAGGTAAAAATAGATGCCGTTCTCCCAATGATGACAGCCGAAGGCTACCGCGTCGAAGGTAAAGTTATCGAAATCAAGGATAAGGTGAAGATGGACTTCAACCATCCCTTCGCTGGTCTTGCTGTCACTTATTCAGGTATTATCGACAGCGTTCGCCCTGCAACTGAAGATGAGCTTCACCCCACTTCCGGATGCGGTGGTTGCGGCGGCTGTGGAGGAGGCTGCGGTGATAGCGCCGACGGAGGATGTGGTTCCGGCTGCGGCGGTTGCCACTAAAAAAATTTGTAAATACCACTATTTAGTGATATTTTTGTAATTGAACTTATTTAGACTTTTAACCGAATGCTTAAGGTTTAAATAAGTTCTTTGCAAGACTCCCTCAAGAGTGAGGTAAAATAGTTTTGCAATGTGCCATAACAAAGGCAATTAGTATTTTAAGAGCGTTTATCCACGCGATTCTTGACTTTCTGAGATTCTCGCAAAATTTCTATTTACCGTCAAGGATGATGCAACGATAGATGCCCGTTTGTATGTGTATACATGAATACCGGATGTTTCAATGAAACGTTCGGTAATCTGACATGCATATCAAAGCGTGGGCTTCTTGTGTTGCCATCTTTTCGGTAAAAGGCAATGCGAGAAGCCTCAGAAAGGAGAGATGGCAATAGATAAGAACTCCTACGCTTTTCTCATTTATTAATACCGGTATAAGGGGTTGATCGGTGCAAAAAACATCCTATCTTATGAAACAGCTAACTAAATTCGCTGTGTTGCTTTTATCAATTCTTCTCTTTACCGGCCTGACTTCCTGCGAGAAAGATGAGCCCGGATCAGATTCTAATCATGAGTACTACTCTGCGCATGTCAATGCAGACCCTTCTTATTATTGGGTTATTGACATGAATCCAAACGATCTAACATTCAAGATCATGGCATGGACTGAAGATGGCAAGAAAATGAGTGGCAAACGCTCTTATTCCGGTAAATATACCGTTTCCGGAAACAATATTTACGTTACCTGGGATCATCAGTCAATGAATACTATGTGGCAGTACACATCTTCCGGAATTACTATGGTCGGTTCATCAAATCCGGAGGAACTTGATGGATATACTTATTATTGGGGCGCTCCAGACTTCCATTAAAATCCATAGATTATGAAAAAATCAACTTATGCATTTGCCATTTTGGCATGCACAATGGTATCTTGCGGATCAGGTGATGGCGAGAAACTTATTCTGGATTATCTTCCTGTGCAAGCACGAGAGGATGCCAAATGGGGTTTTGTAGCTCCTGACGGCACGATGTTGTATGAGGATGAGTTCAAAAACACACCCTCTCCCGTAATAAATGGAATATTTACTGTTGAGGAAGATGGAGGTATCTCCGTTTATGAAGCCACTGCAAAGAAACCGACACTTATTCCCGGTCTTGAGGAATTGGTAGATGCCGGCGTCATGAGCGATGGCGTAATCCCCGTCGTACGCAAAAACGAGCGCATCAAATTGGTGGACAAATCAGGTAAAGAGAAATGTGTGCTCAATCCGGTGAATGGGAATGAAATCATTCGTATCGACAGCAGAGTGTACGAAGGGAAGTTCCGTTTCGTCCTTTCTAACGATTATTCTGGTATTATGAATACTTCGGGAGAGGTTATAATAGCTCCTAAATATAGCTCTATAAACTATCTGGGCGAAGATCGTTACATCGCTTTGCAATATGGCGACCCGGACAGCTTGGGTATCAAACCTGCGAACTACTATTTACTTGATGGAAAGGGTAAGGAAATAGTTAAATTCAAAGATAAGATTGAGGTTGCATCTGCATTTGTCAAGGGTAAGTGTCTGGTCTTGAAATCGGATGATGATATTCCCGGCTACATTAACAAATCCGGAGAGTTTACAAAACTGCCCGCGAAGATTGCTAAATTCGATAGCCACTTCGATGGTAAAATTTTCGGTTTTGAAACCGAGGAGGGGAATACCGGAATAATGAATACGGATGGAGAAATAGTGATTCGTCCGAAGTATAAGGTTGTTTCCCCTATGCCGGATGGAAAATTCGTCGTTAAAAACGATGATAGCCAATGGTTCATTCTTAATAAAGAGGGTGAAAAAGAAACCGTTCTTGACGACTTTGAGTTTATTCTTCCTTTAAGCACATTTGGCTTCAGCGGTAAGTTTGAAATGATCGGAGCAGAAAAGAAACATCGCATAGACCTCTATGATTACTCTGGAAAGGCGATTACACAAGAAAGTTTCTACAATATTAATATTAATGGGAAAGCTTCCGTGTATTCAGATTATTTCAATCCTGAAGAGATTGGTCGTCAGCTTGTTTCTTTTATCGATGCTGACGGTGTAAATGGTGTGAAGTTCAACACCCCTATTTCTGATCTCCTTCCTAAAGGAGCGCAAGCTAAAGATTATTCAGATAAATATGAATATCCTTTCACCGATATTCCTAAGGGTTACAAATGGGATCTCTCTATTATTGGTATGACTAACAAAGGGATTGCCTCTCCGATCTACACTACCAAAACTGAGACTTATTGGTTCTCAACATATACCCGTCAGGTTATAAGCGGATATAAATTCAATGAAGGCGTAAATATAGAATCTTTCTCTATTCGTGCAACCAGCAGCCGGGAATTCCTTGAAGGAGCTACGAAGGCTGCAATTGCCGCTCTTAAAGAGAAAGGATATAAAGAGGTTCCGGCATCTGAGGAGTCTGTTGGCGATGTAACAGTTATGAAGAAAGGTTCTTTAGAGGTATATGTTAACAGCTTCTTTGAATACGGCAGTGAATTGGTACTCTCCGTTAGTGACACGGCTAATTCCCATAATAATTCAAGCGGTGAAACGGTAGATAGCGCCAGCGCAGATACCACCAATATAGCTGAGTAAAATCCTAAACGATCAGATTCCAACTTAGAGGATTACTTACTGATCCACATAAAATTAAATTAGCCGTGTCAAAATTTGACACGGCTAATTTTTTTAATTTACAATGCTTATACTTATCTAACAATTACCTTGTAAGGCTTGTTGTCAACCATCACTACGTATACACCTGCTACCGGAACTCCAACGGTCAGAGTTCCATCTGCGGTAGTGCTCTCGATAACTTTACCGTCAGCAGCAGTAACTACTACGTTGCAGCCTTCAGCGCCATTGATCACGATAGTGAGCTTACCTGTGCGGATCTCAACACCTGCAGTGATCTCATCAACGGAGGATGCCGCTACGCTTGCCGCATTTGACAAATCAGACTCACCAAGATCGTATACGGATGTCACATGATATTTGTGAGTACCCTTCTCAGCTGTTGCATCTACGTATGTAGGCTCAGCAACCAATGAGGTATTGATCTTCACGCCATCGCGATAAACGTTATAACCGAGAAGTTTGATATCACCACCACCGGCATTGTAAGTAATATCGTCGAGCATGAAGATGAAGCCATCTTTAGATACGTGACGAATTGCGAAGTAGCGTGTTCCCTGTGGAAGATCGTAAGAGTAGCCTGTCCAAGGCTGACCTGTCTCAGTGAGTTCCTCATTCATCGGAACGTTTGCACCGCCAATCTTCTTGAAGGACTCAACCTTATCGTCGGTTGTTGAGTAAAGGCATTCGAATTCCTCCTCACCGTAGAAGTCATTATAGGTCTTGGCCCAGAATGACACTGTCTGTGCAACACCACTAAGCTTCGGAGAAACCAACCAGTTGTCATTGCTGATCACTCCATCTTTATCTGCGCTTGAGCAGAATGAAGCAAGGTATTTAGTACCATAAGCGTGAGACTTATATGTATAGTTGAGTTTTGAGTTATCAAAGATCATATAAGCCATCGGCTTGTGGAGGTTAGGAATACTTACACCACCGATACCTACTGTACCCTTCTTGTCTACGTCGTAGAATGTCCAGTCTCCAGCACGGTCGATATCCCATGTCTTATAATCCTCAAAGTCCTCAGTTACGAAGTTATCCGGATTTCCACCTGCAATATTCGGTTTAGTCCATGTCAAAGTCACACCTGCCGGTTTGTCAGCTGCTGCAAGGTCATTGATAACCGGAGTCTTCGGAAGAATAAGATCTACACGATAGGTCGGAGTCACGTTGTTAGTAGCAACCTGATCTTTAGAAGATTGAACCTGGATGTAGTAATTCATTGAAGCCGGTGAGAAGAGGCTTACAGTTGTGTCCACAAGTTCTACTTCATTACGTGCACCAACAGGAAGCAGGTATTTCTCAATCTTAGCGACAGGCTTGTCATCTCTCATAAGTGTGATGACTGCATCGTCGATATCCTTGAAGCCTTTGTTCTCAACAACAGCACGAACAGCAACTTTCTCACCCGGTTTAGCTTTTGTAGGAGCATCAGAATCAGCGATACCTGCATCGTAAGTCACGATCTCGCCAATGTAGATGTTATCGATACAGATGATATAACGGTTATCTTCAGCAACACCACCGAAGCCAAGCTGTACTTTCTTACCCTTGATTTCATTCAGAGAAACGAACTCTCTTACCCAATCATCTTTACCGGTTTCATTCAGAAGCAACTTGTGGAGAGTCTTCCACTGGGTTTCTCCAAGTTCGCGGTAAACAAGATGGATCTCATTCTTGGAATCAGAGATTGCACGATAGTAGAAGGAAGCAGTTGGATTATCACCGGTAATAAGAACCTTACCGGACATAAGAAGTGCATTATCACCCGGACCATAAGGAATCCATCCCCAGAGACCACCGTCATCATCCTGCGGATAACATTGAGGAGTACCTACACTGTTGTATGGCTGCCACTTGTTGTAAGCTCCACTGAGTGCCCAGTTACGCTGAACGCCACCCTTAGGAACTGACTCCACAAATGGAAGAGCATAAGGAGCACCTACCGGAACCATCTCAGAATAGATTCTGCTCTCGCGGTCATTACCTGCCGAAGAATAAGGATCTACGTAGAAGTACTTAAACTGCTGTGGTTTGTAATCCTCATTCTGAAGTTTAACCGTCACACTGGTCTTGCTTGAACCTTTGGTAATTCTCCACTTACCATCCATAACGACATCATAGTAGACAGAGTCTGTCGGGATTGAGCGGCCATTCACGTCAATTGTCGGAGCGGTCCAGCTTACATCAACGATTCCGTCATCTCCTGTCTGCTCAATTACGGAGATTGAAGCGATCTTGCTTGGTTTGCCTACACCGACATATACCCAATCGCGCATCTCGCGGCCTTTACCATTCTCGTTGTAAGAAACAACTGAGTACTTGTAGTTACCACAGAACGGCACCTCATCGGTATAATTTATGGTTGCACCAACACCCGGTTTATCAATAGTCTTCACAAGTTTCTCATCGCGATAAACCTCATACTTGGTAATGGCTTTCAAAGCATCACCGCCTACGGTTTTCTCAGGACCGTTTATCTTGAGAGTAGCCAAAAGTTTACGGTCAGGATCATCCGTAATAGACATTGTCGCATAACCCGGTGCTTCAGGATTCAAAGCCTCACTCAAATCGAAATCATAGATGTAGAGGTTACCCCAGCCTGCTGCAGGTGTGGTAGCATGAATAGCGATATAATAAACACCATCCTGCTCTGCCTTAACTGAACACTGTATGTCTTTGCTGGTAGCTGTAGTGCGGAATGTAACAGGATCAAGAAGTTTAGTAGTCAAACCTTCAACTGTCGGAGATGAACCCATCAGAATCTCTAATGATTCAGTCATACCCTCTGTATCAGCAGTGATAAAGAGATTGTAATATTTTCCTCCCTCAAGAGCCAACGGAGGAGTAATCAGGTAATCATCTTTCGGTGCATTCTTGTTTGTTCTCACATAAGCGCCACCGGTTAAGTGTGAATCATCAAACCACCATGTGTATTTATCACCATTGCCATCAACTACGAACCAGTCTGAATGGTTACCGCCGTTGCTGAAACGCTCGCGGAATGGCGGCTTAAGGATACCCATTGTATTTGAACTTGAAGCATTGGATGCGAGTCCCTCGTGATAAGCCACTACATCATATTTTGTTCCATCCTCGAGCTTATCTACCTTAGTACTCCATTTAGTTGTAGTCAGGAAGTCAGATACCTCCTTACCGGTATTATCAAATACCTTGTAGGTAATCTTGTCAACATTGATGTAACCATCATTCTTAGAAGTCTTCACTGAATCCCAAGAGAGATAGAGGTTAGGCTGCTCATAAATCAAAGATACCTTTTTAGGAGCATCCGGATAGTCATTACCTACCCAGCAAGTTGCATTCTCAGGAGCACCAACATTTCCTGCAATCTGAGCGGATACAGAGAAGGTGTATTTACCCAATTCCTTAACCTCAACCGGTGCAGAAATGCTATCTCCCCATTTCAAGTCAGCAGATGGAGCAACGTTGGTCACCTCCTTACCATTGATTGCCACCTTATAACCGAGAGGAGCATCACTTGTGCTTCCGTTATAAGTTCTTACAGGGAGTGTGAAGTTGAGCTTACCGGTAAGTGAACCACCTTCAAACACTGGAGTGAGATCAGTAACCATATTAGGTGCATCATCTGCTACTGCAACTTCAGCTGCAAACGCACCACGGATTGCTGACTTACCGGGAGTCTTTCTTACAAGTGTTGCTTCACCAGTCTCGAGATTCATTGAATAAACACCGCAGTCGGTAGAACCGGAAACAAGATACATGCGCTTATTCTTTGTATCATAGAAAGCTGATGTAAAGGTGAATGGTGTAACTCCGGTATTTCCGACTTTAGTAGGTTCACCGGTTTCGGTGTTAATTTTATAACAAACGAATTGGTTCTTGCCGCTAACTGTTTCCTTTACAAAACCATAGAGATTACCCTGATCATCACATGCCAACTCTTCATAAGTTTTGGTATTTGAAGCGATAGTCTTTACACGCTTCTGTGTTGTGAGATCGAATGTGGCTAAATCGTATTTGTTTTTGGTTTTTGAATTGAAACAACCATATACCACATTGTTCTTCGAATCCCATGCCAATGATTTTGATACACAATCTGCATCTATTGACATATTCTTAGTGATCGGCTGCCAGGTATTAGCATCGAAAAGGAAGCCCCAGTTACCCATGAGAGTCTGGCAAATATAATATTTACCATCTGCAAATACAGCACTGTCAATCCAGAACAGATTCTCATCAAGAACGGCAACAAATGAACCGTTACCACCATCTGACTGGAATGACATAATACAAGCAGCTCCATCGGGACAATACTCTCCCATCTCGGCATAAGCGTAGATCAATGTAGGAGTCTCCCCTTCTGTTGCGGGAGCGAACTCTACAGGAGCATAGGTTGATGAACTTGCTGACTGAGAAGTAGGAGAAATAACACTGAATTCTCCAAAGTCTTCCTGAATCAGCTTCGCATTGGACACTCTTGCCGACTGTCCGTTTTCTACAGTCACACTCTCAGCTGCACGTGCGGATGCTTGGTGGCGGGCCTGTTGCTGATATGCAGCACTACCCCCCCAATTACACATAACAAGCTGACAATGAAGCCAATAGCCTTAAAAGAAATCGTTTTCATTTGCAAGCGATTAAGTTAGTTATAATTATAAAAAAACAAATGCAAAGATTTTATTTCACAATAAATCTTTGCAAAGTTAATTAAATTTCATTAACATCCAAACAAGATGTTATATTTTTTGCATATTTTATAACAGCTTTTAGGTTTTAGGAATTGTGAATTGTGCATCGTGCATTATCCATTGTGCATCGAGCATTGTGCATTACCCAACCCCTAATTGTGAATTGAAAAAAAATGCCGGAGACATGTGGTTGTAGTTAACCGGGTACGACCATCGGGAGTGCCCGGATCGGATCAAGAACAATAATGAGTCGCGGAGCGACGATGTTGTGAATAAGTTTCCAATGGAGTTGGGTGACAACATCGTGCCTCCGGCACTCTGACTTAGGGTGTTACACTACCCCGCACTCCTTCGCTCCGCTCAGTCGTACGCGGTTAACTACAATATCGTCGCTCTGCGACTCTCACCCAATTCCTCATTATGCATTGTGAATTGTGAATTGTGCATTCCTAATCTCTGAACGGTGCAAATCGCAAACCTGCTGCATGTGAATGCAGATTTGCCATCTCAATGGCGGCGACAGCAGCTTCTGCTCCTTTGTTACCCAACACTCCTCCTGCGCGATCAAGTGCCTGTTGCTGATTATCCACAGTCAATACTCCGAATATCACCGGTGTAACTCCCTTGGCATTTAGGCGTGCTGTAGCCTGAGCTACAATATCACAGACATAATCGAAGTGTGGAGTATCACCACGGATCACACATCCTATTATTATCACTGCCGAGAGATCAGGCATAGATTTCAGAGCCATACCGGCGGCATTCGCCAATTCAACAGTGCCGGGAACATCTTCGGAGAAAATAGATTCTTTCTGTACCCCTGCCTGACGCAATACATCCAAGGCTCCGTCGCGCAAAGCATGTGTCACCTCAGGATTCCACTTAGCTGTGAAAATCGCACACTTGAATTTCTTAAGATCCTCTATCTTTGGCACCTCAAGCTTATCCCCATTCGTATTCAATATTGTAGACATCGGCTTATTTTCGTTTTAGTTTGAGTAAAAAAAGTTTCCACGCGGGATCCTGATTCTGACGGGAATTGATCATCTCCATAAGCGCCAAGATATCCTCCTCCAACTCAATGGCTTCAAGCGAGATTGCCTGCGGAAGCACAGCTTCCAACAATCGAAGTGCACGCGGACGCATCGAACGGATTCGCACCATGATCTTAGCCATCTCTACCGTGAGCTTGATCTCTTTGACTGTCACCTTTCCATTCTTCTTTTTAGATAGCTTGATTGCCTCTGAATAGAATTTGAGTGCGGCTTTGTTGTCACCCGACGCTCCTAACAGATCACCTATGTTTCTGAGGGTATCAACAAGTTTATCAGTTGCAGCAACAACCCCTGCATTCACTTTATCGTAAAGGGCACCCGCCGCCAACTGCTGTTTTGCCAACATCTCGAGAGCTTTCTTTCGCGAACGAAGTATTCGGGTGGAAAGTTCCATCGCCATGATATGATATTTTCCGAATCGATCACTATCTGCCTTGATTATGTTCTCCAGTACTCGGAAGAGAACCTCGAGTTCCTTCTCACACTGCTTGTAATCTTTCAGATCAAAATATATCTCCGAGAGATCGAAGAGCAAAGCCGCCAACAATGCACGGAATTCTGTGCTTTCATAGCTTGAGAATCCTTTGAGCATAGTCATTGATTCGACTGTGCGCTCAAGAGCATCGAGATTACGATTCTCCTGAGAGAGCTCATAAGCCGTCTTTCTCAAGTTGATCACACCTTCCGCAATCTCCCTATCCTTTTTGTTAGAATCAAAGTGCTTTAATTCTACAGGTATTTCAATAAATTTCATAGTAATATTGGTTAAACCGTTTTTATTTTAATTGTTTGCGAGATAATAATTTACCTCGCCATTATAAGGCTTTGGCACCGGACTTGTGACCCAGATAACCTCCATGGTGTCGCTTGGCATACTCCTCTTTTGTGAAGCCTATCTCTTTCATTGTCGCTACCACTAACACGTCTCCTATCACGGTCATCGTAGTGGTGGACGTGGTTGGAGTCAGTCCAAGTGGACAAACCTCTGGTGCACCTCCGGTCCAAAGTGCAACATCGGAATTCCGGGCAAGCAGGGAATCCGCATCTCCGGTAATTACTATAACCGGTATTTCCGGATTCAGAATTCTCGCAAGCTGCACAAGTTCAATAATCTCACGGGTCTTCCCTGAGTTACTGATCACGAGCATGAGGTCATTCTTCTGTATTATTCCCAAGTCACCATGCTGCGCTTCTGAAGGATGCAGAAATGCTGCCGGAGTGCCGGTAGAAGAGAATGTTGTCGCTATGTTCATGGCTATCTGCCCTGCCTTTCCCATACCGGAGGTTATCAGTTTTCCGCCTCGTTTATTGACATGCTCAACAATCAGCGAGACAGCTTTGGCATACGCTTCCGAAACCGGAATGTTACGCACGGCATCCGCCTCCCTCTCGAGTATGGAGCGCATCTCTTTTTCTACATCAATTTTCATATCCTCTACCTTTTCAAAACCTTAATAATTATTATTTCATGGATTTCTCCAGCGCTGTCCTCCAGTGATCAGGCATCTCAATTGAATGCTGAGCCATCGGGTCATAGCAAACCATCACAGTCTCACATGCTGACTTAATCTCCTGTGAACCCTTCAGAGCAATTACCTGAAGAAGCTTGAAGCTTTTCTCCGATATGGATTCGCAACGGGTATAGACCTCTACCTCTTCACCAAAGAAAATCGGTGAGATAAAACAACAATCCACATTGGCTATGACTGTCTCAACTTTACGCCATTCAATCAGGCGCTCATGGATTTCACTGAAGAACCATGCTTTACCGGTGTCATAAAAACTCAGATAAACGGTGTTGTTGACATGCCCCAACACATCTACATCGCTAAAGCGAATCTGTATGTCGGTATGGTGCTTGAACTCCGACAAGGAGGGTAAATTATGCGGATTCATTTAATTCTCTTATCTTTTATTTCTATATTATCTATTCGGGTTATATTCTAATTTGGGTTATCCTCTGAATTTCTATCCGATAAACCTTATCTCTTTTATAACGCTTTTACCCAAGTGTTCGTTTATCAGATTGATCATACTGGTCCGGTTCATGGTCAATTCCTGCCGCAAGGCAGCTGCCCTGACGGATATATGCATTACGCCGGCGCGCACAAAGGGCCGCCCACAGAGCGAGGCCATCCCCTCACCCATCAATTCTATCCAAAGCTGAATCGCTTTCTGCTCATCAAGTTTTGCAGCAAGGTTGCATTCCTGAATAGTCTGACGCAACACATCGCCAACACTCTGTGCGTAGATTTTCTGCATATCTGAATCTTTACCAAATTCTACAACTCCCGGAATTCTCCGTGCTCCACATTGAAGAGCTTACTCTCTCCCTGCAGGGAAGCAATTGTCTCATCGAGATGCTCCCTGTTGGTGTCTGAAATAAATATCTGACCGAAGTTATCTTTTGAGCTCACAAGATTCATGATTCTTCCGACACGCTCGGAGTCGAGTTTGTCAAATATATCATCTAACAGGAGGATGGGAGTTATACCGCTTCTGTTTTTAAGAAAGTCGAATATAGCAAGTTTCAAAGCTATCGTGAAGGATTTCACCTGCCCCTGACTTCCCAACCTGCGCATGCTATAGTCTCCCAGGCCGGTTGAAAGATCATCGCGATGTATTCCTTGCGATGTGTAACCGAGTACCTGATCCTTTCTTCTGTTTTCATCCAAGATCTCTGTAAGAGAGCGTCCCGTGAGTGCACTCTTGTATTTAAGTGAAACACGCTCTGCATCTCCCGATATGGCTGAATAGTACTCGTTAAAGGAGGGCACTATTTCTTGAATCCAGCTTTCTCTTGCGGAGTGGATCGCCTCTGAGACCTCCGTCATTCCGGCTTCCACGGACTCATAGAGCAATTTGTCGGTCACTCCGGCACGAAGCATCCGGTTACGCGATTCCAAAAGTTTATTATACCTTATCAATTGTGCCAGATACGCACCATCTGCCTGCGAGATCACGGTGTCGGCAAGATGTCTGCGCAACTCAGCCGCCCCGCTGACCAATTCACTGTCAGCCGGTATCACCGATACCACGGGAAACCGCCCGATATGTTCCGAAATACGTGAGTATTCTTTACCGTTACGCTTCAAGGTCTTTCCCTTACCTTTCACGATCCCACAACTCACATTTTCTTCAGTACCGGTATCCATCTTGTAGTCTCCCTTCACTATGAGTGCCTCCTCACCGTGACGAATCAATGCACTTTCGGGTACAGATCTCAATGGACGGCTCATACACAGGAAATGAATCGCCTCAAGGAGATTACTCTTCCCCATTCCATTTCGGCCCAAAAGACAGTTAACACCTGAGGAAAGCTCCAACCGGGCTTCCTCTATATTCTTAAAATTCAGTATTTCTATTCTTTCAAGCTTCATAATGTATGTTTGGGTGGTTTTGAGAGTTTATGTCTCCATAGTGTCTGAAATTTCCTGCAGTTCTTGCGACGGTTGGGAAGGATTTAATCCTTTGTACCGTAGGCAAGATCTCCGGCATCACCTAATCCGGGAACTATATAGCTGTGAGCATTAACCTCCTCATCAATCGCCGCGCACCACACAGTGGTGATATCATCCGGGAAGGTGTTTTTCACATACTCCACGCTCTTACGCGACGCAATAACGGATGCTACATGTATTTTTGCCGGGTTCCCCTTTGAGAGGAGCGCTTTATAAGCTAATTCCATTGAACTTCCGGTTGCCAACATCGGGTCTACCAAAATCAGTGTCTTCCCCTCAATCGATGGCGAAGCAAGATATTCAATCAATACATCGAAGGAGTCTCCTTTCTCTTTATATTTTCTGTAGGCACTCACGAACGCATTCTCTGCCTTGTCAAAAAACGACAGGAAACCATGATGAAATGGCAATCCCGCACGCAGGATAGTGGCTAACACCACCTTATCTTTTATATCATCACATAGTGCGATACCTAATGGCGTCTTTGTATCAACCTTCTCATACTCCAATCTCTTTGAAATTTCGTATGCCATTATCTCCCCTAAACGGTCCAGGTTAGTCCGGAAACGGAGAGGGTCTTTCTGCACTGTCACATCGCGCAACTCCATCATATATTTACTTGCCAAACTGGGAGTATCCGCTAAATTAATTATTTCCATGGTTATATGTAAGTTTTCAAGTTTAATCTGTCAACGCATCCTCTATGTCTTTCCCTATGGCTGTTTTCAACGCCTCTATGTCGGGAAATTTCTTTTCACTGCGCATACGCCGGATAAAGTCAAGTCTGAGGCTTTCTCCATAGAGTTCCCCTCTGTATCCTAACAAATGGGCTTCAACAGTCATCGGTAATGAATCGGAAAATGTCGGAGCCTTTCCTATATTGACCACTGCCCTGTAATTCTCACCATTCTCCGTGATGGCATTGGCTGAATAAACTCCGGGAGCAGGCAATAATTGAGAGGGATTTATATTCAGATTCGCTGTTGGGAAACCTAATTTACGTCCGATCTCACGCCCATGGTTTACCACACCCTTTATAGAGAATGAATGACCTAACATGTTATTAGCCCTCTCTATATCTCCGTCTGAAACAGCAGCCCTGATTTTGGTCGAGCTGATGTTGTCCACTACCGGAGCCTGCACAACTTCCAATCCATATTTTTCGCCAATTTTTCTATAATCGGCAAATGATTTTTCTCTACCATCGCACCCAAACGTGTTGTCATAACCCACAACTACGAGCCGGGCATCATAATCCTCCCGCAGCGTTTTTAACCAATGATCCACGTCAAGGGAACGGAGCCCAGAAGTGAAATTAAGCATAATCACCTTTACACCCAACCTCTCCAACTGCTCAATTCTATCCTCTTTGTCGGAAAGCATTCCGGGAGCACGTTCAGGTCGGATAACCGCTAAAGGGTGTGGGTGGAATGTTATAACAACAGGAGTTAAACCTCTATCCATACAGAGTGTGATCAAGGTGTCTACAACCAACCGGTGACCTAAATGTACGCCATCAAACGTACCCACAGCCACCCCGGTCGGTCCCTTTATACATGATTCTCCGGTATCTTCGTTGACAACACTCTTATGCATAATGCAAATTTAACAAAATTTGGGGAATAGTCACTTTCTATTGCACAATTTGTACATATACATATATACATTTGGGGATTAAAATTGTTATTATAAAAAGACTCTTTTTTATTAATTTTGAAATATTAGCTAATAACCCATAAATTATAGAAATAATGAGCGAGATTAAATCTTTAGGTATACTGACTTCAGGAGGTGACGCTCCGGGTATGAACGCTGCCATTCGCGCCGTGACACGCGCCGGTATCTTTGCCGGCTACAAAGTGTTTGGTATCTATCGCGGCTACAAGGGATTGATCACTGATGAAATAGAAGAGTTCAGCACCCAGAATGTATCAAATATTATCCAGCGCGGAGGAACTATTCTAAAGACAGCCCGTTGCAAGGAGTTCCAGACTCCCGAGGGGCGCCAGTGTGCCTATGATGTAATGAAACGCCGAGGCATAGATTCGTTAGTGGTCATCGGTGGTGACGGCTCTTTGACCGGTGCCAGAATATTCGGTAATGAATTCTCAGTACCTATTGTCGGTCTCCCGGGCACAATCGATAACGACCTCTATGGTACGGATACTACAATCGGCTATGACACTGCCTTGAATACCATCATGGAGTGCGTGGACAAGATTCGTGATACTGCAACATCCCATGAACGCCTCTTTTTTATTGAGGTAATGGGACGCGATGCCGGATTCCTTGCACTTAATGGTGCAATTGCAGCAGGAGCTGAGGCAGCGATCATTCCGGAAATCTCTACTCAATATGATCAGCTTTCAGAATTGATCAAGAATGGCTTCCGCAAGTCCAAGAATTCCTCTATCGTGTTGGTAGCCGAATCACCAAGCACCGGTGGTGCTATGGGATTGGCACAGCGTGTAAAAGAGGAGTATCCGGAGTATGATGTTCGTGTGTCAATCTTAGGTCACTTGCAGAGAGGTGGTTCTCCGACTGCCCACGACCGAATCCTTGCTTCCCGCATGGGAGCAGCGGCAATCGACGCTCTTCAGGATGACCAGCGCAATGTGATGATCGGTATCAAGAACGATGAGATCACCTACGTACCTTTCACCAAAGCAATCAAAAACGACAAACCGATCAATCAGGAATTGATGTCCACTCTGCGTCGCCTCTCAATTTAAAAGTAAGACTAATGGGTCTAATAGGTCTAATGGGAAGAATAGACCTAAAAAATTTATGATTATCCTATTAGTCCCATTAGTCTTATTGGTCTCATTAGACCCATTCGTCCTATTAGACCCATCACTCCCTTTAGTCCCATCCGGAAAAATAATTTTGCGGAATGAAATTAATTTCTTAAATTTGCATCCGCAAAAGGGCGAATACCAGAGTGGCCAAATGGGGCAGACTGTAAATCTGCTGGCTTA
>CAZEJY010000010.1:0-53919 GCA_964512705.1 uncultured Sangeribacter sp. | reverse complement strand
TGGACAGGCAGAACCAAAAACTGCAGTGCTACCATTACACCATAAGACAATCCTAATTACTTCAGACCCCTCTGAATCAAGAAAGCAATTATATTCTTGGAGTTCGTCTCGAAGTCAATGCAAAATTAATCTTTTTTTCCTATTCTTCCAAATTTTATTCCCCTTTTCAATTTCTGTTACCGTGAAGAGATATTATTTTCAGTTCCATCAAACCTGTACCTATCTCTCCTACTCTTCTTCTCGAAACTCTGATTCAAAGCCTCTGTCAGATTTATTCCGGTCTGATTAGCCAGACAGATTGTAACCCAAAGTATATCCGCCAATTCTTCACTCAGAGCAGCTTTAGGATCGGTAAACTCCCCCGGTTTTGCCTTCTGATCTCCATAGGTACGTGAAATTACCCGGGCAAGTTCCCCAACCTCTTCCGTAAGCAGAGCCATGTTGGTGAGCTCGGAGAAATACCCCTTTCCTACCGTCGCGATCCAGTTATCAACCGCGACCTGTGCATCATTCAGTGTCATAGTAACCTATCATAAAATTGATAAAGCACGCAATTCATCAATCAGTTCATTGCCCGACAATGTGCGTTTACGTGACAATGTACGCGCGAATTGATCTATAGCGGGATGCAGACGGGGATTGCGGAAGATTCTTCCCATATATACCCTGGTCTTATCAAACAGAGCATCTATCTCGTCATCATCGAGAGCACACGCTTCACGAGCCTCCGCAGCAACCTCCTCATGTATTCTATCTATCAGTTCCTGGGGCACATCTTCATGCATCCTCACAATAGAGCGAGCCATAACGTTAGACATCACCATTGCTGAGGTGATATAGAGCGTATTGAGCAGATGATTCCACGAGGCTCGTGCCGAATAGGTGGGAGTCTGCAAAAAATAGAATCCGTTGGAGAATGTCACCATCGGTCCATCGGCATCAAGTGAAACACCAACGACATTGTCCACAGCATCCAAAGCCGCAAGAGATACCGCCATCCCTGCAAGCCCGTATGCCCTATCATCTTCATTTAAATATTCCAGTGTCATATACTTTATTACTGTTTTTTACCGGACGCGATTCAAACACGTCTCAATATAAAAAACGGAATTTTATTTGAAAAGGTTGATTACTTTTCCGCTTTATCACCCATACTTACTTAGAATCTCAATCCGAATCCTATATAGGCGCAGATTCCCGGTTCAGGCAATGATGGGAGAAGAACCCTGCGTGTATTCAATATATTGTCGAGCTGCAACCACACATCGAAGTTGTCGGAAATACCGTAAGATGCTCCGAAATTCAGGTTTGTCACATCCGGCAGACGCATAGCAACCGGTGTCGTAACAGTATTCAGTGTACCGACAAGCATCGCATTGGTAAACGCCTGACGCACTCCGCGGTATTCATAGGCAAGTTTCAGTTTCAGAGTATTCCACGGATTGGTCTCCGCTTCTAAGAGAGCAACCCAACGCGGACGGTCATATCCATTGAAATAACCCTTTTCACCATTCTGAGGTTGATAATTCCCCTCACCGTGAATCTTGAAATATCTACCCGCATCGTAACTCATGTTCAATCCCAAGCTAAAACCGTGTAGATTGAGTGTGGCATCCCAACCAAGGTCGTAAAGCAGATTTTTGGTAGCTCCGTCCACAATTTTATCCGCGGGCAGTCCGGGAACTAAACCATATCCGCAATTCATATAAGTCTGATACCATCCCCCTAAGTACTGATTTTTAGAGATCCTGTAAGCAAGACTCAAACCGGCGGAGAAGCCGGAGAATGGTCCGAAGTTAGCTCCGAATTCACCATCCAAGGGTGTATAGGTAGGAATTGAATTATTAATGGTCGGTGACTGATAATAGTCCCATTCATAATTCGACGCTAATGTGTGAGGTGTCACTCCTCCTAAAAGATGTAAATAGAATTTAACCGGATTAACGTTGAGATCCAACTTCACATCAGGAGAAACATAAAACTTCGACTCCCCTTCATCCTTGGTGTTTACCAGATGAGCATAATCAAGATTCACGCCAACTTGCACCAATAGGTTGTCGCGACTGAAACTGTAGTTAGGACTGAAAGTGACATATCCTGAGTTTCCTACTTTAGCCAACAGAGGACTCTCGCCGGAATACAACACACCTCTACCCTCTAATTCAAGATTGATTGAGGAGGACTCGGAAGTTGGAAACGTCAAACCGCCACTGATACGGATATTATTCTCCTTCTGAGCTTTATCGCTATCCAACTTACCCGGGGCCGATACCGGAACAATATATGGAGGCTGCGAGATCAGTGGCAGGTTAGGAAGATGATAATAATATCTGTTATATCCGAAGTAACGGTAATCCGCCTGAGCATGCCAGCGGATAGCATCCGGCTTATAGGAGGACTGCCAACCAACTGCCAATGCAACATCATTTAGTGTCTGAGTTGGGAATTTATATTTTTCTCCGCTTTCGGCATTCTGATTCATATCTCTTGAACCATAATAATTGAAACAGCCAAGATGCCAGGAGGCAGCGCCACTGAGCATACCGACTCCGTCGAATTCATGATTCGCATAAACACCGAGGGTCTCATCATAACGGAAACGCTGCGCATCACCTGTGTTTTCATCAACTTTCGGTTTCCATAGAGATGTGGAATTATGTTGCAACCAAGCACCGAAGACGGTGGCATCATTGTCGACAAACCTGTATCCGGCTGACAATGTCGAATTCAACCATGAGCCTGCTCCGAGATCTATATATCCCCTGTTGCGGGAGTAAATTCTGCTGTCGCGCCAACCGGTTGCAGGCATCGGCAGAAGGTTGGCACGAAAATCTGCGGGCACGCTCTTCCCGTCATACTCCAGCGCCTTTGTCTCAACAGAGGGACTCACAAGCTTGGGGAAGGTGTTTATTCTGTCAATCTTTATAATCTCAGGCACATATTTTCCCTCCACATTAATCGACTGATTAAATTGACCGAACACTGCTGGTGTGGAAAATGCAACTAAAGCCAACGAAATATATCTGTAATTCTTCATTATATCCACTTATTTATAACTTTTCAAACGGGAGTTGACTGCATTAAGGATTTCCGGCTCATTCCCGGGATAGTTCTCCTTGAGACTCTGCATATATTCCTTAGCGAGATACGTTTTGTTCTCCCCTTTATAAGCATCTGCAAGTATTATGAATCCTTTGGCAAGCTGGAACTGATGCGGTGTGCCGAGTTCGATAAACTTCAGCATCTCCTTTTCAGCATTACCGTATTCCTTACGATTGATATAGTATTCGCCAAGCATCACGGCTCCCTTGGCTCCTGAAAGTGAAGAAGGATTGGATGCAAGACTCTCAAGAATCTCTATAGCCTCCTTCTCTCCTCTACCTTGAAGCAACACCTCTGCCTCAACCAAGCGCATTTCATCGGCAACCTCAGCCGATACTCCACCTGCCATACGAGCTTTGCGGGCATATTGCAGTTTCATTTCCGGATCATTTGCCGTGCGTGCCACACCGGCATAGGCATCTGCCATGAAATCCCGGTTATCTGATTTCTCGAGAAGGAGATAGGTCGCGAGTGCATCATCCGTTCTTCCCTGGAGATTCTTCTCTAATATCTCAGCCTTCATCAGCAACGCCTCGGGATATTGAACGGAGTGAGGTCTCTCTGCAATCAGCTTTGACAACATCTCTTCCGCATCGTTATACCTTCCTTTGGATTGAAGCGAATAAGCGACATCCATCAAGGCCTGAGCAAGATATTTTCCATTGGGATAATCTTTGATATAGGTTTGCAACAAAGCTATATTATCCTGATTCTCCGCATAGGAGGTCTCTGCTGCATCAAATGCCAACTGCTCCATCTGGTCGGCATCAAGCTGCTTAGCACCCGGCACACTCTTCAGGAAGGCGGCATATTCACTCAATGCTCCTGTGGAAGCGTAATATTTCTTCAAATCCGTATTCGCCATATCAGCCTCCTCGCTTGAGGGCCAAGTCTTGATAATATCCTTATAAATATCTGCCGCCTGCGCTTTGTTACCCGCTTTCATATATGTTAAGGCGAGATTGAGCTTAGCTTTACGTGCCTGCGAAGACTGAGGATATGAAGTGGCAAGATAATTGAATGTCTCTGCTGCCTTACCATTCTGATCCATTGCCTCATAAGTCAACGCCATCTCCATCAGTGCATTCGGAACCCATTTAGAATCCTTATAGTTCTTTGAGATACCATCTAACTCCACTATCTTACCCTTGACATCACCCGCCAAGCCTCTCATCACTGCATGACGATAGGCAGCATAATCCACCTCTCCGACACCCATTGAGATAGCATTCTGATAGGCAGTCTGTGCTTTCTGGTAATTTCCGGAATAATATAGGCAATCACCCAAGCGGATATACGCATCCGCTTTCAACGTTTCCGGCAGCGATGGAGTAGCAGCTAACGCTTTCTCAAAAGCGGTGGCACCCTTGGCATACTTATCCTGCTGATAAATTGCATACGCTTCGTTATAGAGAGCCAACGTACGGTTCTCCGATGGTTTAGCCTCTTGCACAAAAGCTGCATAATTACTCTCAGCCTTGGCAAATGCGCCTGTGGAGTAGAGAGCGTCACCAAGCCACAATCTTGTCTGGACAGCCAACGTGCGGTCATGTGATGCCAACTCAAGTGAACGTTGCAGATATTTCACGGCATCCTGCGCTCTGCCATTTGTGAAAGAATCCACACCTAACTGATAGAGCACTTTCTGCTTGATGGAAAGCACATCTTTGGAAGGGCGCTTGATCTTTTCAATATTTTGCAATGCTTTGGCATAATCGCGATCATTATAATATGCCGCAGCTAAATAACCCTCAACCAAGGGAGTATACTCTGAATTGGGATAAAGCTTAATAAAACTTTCCAACATGTCGGCCGAAGATGAAAAAGGAACCTTCCCTCCTCGCGTCAGTGCAGCCACATAATTATATAGTGCAATTTCCGATACATTACGGTCAAAATCCATTCTGGCAGCTTTCTCAAAAGCCATGGCAGCGACATCGTCATTCCCACTCTTCATGTCGCACTGTCCGAGATACAACCAAGCACTTTGCGCTATTGCATCATTCCCCTCGGTCAGTGTTGATAACCGTTCTGCGGCACGGGTGTAGTCACCATCCTCATAATCGCAGACTCCCAAAGCATAGACGGCATCAGCAGCGGGATTATCAGGAGTAGTATCCACATAACGTGTCAAGTATCCACGTGCCTTAGACATCTGATTGAGTTTGAAGAGGCTCAGACCGGTTATGCGATTGAGCTCAGGCGCCAATTCCATATTCTCTGCCTGAAGTCCGGAAAGTAATTGCGCACCCTTCGTAGCAACTTCTTCATATCTGCCACGGGTATAATCTATCTGAGCGATATAATAAGCTGCATCTAAACCATGTTCTCCACCCTTGACCTGATTGAAAAGGGTATATGCCTTATCGTAGTCACCCTTGATATATTCCAGATATGCGGAATAGAAGGTATAGGCATTCTTATATTGAGGAACATTTTTCAGAACCTGCAAAGTAATTCCTGCTTCGGCAAAATGACCTGTCTTGATCTGGCACAATCCCAATCTATAGGAATAAAGAAGATACTGATCACGATTCAATCTATCCAGATCCATCTCTGTATATTGGGCGAGAGCTTCAGCCCAATCATGATGAAAGAAATAGTAGTCACCAATTTTCAGACCGGCATCTGTAGCAAGCGTAGAAGCCGGGAACTGACGGATGAAACTGCGTAGAAGATCGAGACACTCCTTGTCGCCTCGCTGATAATATGCATCAGCAAGAAGATAGACACTCTCCTCCTGCTGCTCTGCCGTGAGTGCCACACCCTCGGTTGAAAGATGACGAAGCTGGTCGATCACACCTGCATAATTCCCCTCCTGCGCCATTGTCCTTGCGCGCTCCATATATCCTGAAGCCAAAGAGGAGAACCGCGCCGGAGATGCCGAAACCTGGCCGAGAGCCGTTCCCGCTCCAGCCACAGCTGCGATTGCAACGCACGCAGTTATAAATACTTTTTTATGATTCATATAGTATATTTCTTGCTTTTTAGAATTATATCTCAGTAATTTTTCTGGCGGTAATATCTCTCTTTTAATATACCGTGACGGAAAGCATATAGAAGATCCGACAACTCATCTATCTGCATTTGGAGTTCGCGACCTTTGTCGGTGTCACACACCCGCATCCGATATTTCGACATCTCGACAATCTGAGTTGTGGATACAATATCCGAACCATTCTTCACCGCTTCCTCCGCTGAGGTAAAGGGTTCATGCTGAGTCAGCAGGAATCCGCGGCTATGGAATACCAAAGTGTATCCCGCAATTCCGGTAGTGCGATGATAGGCACGGGAGAATCCACCATCTATCACCATCATCTTTCCATTTGCACGGATAGGGCTCTCACCTTTTGCAGCACGCACAGGCACATGTCCGTTAATGATATGTCGGTGCTTCCCCTCGACCCCGAAAGCATCAAGGATGCGGTCACAGATCTCCTCATTATTACGGAGTTTGAAATACCATCCCTTCTCCTCAACATGCGTTTCAGGATCCTCAATGAAATAGCGCTCGAACGTAGCCATCTTCCTCTTGTCAAAAAGGGGCGAATCAGGTGCGCACCAGAGGAACCAGAAGTAATCACGGGCGAATTCACGATCTTCGTCAGAGGTGTCATCATTGAAAGCCTCGCGGATAGTCATCCCGATCTGATGAAAAAGCTCCCTACCTTTGTAAGCTTTATCACCAACCTTCACCTCCTTCAGGCTTCCATCCTCATTAAGCGGAAGGGAAGCATGATAAAGTAGATTGGAATTATATATGGCATACATACATCCGTTTGAGAGGAGGCAATCTATATGCTTACTGAGTTTATCGCTTACGGTAAAGGAATGAACTAATTTCTCAACAAGTTCCTCCTCCTCTTTCGAGAGAACGGTAGGCGCCGAAGGATAGACCGTCGGGAAGAATGAATCACTCAGAGGATACTCCTTTCCATCTACCTTCACTGTATTCTTTTCGAAATCAATTGTGGAGAGAAGATCCCGGTCGGTCATTCCCCATTCGGGGTATTTAGCTGCCAATTGAGCCTCGAGCTTAAACTGAATCACGGCAATTGCCTTGTGCATACGGGCATTAAGCAACTTTGATTTTTCGGAAATCTCTGATTCGAGCGCGGGAGGGAGTATCGGTGCAAATTGCGAGCAATCGTCATCTCCATACATCTCCATAGCGAACGTTGCCAACGGCACAAGATTAATACCGTAGCCATCTTCGAGCGTGGCCATATTCCCATACCTGAGCGATAGCCTCAACACATTGGCAATACAGGCTTTGTTGCCGGCAGCTGCACCCATCCACAACACATCGTGATTACCCCATTGGATATCAAATCTTCCGTAATCACACAGAAGATCCATAATCTGATGTGCTCCCGGACCTCGGTCAAATATATCTCCTAAAATATGCAATTGATCGATACTGAGTCTCTGAATTACATTGCAGATGGCTATTATGAATTCATCAGCTTGACCTGTGGAGATGATTGTTTCAATAATCCGGTTGAAATATGCCTGTTTATCTGTATCTGACGGAGACTCGTGCATCAGCTCCTCAATGATATATGCAAATTCCTTAGGAAGCGACTTACGAACTTTAGAACGGGTATATTTTGACGAAACAGACTGGCAAACCTGTATCAGATAATGCAGCGTCGCGTGATAAAAACTATCCAAATCACGCTCCTGGGCATGTATCAGCTTCAACTTCTGTTCCGGATAGTAGATCAATGAACAGAGTTCACGAATAGCGGTATCCGGCATTGTATTGGAGAAAAGTTCTACAACCTTGCGCTTGATATTTCCTGAAGCATTGCGGAGTATATGCTGAAATGCCTCATACTCTCCATGTATATCCGCAACAAAATGTTCTGTCCCTTTCGGTAGATTCAGAATTGCTTCGAGATTGATGATTTCAGTAGAAGCGGCGCCTATATTCGGAAATGTCTGCGCAAGCAACTCAAGCACTCGCAGATCATTTTCCAAGCCCTTAAGCCGCTCTTTTCCCATCTTTTTGTTGATTGCAGTCATGTTGGTTGGCTGAAACTGTTTATACTCGCAAATTTAATAAAAATTTGGCACAATTCTGCCCATTTTTATAATTATAAGACTTCTAAAGGCCCCTTTTAGCATGCATAATAAGTAAATATTTAAAAATATTTTATACCTTTGCACATTATACAATTTTTCTATAATTTTTTACTTTCATATATCATTTTTAAGGATTATAGATGTTATCATATATTTTTTGTTAATTAATCATTTCAAATGAAGAAAATCTTTCTTACCTTATGTGCTGCCGCGGCGTGCACATGGTTGGGACAGGCGCAGCAGATGCCTAACCCATTCGGAGGGGGAGAGATTGGTGCCGAAAGGAATCTGAACATCAGTTCCTATCAGTCCGTCACCGATCAAAATGCAACTCCCAACACTCTGACTCTGAGTAGAGAAAAGATGACTTCCTCACCAATCACTTATTCTGTGGCAGACCCTTCAGTCGCGCCGAAGAAAAAGCAGAAAGTGACAAGTGCGGATCTCACCGGACTCTTAGGTGAAAAAATTGTATGGACGACTAAGGCAACTGACCATGCTTTAGCTTTGACCAAGACAACCATCGCTCTCAAAGAGGGGAACACCTACACAGCAACACCGTTTGTTTACTCCGATGTTGCAATTGAATTCACCGTTGACCCGGCTACCGGAGTGGTGACTATCCCTGTTCAAAAGCTTCTGACCCTCGATGGAGGAAATGTTGTTTCCCTCTGCAAGGTCGACCTGATTAAGGGTGTGTTTTCGGCAACCGATCCCGTGACCGGTGTAATTGCTGAAGACGGATCAATCCACATTAACGAAAGCTTCGGCTTCTTCGTTACTGCAGGTCCCTCTGTCGGAGCCTATCTCACTGGAGGACTTTTCAAGCATGGTGTTATCGCGAACTCAAACGCATCTTTCACAAACAATGCAATTAAGTTCGACGGATCCGAGCAGACAGTAACCAACCGATTTATTGAGAAGACGACGAATGAGGCTTACACATATATGTCGTCAGATTCCAAATTGCGAATCTTGGGTGTGCCGGTACTCCGTTCCTCTACAAGTGTTACTTACGGTGAGATGACAGCTACACTCAGACCCGGCAATGTTGTTGTGATTGAGCCTCAGCCTGCCTATATCTACTCAATAATCGGTGAATATTATTTCTACAGTGTGACTGAGAAACAGGAAGCCGGCAAGGTTTCTTTCAGCATCTCCCCGATTTCACCTATCCAGACAACATATTCAGAAACAGATAAGACCATAACCCTGGCATCCTGGGGCGTGGCTCGCACCAACAGCATGTTGGGTGCCAACGCATCTTCCGTTATCCAACTCCCAAGTGCCCTGACTTTCCCCACCGCTCCTCAGCTAAGCCTCACAGGAGATGGTACTGAAAGCAATCCCTACCTCATCAAGACTGCTCAGGATTTTGCTACTCTCGGTTATGAGGTGATGAACAATGCTTCCGTTCGCAGTACAAAGGAATTGAATCCTGATAGCAATACGGATTATAATTATCCTGTCTACAAGGGTAAATACTTTAAATTGGCGAACGATATTGACTTCGCTACTCTGAAAGATCCATTCTCACCGATAGGAGACAAGACCTATCAGTTCGCCGGAATACTTGACGGTGACGGCCACAAGATCAGCAACCTCAAAATAGAGGAGTATCCCTATGATTATTGCGGATTATTTAGTGTAACTTCACAGTATTCCGAAATCAAGAATATCAATTTTGAGAATCCTCAGATCACATCTATCGGTTATACAGCAGGTGTTGTAGCAGGTCGCAGCTACGGTTCCATCCACGACCTGACAATCACCAACCCCTATATCTCTGTACGCGCAGGATATAATGTAGGTGCAGTAGCCGGTTATGCATATAAAGTAGACAAAGTTACCGTCAGCGGTGCTAAAATCTCCTCATTAGGTTACAACGGTGGTATCGCCGGACGTTGCTACAGCTCCATCACCAATTGCTCTGTCCAAGGTTCTCTTTCACAGGGTGGAGCGCAGACTTTCACAGGAGGTATCGTCGGACACATGACCAAGTACTATACTGAATCTCCCAGCAGTGTTCTCAGCAATTGTGCATTTACCGGCACAATTACATGTACTACAGATCAAATTGGTCTTGGTGGTATTGCCGGTGCGTTCTCCTACAGCAACATGACTGAGTGCTACGCCAATGCTGTGATTCAGGCTGTGTCCGACAGAGAATGCTCTATGGGGGGTATCGTAGGAAACTCATTTCAAGCATCCATTACCGACTGTTATGTTTCCGGATTCGTGCGCAATCTCAATACCACTATGGCAGGTGGTATTTTGGGCCACGTAACTAAATCTTCTGGCACAAGTATTGACAACACTACAACGTTGACCAATTGCTACTCATCCGTAATGCTTGAGACCGGTTCAACAGCAGCTAATCGCGGTATTGTTGGCGATGAGACAGCAACGAAGATTGTCAACTGCTATTATGACGCTCAGATTGCCAACGTAGAAAATGAGACTCTCGGTCTCTCCACTGAGGCAATGACTTCAAAAGATGGCTTGAAAGGCTTCTCAGCAGATAAATGGACATTTACCGAGGGTACATACCCACGCCTCAAGGCTTCGGTTGACAGCATTATCGCTGACGTTGCTACTGCAGCTCTCATCCTCCCCGCAGGTCAGACTGTCAAGGCGGTTGAAGATAACTTCAAGTACTCCACCGCCAATGGCGTGAAATGGAGCGCAATCGTTGAGGGTAAGTTGAATGAGTCTAACGGTTATGCCTTCACATTCAATAATGGTGTGGCTCTGCTCACCTATAGCCAGCAGACTGATACTATCTTCGCTACCAAGGGTGATGCTTCCAAATATTATCTTGTAAACATTGCTCCTGTCTCATTCGAGGGTGCCGGCACAGCAGAGGATCCTTGGAAGATTCAGAGCAAGGAGGATCTCGCACGACTTTCAAGCATGTCAGTCAAGGCTTCTCTCACATTCAAAGATAGATATATGCTCCAGACTGCCGACATCGATATGGAGGGTATGGAGATCGATCCTATCTGTAAGGATGCTACAGCCAAGATTCAGTTCCTCGGTAACTACGATGGTGGTAACCACGTAATCAATAACCTCAAGATTCAGTCTGTAGGTTTCTACACTGCCGAGGATGTCACAGGCACCGCAGTTGTTGGACAAGTTAATCCAAAGAGTACCAAGACATATAATTATGGTGGTCTTTTCGCTACTATCGGTGCTGAGGGTATCGTGAAGAATGTCAGAATCGGTTCAGGATGTTCTTACGATTTATTCTTCTATGGTGGTGCAGTTGCCGCAAATCTCTACGGAACAATTGAGAACTGCTACAACTATGCTAACGTCAAATGCTACAATCAGTATGTCGGTGGTATTGTAGGTATGGCACAGAAAGGAAGTAAAGTCACAGGGTGCTACAATGACGGTACAATCGAAGTCAACAATGCTAACGGTGGCGGTATAGTAGGTAATGCTACAAGTGCAACTATTGAAAATTGCGAAAATACCGGCTACATCCACGCTTATAACTTCAACCCATACCAGAAGCCTAATATCCAGTCTAAGGCAGGTGGTATCGCCGGTACCGCTACATCATGTACAATCAACAATGTGGTGAACTCCGGTAAAGTATCTGCTTACGACACTGCCGGCGGTATCGTTGGTGTTGCAAGCGGAACTGCAGCTGCTCCCGGTAGCGTTTCCAATGCTTTGAACTACGGTTTCATTTATTCTATCAATACTCCTCTCACAAGAGGTGCAATCAGCGGAACCAACAGTTTCAACAACTATGCCAATTGCTACACCGACACTCGTCTGCAGCATATCGGATTGGCTGCCAACGGTAACGTTGATGGTGTCAGCGGTCTCCCGACAGAGGAACTGATCGGCAATGCCAAACTCTTCGCATCTGCCGACAACTGGAATATTGCCGAGAAGGCTTATCCATCAGTTAAGCTTGCAACAGTCCCGGCACAGGTTACTCTCAACAGCACTGCTTACATTAATTTCAGCGGTAACAACTTCGCTGAAGCAGTCACTTCAAATGCTACACTTACTACCGGTGCAACTTGGACTGTAGCTTCTGAAACTTCAGCATTCGCTGTAGACGCAGACCTTCTGAAGGTTACTACTCCTGCCGAGGGTACTGCTGAAACTGAGTTGACAGCAACACTCAACGGATGCAGCCGCACTTTCCCGCTCAAGTCATTCAAGTATGCTATCTTCAAGGGCGACGGAAGTGAGACAAACCCATACCTTATCGAGAAGGCAGACGACTTCCTCGCTCTCTCTGAGTTGGTAAATACCACAGGTTTCAACTATGCCGGTCTATATTTCAGCCAGACTGCTGATCTTGATTTCGCCGGTAAGAAGTTCACTCCTGTAGGTTACGGTGGTCGCAGCTTCGGCGGTGTCTACAACGGTAACAAACACGTGATGAAGAGCGTGAACTTCGCGAATGCTACCACAGACAAGACAGTAGTGACCGGTGGTCTCTTCAGTATTCTTGACGCTACTGGAGTTGTTTGTGACCTTACGCTCGATGAGAACTCTGCAATCGCTACTCAATCTTACGCTGCAGGTATCGCTGCATACCTTTATGGCGAGATCAACAATTGTGTGAATAAGGCTGCTGTCTCTACTTATGGTACAACTAACGCCGGCGGTATTACTGCCTATGCTTATCCGGGTGCAAAAATCATCGGATGTAGCAACACCGGAGCTGTAACAGCCAAGACCAACTATGCAGGTGGTATCTTGGGTTCAAGCGCCGCTCAATCCCGCATAGTCATCACTGACTGTTCAAATGAGGGAGTCGTTACAGGTGCTGCCAAGAATGGTGGTATTGTCGGTAGTGGATCAGTTGTCATCACAAAGGTAACCAACTCAGGAAAGATCACTTCAACCACTAACTATGCGGGTGGCGTAATTGGTGAGGCTCTTCTTCCCTCTACCATCACAACTGCTACCAACAGCGGAGAAATCACAACTCCTCAGTATGGTGCAGGTGTTACCGCTATGGCTACGGCTCACAACGCAACCACTCCATTCACAATGGTGGATTGCCACAACACAGCCAACTTGACCGCAGGTGCCAAGGGTTACTTTGGTGGTGTGGCAGGTTCTATCGGTAACTACTCCACATTTATCAAATGCGACAACACCGGCGATATCATCGGTAGTGATGCCTCAGGTTGCATCCGTCTTGGTGGAGTCGTAGGTACAGCCGGTACTTATGCTACTCTTGACAGCTGCTACAATACCGGTAAGGTTATCACCTTCTCTAATAGTGCAGGTGTGATCGGTGCAGCCAGCGGTAACTCATCCGTTACACACTGCTACAACACCGGTGAGATTACAGGTTATGCAACTTCTGCAACTGGCGGTAACATTGGTGGTGTGATCGGAAATGCTTCAAGCCCGATGATTCTGAACTATTGCTACAACACCGGTAATATCACTGTTGAGAAGGGTGGTGCTGTCGGTGGTGTCGGTGGTGCAGCCAACGGTAACTACGATAGCGAAGTTTACGAGTGCTACAACACCGGTAATATCCTCGGTGCAGGTTATGTCGGTGGTATTGCAGGAACATTGCGCGCTAAGACTAAGAATTGCGTCAACTATGGTACTGTAACCGGTGGCAACGGAACCGCAGGTATCGGTGGATTCCCATACAACGCTGCTGCTACTTCTTATACTGTAACTGTTGACAGTTGCGTGAATGTCGGTAAGATCATCTCTACAAATGCTAACTCCGCTGCAATCGTAGGTAAGAACGCAAGCTGTAAGTACCTTATAGTCGGAGTCAACTTCTATGATAAAGATGTGTTTGATGCAACAGCTATCGACAAGGAGCTTTCTCCAAAGGCTGTAGGTCTGACAACCCGCGAATTGGCAGAATTGAAACTCGACAAAGAGTTTGAGAACAAAGACTACTGCTACCCAATCTTGAAATATGCTGTTAACGAACCTGCTTGTGCTTTCAATGCAGCTCTGATGCTATTGGCTGAAGGTGAAACTGCTGAGAAAGTAACAAAAGATTTCAATGTTGGAATCCTCCCCGTAGTAAAATGGACTGCGTCCGACAACCTCTCTATCAGTGAGAACGGAACAGTAAGTATCAAGGAGACACGCGCTACAGAGAGTGAAACCGCTTGGGTTAATAAGAACGCCGGAGACCTCAATCAGAAATATGAACTCACCATCATCCGCACATCCAGTCTTGTTAATGAACTTGACGCAGATGCTGATTTGGTTAAGGTGGTATATATCACTCTTGACGGTCGCGTGGTTGAGACTCCTCAGCCCGGTATGATTCTGATCCGTCGCGCATTCTACCGCGATGGCAAGGTCAATGCAACCAAGGTTCTCATCACTTCTGACTCACAGCTCGACTAATCCCCTATCCCCTAATAAGTAAGGGTTGCACCAATTGGTGCAACCCTTACTTTTTGTATTATATATTTGTATTATATTAACTACTTCATGAGTGCGCGAACAGCTGCCTCGAGTTGTGCATCCTTGCCGGCAAGCTCATCAGCCGGAGAATTATATACAACTATATCGGGATTCAACTGATGATTCTCAAGGATATTACCCTGCATGTCGATACTTGTAACCTGTGGGATACCGAAGATCAGGTTAGGATCAATCTGAGTCTCCCACCATACCGCTGTCATCGTACCGGGAATCGGAGCTCCGACTACCTTACCTATACCCAATGTCTGGTAAGTGAACGGGCTACCGTGCGCATCGCTGTAGTTACCCTCATTCACAAGCATTACCGACGGCTTAGTCCATTGTGAGAATGGTTCGCTTCCAATATATTGACCGCGAGGAACAAAATCAACATAACGCTTACCGTTCAGGAGGAGTGCAAGGTCATTGTGTAACCAACCGCCGCCATTCCAGCGGGTGTCAACAACTACTGCATCTGCATTGCGGTATTTACCCAGGAGACGGTCATAAACATCACTGAAGCTTGATGAATTCATACCCTCCACATGTACATAACCGATCTTACCTCCGGAGATAGAATCAACATATTTCTCATTTCTTTCAACCCAGCGTTTGTAAAGAAGGTCGGACATTGCTCCACCTGATAGTGGCTTGATGGAAATTGTATCGTTCTTACCGTTCGAGCGTTTAACTGCGAGCAGAGTCTTTCTGCCTGCCTTCCCTTGAAGCATCGGATAATAATCCTTACCGGGTTGAATCTTCTCACCGTCAATAGCAAGTATTATATCGCCGGGAAGCACGTTGGCATTCTTGTTTGCCAATGGTGAACCGTTGACAACTTCTGTAACCTTCAGGCCATCACCATCATAATTCTCATCAAAGAACGCACCTAAGCTTGCGGTAGAGAACTGTGGATTTGTGCCATAATATTTAGAACCGGTGTGAGAGGCATTCAACTCTCCGAGGATTTCACTCAGCAGGATAGCGAAGTCATTGCCGTTGGAGATGTGGGGAAGGAACTCACGGTAATGATCACCATAGTATTTCCAATCCACGCCATGCAGATTCTTGTCATAGAACTTATCCTCAACCTGACGGAGCATGTGCTCATAGATATATTCTCTTTCCCCGGCTTTACTGCGATCGTAGGCAGCCTCAAATTCAACGGGCTCTGCAGTGCCGGCTGATAGATTAACCTTCTTGATTCCTCCCCCGCTGATAACGAACAGGTTCTCGCCTTTGGCATCTGCCTCCATGCCTCCGCTGACACCCTTAACCAATAATTTGGTTTCGCCGGTGCGGATATTGCGCTCATAGAGATTACCTCCACCCTCGGTAGCAGATGAGGTATAATAAAGCTTATCGCCTTTAGGACTCAGGTAATAGTCACCTACGGATCCACTGCGCGCAGTCAGGCGTGACATGCGATGGCGACGGTTGTCGAAGTCGAGATCGAGTTTCTTACTCTCCTTCTCCTTGTCGGCCTTCTTATCCTTATCTTTCTTTTTATCCTTTTTCTTATCCTTATCCTCCTCGGCTTTCTCTTTTGCTTCTTTCTCAGCATCCTCTTTAAGTGCCATCTCCTCTTCGGTAGCATTCAGATCGTCCCACGCTTCAGCGTCCAATGCCATCAGCAACACATCCCATTGGTTACCCCATGAGCCATGACTCTTCATACCGTAGCGACCTGTCTCGTAAGTGATGGCCTTACCACCTAATGCCCACTTTGCATTACCGTCGGAGTATCCGCTCTCGGTCAGGTCAATAACCTTGCTACCATCCGCCTTGACTGCAGCTATATCGCTATTGTTCCAGCCACCATCTCCGATGTAACTCACTAACAGCCATTCGGAATCAGGACTCCATTCAAAGGGAATATCTCCGTCTGAATATGAGTAATTGAATTTACCGTCTAAGGCAGTATTCACTTTCTTGGTCTTCAGGTCTATAACTTTGAGATTTGTACGATCCTCAAGGAATGCAACCTTCTTACCATCAGGAGAGAATGCCGGTTGTTGTGCCACACCCTCACCTTTATAAAGGGGTTCCTCCACAATCTCAGTCGCATAAGTAAAGCGAGTCTCCGCAGGATTCTTGATTTTGGCGGTAAATAGTTGCCATTGGCCATCGCGGTCTGAATCATAAACCAATGTCTTCCCATCCGGAGAGAATGAAACAAAACGTTCCTGGGCAGGAGTGTCGGTAATGCGGCGTGTGGTTTTATATTTCACATCTGTCACATAAACCTCACCGCGTAAAACGAATGCAACCTCTTTCCCATCGGGAGACACAGCCATAGATGATGCGTTACCATTTGCATAATATTTCACAGCATCGTTAACATATTGGTCTGCAAAAATCTCCACATTAATCTTCTGCGGCTTACCACCGGGAACAAGTGTATAGATATCACCATCCCAGCTGAAAGCGAGAGTACCGTTGTCTGCAGCGGAGAGTGAACGCACCGGGTGCTTCTTGAAATCGGTTAACTGTGTGCGTGTTCCGTTCGCCACTTTATACACATTCAGCGTACCATCCTCCTCTGAAACAAAGCAATACTCATTATCGCCTGTCCACACAGGGTTCAGATCATGTCCATTGAAGTCGGTGAGTTTATTGAATTTACCATCTTTATAAGTCCAGATATCGGAAGTGCCGGAGGAACGCTCATGCTTGCGGTAGATATTCTCCAATCCCTTTTTGTCGTGGAAAATCAGAGTACCATCTCCGTTAATGTCAGCAGCTCCCATCGGGAGAGACAGATAGAGATGGGGACGAGCATTCGGTTCCTTCACATTCACGCTGTATGTTCTTGTCAGACGCGTGGGGTGACGACTTGTCTGCACCGAAGTCAATTCGGAAGTTGAGTAGATGATATTATCATCATCGATGAAAGTCAATGGTGTCTCCTCACCTGAAGAGGTTGTCAGACGCCTTGCCTCTCCACCCTGCGCCGGAATGGCATAGAGATCCATTCCCCCTTCACGCGAGGAAGCAAAGACAATGGTTTTGGAATCCGGGCTCCATATCGGAGTGGATTCATACGCATTTCCGGAAGTGAGCTGACGCGCCGATCCTCCATTGACTGGGGTAATGAAGATATCACCCTTATACGTAAAAGCTATCTCTTTCCCATCGGGAGAGATAGCTGTGTTCCTCAGCCACTTCGGGGTCACACCCTCAGCAGCATAAACACTTAGGGCAATGGACGTCAAGCCCATTGCCACACCTAATTTTTTAATCAATTTCATTATCTATTTATCTGAGATTTTTTCAAGAAATAGTTAAAATGTGTAACCTACCATGAATCTAACGGAACTTGTATGAACCTTGAAGGTCTCTTTAAAATCATAAATTCTTAAGGTCTTATTATATGCCGGTATGAAATCATAGCCCCACTCAAGACCTAAGTTAAAGCGCTTGATGCCCCAATTTACACCAATCTGCCATCCCATCTGGAATACATTCCAAATATCCTCCTCATTAATATCCTTCTCTTCGTTCTTCTTTAGCAAGCTCATCCAATCAGACCACACCTTGCGATCATCAATTGTCATACCCTCTCTGAATTGGGTAAGACAGTTAAACTTGAAGTTTATACCAGTGTAAGGCGTAAGAGCATGTTTCTCTGAAAGTTGAAATTTCCATGCAAAGTTAACTGGAATTCTAATATTAAGGTTTGCATATTGCGTAGAGACTTTTACCTCCTCCTTATATCCTTCGTCCATCTTAACCGTTTGAGTATCATTATTAAAATTGATACTTCCACCAACTTCCAAGAACATTGGAAGTTTCTTGCTTAAGCTGAAGCCATGAATATAGTTCAGTCCTACTCCCGCAGCACTAAAAGAAGGGTTCTCATCCTTATCCTTGCCATAGAATTCCTTGTTATACCTATAATACATGGATTCAGGCGATATGGTTACTCTATTGTAATCCTCTGCCAAAGCAGTTCCTGCAACTATCAATCCGCAAGCAACTAAAATTCCTTTAAACCTTTTCATGACTCTTTATTATTAAATGTTACCAATATGCCACAAAGGTAATCAAATCAATTGAAAAATTAAAATAACTTCCTAATCGGTAAAATAAATGACATTTTTATTAACTTTACAAAAATATATTTACCGAATTCAAACACGTTTGACTCATGAATCGGAACGTAGGAATGCACCACGGTGCATCCGCTAATACCATATCCGCAAATTTAAATGGTGCATCCGCATTAAATATCATGCATCCACAGGATATTTATCAACAGCCCAACCCAAACGTAGGGATGCGCCACGGTGCATCCGCTAATACCATATTCGCAAATTTAAATGGTGCATACGCAACATTGAACTTTACAAAAATATAAAAACTCAATATTTATGCTTTTCCGAACCTTATTAATTCTAATTTCCGTGTTAACTGCTACCCCGCTTTACAGCGTGGTTATCACTAAAGAACATCAACAGCGTGCCCGCGACCTCGTGAGCAAAATGACACTCGAGGAGAAACTCCAATACATCCACGGTGACCATCGGTTCACCCTCTACCCCAATGAACGACTCGGCATACCGGTTATCACTATGTCCGACGGCCCACAAGGTGTACGTAACCCCAAACAAGCTTCCACCCTTTATCCGTGCGGTGTAATGGGCGCCGCTACTTGGAATAGACCCATGATTCATAAGTACGGTAAATCTTTGGGGTCCGATGCCCGTGCACGTGGTGTTGACATCCTCCTCGGACCGGGTGTGAACATCTACCGCTCTCCACTCAATGGGAGAAACTTCGAGTATTTTGGAGAGGACCCATATTTAGCAGGTGAAATTGCTGCAAATTATATCAAAGGTGTGCAGGAGAACGGTGTGATTGCCACTGTGAAACATTTCTGCGCCAACAATCAGGAGTGGGACCGTCACCACACTTCAAGTGATGTTGATGAAAGAACTCTTCAGGAAATCTACTTCCCTCCCTTCCGCAAAGCCGTTCAGGAGGGTCAGGTTGGCGCTGTGATGAATAGCTACAACCTCCTCAATGGTGTTCATGCCTCTGAAAATCCCTGGCTCAATATCGAAGTATTGCGTAATCAATGGGGATTTAAAGGAATTCTCATGAGCGACTGGACTTCGCTCTATTCCACGGTCAACGCGGTCAATGGAGGTATCGACCTCGAAATGCCTTCGGGTGACCATTTCAATGCTCCGGCACTCAAGGCTGCTTTAGAGAATGGTCGCATTTCCGAAAAAACCATCGACGACAAAATCACAAACATTCTCGCCACTGCAATTGCATTCGGCGTCCTTGACAGAAAGCCCGGAAGAGTCGAATCAATCCCGTTGGATGACCCCGCTTCACGCCAAACAGCCCTTGAAACAGCACGCGAGGGAATCGTACTACTGAAAAATGAGGATAATATCCTCCCTCTGAAGAAAGGTAAGACTCTGATACTTGGTCAAAATGCCGACACCATTGTTTATGGCGGCGGCAGCGGTTCTGTCATGGCATTCTCTACCATCAAACCGGGTCCGGCTCTGAAAGCTATGAAAAATGGAACTACCTTCATGAATGGAGATCAACTCTATGCAACAATCAGGGAAGGAAGATCTAACACTGTATTCAGTTATTCACCCAAGCAGGATGAAATCATGCGGGCAACAATCGGTAGTGTCAACGGCTACAGATTGATTATGAACAACGACACGATCGTTCAGGATTGGGGTACACACCGCTATTCACGTAAATCCATCCCAGTTGAACTCAAAAAGGGTGAGACATATAATTTCCGTGTTGAGTTCATGAACAAGAAACCCAATAGAGAGACATATTCGCTTCAGGTGCTCAATCAAGCTGTGCTTGACAAAGAATTGAAGCGGGTGAATGACGTGGTTATCTGCACCGGATTTGATGCTTCTACCGAAGGTGAAAGCAACGACCGCAAATTCGGGCTACAGCCCTATGAGGAATTCTTTATCAATTACATCGCTGAAAGGAATCCCAACACTGTTGTCGTTCTCAACTCCGGAGGTGCTGTCAGACTTAAGAATTGGGGCGATAACGTGAAAGCTATCCTATGCGCATGGTACCCCGGACAGGAAGGGGGTCAGGCAATAGCAGAGATTCTGACCGGTAAAATCTCACCCTCCGGAAAACTTCCATTCACCTGGGATGCCTCCTTGGAGGAGAGTCCTGTAGCTGGCAGCTACTATCACAACCGTCAGGAAACGCGCAACACCCACACTAAAGAGTGTGCACACGTTGAGTATAAGGAGGGTATTTTCACCGGCTATCGCGGATATGACCGCGCCGGGAAGAAACCTCTCTACCCCTTTGGCCACGGGTTGAGTTATTCGGATTTCCAGCTCTCTGATCTTGCGGTTCAGAAAACCGCAGCCGATCCCTCAGAGGTAGAGGTCTCCTTTAATATAAAGAACATCGGCAAGATGACAGCTTCCGAAACCGCACAGGTCTATGTTTCCGACAAAGAGTGCAGTGTCCCCCGTCCACTCAAAGAATTGAAAGGATTTGAGAAAATCAATCTCAAACCGGGAGAGAGCAAGAGAGTAACCATCACATTACCGAAAGAGGCATTTGAGTACTACGACATCTACAGTCATAAATTTGTTCTCGAACCCGGCACTTTCGACATCCTCGTGGGCACCAGCTCCTCCAACCTCCCCCTTACCGCCGAAGTCACTTTGTGATTTCGGGCACAACAAGATTGATCAGGGTATCAGGGTCGAGTCTGTGCTCACCTTCGAAATCGTGATATTGGGTGAAGTGCTCAAGATATTCCGGTTTACAATTTACTGTGGTATCATGCGTGCCGAAAAAGGCAGTTACCAAGTCCGGAGAATCTTTCCTGCGCTTATTCAGGATTCCGAATTTGGGATCAAATTGCTGTGCCTCCATCTTCTCAAATTTCTTGATTAGTTTTGGAGTCACCTCAAAATCCTTCAGACCGTCCTGACGAGGCGTATGAAACTGCATCCGCGTACCGACTTTTTCGCTTAGATGAACCGAGGTGTGGAAGGAGGGATTAATCAGTAACCTCCTCCACCCCTTGAACATCTGGGCATACATTCCACCCATTGATGTTCCAACAATAATATCGTCATCCGAAAGTGTATCCGCAAGCTTACGCAACATGCTGAGCGCCAATTCAGGCTGCACCGGAATATCGGGAGATACCACTTCATAGCCCGACGGGAGCGTGCGCTGTAATCTTCTCGCGGTAGCTGATGAGCCGGAGCTACCCATACCATGCAAATAAACTACTTTCTTCATAAATATTCTTTTTTCAATCCTATTTCACATCTAAATTAACACTATTTGCAGAGCTATGCAAAATTATTCCTCCGATGGCGGATAATCTTTCATATCGAAATTGAAATGAAATTAAAATGATAAAATATCCTTTCTTTTTTTGCCAAATGGGCAAAATTACCTAACTTTGGTGTATAATAGGTGTAATAGTATTTAGAGAATAATGAGTCATCCTCCACGTCCCTATTCACTTATAACCTATAACCTTACTACCTATAATAAAAATCAAAGTACCACTATATGAAACGATTAATCAAATCACTCGCTGTGATTGCAATCGGATGCGGATGCACTTTTTCAGCTTCCGGATTCGGCAAAGTCGGGCATGCTACCGTAGCAAAGATTGCCCAAAATCATCTCACTCCCACCGCTCGCGCCACTATCGAGAAGTATTTAGGTGGAGATTCCATCGTGAATTATGCTTCCTGGATGGATCAGGTGAGAAAAACGGATGCCTACAAACACACTGATGGCTGGCACACTGCCCAAATAACTGCCGAGGGTAAGACTCCAAAGGTTAAGTTATACAAAGGACTAAGCGGTGAATTGGCTAAAGTTCAGAACGGTGGTTACAAAAATATGACTGACTCGGCTGTAGCCGTTGCCATCAAGCTGATCGTACACATGGCAGGCGACATGCACTGCCCATCACATAGCAGATTCCTCGCTCTCAGCCAGGATCGTAATTTCAAGATCAATGGCGAAGAGTTCCCATTCCATAAGTTCTTCGATTCAGGAATCATGGGTCTCAGTCGTCCGGGATGGACATACGTGGAGTATGCCAACGAACTCGACAAACTCTCTCCCGCTGAGATTGCAGCCCTGCAGAAAGGTGAGCTCAAGGATTGGATTAAGGAGAATGCTGCACGAATGAAGCCTCTGTATGGAGTGTTGGTTGATGGAGCAGATATCAAAGGAGAACAGGCCGACTTCCTTATTGAGCAATTCAGTGAACTCGAGGAGCAGCAGATGCAACGTGCCGGCTACCGCTTGGCAGGGTTGCTGAATTCTATCTTCGATTCATCTCCGAAGTGGATCACAACCGACGACAATCATAACACTCCCGGTTCAATGCTTTGCTTCTACCGCGATGTGAACCTTGATGAAGTTCCCGCTTCCGTTCCACTTCGCATTGGCGCAGACTCAAAATACTGGATGTGGATCAACGGAAATCAAGTAGTGTTAGAGGGTGGCGTTAAGCGTGGTCCGATTCCCGGCGACTCCTACATGGACGAGATCGATATCGCAAAATGGCTTAAGCCCGGTGAAAACCGCATAGCAGTGCAATTGTGGTACTTCGGTAAGGATGGCTTCTCTCACAAGTCTTCCGGTCAGGCAGGACTTTTCATTGACTCTCCAAATCTTTCCGAGCTCAACACCAACTCTAAATGGTATGGACGCATGCACCCTGCATTCTTCGTACCACAAGGTTCCGTACCCAACTATCGTCTTCCGGAATCCAATATAGGTTTCGACGCACGCTATGATATCCCCGGCTGGCAGAACTATGGTTGGTCAGGCGATGAGAAGGAACCCGTTGAGCTGCGCAACAGACGTGGAGGCAAATGGATTAGTGCTAAATCTATAGGTCGCGAAGGTGACCAGCCTTGGGGTAATCTTCACCCACGCATTATCCCTATGTGGAAAGACTACGGTCGCAAATCTTACGTAGCAACCGAAGTACGCAAGGGTGAAACCCGCGACACTGTTGTAGGTCGTCTGCCTTACAACTGCCATGCAATGCCTTACATTAAGCTCGAATCACCTGCGGGGGAATTCATAGAGATCACATCCGATAACTATCGCGGTGGTAGCGAGAACAATGTCCTCGCTCAGTACATCACTAAAGATGGTGAGCAGGAATATGAAAACATGGGGTGGATGAATGCGGAACGCATCTACTATATCGTTCCCCGCAATGTCAAAGTCAAGGAGATCGGTTTCCATGAAACCGGTTACGACACAGAGTTTGCAGGAAAATTCGCTTGCAGCGATGAATTCCTCAACAAATTCCATGAAAAAGCTATGCGTACACTCTATGTTACCATGCGCGATACTTATATGGATTGTCCCGACCGTGAACGCTCACAGTGGTGGGGCGATGTGGTCAATGAGTCAGGCGAAGCATTCTATGCCCTCTCCCGCTCAGCCGACAAACTGATGAAGAAAGGTATGTATGAGCTTATCAACTGGCAACGTCCTGATGGTTCTATCTCTTCACCGGTGCCAGGTATGTATGCAAACGAGCTCCCCGGCCAGATGTTGGCTTCTGTAGGTCACTACGGATTCTACAACTATTATCTCAACACGGGTGATCTGCAACCGATGGCAGACCTCTACGACGGCGTGAAGCGCTATCTCAGCCTCTGGGAGAAAGCTCCCGACGGATCTGTAGCGGACCGCAACGGTGGCTGGCATTGGGGTGACTGGGGCGACAACATCGACAAAATCGCACTTTACAACTGTCTCCACCGCCTTGCTCAGCAGGGTCTGATGGAGATGGCTCAGGCGCTCGGCAAAACAGAGGAAGCTGATTCCATCGCAGCCGAAATGGCATCTATCAAAAAAGCATTCAATAAAACTTACTGGAACGGCAAGGCTTATCGCCATCCTGACTATAAGGAGTGCACCGATGACCGTGTGCAGGCTCTCGCTGTAGTCAGCGGCATGGCAGATCCCGACAAATATCCCGCGATCCTCAAGCAACTTCGCCAGTGCCGCCACGCAAGTCCCTACATGGAGAAATATGTCACTGAAGCATACTTCAAGATGGGTGCAGGCAAAGAGGGTCTTCAGAGAATGAAGGAACGTTATGCCAAAATGATCAACCATCCCGACTATTCTACTCTCTGGGAGGGCTGGGGTATCGGTGCCGAAGGTTTCGGCGGTGGTACAACCAACCACGCTTGGAGTGGCGGTGGTCGCACAATCCTGTCTCAATATGTTTGCGGTATCGCTCCGATCAAGCCCGGATATGAGGAATTCAGCGTAGCTCCTCAACTCAGCGGATTGGAGTGGGTAGAGACAGTGGTTCCTACAGTAAAAGGTGATATTGATTTCAAAGCTTCAGAAAAGAACAATACTCTTGAATTCAGTTTCAATGTTCCGGAAGGCACAACGGCTGTAGTTACCGTACCGAAAGGTTACAAGAAAATCTCTTGCAACTCTAAGTCAGAATCCAACGGATTCAGAATTTCAACTCCGGGAACATATACTATCAAAGCAACAAAATGAAATTTTTAAACATCTTTGTAGCAGCATCTCTTCTCACTTTCAGTGGAGCAATCTGTAGTTGCTCCCATTCTCATTCCGACCACGAGGGGGAACACCATGAGGAGCTCGCCGAGGATGAACATCAACACGGACACTCCGAGGGTGAAGCCGGAAAGCATGATGATCACGGCGATGAAGTCGTACTCAATCATGAAGCATTGGAAAATGTGACTTTAGCATTTGAGACCTCATCGCCGGGGGAATTCAGCGAAAGTCTCCGTTGTGCAGGAGTGATAGAGAACTCCCGCGGAGGGCAAAGGGTCATTTCCGCCCCCGCATCGGGTGTAATTACCTTTGGAGCCGGTGTTGTTGACGGTGCGATGGTTAAAGCCGGACAGGCTCTATTCCATATTACCTCCCAGAATACAGAACAGGGGGATGCAGCAGCTTCTGCCAATGTTGAAAAAGAACTGATGGCAAAGGAGTTGCAACGCGCAGATAAACTTATTAAAGATAAATTAATCTCTCAACAGGAGTATGATCGCATACGTGCCGACTACGAACGTGCTCAGAAAGGGGCCTCAAGCGTAGCGGCACGTAGCCGCGCCGGCTTCTCGGTCAGCTCTCCTATTGCAGGTGCAATCATCAATATGTCGGTTACTCCCGGAAGTTTTGTGAATATGGGGGAACCGCTTGCAACAGTTGTTGCAGACCGCCGTCTGCTCTTGCGCGCAGAAGTGAGTGAACGCGACATGGGATTCATCCCTGCCGTAACCGGTGCCAATATCATCACATCCTCCGGAGAAACCATCTCACTCGATAAGGCTAACTGCAAAATTCTCAGCTCATCAGCCAATTCAAACGCTCAGAATCATTTTATCCCACTCTATCTCGAATTTGACAATCCGGGAGGGTTAGCAGGAGGAAATGTGGTGGAAGTGTGGCTTAAAGGTACCAAACGGGATGGTGTGATTTCACTCCCCAAAAGCGCTATTATTGAAGATGGTGGCATGAAATTCGTATTCGTCGAAGAGGAGAAGGGAATCTTCCACAAACATGAAGTGAAAACAGGTGCTACAGATGGCGAACGGGTTGAAATTCTTACAGGACTTCCCGAAGGGGAAAAGGTCGTTACTGAAGGCGCACTCCGTCTAAAGCTTGCCGGTATGGCAAGCACTATCCCGGGTCATAGCCACCACCATTAATATTTGGCATACAGTATAGAGATTATTTGAATAATAGAAGCTTTTGGATATGCTGAATAAGATTATAGCGTTCTCTCTCCGAAATCGTCTGGTTATCGCAGCGTTGGCTGTCGTGGTAGTGATTGCGGGTTGCTGGATCACCTCTCGTCAGGAGGTGGATGTGTTTCCTGATCTCAATGCTCCGACAGTTGTTATCATGACCGAAGCCCCGGGAATGGCTGCTGAAGAGGTGGAACAACGGATCAGTTTCCCTTTGGAGGTTGCCCTCAACGGAGTATCCGGAATGCGACGCATACGCAGTAACAGTCAGGCAGGATTCTCTACAGTTTGGGTGGAGTTCGATTGGGATACTGATGTGTATCGCGCACGCCAGAATGTTTCTGAACGTCTCTCAAGTGTCTCGCTCCCGGAGGGTGTCGACAAACCGGTGATGGGCCCTCCGACATCTGTATTGGGCGAGGTTATGTTCGTTGCACTGACTTCCGACTCCATTTCAGGAATGGATCTGCGTACGCTTGCCGATTCCAGAGTTGCCCCGCGTTTGGCATCGCTCAAAGGAGTTGCTCAGGTAGCTGTTATCGGCGGTGGAGAGAAGGAATATCAGGTTATTCTGAATCCTATGAAAATGCGCACTTATGGCGTGGGCTTGCAGGATATCACTTCCGCTCTCGAGGGTTCCAACATGAATGCTCCCGGTGGATCCATATATGATTACGGCAACGAATATATCCTTCGCGGATTAATCTCCACTTCAAATGCTTCGGAGATAGGTAAAATCGTTGTGAAGGCTTCTGACAACGCTCCCGGCGTAATGCTTGAGAATGTGGCTGAGGTCGTTGAGGCTCCACGCAGTCCGGCTACAGGTGTTGCATCCGTATCAGGGAAAGAGGCCGTTCTGCTCACCGTCATCAAACAACCGGAAGTCGGAACCATAACCCTGACCGAGGATATTGATAAAGCTTTGGAACAGATCAAGCCTACACTCCCGGCAAGTGTGAATCTCAGAAATGATCTCTACCGACAGAAAGATTTCATTGACAGTTCCATTGGTAATATAAAGCAAAGTCTCATAGAGGGTGCGATATTCGTGTGCATAATCCTGTTCATCTTCCTGATGAACCCGCGTACAACCTTCATCTCAATCGTCACGATTCCACTCTCTCTTCTTGTGACCCTAATAACTTTGCACTTGATGGGACTATCCATCAACACGATGAGTATCGGTGGTATAGCGATTGCCATCGGTTCATTAGTTGATGATGCGATCGTGGATGTGGAGAATGTCTACAAACGACTGCGGGCAAACGCGCAGTTGCCAGCCGAAGAAAGAGAGAAGAAACTGACTATCATCTATGATGCCTCCAGAGAGGTGAGAATGCCTATTCTCAATTCCACGCTCATTATTATTGTCAGTTTCATCCCACTCTTCTTCCTCAGCGGTATGGAGGGAAGAATGCTCGTGCCATTAGGAATCGCTTTCATCATTTCCTTGATTGCATCAACATTGGTTGCTCTCACATTTACACCGGTACTTTGCAGCTGGCTTCTTCCTTCTGAGGGTCTTCCGGACCACGAGCCCAAAATTGTGGCAGGGATGAAACGCATTTATGCCAAGGCTCTCAATTGGACTCTCTCGAATTCCAAGAGTGTGATTTGGGGTAGTGTCGCTATTTTCTTAGCAGCATTAGGTCTTTTCTTCACATTCGGACAAAGCTTCCTTCCACCTTTCAACGAGGGTTCATTCACAATTAATGTCAGTGCTTATCCCGGCATATCATTGGAAGAATCTGACAAAATCGGCAGACAGGTAGAGAATATCCTCTTATCCGTTAAAGAGATAGATCATGTAGCGCGCAAAACAGGTCGAGCTGAACTTGACGAGCATGCCCTCGGAGTAAATGTTTCCGAAATTGAGGCTCCATTCAAACTCTCGGACCGCAGCAAAGAGGAAGTAACCAAAGAGATCAGACATAAACTCGAGGCAGTGCAGGGTGCCAACATCGAAGTTGGTCAACCTATATCCCACAGAATCGATGCCATGCTCTCCGGCCATGAGGCAAACGTGGCGATTAAACTTTTCGGATCCGACATATCCACCCTCCATTCAATAGCTAAGAAAATAAAGAATGAAGTTTCAGAGGTTCAGGGTGTTGAGGATGTGACTGTTGAGCAACGCGTGGTGCGTCCACAACTCAAAATCGAACCTAAACGTGAGGTTCTCGCCCACTATGGCATTCCGATGAATGAATTCGCCGATATCGTGCGCTCCCTCTCCGGCGGTCTCAATGTTTCCGAAGTATTTGAGGGGAACATGGTTTATAACGTTGTGGTTAAAATGAATCCTGCAGATTTGGGAGGAATCGATGAAATAGGAAAAACTCCGGTTTCATTACCCGACGGCACTCAGACCACTTTGGAATCCCTTGCCGATATAAACATCTCGGAGGGTCCGAATGAGATTGGAAGGGAGAATCTGCAGAGACTCACGGTAATCGGTCTCAATGTTGAAGGCCGCGATGTCGGCTCTGCCGTAAAGGAGATAAGTGATAAACTTTCCAAGGAGATAGAACTTCCTGAGGGTTATCACTTAGAGTATGGTGGCCAGTTCGAAAGCGCTCAGTCCGCTACCCGCACACTCCTGTTGACCTCTCTTTGCTCCATAATCGCAATCTTCATGTTGCTCTACAATCAGTTCCACAATGCCCGTCAATCAGCGGTAGTGCTGATCAACCTCCCGTTGGCATTGATCGGTGGAGTTGTGGCGATTGCCCTTTCAGGTAGAGTAGTAAGTATTCCGGCAATCATCGGTTTCATCTCGCTCTTTGGTATAGCGACACGAAACGGCATGCTCCTTGTGGACCGCTATAACGACTTGATAAGTAAAGGTATCGATAAAAATAAAGCTATTCTCGAGGGTTCTCTTGACCGCCTAAATCCAATTGTGATGACAGCATTGACCTCAGCGCTCGCTCTGATTCCTTTAGCTGCAGGGGGAGCCACTCCCGGCAATGAGATTCAAAGTCCTATGGCTAAGGTTATTTTGGGAGGTCTGATCACATCCACCTTGCTAAATGGCTTTGTGATTCCCGCAGTATACAAATTAATGCCACAAAGAAAGAAATGAAATTAAAATATATTTTTCCTCTGTTGATGCTCGGTTCCCTGAACCTCACTTATGCCTCTTCCGATTACGTTGAGACATTGAAAAGAATCGTAGCATCAAACCCACAACTCAAAGCCCAGACCGCTCGCTTAAAAGCGGAAAAAGCGGAGAACCTCACCGGTTTGAATCTTCCCAATCCGGAAGTGGAGTTTGCCTATCAGTTCGGCAATGCCGCTGCAGAGTACGACAAGCAGATACTTGACGTCACTCAGGAGTTTGATTTCGCTACACTCTCCGGTGCCAAGCATAAGATGGCTGATGCCATGAATTCTGAGGCTGAAACGGCATTATATCTCGTCATGAACAATCTCACCTCCGAAGTGGATATGCTAATGACTCAGAAAGTTTATCTCCTGAGACTTGACGGTTTCTACAGGCAGAGGGTTAAAGATACGGAGGATCTATACAACATTGCTAACCAAAGATTTGAACAAGGTGCAATCTCGATTGTGGAATTCAATCAGGCAAAGATGGAACTTTTGCTCGCCCGCAATGAATTAACCCTCAATGAAATCGAGACCGCTACCGTATCTGACCGCATCAAGACCCTTTCAGGTGGATCTTTAGAGTGGAACGGAACAAACTACATGGATTATATCCTGCCGATTGATTACGAGAATTGGGCTAAATCCCAAACCGCTCAGGACCCGCTGACGCTCATGGCTATGGCTCAGGCAAAACGCGCTGAATCAGAAGTGAGACTGCGCAAGAAGGAGCAGTTGCCGGGTTTCTCTCTCGGATATTCCAGCGAGATGACCAAGGCTGAGAGTTTCTATGGTTTTAAAGTTGGACTGGAACTCCCCTTCTGGAGCAATAAGGGTAAGGTCAAGGCTGCCAAGCAGGCAAAGGAAGCTGCGGATATTGAAACAGAGGTAGCGATCGAGGATTTCATGCTGACAGAGCGTGCCGCCTACAATCGTGCGACCCAGTTGGCACGTTCTCTCGGAGAAGTAAAGAAAATCACTAAGGAATCTGACTTTTCAAACGATTTAAAGACTCTTCTTGACGAAGGCCAGATTTCAATTAATGATTATCTTCTTCAGCTAAAACCTATTCGCGATATGCAACATACACTTATAGAATCTGAATTTGCATATCAGCAGGCATTGGTTGATTTCAGAAACCTCAGATAAGCTCCCTCATTTAAGGAATTTTTAGTTAATAAATTGAAAATTACATTTCTATCGTATTTACTTTCGAATTTTATTTACTATATTTGCGTAGAAAATCAGAGCCGAGAGGTTCATGATCCCCACTTACGATAGAATTATAGAAAACAATTAGAGAATTTACTAACCAAATTTAGCAATTAATTAAGCATAATGAATCTACGTCATATCTTTTTAGCATCCGCCTCTCTTATGCTTGCAGGCGTCATGCTGTTTCCGGCACCAATCAGTGCAAAAAAGAAGAAAATAGAACTTCCGAAAAAGGTGGAGCTTACCGGCGCTGCCAAGGATAGTGCGGATTTCCAGAAAAAAATTAAGGACGCAAAAGTTGCCCGAGGAATGTTCAACACATATACCGATCCGAAAGGTAAACTTTTTGTGGAGATTCCCGATTCAGCATTCGGAAAGACATATATGCTTGTGAACCGTATCAACTCCCTCTCTCAAACCAGTGACTGGGTTGCAGGGCAAATGGTGGGATCATACTTGATCAAGTTCAGCAAGGATGATAACAACGTTTACATGCATCTTCCTGAATCCGTGAACGTAGTTCCTGAGGGAGACCCTATTCAGGCTTCATTCGACTTGAATTTCGCAGACCCTGTTCTCAAGGCTTTCAAGATTGAGAACAAGCGTGATGGAAAAGTATTTATTGATATGACCTCCTTCTTCGGGGGTAATGAGAAAGTGATCTCCCCAATCAAGGAGACCAATATTCTTGCTAAAGCTCTTGGGGCAAAGGATGGCATCAAGGGTACTTTCTATTCCGACGGTTCAGGAGTCATCTCCGCGAAAGCTTTTCCGGAGAATGTGGAGATAAAGAGCCGCTTGGCATACACCACTCCTACAGCTTCACGCCCCTATACTGTGACTATGTCGCGTTCGATTGTGCGTCTTCCGGATGATCCGATGCCTGTGCGACTTCACGATAAGCGCGTGGGATACTTCTCCGAGTACAAAAACCTCTACTCCAGCTCAGAGGATGGTTCACGAAACTATGAGATCATCAGTCGCCATCGCCTCCAGCCTAAACCGGAGGATATGGAGCGCTATTTCGCAGGAGAGTTGGTGGAGCCACAGAAGAAAATCGTGTTCTACGTCGACTCAGCATTTCCTGCCAAGTGGAGACCGGCTGTGAAAGAGGGTATCGAATATTGGAACAAGGCTTTTGAAGCCGCAGGTTTCAAGAATGCCATCGAAGCAAGAGATTACCCGAAGAATGATCCGGATTTCGACCCGGACGACCTTCGCTACTCATGTATCAGATATTGCGTGACTCCGACTGCTAACGCAATGGGTCCGAGTTATACCGACCCTCGCACAGGTGAGATTCTCGGTGCAGACGTGATCTGGTATCACAATATTCTTCAACTTGTTCACAATTGGAGATTCACTCAGACCGGAGCAGTTGATCCGAGAGTCCGCAAGAAAGTATTCGATGACTCCGTGATGCATGAGAGTCTCACTTACGTGGCAGCCCACGAGATTGGTCACTGCCTCGGACTAATGCACAACATGGGAGCTTCTTACGCATTCACCCTCGATAATCTTCGCGATCCGGCTTTCACTCAGAAACACGGAACAACTCCCTCCATCATGGATTATGCCCGCAATAACTTTGTGGCTCAGCCCGGAGACCTGGAGCGCGGTGTGAGAATGACACCTCCCCCTGTTGGAGTATATGATATTTACGCTATCAATTGGGGCTACCGCCTACTTCCCGGTATTACCAAACCGGAGGATGAAACCCCTGTGCTAACCGCATGGATTGAGGAGAAGATGGGAGACCCGATGTATGAGTTCGGCGCCCAACAGTTCCTTGGACTAATTGACCCGACCGATCAGACAGAGGACCTTGGTAACGATCACCTGAAGGCTGGTGATATGGCAATCTCCAATCTCAAGATAATAATGAATAACTTCGAGGATTGGGCAGGTGAACCGGGTGAGACATTCGACCCGCTCGCAGAAAAGTATCAGGCGATGGTTTCGCAGTATCTCCGTCATGTCGGCCACGTTTACCCCTACATAGGTGGCGTGGAATTCAAGGAGATTCGTCAAGGCAAGAAAGATAATCAGGCTCAGCGCAACTATATCCCCCGCGATAAGCAGCGCGCAGCTATGAAATGGCTCCTCAATCAGGCCCGCACATCGGATTGGATGACTCCCAAACCATTGATGGCTAAGTTTGAGGAATATAACCCCTGGAGAGAAAAGATGCAGCGCAACATTGTGGCTTGCCTCCTGATCTCCTCAAACCTTCAGAGAATTAAAGAGGGTGGCGAGTTGAATCCTAAAGTCAATTATACTCTTCCGGAGTATTTGAAAGAGGCTTATGCCGGCATCTTCGATGCATCGCTTAAAGGTAAGAAACTCGATGCCACAGAGAAAAACATGCAACAGGCTGCAATCGATGTCATGGCTACCTATTCCGGTCTGAAACCGCAAGTAGCTAAATCCACCAAGTCTTTTGCAGAGGAAGCTGAGAATGCTCAAGGCAATGTGATAGATGAATTTGCTCACATGCTTGCCGAGTCTACAATGACAGAGTTCCCATGCTCCCACGCTGTTTGCAGCCACGACCTGGAGAACGATCTTGAGGGGGATCACTCATTCTTCCGTATCCTTCTCAATCAGGCAGCCCTTCCGGTCACTGAGCTTCGTCCGATGATGACCGCCTTGCTGAAGCAGACTCAGACAATGTACAAGAACAAACGTCTCTCTACTTCAGATAAAGATACTCGTGATTTCTACGACTATCAGATTATAGCAATTGAGCGTGTGCTCAACCCTTAATAACAAACAGGTTCCATAGCTTATAGCTGAACCTCAAACACCTAAGAAATATGAGACAAACCATATCTTTAATAATACTCTGCCTGTCATCGTTGCTTGCATTCTCGCAAACCAACGATACACTCTCAGGCACTGTGGTTGACGAAAAGGGTGAGCCACTAATCGGAGCCACCGTGATGGTGAAGGGTACATCTATCGGTACTTCTACCGATATTGATGGTAAGTACACCCTTAAAGCTCCCAACGAGAAGAAAGTGACTCTTATCTTCTCCTATGTCGGTTATCAGACCAAGAATCTTGAGGTGACCCCGGGCAAACCTGTTGAAACCGTGAAGATGGAGACTACTGCCAACAACATCGATGAGGTGGTGGTGATCGGTTACGGTGTGGCAAAGAAGAGCTCACTGACCTCTTCAGTGGAGGTTATCACAGGCGATGAGCTGACAAAAATTCCTGCAATGAATGTGGATCAGTCTCTTGCCGGCACCATGCCCGGATTAGGTGTGATGCAGACAAGCGGTGACCCCTCTTCAGGCTCGGAAGCGAATCTGGCAATCCGTGGTAACAACAATAATCCGTTGCTTGTAATTGATGGTGTTCCCCGTCTCGGCACAAACACCAGCGATGGTGAGATGCGTCTGTCAGACCTTAACCCGGATGATATCGAGAGTATCTCAGTGCTTAAAGATGCGGCAGCAGCGGCTGTTTATGGTGCCCGCGCTGCTAACGGTGTAATCCTCGTGCAGACCAAACGCGGTAAGGAGTCTTCAAAGAAGGCAAAGGTGAATTTCCGTGGTCAGTTCAATTTCCAGCAGGCAACATATCTGCCGGAGTTCCTGAATGCCTACCAGTATGCAGAACTCTATAACAGAATCGTTGCTGAGGATGAAGGCACGCTCCGCACCCCCTACGATCTGGAATTGCTCGGAACTAATCCTAATGTTTATGGCGACGAGAATATGCTTGACCACCTAAACAAGTGGGGGCATTCACAGCGCTATTCACTTTCAGTTTCCGGTGGTACCAAGGGTATCAGATATTTCGTATCCGGTGGCTATACCAACACCAAGGGTCTCTATGCCAACGTGAGCCGTGACCGTTATAATTATGCTGTAAAATTGGATGCGGATCTCTTCACCGGTCTTTCTCTGTCAGTGGATCTGAATGGTTCAATATCATCCAATAAGAATTCAAGCTATTCTACCATTGACGCAGCCTACAATTACTCACCGCTTCAGGTGCTTCGCTTCACTGACGGTAATCTCGCATCAATTGACGGTTCAAACCCGTTGATCGCAGTGGAGGGTATCGGAGGCTGGAACAAGGTGAATTCAGATTTCCACACTGTCAATGCTCAGTTGCGCTATGAAATTCCCGGAGTGAAAGGTCTGCAGGTTTATCTGAAGGGTACCGTGGACATGAACAACCAGAACACTCAGAAATTCAGCAAGCCTGTGCCCCTATATATCTGGGATGAGGCTACACAATCCTCCTATGTGGACAGCAAGACTGTATATCCGAATGCCAAAGTCTCTATGTCGGATCGCTACCAGAAGATCACTAACACCCTTCTCGAGGCAGGCGTGAACTACAACCGCACCTTTGCCGAGAAGCACTCCGTAACAGGTCTCTTGGTATTCAACTACCAGAACTATAACAATAAATATCTCACCGGTACCAACTCCAACCTCTCCGGTTCATTCCCCGAGATCATCGGAAACACCACAACCGGTCAGATTGTCGGTTCCGAATATTATAGCCAGCGTGCATCAATCGTAGGTCGCGCCACTTATGGTTATGATTCAAAATATTTCGCTGAGTTCTCTTTCCGCGAGGATGGTTCAACCCGTTTCGCGCCCGGAAAACGCTGGGGATTCTTCCCTACCCTTTCGGCGTCATGGGTCATCTCCAACGAGGGATTCTTCGATAAGGTCAACCCGGATGCTGTCTCTTTCGCAAAGATTCGCGGTTCGGTTGGTATTCTCGGTGATGACGGTAGTGTAAGCGATTATTCATACCTTGATCAGTATATGTTCTCACCGAATGGTGGTTATCCGATTGGTGGATCTTTCCTCCCCGGACTGGTTCAGGCTTCCGGCATTGTTGCCAACCCGAACCTCGAGTGGGGTAAGTCAAAAGACTGGAATATAGGTCTTGACCTCGGTTTCTGGAACAACCGCTTCAACCTCTCGGCAGAGTTCTATCAGCGCTATCGCACTAATATGATTACCAGTGCTCCCGCCTACCTCTTCCCGCCATCCGTCGGTACAGGTGGATCGGTTCCGAGTGTGAATATCGGTAAAATCCGTTATCAGGGTGTGGACTTCTCTCTGAAGCATGTCAACACCATCGGGGACTGGAAATATAATGTAGGCTTCAACATAGCTTTGTCAGGCAACAAAGTTCTTGACTACGGTGACGAGTCAGCAAACATCGAGAACCTGCGCCGCAAAGGTAAATCCTACCTCGTGTGGTCAATGTATGAAGCTGCCGGTCTCTTCCAAAGCTATGAAGAGATCATGGGCTGGGCTGATCAGGACACTCAAGGAAACGCAACACTGCAACCCGGTGATATCAAATATGTAGACCAGAATGGTGATAACAAGATTGATGCCAATGATAGAATCTATGTGAAGAATTCATCAATGCCCGATCTTCATTACGGTATTACCCTCGGGACCTCTTGGCGCGGAATCTATCTAACCGCTCAATTTCAGGGTGTATCAGGATATAACCAGCGCATAAATGAGCTTTACACTCTTGAGAGCCGCTCACTCCAACGCTTCCAGGATTATCACTACTATAACACCTGGACCCCGGAGAACCCGAATGCAGAGTATCCGAGACTCAAATTCGCTTCATCCACAGACAATAACCGCAAGGAGTCTACTTTCTGGGTGCGCGAATGCGACTTCCTCCGCCTGAAAGCTTTGACAGTGGGATACCGCTTCCCTGCCAAGATGCTTAGAAAGGCTAAGATTTCCACACTTGACATAGCATTGCAAGGTGGAAACCTATTCACAATCTCTTCGCTCCACAATATGGATCCGGAGTCTCTCCGTGGATACCCGTTGTCGAGAACTTATGGTGTAACCCTTAATTTTGGATTCTAATGAAATTGACTAAATATATTTTATCACTCTGCCTGGCAGCGATTGGTTTGACTTCATGCGATTCTATGTTTCGCGATGCACCATTCGACAAGATAACTGAACCCGTGATATGGGATGACGCACAACTCCTCGATGAGTATGTGCTCCCCTGGTACCGCAATATGGATGATGGTTTCAGTACTTTCGTGACCACCCTCGCCTTGGCTAAAGGTATGGGATCGGAGTATGATACGTGGTATACAGATCAGCTCTCCTGTGGACGTATCGACTGGTTTAATGGTGACTATGGCTTGATTCTCAAGAGCGATATGTCAAGTATCACCACCAGAGGACGTACAGAGTGGTACAAGTGTTACACACAGATTAAATCCATCAACCTCCTCCTGCAGAACGAGGATAAACTTCCTGCTTCTATTAAGGATAGAGTGATCGGTGAGGCTCATTTCTTCCGGGCATGGTATTATTACATGATGCTTCGCAAGTTTGGAGGTACAATGATTATGACCCGCACCTACGATCCTCTTGTGGATGATGTGAAATTCCCACGCGCAACCTACGAGGAGATGGTGAAGTTCATTTGCGAGGAGGCTGAATTGGCATCCGAGTATCTTCCGGAGTCATGGGGTACCGGCGACACAGGTCGCCCAACCAAAGGGGTGTGTTACATGCTTCGCGGAAAGACATATTTCTGGGCTGCCGGTGAGCATTTCCAGAATCAGGAGAAGAGTTATCTCGGTTTCCCGAATGACCGTTCGCTCGAAATGCTTAACCTCGCTGCAAAGGAGTATGACCGCGTTATCGCAACAGGACAATATGGTCTGATTGAGCTACAGGGCAGCACACGCGATGAGATCGTGCAGGGTTATCGTAACATATTCCTCACCAAGCACTCACGTGAGTCTATCTGGGAGGTACACCACGCCGACGATGGTAACTTCTCATACGCAAACGGCCACAAGCTCGACCGCGATGCTGCGGCTCCATCATTTGGCGGAACAAACTGCGCCTACACGCCGACTCAGAACCATGTGGATGAGTATCGCATGGATAATGGCAAACGTATCGATGAAGCCGGCTCCGGCTATGATAAGGACAATCTTTATGAGGGTCGCGACTGGAGATTCTATGCAAACGTGCTTTATGACGGTGCTGAGTGGAATGGTCACAAGATGAATATCCACTACACCGTGGAGAACGGCAAGGAGGTTGCAGGTGAAGACCTCGTGAAATATGGCACTTCAGAAAATGCAAGTTGGACACGCACCGGTTATTATATGGCTAAGTTCCTGAATGAACGCCAGAAAATTGACACCGACGATACCTACGCAAGTTCACAGAATTGTATTCTCTGGAGATTTGCAGAGCTCCTTCTTGATTATGCCGAGATCGATTTCAAGAACGGTCGCGTGCCGGACGCTATGAATAAAGTGAATCTGATACGTCAACGTGTGAAAATGCCGGCTCTTACCTCCCTGACTTGGGATGACTTGATGAATGAGCGCCGTGTGGAGTTAGCATTTGAGAAATCCATTTACTGGGATCTTATTCGCCTCAACATCGCTGAGCAGAAGATGAGCGGTAGCAAAACACCTCTCTATGCTGTTAAAATTGTGGAGCAGGCCGATGGAAGCAGAAAGGTGACAACAAATAATGTCATCCTCGGTCGTAACGACAAGACTCGTCTCTTCCGCAGCTTCCAGTATTATCTCCCCTTGGATTGGGATGATGTGCGCTACCATGGTCTGGAGCAGAATCCCGGATATAGTGATCAATAATATTTAGTTCGTTTTGGGATAAATGTCCCAAAACGAACTCTTTTGTTTCTACTTAACTAATAAATATTCGCACATTTTTAATAAATTTGCATTTCTAATCATCAATAAAATCAAATCATATGAAGAAACTTTTACTTTCCCTTTCTTTAATCGGTGCGTGCTTTGCTGCTAATGCACAACAGACCTACAACTATTTCGATCCGGCAGATTGCGATGCAGAAGGATGGCTTTGGCTCGATTCAAAGGCAAAACTCGACAAGTACTGCGGTTTCGCTTCCGATGGTAACTTCAAAATCATCTTGGAGTCTGCTACAACCATGGATGAGCAGATGAATTATCCGGAGCCTACAGTTGACGCTACACTCAAAGGCTACAATGAGGCTGGCGAAGAAGGCGGAGCAGGCAGCTGGACAGGTGGTATCATCCTTCCTGCAGGTTCAAGTTCAATTGGCTCAACTCCGGCTAATGGTGGAGGTATCCTCCTTAACCTCCCTGACTGCGCAGAATATGACCTCGCGTTGTCTACACCTAACAGCTATATCCTGACCGGTATTGAGATGGCTCCGAAGATGAATACTCCGGTAGTAGACCTCAAGAATATCAAAGTCTACATGAAAATGGGTATTTTGAGCAAACCTCTTGTTTCTAAAAATCAGACTAAATGGATGGACCTTCAGAATTTTGTCGGAGTTACAGATGAGGCATCCGGTTGGACAATCGGTGGTCAGAACAATCCCACAACAAGCGTGGTTCGTAACAACTGTAACCAACCTCTCTACGTTCAGGGTATCAAGGTGCTGACTTACACCAACACTAACTCCGGCGCTGGTGTAAACGATCTCACAGTTGATGACGAGAATGCTCCTGTTGAATACTTTAATCTTCAGGGTATGAAGGTTGCAGGTGACCAACCCGGTCTCTACATCCGCCGTCAGGGCTCCAAGACAACCAAAGTCGTTATCAAATAATCCCTCTCCCCCGAACTTTTAGATTGGGCGTGTCAATTTTCCTTTGACACGCCCTCTCCATTTTTAAGAAAATAAATCGTCCATGGTCAATTCACTATGGACTATACTCCATGATGTAGGATTATCTAATCCATAGGTGGTCACAAAACTTTGCACAACTGCTTTAGAAGTTTTGGTAACTTCTTGAAATAGCCAAAGCCGTTCCCTAATCTTCTTTTCATAATCTCTTGTAATTTTGAATTTCTTTGTACTAAATTTCATCTCAAAAAGATGGATGATACGGTCAGCACGTTCAATAACCATATCTACCTGTGCTCCTGGAGCCAAATTACCTTTCGTAGCCATGTGTCGCCAAGTGGATACAGATGTTGCCATGCCTCCTATTCCCAGCCCTCTCTTTATTTGCTCATGATGTTCAAGACAGATAAGTTCAAAGGTTAGACCCATCCAAGATAAAATTGATGGGGAGGATAAATTATGAGTCCACCAAAGTTTATCCTGAGAGCCATCTGATTCTATAAATTTGTAATAGAACAAAGTATAAAAATCAATTAACCGATACACACTATCCTTTTTCTTATTTCCATATTGTAAACGTTTAGCGATAAAATCACTTCGCTCAAGATTTTTTAAAATCCCGGATAATGTGCTACCTGAGATATGTGTTTTTTCTGAAATTTCTTTTCGAGTCAATCCAATTTTGTTTTCGGCAAGAATTTTAACAACTTTCACATAAGTTTGAGCATTGTGAAACAGAGCGTTGTATAATTCATCAAACTCCATTCTTAGTTTCCCACGTGGATCAAAGCAGAGTCTGTCAATATTTTGAGCCACACTCTCACGTGGAGCTAAGAGGCTTAGATAATAAGGGACCCCTCCAGTTAGCATATAAAATTGCAAAGTTTGATAACGATCTTTAGGGAATTTGCGTTTTGAAAGATATTCTTCCGTTTCCGCCAAAGAAAAGGGGCGCAAATATATGCTCTCAGTTATGCGATTATGTAATCCTCCTTGATTTTCAATTAAATTCTCAACCATCCATGATGTTGACGAGCCTGTGGCAATGAAAAGAATGTCTTCTTGACTCGCTCCCCAGCTATTCCAAAAATACTCCAATGCACTCACAAAATCTGAACGTTGGGTATCGATCCATGGCATCTCATCAAAGAATACTACTTTTTTTCTACCTGACGGCAAGGATTCAAGGTAGTCTTCAAGTGCATCAAAAGCATCGGTCCACGACTCAAATTCACTGAATTTATTCTTTGTATACTTTTTTAAAGCTTTTGCAAAATTTGCCAACTGATTTTTACTCGATAATTTGTGACCACCTACAAACTTAAAATCATACGTTTTATCGAAAAACTGTTCAATAAGGAAAGTTTTCCCAATTCGTCGGCGTCCATAGACAATAACAAATTCTGATTGATCTGATTCCAAACACCTTTTGAGCTGGTTACATTCTTTGTGTCTTGCAATAAGCTTATTAGTCATAATATTATATTCTTATATTTTCTTCAAAGATATAATAATTTAGCTTAATCCCCAAATGAGTTTTACCCAAATGTTAATACAAAACCCAACATTTGGGTAAAACTCACAACTAACTTTCCACATCTTCTTATAAAAAGATGAGATATAAATGCATTTTATGGCACATTTTCTAAAGTTTTATATGGTTATATAAATTTTTATTATTTCCTTTGCACTTTAATTTTTCGTAATGTCATCAATAGGCTAAAATAGAACCGGGGAACCCTCCTATTGATGATAAATTCGAGCAATTTTATAGGATTCCCCTTAGAATTTATTAATTATGTTTAACCGGATCAGTTACCTTATTTCAATTGCCGGCATTTTACTTTTTCAACTTACCTCGCTTGCGGCAAATGAAAACCGACGGGATTACGTCGGTGAACCAGTGTCACAGGATTCTGAAATCCAAGAACCTTGGCAGAGTCAGTCTGTTACTTTCTCGGAGCTACCAATTGGCTCTCATACATCCATGAATATGGATCCAACTAAAAAAGGCAATATTCTGAAAGTTGCCCAAGTGGGAAAACCTGAAATTCCTATCTATGCAAGCATAGTTTACTCAAGCGAATGGACAACTTCCAATAAGCCGATTGGAATGTATTCGCTTAGTAAAAGCGAACCTTTTGCAATCTCTTCCATGTTGTCACCGGCAACTCCTACAGTCGATGCCACAAACGGAGGCGTATATTTTGATGGAAAGTATCTTATAACAAGACACACAACCGTAAAAGTTCTGATAGCTACAGTTGACATAATCACCCATGAAGTATATGATGCGGAAACATGGGAGAGAATAACTACTGTAGCGGCAGCTACAAAGGCTAACCTTGCATATTCCATGGCTTATGACAAAAACAGCGGCACCATCTACGGATGCTTCAAAAATGCTACAGGAACAGGATATGTTTATGGAACCCTTGACTATAAAAAGGCTCTGCGAACAGAAATAAAGACATGGACTTTCCCTCTGACTGGTATGTCATTTACCAAAGATGGGAAATTAATCGGTATAAATCCTCAGGGTGCTTTGTACAACGTTGATAAAGAGACCGGTGATGTGAAGCTGATTGGCGAAACCGGAAAGCCCTCAAAATATATTACCTCCGCATGTATTGATCCACGCACAGGAGTTTATTACTATGTTGCTTGTAATGATGATACCGACGGAGGAGCTGTATTATATGCCATAGACGTTAATACTGCCAAAGCAGAGAAGGTATGTAATATAGAAGGTCGTAAACAATTGACCGGCATGTATATTCCTGAAGATCCGGCTGCAGACAAAGCCCCGGCAGCTATCTCCGGTTTAAACGTGAATTTTGAGAAAAACGATCTGACCGGATCTGTTAGCTTCCGATGTCCTGATCATACTTATGACGGAAGTTCAACATCCGGCAATCTTACATATACAGTGAAGGTGAATGGTGAAACAGCAGCAACCGGTCCCACATCTTGGGGACTTGATGTTAATACGAATATAGTCGTTTCGCAACCCGGAATGTACGAATTTGCTGTCACTGTATCTAACGAAGCCGGCGAAAGCCCACGCACCCGTACAAAATTATATGTTGGTGATGACGCTCCGAACGCTGTCAAGTCTGTTACCTTGACTCAGACAGACAATAAATTCAATATAAAGTGGACCCCTTCAGAAGGGTCGGTTAACGGTGCGTGGTTCAATCAGGAAGATGTAAAATACAATGTGGTTCGCTTTCCGGATGAGACATTAGTGGCTTCTAACCTCTCTGAATGTGAATATTCCGAGCCAATTCCCATGACTGAAGCACTTAAGTATTACTACTATGACGTGATTCCGGTTTATGGACTTGCACAAGGTAAAGCCACTTCATCAAATTCCATCGCATTGGGATATATTGTGCCTCCTTATTCAGAAAAATTTGAGGATGAAGATGCATCGCAACCATTTACTATCTTAGATGCAGACAATGACGGCAAAACATGGAAATGGTACAAATCCAGCAAAGCAATGCGATGCGAATACAGTTCTACTAAAGATAAAGACGACTGGTTAATAACTCCCGGTATAAACATGGAGAGCGGGAAAGCATATAAACTAACGTTCAAGACATGGGGTAACAGCAAAACTACTATAGAAAATTTAGAAGTTAAAATGGGTTCGGCTCCAACTGCTGACGCGATGAAGATTGCTGTAATCGACACAACCATGGTTATCGGTGCGGCATCATCTGCCAAAATAGTTGCTGAACAAATTATAGTTGCCCCCGGTTCCGGTGTATATTACTTAGGATTTCATGCCGTGAGTCCGGCAAAACGCAGTTATCTGTATGTAAGCGATATCGAACTTTCAGCCGATATTTCTGCCTCTTCACCTGATGCAGTCACTGATTTTGTAATCACTCCTTCAAATACCGGAGATCTCAAGGCTGACCTTGAATTTACTGTTCCGACAAAAACGATTGCAGGCGAACAACTCTCAAATATCAGCAAAATTGAAGTTTGGCGCAACAGCGAACTTGCCACCACAATTGATAAACCCACCGTTGGCAGTAAAGTGAATGTCTCAGATGCAGTTCCCGCGGCCGCTCTATATACATATTCCGTAATACCATTTAACGATCACGGTTCAGGCAAATCTGTTGAATCAAAAGCGTTCATTGGTATAAATAAGCCCGGTGACGTAGAGAATGTGACAATCGCTGAGACTGATAAAATGGGAGAAGTGCTTTTATCATGGTCCGCGCCATCTACCGATATTGACGGGAATTCAATAAATCCCGCATTAGTATCTTACGACATTCTTCTTCCGGACCGCTCCGTGGTAAAAGCTAATGTAACGGAAACTTCATGTAATATCCAGGCAGTTTCAGCAGAAGAAAAACAAAAGTTCGTGCAATATTTCGTATGGGCAAAAACTTCGGCAGGTGGAAGTAAATCGGCAGTAGGTTCTCTCCCTGTTTCAGCCGGCACGCCCTATGACCTTCCTGTAGCCGAATCTTTACCCGACTGTAAACCCTCAACAATCTGGATGGTTGATGCCCCTGTGGGTTATGGCACATGGGGATTTGCAACTGACGCAATAAGCCCGGGATCTCAGGATGGTGACAACGGCTATTTCCTATATCAGAGTAAATCCAATGGTGACGCAGCCCGTCTACTCAGCGGTAAGATAAAGCTCTCCGGTGACAATCCGGCGCTTACTTTCTATTATTATGCTGTGCCTGATTATAAAAATCAGATTGAGGTTCAGGTCAAGAATAAAGGAGGTGAGTTTGAAACGTTAAAAACGCTCACAGTGGGTGAATCAGGTGAGTTAGGTTGGCGCTACGAATCGATCCCGTTAGATGCCTACGCAGGCAAGGTTGTTGAAATCGGTTTCCTCGCTACAACCAAATCACACACAGCTCTTCAAATTGACAATATTAAACTGCAGTCTCGTGCAAAAACCGATCTCACGGCTATGAAGGTCAACGCACCGGCTTCGTTCAAACCCGGAGAGAGCAGAAACGTATCTGTTGTTGTTGGAAATGTAGGTGTGAATGACGTGGATAAATATACATTACGGTTATACCGCAACAACGAATGCATCATCACAAAAGATTGCGAAGGAATTGCAGCGGGAACAGTGGTAACAATAAAGCTCTCGGACACACCATCAATCTCAAGCAATCTCAGTCTTGAATATAAAGCAGTTGTTGAATGCAATGCAGATCAAAACAAAGAGAATGATGAATCTCCCGTAGCACTCTCTCAACTTGTCATCCCTTCCTATCCTACGGTAACGGATCTCAACGGAGCTGAAGCAAATGAAGGATTGATACTGAGCTGGAGCGCACCTACCCTGAATGGGAATAGCGGACAAATCACAGATAATGTAGAGGCGTATGCTCCATTCTCTATCGGATTACCTCATTCTAATGTCAGCAAGGATGATGTTGGAGGATGGACAATGGTTGACGTTGACGGAGGAGATAATACTTACGGAATAAGCAACGGCAAAGGTGGCCACTATGAATTCCCTAATGATGTCACACACAAAGCCTTCATGGTGTTCAGTTATTCTGACGCTGAAGTAACATCTCCAAATTGGAAGGGTTATGATAATAGTGACAAGTGTTTCGTTGCATTTGCCGATCGAGACAAGAATAATGATGATTGGCTTATTTCTCCGGAACTAACAGATAATTCCCAAACAGTTTCCTTCTACGCTCGAAGCATAACTAAATCTTATGGAGGTGAGTCATTTGAATTCCTGACTTCAACCTCAGGAAATGCCCCGGCAGACTTTACCGCTATGCGTCAATATAAACAAATTGATGCTCAGTGGACAAAGTTTGAATTTGACATTCCAAAAGGAACGAAATATTTTGCTATCAGGTGTATATCGGAAGATCAACTTGCGTTTATGGTAGACGATATCACCTATGAAGCTTCTGCGCCGTATTCATATCTGGAAGTAGAAGGATATAATGTTTATCGTAACGGTAAGAAATTGAATTCCACACCTATCACACAAACCTCTTATGTTGACAATACTTCCAATGAGATTGAGAAAGCCGAATATCAGGTAACTACAATCTACAAACAAGGTGAATCGGGATTGTCTAACACCTACCTGCATCAGTCGTCGGGAGTAGATGACCTTTCATCGAATGAGAAAGTTATAATAAAAGTGGAAGAGGGCGCAGTTGTTCTTAGTGGCATTAAGGATCTGCCGGTTAATGTAAGTTTCATTGATGGAAAAATACTTTTCTCCGACAAACACGTCGCGACTAATGAAATCCGCCTACCTGTGTCTTCCGGAATCTATCTGATCTCTGCTGGTACAGTTACTGAAAAGATAATTGTAAAATAATTTTATAACTTACTTATCTTAAGCAAACTACTATAATCGATAGTTGGTAAATATAAAGTGGAGCAGAATTTAAATATTTTGCTCCACTTTTGCTCTACTATCATATATCTATTTTTTTGTTTCCGAAATTTTATATATATTTGACGAAACAAATAAGCAAGTTTTAATAATTACTTAAGTAAACCAAGAAAAACATGCAGACAGCTAAGATGGCAAACGAGGTTTTTGACCGCAGTGTTGCCGATTATCATAAATATGACAATGTAGACCAACCTTGTGTAAATCCCTATGAGAAAGGGAGTCTTGAGGCTATTTTCTACGATAAGAACTGGGTAGATGCGGTGCAATGGCACCTCGAGGACATTATCCGCGATCCGGATATTGATCCGAAGGAGGCCCTTGCTCTCAAACGTCGCATTGACCGCTCAAATCAGGTCCGCACGGATATGGTTGAGGATGTGGATGCCTGGTTCCGCGAGAAGTACAAGGATGTGACCCCCGCTTCGGACGCCACAATCAATACAGAATCACCGGCGTGGGCTTTGGACCGACTCTCAATCCTCGCTCTCAAAATCTGGCACATGCGCGAGCAAGCTGAAAGAAAGGATGCCGATCAGGAGCATATCCTACGCAGTCAGGCTAAGCTGAACGTGCTGCTCGAACAGCGTGAGGATCTCACTCAGGCTATTGATACTCTCCTCGATGATATTGAAAAGGGGAAGAAGTATATGAAGGTTTATCTTCAGATGAAGCTCTACAACGATCCGTCAACTAACCCGGTTCTCTACGGAAAGAAGAAATAAATCGGGATTATGGCAAAGAATTCAGGCAACAATACTACAAGAAATATATTGCTGAGTCGATTTTCAGCACTCGGGGATATCGCCATGACCATACCGGCGGTTTATGATGCCTGTTATGCCAACCCGGATGATAATTTCTTCTTTGTCACACGTCGTCACCCGGCTCAACTCTTTGTTAACGCACCGCAAAATCTGACAGTAGTTGCAATAGATTTAGAGAATTATAAGGGTGTTAAAGGATTGTGGAGATTAGCTGCCGCACTGAAATCCAGATATGAGATAAATCTCTACCTTGATCTGCATGATGTGATGCGCACCAAATTTCTCCGCACTTTCCTCAGACTGCGCGGAGTCCGTTCTTTCCATATCAATAAAGGTAGAAGAGACCGCAAGAAATTGACACGGGCAAACCGTAAGGTCCTGATTCCTTTGCGCCCGACCACCGAACGCTATCGCGACGTCTTCGATAAAGGAGGAGTGACGCTCGACCATAAGTTTAAGTCCATTTATGATGAGGGCAAAGGGGACCCACAGCAGTTCAAAGCTGTGTCCGCTCCGAAGAAGGAGGGGGAATATTGGCTGGCAGTCGCTCCATTTGCGCAACACGAGGGGAAAATATATCCTTTTGAATTACTTGAGAAAGTGATTGATGACTGCGCTGCTAAAAAGAATGTAAAGATCTTTGTATTTGGGTTCGGGGAGCGCGAAAAAGCACTTATTTCCTCACTCTCTGACAAATATGCTAACGTGGTGAATATGGCGGCTGCCAATATTGGACTCGCTGCGGAACTCTCACTGCTGAGCCACTGCGACACGATGCTTTCCATGGATTCCGCCAACATGCACCTGGCTTCTCTTGTGGGATTGCGTACGGTCAGTGTATGGGGCGCCACACATCCCTATACCGGTTTCTTCGGCTGGCAACAGGATGTGGCAGACGCCGTACAGCTTGATATGACATGCAGGCCCTGCTCCATCTATGGTAACAAGGCCTGCATACGTGGCGATTATCATTGTCTCTGGGGCATTACCCCACAGATGATTATTCAGCGGCTGCGAATTCCATCAGATAAGCCTTGATGAATTCATCTATCTCTCCATCCATCACTCCATTAACATCGGAGGTCTGATAGTTGGTGCGATGGTCTTTTACGCGACGGTCATCGAAGACATAGCTTCGGATCTGGCTTCCCCACTCTATCTTCTTCTTCCCGGCCTCAACTTTTGCCTGCTCCTCCATGCGGTGTTGTAATTCCTTGTCATACAAGATTGATCGCAACTGGCGAAGTGCATTCTCCTTGTTCTTCGGCTGGTCACGGGTCTCGGTGTTCTCAATCAGGATCTCCTCTTCCTCGCCGGTGTATGGATCCTTGAACTGATAGCGCAGACGAACTCCGGATTCTACCTTATTCACATTCTGACCTCCGGCACCACCCGAACGGAAGGTATCCCATGAGATACGGGCTTGCTCCACATTTACTTCTATGGTGTCATCTACAAGCGGGGTCACAAAGACGGATGCAAACGATGTCATTCGCTTGCCCTGCGCATTATAAGGACTCACGCGCACAAGACGGTGCACGCCGTTCTCACTTTTGAGAAAGCCGTATGCGTAATCACCTTCGATATTGATTGTCACTGACTTGATTCCCGCTTCATCTCCATCGAGAATCTGGGCAATGGAGGTCTTATAGCCATGGCGCTCCGCGTAACGAAGATAGAGTCGCATTAGCATGGAAGCCCAATCCTGACTCTCCGTACCACCGGCACCGGAGTTGATCTTGAGCACAACCCCAAGCTTATCCTCTTCGCGACGTAGCATGTTGCGCAGCTCCAGTCGCTCCAATTCCTTGATACAAGCCTCGTATTGCTGATCAACCTCCTCTTCCGTAACCAATTCCTCTTTTATGAAGTCGAAGGCAAGCTGTAATTCTTCGCACATCTTCTCCAAGGCGGTATAGGAGTCAATCCAGAAGTGCAATTCCTTGATCTTGCGCATCTGAGCCTCAGCCTTCTCCCTATCCTCCCAGAAGTCGGCAACATGAGTACGCAATTCCTCCTCCTCTACCTCTATCTTTTTGTTGTCTATATCAAGATAATGCTTCAAAGCCTCCGTACGCTCCTCCACATTCTTGAGCTGTTCCTGAGTTATCATTGTTGTTTATCTTACTTTTATACTGTTTTCTTCTTGATTATTCCTGATTCTTCTCCTCATACATCGCATCAATCTCGGCTGCATATCGCTTTGCCACAACATTGCGACGAACTTTCATGGTGTTGGTCACCTCTCCGTTCATAATGGAGAAATGGTTGGGCAGGAGCGTGATCTTTTTTATCTGTTCATATTTCGCAAGATCTTTCTGAATCTTGTTTATCTCGGAAAGTATGAAACTTACCACTTTAGGATTCTTGCATAACTCTGCAGCATCTGCATAAGAAATTCCCTCTTTCTCAGCCCATTTCTGAAGTTGAGAGAGGTTTGGCACTACAAGAGCGGTCACATATTTACGCTTGTCACCTATCACTGCAACTTCATCAATATATTTATTTTCCGCCAAACGGCTTTCAAGCATCTGCGGAGCAATATATTTACCATTGGAGGTCTTGAACAGATCCTTGACCCTCTCTGTCAGTACCAAAGCACCGGATTCAGTGAGATAACCTGCATCACCGGTACGGAAATAACCATCCTCGGTAAAGGCCTCTGCATTCGCCTTCGGATTCTTGTAGTAGCCCGGGGTGACCGTAGGTGATTTAACCAATATCTCGGAGTTCTCATCTATCTTAACCTTTATGCCGGGAAGTGGCACACCTACTGTTCCGATTTCATAGTTCACCGGTGGGAAACAAGCTACAGTGGCTGTCGTCTCACTCAATCCGTAACCTACTATGATATCAATTCCTACAGCATGGAGGAATTTGGTGATGTTATCGCTCAATGGAGCGCCCGCTGTCGGGAAGAAGTTCGGATTCGGTATACCGATCGCCTCTTTCAAACGATTAAATATCTTGTTATTCCAGAATTGATATTCTTTCTCCAAAAGCATAGGAACCTTTTTACCCACACGCACATATCGCAGATTACGCTTGAAGCCGACGCGGATAGCGCGGTTCACCATCATTCGTTCCACGGCACTCATTCCGGCAATCTTCTCGCGCACACCGGCATAAACCTTCTCCCAGAATCTCGGCACACAGCACATGATATTCGGTTTCACCTCCTTGATTGTATCCTGGATCATGCGAGGATCATAGTTAACGGCAATTGGAATACCCTTGGTGATACAGAAGAAACACCACGCTTTCTCGAAGATGTGTGACATCGGCAGGAATGCCATGGAGATGTCTCCCCTCTTTATACCTTTGAGGAATTTGAGGTGCATCTCTATGATTGCATTGTAATTGCCGTGGGTGATTACCACTCCCTTCGGCTCTCCGGTAGTTCCGGAGGTGTAGATGAGCGTGGCAGTGTCTTCCGGTAAGGATCGGCCCATACGGTCACCGACTAAGACAGCTGCCTCTTCGCCGGCTTCCATACCTTTGCGGATAAAATCATCCCAGAAAATGGAAATGGTATCGTCTGGCATCAGCTCAAGACCATCGTTCTTGAAGACAACAATACTGCATATCTGGTCTTTATGATTCTTCCAATAATTATATGCCAATGGATACTGGTGCTTGTCTCCGACAAAGAGTACTTTGGCTTCTCCATTTTCTACTATAAAGTCATATTGCGACTGGGAACTGCTCGAGTAGATTGGGATGGCTGCTAAGCGGTTGCGGAAAGCGCCAAATTCGGTGATCAGTATCTGCGGAGTATTGGGGGAGCAGATGGCTATCGCATCTTTCTCTTCGAGCGGAAGCGAGGCAAATGCTTTTGCAACCACATCTACCTGCACCGCAAATTCTTGCCAATCACTCGACAACCACTCTCCGTTTTTGCGCCAGCAAAACCTGTAAGCCTCTCTCTTGCCAAAACGCTTGGCATTTTTCTCAACTATATTTATAAGTATATTATCCATAGTATACACATCTTAACTATTACAACAATCACCTATCTGGTAATGTTGCGGTCGAGCATTTTATGTTTGACAAGCATCCTGACGGAAGTGGGCAATAGTGATACCGCTACAATCGAGATCCGGTTGAGCATACCGTTTATATATTGCTTGCGACCTTTCAGCATGCGTTTTATAGCTTTACGCGCAAAACTCTCCGGTGTGTCCAATGCGCCTATATTCACGGCCAGGCGCTTCAGATTCTCCGGTAAACCGAAGAGATCGGTTGCTATTCCCCCGGGACAGGCTACAGTCACCGTTACACCATAATCCTTCATTTCATAATGCAATGCACGGCTAAAGACCCGGATATAGGCTTTCGTAGCCGAATAAAGCGCAATACCGGGCATCGGCATCCAGCAACTCATGGATGACATATTCAATATCCGACCGCTGCCCTGCTCTTTAAACCGCATGGCAAAGAGACGGCTGATTTCGGTAACGGCCGCAACATGCAGTTTCAGGAAGCAGTCAATCTTCCTCTCGGGAGTGTCTATGACGGGCTGAAAGGAGAATATTCCGGCATTATTGATCAGGTAATCGGCTTTCAGTTTGTGGTTATCAAGATATTCCAACATCTTAGCGCCCGCGCCGCTCTCCGTTAAATCGAGATTCAGCGCATAAGTCGGGACACCCGCCTCTTGAGCAATTTCCGCGGAATAACGCTGCAATTCAGCTTCCTGGTTACTCACCATCAACAGCGAGCAACCGAGTCGCGCCAATTCGCGGCAGAAACATAACCCGATTCCACTGCTTGCTCCGGTCACTACGGCCAATTTACCTCTCAGACTCCCCTCTTTCATCCCTACTCCTTAATAGAATAGCGTTCTGCTTCTTAATCTTCTCAATTTCGCGCTTGATTCCCGGAGTCAGATCACTGCAGTGTTTATGGCATGCCATCTCTTTGGAATACATCCGGGCGATGCAATAATTCACATGATCGCAACCACACTTGGCGCCGGTTTCAGCAGCCATGCGGTTCACGAAGTCGGGTTCGTTGAGTAGCGCTCTACCCATCTGAACGAAGTCAAAACCCTCTTTATCCAACACTGTCTCGGCATTCTCGCGACTGATGACGCCTCCGACATATACCAACGGCAGATTCAGCTCCTGCTTGAAAAGCTTCGCATCGTCAAGGAAGTAAAGCTCTTTGAAGGGCTCAGCTTTAATCATGTATTTACCGGCCATGCGAACACCGTACCTAAGCCATAACTGCTTCATATAATGCGTCATAGTATAAATAGGCATCTGTCCTCGCATCACATACATCGGTGCTTTGCTCACAAATCCACCGGAGAGAACTAATGCGTGGGCACCACATTCCTCGAGGGTCTTGGCGACTGTGAGACAATCATCTATCTCCAATCCACCCTTGAAGCCATCGCGCATGTTGGTCTTGACCAATACTCCCATATCAGACCCGGCTGCTTTCATCACCTCTTCCATACACATCTTCATGAATGTCATGCGGTTCTCCAGTGAACCGCCGAACTCGTCACGGCGATGGTTGGTGTAGGGAGAAAGGAATTGGGAGATCAAATATCCATGACCGGCATGAACCTCGACACAATCAAACCCGGCATCGCGGGCCGTATTCACCGCTTCACCGAAGTAGCGTGCCATCTCCTTGAGCTCATCTTTGCGCAAGCCTCGACAAAGCGTGGGGGAGTAGAGATTGAAACCGGTAGATGCACCAACGGGTAGACAACCGGCAGTAGACCTGTGAGTCATATTGCCGCAGTGTCCTATCTGTATTGATGCTTTTGCACCATGGGAATGAATCTTATCGGTGATATCCCTCAATGGATCAACGATTTCAGGACGCAACCATAGTTGGGTTGTAAATGAGAGCGCCGAACGACAGACTCCTGCATATGCAAGCGTGGTCATTCCTACTCCACCCTTTGCGACCGATTCATGATAATCGCTTAGCATCTTCGTGGGTCCATTATCTTTACCCATTCCTTCAAAAGCAGCTGACCGAATCGTGCGGTTGCGCAACTCTACAGGACCTATCTTCCCGGGTGTGAATAATTTGGAGTGCATCTTAGTTTATAGTTGAAAGTTTAGTTAGTGGATTGAGTTGATCTCGAGTGAGATAAGAAATAGCGATGAGCCCTGTCAGTAAATGAAAGGGATCATATATCTGCGATGAAGCTTGGTGTACTCCTCACCGAATTCCTGCTCATATCTTTGGTGAATCTTCATTGCACGCGGAGCAAGATTGGAAAAAGTCCACACGGCAAAGGCAAGACCTCCCAAGCTCCAGGTCATGATGGCATATCCCACCCACTCCACAAATTCACCTAAATAATTCGCAGACGCTACGTAGCGGAACATACCTCCGCGCGGAATATAATGGCGCGTATCGCCGGGCTTACGCAGATTGCGTATTATATGATCACTCTGCAGATTGATTGCCATACCGGCAAAGAAAACCAATGAGCCTAAAATGAACAATGGACTCCATAACCATGACACGCCGTAATAATCCACGGGCGACACATAGAATAGCCATCCTCCTATCATGTAAGAGTTTACAGTGTTGAAAATCACGCCTAACAGCATCACCACCAAGGGCATTCTGTTTTTCCCCTTCATTAGGAGCGGGAAAATAAACGTGCGTTGAAAATAGTGGAAAAGGAAGAAGCCCGCCATCACGATCTGCGCGGCATCCCCCCTGCGAGGACTGAAAACCCACAGAAGGAGCATCGCTAAGAAAGCCGGGAGCTCCATAAGCACCCAGCCCAAACGGTTATTAACCGTGGGCCCCCACTTCTTGGTGTACATCATGCCATAGCCGGCTGTAATGCGATGGAGCACGATAAACACCACCACTGCCAAGCCCAACATAATCCACACTGTGGAATAGTAGAAATCCTGGGTAAATATTATAGAGTCTGTAAATTTCATTCCAAAGGACAAAAATAACCCAAAAACACCAAACCACAAAAATAAAACTCCTCAAAACCACCTCAAACCACATTTTTATAAAAAAGCTTTGGTTAAAATAAAAATTTTGATTAACTTTGCAACCGAATTCGGGGCGTAGCGCAGTCCGGTTAGCGCACCTGCTTTGGGAGCAGGGGGTCGAAGGTTCGAATCCTTTCACCCCGACAAATGCATAATTCATCCGTCCTCGACACAGCTCAGGTCATGAATTATGCTTTTTACATATTATACAAATCCCCTTCGGAATCCTAAGATCAGGTTAAGCAAAACCTCCGTCGGCAGGAAAAGACTTGTATAGGGTTAGGAAACCTAAGAGCGGGGCAAGAAAGGGATAAAAAGAATTGAATGCCCAGGTGGCGGAATGGTAGACGCGCTCGTTTCAGGTGCGAGTGCTGCGA
>CAZEJY010000009.1:0-63845 GCA_964512705.1 uncultured Sangeribacter sp. | reverse complement strand
GCACCTGACTGTTAATCAGGGGGTCGTTGGTTCAAGCCCATCTTGAAGCGCACGAGAGCCGAGCATTTGCTCGGCTCTTTTGTTGGTGTCAGTTTTCAGTTTTCAGAGTTGCTGGAATGTAGAACGGCTGCACAGTGGTGCAGCCGCCGATTTAGTTTTCGTATTTTGGTTTATGCGGATGCACCGTGGTGCATCCCTACGTTCAGGAACCACACAATTCCTCATTGTGAACTGTGCATTGTGAATTACCAACGCCTAAAGCCTAACACCTAATTCCTCATTGTGAATTGTGCATTGCGCATTAGCAATTCCTATTTGTCCCATTAGGCTTATTGGACCCATCAGATAACTGATATCTGAAAACTGAAAACTGATATCTGATAACTTAAATCAATATTTCACATTGAGGTAAGGGGCGTTTTTCTTCTGCCAGTTCATCTGTTCGATAGGAATGTCCGTGCATAGGTAGTCTGCGCCTAAGTAGGCTCCAAGCATGAAATCTGCGATGGATTGACCGGGCCAGAGACTAACGATGATGCCTTTGTCATGAGCTGTTTTTACTATGTCGCGTGAAGTGCCGCCCATTTTAGCTCCGATACGGTTGATGTTGAGAGACTGAGCAAGGTAGATATTCTCGCGGTTGAGTGGTTCACTGACTATGAGGAGCAGTTCTGAGTCGGGATGGCGCTCTTTCATCTTGCGCAATGCGCGAACATCTGAGGAGGTGAAGAGGAATTCTGCATCTGCCGGCTTGCTTGCCATCACTTTCTCATATAGTTTGTCTACATACTCTGTCAGTCTATCCTCGGGATAGAGATCTACCGGAGAGGTTTTCATTTCGAATTCCACATAAAGTCCCTTTTTATCCTTAAGGAAAGCCATGAGCTGGTCGATTGTCATGATCTTGTTACCCTTCTTGGTGTCGTAAGATAGAATCTCGTTGAGGGTCTTTTTTTCAACTGCACCCGAACCGTTGGTTGTTCTGTCCAGTTTGCTGTCGTGAGTCACGATGAGTTGACCATCCTTAGTCATGCGGATATCAGTCTCGTATCCTGTGTAGCCTGCTTTGTGGCTGGCTTCGAAGGCCTGGATGGTGTTTTCGTCATGTTCCATGCGGCCACCACGGTGTGAGAAGACGCGAATCTGTTGAGACTGAGCCATGGCAGTGAGTCCGGTCATGGCCAAAGTAGCGAAAAGAAGAAATTTTTTCATGATAAAAATGTTATGGATAAGTAATTTCTGAAAGTTCAGTTAGTTTTTTACTTACCCAAAATTAATACTTAAATCTTGTTTATCCAAAAATATCGGAGTTCATTATTTTTGGGAACGTTCTCAAATGATTTGAATCTATAAAATTTTTTGATGTGTCTGTTAAGATAGTTTTCAAACTCACTTATTGGAAATAAATTGCTATATTTGTAAGAACTAAACCTAACACAAATCATATATTAATGAAAAGGATTTCTCTTTTATTATTTGCGGGGCTTGCCTGTTCGGGAATATTTTCTCAAACTCCGGTGGACGATGGCGCGAAATATCGTCAGAATCTCCGCGAAGAAATAGCCCGCGATCATCAAAATTGTTCAAGCTATTATAAATTATACACATTTGACGGCACTCCGGAAACGCCTGCTCCTGCGGGTTATAAGCCATTTTATGTGAGCCATTACGGCAGACACGGCTCACGTTGGATGATCAAGGAGGAGAATTATACAGAGTTGGTTGATTTGCTTGCCAAGGAGGATTCTGTTGGCAAACTTTCGTCATTAGGTAAAAGTGTGCTGGACCGTTGCCGCAAGATAGGTGAGGATGGAAAGGGTAGAGCGGGGGAGTTGTCTCCTATTGGTGCGGAGCAGCACCGTGGGTTGGGCACACGCCTGTTTGAGAGATATCCCGAGCTCTTTGCAGGTAATGCTGAGATTGACGCTCGTTCCACGCTTCGTGTTAGATGTGTGTTGAGTATGGCGAGCTTCTGTGAAGCCATGAAGGAGCGTAATCCTCAATTGAATATCACTCAGGGTTCACAATTGCGACACACCTACTGGTTGGAATTCTTCAATTATGAGACTCATGATATTGATCCCGATTATCTGAAATATTGGACAGCCGGTCAACACATGAAAGAATGCAAGGATATGCTCAAGAAGAATCTTGATGTGGATGGTATTGTAGGGAAACTATTCACAAAAGACTCAGGTTGGGATAAAGATAAAAAACTGAGCTTCCTGGAGAAGCTTTACGTGTTGGGTTGCAATCAGAAAGGTGTGGGATCGGATATTGATTTCTATGATATATTCACGGACGACGACCTATACTGGTTGGCCGTTGCTGATTCATATCAATTATATGGAGAGCGAGGGCCTCATCCGTATAACGGTGGTATAACCCAGGAGTATTCCAAATTCCTGCTGCAGGATATAATTGATAGGGCACAGGATGCAATAGATGGTAACGGTAGAGCGGCTGATCTGCGTTTTGGTCACGATATCAACCTGATGGCATTGATACCGATGATGCGTATCGATGACTGGTATTTTACCGGTATGGATCCGGAGACCACGGGTGCAAGATGGCAGATTGGAAAGCTGACACCGATGGCAGCTAACTTGCAATTTGTTTTTTATAAAAATGATGCGGGAGATGTATTGCTGAAAGTGCTTCACAATGAGAAAGAGGTGAAGTTGCCGGTTGCGACCGATAATGCTCCTTATTATAAATGGGATGATTTCAAATCTTTTTACGTGAAACACATGGAGGAGATTCCGGAGCACACAAAGCCCGTTTTCAGTGAAGAGGAGGGTGGTGAAGCTCAGGTCAGAGTCTAACTGCAGAGTAGAAGTAAGATAAAAATAGCGGGGCGGAATCATTCAGATTCCGCCCCGGTGTTTTTTTGATTGTCGGCGATTAGGCTTCTTTAGGCTGCACGTTGATAAAACGGCGACCCTCTTTACCTGTGCTGAACACTACGATGCCATCGATGAGGGCGAAGAGAGTGTGATCTTTACCCATACCTACGTTCAAACCTGGATGGTGAACAGTACCACGCTGGCGTTTGATAATGTTACCTGCTTTGCAGTATGAACCACCGAAGATTTTCACTCCAAGTCGTTTGCTTTCTGATTCGCGGCCGTTCTTAGAACTACCGACACCTTTCTTATGTGCCATTTCTTTTCTGTGGTTTTAAGCGGTTACAATCTTTTTAATTAACACTTTGGAGAACTGCTGACGGTGACCGTTTTTGCGACGGTAACCTTTGCGACGTTTCTTTTTGAAAACGATCACTTTGTCTCCTTTAACGAGAGGAAGAAGAACTTCGCACTCAACTTTAGCGCCTTCAACGGCAGGTGCACCGACTTTAACGTCGCCGTCGGCATCGAGAAGAAGCACTTTGTCGAAAGCGATAGCGTCGCCCTCTTTAACTTCTGCGCCGAGATGGTGGACATAGAGGAATTTACCCTCTTCAGCTTTGAACTGCTGTCCTTTGATTTCTACGATAGCGTACATTTAAATATATAATTTAAAATTAATCCGTTGGGCGGAGGCTACGTGTTTGCTACCTCTCTTTTTATAGCCATGGCGGAACAAATGCGGTGCAAAATTAATAAATAATGATGTGATGGCAAAGTTTTTATCAATCTTTTTTTTGTAGAAAAGAAAAATTTAACTAATTTTGCAACGCTTTTCAAGAAAAGTGGGAAGAGGGCGGAGAGAGCCTGATCCAATGTAATGCTATCAAACGCTTTTTGAAGAAAAGTATTTTTTTAATTAACAACTAATAAATCTCTCAGTTATGCATCTTTCATCAGAAGAAAAAAAGGCAATTTTCGAGACCTATGGTCAGGGCCCTACAGATACAGGTAGCCCCGAAAGCCAGATCGCTCTGTTCTCAAAGCGTATTTCACACCTTACAGAGCACTTGAAGAAGAATCACAAGGACTACGCAACTGCACGTGCTTTGAAGGCATTGGTAGGTCAGCGTCGTAGCCTTCTCGATTACCTTATCCGCAAAGATATCAACCGTTATCGTGCTATCATTGCGAAGAAGGAACTCGGAATCAGAAAATAAAATCAAAAAAATTGATTTTTTTAGAGAAAGCAAAGGGAAAACCTTTGCTTTTTTTTGTTATATTTGAAGATGTTTAAATTTATTTACGAATGTTAAAAAAATAAGTTTAAACAACTTCAATGAAAAATTTGTTAAATACCCGTTTCCCTTGAAGTGGGAGACATCATTCCAAATACAGTTGATTTAGATGACAAAGGGTAAAATACTGCTGCAATCTCTGCCTAAATGGATGCTAAGTAGCATCTGTTTACTGGTCATATTGTATCTGACCCTGACCCCCAAGCCTCTTGGTGACCAAGAATTTTTGTTGTTCCCAAATGCCGACAAGGTAGTGCATGGAATCATGTTCGGTGGACTTCTTTTCTGTCTCTGTATAGACAGGTGGCGCCAGACCGACTTTCATATGCCTTCCGTCGGATTTGTGGTGTGGAATGCGATAGCTGTGATAGCCTTAGGGGGCCTCATTGAGATTCTGCAGATGGAGATGAACATAGGGAGATCAGCTGATATTTGGGATTTTATTTCTGATTCCATAGGAGTTATCCTTGTGGGAATAACTTTTTTATCCTTACGATGCTATGACCGATATTCCAGATAAGAACGAGCGTGAAATAACTGACAAGGAGAAGAAACCGAAACACCATTTGATTAAAAACAAATGGGTTAGAAGGATTCTTAAAACCCTCGGTGTGCTGTTAATAGTCATACTGCTTATACCTGTAGCCCTTTATATTCCTCCTGTACAGACATTCGTGAAGAATGTGGCTTGCAAGGTAGTGAAGAACTCCACAGGTATGGATGTGGAGATTGGAACGTTCAGATTGCGCTTCCCGCTTGATGTAGAGTTGCAAAAGGTGCTTGTGGTGGAGGCAGCCGGTGACACGATGGTGCGTGCGGAAACGGTAATTGCAGATGTGACGCTCTTGCCATTATTGCGTCTGGATGTAAAACTCAACCGGTTGATGCTAAAGGAGGGTTATTACCGTATGGTCTCTCCGGATAGTTCGATGATCATGAAAGTGAATGCCGGACTATTGGATGTGGATAATCAGAGTTTCGCAAACATTGCCACGAGTGAAATCGTACTCAATAAAGCTTCGCTGAAGAGGGGAAGTATTGATCTGTACATGAATGTGTGGAAGAAGGAGCAGCAGCCTGATACCGCCACATCATCTACCCCCTTCCTGATTAAAGCTAATGACCTGGAACTGGAAGACTTCCGATTCGGTATGTCGATGTTGCCAACAATCGATACCCTCAATATTAATGCCAAAAGCATAAATCTTTCGCGTGCTGTGATTGATCTGCGGAAGAATATGGTAACGTGGAAAATGGCTAAGGTTTCGGAAGGAGATGGAGAATATCTCGTACCGGATCCTGAATGGGTCAAACTGCATCCTGCACCCGTCACTCCGGAATCTGACTCAGCGCCGATGGTGATCAAGGGTGATTCACTCTCGCTTGATTCATTCAAATTCCTCTACGCCACCGATGGAGTGAAGCCTGTTGCCGGTTTTGATCCGGCATATATGCAGTTTAGCGATGTGGGAATATCATTAAAGGATTTTTATAACGAATCCGCAACGCTCCGGTTGCCAATAACCCGTCTGGAAGCTAAAGAACGCAGTGGTTTGGAAGTGGTGAGTGGTAAGGGCCTTGTCGCCATGGATTCAACCGGTCTGAAGATAAAAGATATAGATATCAACACGCTTTATTCCTCAATCAGGGGTAGTGCTGATCTTCCCTTTGCATTGATGGAACTAAAGCCGGAAGCTGAGGTTTTTGCCGATATCTCCATGCGGTTGGGAATGCCTGACCTCGACAATGCCGTACCCATGGTGAAGTCCTACACGAAGATGTTGCCGGCGAGAACACCTCTCGAAGCGGCAATCTCTGCGGAGGGTACATTGAGTTCGGTTGATATCAAGAAGTTGGAGATAGCTTTGAGAGATGTGGTAAGTCTCAAGGCAGAGGGCTATGCCGATAATCCATTGGATATAAAGAAACTTGTTGCGGAAGTGGAATTTGACGGTGCTGTTTCCGATCCGCGCTTGATTGAGCACTTCTCCGGAATGAAAGATATACATATTCCGGTAATGCGAATTGAGGGAGAAGCGAGTGCCAACCGTGAGAATTACGCTGCCGACTTCCACCTGACCACAACCGCGGGAGATCTTGTGGGAAATGGTAAGGTGTCGCTTAACTCCGAAAAGTATGCGGCAGACCTGGATATAGTTGATCTAAATGTCGGAAAGATCATGCCTTCATTGGGCTTGGGTATTGTTGCCGGTAATATCAAGGCGGACGGTGTCGGATTTAATCCCGTCAGCGGTAAAGCGGTAACTTCAGCAGAGATAAATATTGATAAGATAGAGTATAATAAGAAACATTACGCCGACATCATAGCCGACATCAAACTGCTTCCCGACGGAACCTTGGATATCTATGCTAATTCCAATAACCCCGGTTTGAATTTCCAACTTGATGGGACCGGTATGATAAAGCCTGATGACTATACCTTCGACTTGGTTGCAAAGCTCCGTGATATTGATTTGCAGGAGTTAGGGGTAACGCCGGAAATGAATAACGGTAAGGGTGAGTTTGCTATCAAGGGTAGGGCAATGCCGGAGAAATGGATATATGATGTGGATCTGAGTGTAGAGCAATTTGATTGGAATCTACCGAATCAATACATACATCTGCCGGGCGGACTTCAGGCAAAAGTATTCGCCAACGAAGTATCCACCAAGCTCGATCTAAACTCATATCTTACGAGTCTCGAATTCGACAGCAACTACGGATTGAAGAGCCTGATAGATAGATTTACGGAGGTGAGCAAGATGCTCGATGAGCAGCTGAAGGCAGAGAATCTCGAATTAGATAAGATTGGAGATGCGATACCCGACTTCAACTTGGCATTCTATGCCTCAGGCAAAGGTGTCTTGAGTCAGTTCCTTGTTCCTCAGGGTTTAGGCATGGATACTCTTTACGCCACTATCAGTAAGGACTCATTACTGAAGGGTAATGTTAGCTTGCTTAACTTCTCCTCCGGTACTCTCGGGATAGATACAATCAAATTGAATTTGGCACAGATCAATGAGAATCTGGATTACGCACTTCATATAGGTAACCGTCCGGGAACGCTCGATGAATTTGCAAAGGTTGATTTAGATGGTTATGTGGGACCGTCAGGAATCCATGCGCTCCTTACCCAGAAGAATATCAAGGGGGAGAGCGGATATCATTTGGGATTGAATGCTACGATGAAGGATTCGGTCCTCTCCGTAAAATTCGATCCACTGAACTCCACAATAGCCTATATGCCTTGGCAATTCAATAACAACAACTTTGTGAATTATCATCTATATACTCGCAAAGTCGTAGCGGATTTAGAGGCAATCAGTTCGCAGAGTCAGATAATATTGAAAACCCAGCCAAACGACGATGGTGAGGAGGAATTGTATGTTAAACTGGAGAATATCCGTATCCAGGATTTCACCAACATGATTATCGATGCTCCTCCGGTGGCAGGCTCCATCAACAGTGATCTCCATATCCTGTATGACGGCAGCAGCCTGCAGGGGCACGGTAATCTCGGAATTGTTGACCTCAAATATGAAAGGAATCGCATCGGAGACTTCTTATTGGATCTGAATGCTGAATTAGAGAATGATGGACGGAGCGGTATCAGAGCCGGGCTCGCTATTGACGGTCACAATGCAGTGACTGCTTACGCAAGCTTGCGCCCGGACTCAATCGGTCTGTCGCCCGACAGCATCGGACTGACTCTCGACAGATTCCCTCTCAGTCTCGCCAACTCATTCCTGGCACCCAATGCATCGCTTGGTGGCTATCTTGACGGAGAGATGCGCATGGATGGCGATTTTACCAAACCTGTACTCAATGGATCCCTGCAATTCAGCAATGCTTATGCCAAAATCACAATGGCAGGAGCAACATTGAATTTGGATACAGTTCCTGTGACTGTTACTAATAGTCTGGTGCATTTTGACGATTTCGATCTGATTGCAGCTAACAATAATCCGATCTGTATTGATGGAGATGTCAATCTGACTGATTTTGCCAATATCCTGATAGATATGAAGGTCAATAGCCGTAATTGTCAATTGATAAATAGTGATATTAGGTCTAAAGCAGATCTTTTCGGTAAGCTCTTCATCAATCTTGATGCGACGGCAAAGGGTTCGCTGAACCTGCTTGATATCAGGGCAAATTTGAATATACTCGGTACCTCGGATATAACTTATCGCGTGAATATGGTCGATGCCCAAGCTGTCGTGGGGCCGGAGCAGACTGTCGTGAAGTTTGTAAACTTCAATGATACCGCGCAGGTAACAAAAGCCGATTCGGTTGCTAAAACCTCCACGATGCGTATCAGGGCAGGAGTGGAAATCTCACCCGGGACGGAAGTTACGGTATTGCTCACCGGAGAGAATAACAGGGTCGAATTGCAACCCTCGGCAAGCCTGAACTACTTCCAGAACTATATGGGAGACATGATTCTGAATGGTAAACTGACTCTTGGTAACGGTTTTGTACGATACTCTATTCCGGTGTTGGGTGAGAAACTCTTCACCTTTGATCCCACGAGTAGCATAAGTTGGGCCGGTCCGATAATGAAGCCGAACCTGAATATACACGCTACGGATGACATGAAGGTGAATGTGACACAGGGTTCCAACTCACAGATAGTTAACTTCCTGTTGGGACTGAATGTAACGGGTTCTTTGGCCGCTCCGAACGTAACGTTTGATCTCTCCACCAACGATGACGTATCTATTCAGAATGAATTGCAATCCATGACTGCCGATCAGAGGCAGACTACCGCAATGAACATGCTTCTGACCGGAACATATCAGGGCCCGAATGCAAGTTCGAAATCCAATTTTGGTCTCAGCACCGGTATGCTCTATGGTTATCTTGCATCAAAACTTAATGCATGGGCAGCGCAAACAATCCGCGGTGTTGACTTGAGTTTCGGTGTTGATCAATATGATAGCACGCAGAACGGTAATACCTCGCAGGCCACAAGCTACAGCTATCAGGTTTCAAAATCCTTGTTTAACAACAAGCTGAAGATTCAAGTCGGAGGTAATTACTCTACAGATGCATCGGCAGATGAGAACCTGAGTCAGAATCTTGTGAGCGACGTCTCTATGGAATACATGATAAAGCAGACACAGACGGTGGATATGTCCGTGAGATTGTTCCGTCATACCGGTTTCGAAAGCATCCTCGAAGGAGAGATAACGGAGACCGGAGCCGGCTTCCAGCTGAAGAGAAAACTCAATAACCTCTTCCATATATTCCGGATTGTCGGGTCGCATGAAAAAGAGAATCGTGAAAGAGAACAGGAAAATGATGATAAACATCATCACGATGCAACTGAAGTAAAAGAGAGTGTTGTAAATGTTAAAGATGAATCTGTACCGGAGAAGAACGATAGCATCGGAAAGGAGGGTCGCCATGAGTAAAATGAGACATGATGACAGGAAGATTATGAGAGTAACACTGTTGCTCTCTTTCGTATTGATTCTTCTTTCAGGGTGCTCCACCACCGGTAAATTGCTGGAAGGGGAACAACTATATAACGGCATGCAGCTGAAGGTGCAGCCTACGGATGGAGAGAAACTTCCATCCGCAATGATTGCTGATATGACAAAGGCCGTCAACGTCAAACCCAACAACCCATGGCCATGGATCTCACCTTATAAGCGTGACCCGTTCCCGGTCGGCTTGTGGTTGTATAACAACTGGAATGATACTGCCGGAGGACTGAAAGGATGGATCTATAGAAAATTTTCTGAGCCACCGGTGCTGGTTGAGGATGTCCGTGCCGATACACGAACAAAGATGATAGAATCCATTCTTGACGACAACGGTTACTTCGGCTCGACAGCTACCTATAGCATAAAGAATGCAAAGAATCCGAAGAAAGGTACGGTGGTATATGACGTGAAAGTATCGGCTCCTTATCTGTTGGATAGCATCATGCTCATCAATGATACGACCAAACTCAGCAGGTTGGTCAATGCCATTGCCAAGAGATCTCCCTATCTGAAGAATGGTGAAAGGTTCTGTGTGGACAGTCTTGAAGTGGTTAGAACAAGAATCGCTAATACTCTCCGAAACTTAGGCTATTACTATTTCCGCCCGGAATATCTGGAATTCCTTGCCGATAGTCTTATTACTCCTCATCAGATTGCGCTGAAACTGAACTTTGCCGACAATATGCCGGCGTTGGCACGTAATCAGTACAAGGTAGGGAAGGTTTATGCCAATGTGATCCGCAGAAGTAACCGCACACCGGGTACGCCGGATACCATCCCCGCACCCTTTGGGGAACAGATTATATTCCGGCCGGCCCACCTTCGCGAACATCTTGTGCCCTCATGCGTGACTTTCCGCCCGGGAAGGATATTCTCCGTCTGGGATATGGATCAGACGCAAAACCGTTTGTCGCGTCTCGGCATTTTCAGCAACGTGCAGATGCAACCTGTTCCTGCTGATACTTCTGCCGCAAATCCCACGATTGACCTCTACATAACCTGCCAGTTCGACCGTCCGATGGAAGCTTCATTGCAGGCTAACGTCGCGTATAAGTCAAACTCATATATTGGCCCCGGTCTGATATTGGGGGTTACGAACAATAATGTCTTCGGTGGAGCTGAAAAGCTATCCGTCAAGTTTAATGCCAATTATGAATGGCAGACAGGCAGAAACCGTGGAAGCATCTTCAATAGCTATGAATTCGGTCTGACCGGAAGCCTGGCATTCCCCCGATTGCTTGCTCCCAAATTCATCCGTCGCAACGAACGGGAGTTGAACTGGACCACAATCACGTTAGGTGCAGACATAATGAACAGGCCCCATTACTTCAAGCTCGCCGATTTTCATGCCGGCATAAGCTATGAATGGCATCCGACCAGAAACTCGCTCAATCAGCTGACACTGTTTAAAATCAGCTACAATAAGCTGATGCACACCACCGCGGAATTCGATTCAGTGATGAGTGCCAATCCGGCAGTCGCTTTGAGTTTCCAGAGTCAGTATATTCCACAGTTGAGCTATACGTATACATTGGATAAATTCCTGGAACGTCAGAAAATAAACGGAATTAACTTCTCCGTCACCTTCACTGAAGCCGGTAACCTGTTTGACGGTATTTACTCCCTTTGCGGTGTGAAAGGTGAGAAGAAGCTGTTCGGCACTCCATTCTCCCAGTTTGTGAAGGGTCAGGCTCAATTGGTGTATAGCCGCAGGTTGATTCGTGGCACTGATCAATGGTTGGTATCGCGTGTTCTGATTGGGGCAGCCCATGCTTATGGTAATTCGACCGAGGTTCCATATTCGGAGCAATTCTACATCGGCGGTGCCAATTCAATCCGCGCATTCACCGTGCGTTCATTAGGTCCGGGTAGTTATCGACCGCCGAAAGATTTACAGAATGGATACTTTGACCAGACAGGTACCTTCAAATTCGAGCTCAATTCAGAGTATAGGTTCCCGATCATCAGTGTGCTTCATGGTGCAGTATTTGTAGACTCCGGAAACATCTGGTTGCTGAAGAATGACCCGGCACGTCCGGGAGGTAAGTTAGAGGCGAAAAACTTCCTTAAAGAACTTGCTCTTGGTACCGGTGTCGGTTTGCGTGTGGATCTCGGGATGATGGTTATCCGAGGTGATTTAGGTTATGGACTGCACGCGCCATACTATAACGGTACCGATCATTACTTCAACATTAAGTTTAAAAAAGCCTTTGCATTTCATCTTGCTATAGGCTATCCATTCTAATATCGATTCTAATATATGCAGCAGAACGAGAGAAAAGGTGCGTGGACCCTATTTGTGGCGATATTGCTTTTCGGGGCAATAGTGTGGGGATATGGCGGCTACCAGAGAGATAAGGAGAGAAAGGAAGCCGAGGCTGTAAAGGTCGAGAAAATGGAATCTTCCGACTCCATCTCCTCCGATGCCCCAAAGTCCTCAAAGAGAGAGATCAAAAGCAAGAAAGCCAAAAAAAATCAAAAGAACAGTAAGAAGTTATCCGGTGTCGCAGAACCGGTGAGAGACATTCGCTCGGATAGCATCAGCACCGTTAAGTGAAATACTGAAGATTTAAGACACTCTGGCTCTGTTTCATGGAATAATGAAATGGAGCCGAATTTGATATGATTGTTATGTCGTGAATTTTTTGTAATTTTGCAACGGAAAAATAATCGATATGCAGGAAATAAGAAACATAGCAATAATTGCGCATGTTGACCACGGAAAAACAACGTTGGTCGACAAGATGTTGCTTGCCGGTCACCTATTTCGTGAAAATCAGAATGCCGGTGAATTGATTTTGGATAATAATGACTTGGAGCGTGAACGTGGTATCACAATTCTCTCCAAGAACGTATCTATAAACTATAAAGGAGTAAAGATTAATATTATCGACACTCCCGGACACGCCGACTTCGGAGGTGAGGTTGAGCGCGTGCTGAACATGGCAGACGGATGTCTGCTGCTTGTTGATGCTTTTGAAGGCCCTATGCCTCAGACTCGTTTTGTGTTGCAGAAAGCAATCCAGATGGGATTGAAGCCTGTGGTTGTTGTCAATAAGGTAGATAAACCTAACTGTCGTCCCGACGAGGTTAATGAGATGGTATTTGATCTCATGTTTAACTTAGATGCTACCGAAGATCAGCTCGATTTCCCGACTATATATGGATCGGCAAAACAGAACTGGATGTCGACCGATTGGCGTAAGCCCACGGAGGATATCACTGCTGTTCTTGACGCAATTATAGAAAATATTCCGGCACCTAAGCAGATCGAAGGTGATCCCCAGATGCTTATAACCAGTCTTGATTTCAGCAATTACGTTGGTCGAATAGCTGTCGGAAGAGTTCATCGCGGTACATTGCGCGAGGGCATGGAGGTTGGTCTCTGCAAGAAAGATGGCACTGTGACCCGTCAGAGAATAAAGGAGCTTCACACCTTCGAAGGTATGGGTAGAAAGAAAGTTTCGGAGGTTTCCAGCGGTGATATCTGCGCAATAGTGGGTTTGGAAAACTTCGAGATCGGCGACACCGTAACACTCTACGATAAGCCGGAGGCTCTGCCGAGGATCGCTATCGATGAACCGACGATGTCGATGACTTTCACCATTAACGACTCTCCATTCTTCGGTAAAGATGGTAAATATGTTACCTCCCGCCATATCAACGACCGTTTGGAACGCGAGCTTGACCGCAACTTGGCATTGCGTGTTGAGAAGGGTGAGAATGAAGATAAGTGGTCGGTCTATGGTCGTGGCGTGCTTCATCTCTCTATCCTTATCGAGACCATGCGCCGCGAAGGATATGAGTTGCAGGTTGGCCAGCCGCAGGTTATTGTAAAAGAGATAGATGGACAGAAATGCGAGCCTATTGAGGCGTTGAGTATTAATGTGCCGGAAGAGTATTCTTCAAAGGTTGTGGACTTAGTTACTCGCAGAAAGGGTGAGATCGTTTCCATGGATACCCGCAACGACCGAATTGATATAGAGTTTCACATCCCGTCGCGAGGCATCATCGGCTTACGTAATAATATCCTCACTGCCACAGCCGGAGAAGCAATCATGGCTCACCGATTCCTTGAGTATCAACCATGGAAGGGAGATATCGAGCGCCGAACCAACGGTTCATTGATTGCATTGGAGGCTGGAACAGCTTATGCTTACGCTATCGATAAACTTCAGGATAGAGGTCGTTTCTTCATCTTCCCTCAGGAGGAGGTTTACGCCGGTCAGGTTGTAGGTGAAAATGCCAAAGATAACGACATTGTGGTGAATGTGACCAAGAGTAAGAAGCTTACCAACATGCGAGCTTCCGGAGCGGATGACAAGGCGAAGATTGTGCCTCCGATTGTATTCTCATTGGAGGAGGCATTGGAATATATAAAGGAGGATGAATATGTTGAGGTAACACCGAATCATATCCGTCTCAGAAAGATAATACTTGACGAAACAGAGAGGAAACGTGCCAACCGATGAACCTTTGTTAGCGCGCGAGCGTTATAAAGACAAAGGATATCGATTCCGGCAGGCGCGAAGCCCCTTGAATCAGACACACAAGAAGGGAGAAACTACAATAGTTTCTCCCTTCTTGTGTTGGTTGTAGTTTTCAGTTTTCAGATGTCAGTTTTCAGGAATGTAGGGCTGTACCACGGTACAGCCGCCTGTTTCAGTTTTAAGTTTTCGGCTACCGGTTTTCAGTTTTAAGTTTTCAGGAATGTAGGGCTGTACTACGGTACAGCCGTTTATTTCAGTTTCGGTTTTTGATTTTTTGCGGATGCACCGTGGTGCATCCCTACATTCATGAACCACATTATTCCAAATTGTGAATTATGCATTGTGAATTGTGAACTGAGCATTCTGCATTGTGCATTGTGAATTGTGCATTCCCATTATTCCCATTAGACTTATTGGCCCCATCAGATATCTGAAAACCGAAAACTGACATCTGAAAACTAAACACCAAAAAGACCTCGAGTGTGTCGAGGTCTTGGTCCCGGTCTTATCGTAATCAAACGCCCTTTATAAGAACCATGAATGGCCGGGTGAGATCTTGTGTGAGATTAACCGTTGGTAGTTCCAACCAATGCATCGAATGTGCCTATAGAGAAGAGCCACCACAATAGGATGAATATAAGAACTAACACTCCTAACCAAAGCCAGATGCGGTTAGTCTTGCGGATACTATCATTTTTTCTCATTTTTCCTTTCGCTTTAATACTGTTGGCTATTTGATCCTGATAACCCTCCTGGGCCTCACGTATTTCACGCTTTTCGTTTGATTCGTTCTCTCTAACGTGTTTTTCCTTTGTGTCCATAACCTTAATGTTTTAATGTTTGTAAATAAAACACAACAAGAGCTAATAAGGTTCACGAAAAATGTGAAAATAATTAAATAATTTGTGGGAATTTGGGTTTATTCGCGGATGAACCAATTCAGATTCAGCATCATGGTTGAGCCGGCTTTGTGAGGCATTGCATATGAGACACCGAATCCGAAATTGCGAACCTTCAGCCCTGCGCCAAGAGAAAATCCGGAAAGGAAATTGCGCTGATATGCCGACATATCAGTGCGCACCTTATAGTTATAACCTAATCCGATATAGAACTTCTCCGTCGGAGAGTATTGAAGACCGAAAACTAAATGGCGGAAAAGGTCGCTGAAGAAATTTGATTTTATCTGTTGATTCTCTTCAGGTTTATTTTTATCATGAGAATAATAGGGTAGTTTCCACTTTGTCAGATGCCACGCATTGATGGAGAGTTGAAAAGGTGAATTACCCAACGTCTGCATGTAGCCCAAACGGAGATCGAACGGTAGACGGTTGTATTGTGAATCAAATCTCTTTATCTGTCCACCCATGTTGGTCAATACGGCTGAAAGGGAGAGATCCTTCTCCTCATTATAGTAATTGATTCCGGCATCCACCGCCATTGCAAAGGCGTTGTATTGCTCATAATTACTTATAATCATTCTATAAGACACGCCGCCACGGAGCCGGTCGGTTATATCATGGGAATAGGTGCCCTCAATCACCACATCTTTCGGAGTAAACTTACCGGTGGAGGAGCCGTCAGGCAGATAACCGTCAAATGATCCGTAGTTGAGATAACGGATTCCTGCGCACCATGCACCGCGTTCACCGGCATACATTCCGAAACGCGCTGCCCCGAAATTGCCGGAGCCAAGGTAATGCATATATGCAATAGCGCCTTGCATTCCGATCTCCGGACCTATCAGAGCCGGATTCTGATCAGCAAGCATGATATCGTTGTCAATTAAAGCAGAGTTGACTTCACCCAAAGTGTAGACATGAGAGGAAACCGGTATGTCAAGGAAACCATAACCGGAAGAGGTCAACTGGGCATTAGCATTAGCACCAAAACCGACCATTGCCAAAAGAAACAGGATGTGAGTCAAAAAACGGTTCATTATTTTTTTAACGTGGATTCACAATGGTTAGTATAGGTTTTAGGTTTTAGGCGTTAGATTTTAGGTAATGCACAATGCTCAATTCACAATGCACAATGAATAATTAGGAATAAGTATTGAGGATTGAGAACTGTGAATTGTGCATTACCTAAAGCCTAAAACCTAAAGTCTAACACCTAACCCCTGTTTTAAACATTATTAACGATTATTATACAACTATAGGTTTGAAGAATAAAAATTAGATTTTATCTTTGCACTGCGAAACGATATTTAAGGCTCAATGTGAGGGTGAAATGTTAAAAAATAGTCGCGGAGCGACGAAGTTGTGGTTAACCCCGTATGACTGAGCGTAGCGAAGGAGTGCGGGGTAGCGTATCACCCTAAATCAGAGTGCCGGAGGCACGATGTTGTCAAACAACTTATCATTGTTCAACTTAATTACAACATCGTCGCTCCGCGACTCATTTGATTTTGATATGTTCCGGGCACTCCCGTTGGTCGTACCCGGTTAACCACAACCACATGCCTCCGGCATTTATTTAGTGGAAACGCCTGAATATTAGTCTTTAAAATTAAATAGATTTATCTTTCTTAAAGATACATGGGAGTTCAGATGATGAACAGTAGTAAATTAAAATTATTATCAATATTCTGTCTTGTAATTCTTTTTCCTATCACCGGAGCTATAGCCCAGACCTGCAGGATAAAAGCAGGGCGAAGCACAGGTAAATGTAAGGAATACCTGGAGGTTTTCGAATATGATTATGTTAGTGAAAAACCTCTATTCCCGGGTGGGGATGCTGAATTGATTGCATTTATTAATAAGACTCGCGAATATCCGGCGGAGGCGTATAAAAAAGGTATTCAAGGAAGGGTGACATGCGCTTTTGTAGTAAATACGGATGGAAGCGTATCGCACATCTCAATTCTCCGCGGCGTCGATCCGGCATTGAATCAGGAAGCGATCAGGATTTTCAGCAAGATGCCCGAATGGAAACCGGGTAAGCTCGACGGCCACACCGTGCCGGTGAGGGTCATCTGGTCAGTCCCGTTCAGGAAGTAAGGGAGGTTTTAGGTTTTAGGTTTTAGGTGTTAGGAGTTGCTTAATGCACAATGCATAATGCACAATTAGGAATTGGGTGGTACCTGAACGTAGGGATGCACCACGGTGCATCCACAAAAACCAAAAATCGATACTGATATCAACGGATGCACCATGGTGCATCCCTACATTCCTGAAAACAGAAAACTACTCAAAAACACTGAAGGAGTGTCAATCTTCAAAATTGACACTCCTTCAATGTTTGAGTTTATAAATTTTATACTAATTGAGCTACGATTTCCTCATCAACCATGCTGAGAACGATCTTGCCTTCGCGACCGAGCCAGCCATAAGCAGCCATGATTTCATCTTTTTTAAGTTTAGTGGCTTTCTTTAAGCCTTTCAAACCGAGAGAACGTGTGTCTGAACTCTCGAGGGCTTTGTATACTTCACCAGCCCATGTTCCAATAGATTCGATTGTCATAATTCAAAAATTTTAAAAGTAATTGATATTAGTGATTTAAATATTGCTTTATAAAAAAACGTTTTATTTAAATCGCTCATAAATTTAACAATTAAATTATAGAAATTGTTAATAAATTTTCCAAAATTACTCAAATTCACGTAATTTTGTAGAAGGAGAGAGGAGTTGGGTAATGCACAATTCACAATGCATAATGCATAATTAGGAATTAGGTGATAGGGAATGTAGGGATGCACCATGGTGCATCCGCAAAAACCAAAAACTGATACTGACATCATCGGATGCACCATGGTGCATCCCTACGTTCCGGTAAAACCGACCACCGAATCCTGATACTGACATCATCGGATGCACCGTGGTGCATCCCTACATATGGGTATAATTATGAATATAAAATTAAATAAAGAAATAAAAACCGGTGTTGTTGTTAAAAATACCGGAAGTGCATATGTTGTCAAATTAGAGGATGGTTCGGAAGTTAACTGCCGGGTAAAGGGTAATTTCCGCATTAAAGGTATCCGCACCACTAATCCGGTGGCCGTCGGTGATCATGTAGCCATACAGAAGAGTGCTGATGATGCCGATTATATCACCGAGGTACTTCCCCGCAAGAATTATATCATCCGTAGAGCTTCCAATCTCTCGAAAGAATCACACATACTTGCTGCTAATCTGGATCAAGCGGCAATTGTGCTATCCCTAAAAGATCCCTTTACTCCAACCACGTTCATTGACCGCTTTCTTGCCACGGCTGAGGCTTACAATGTCCCCGCCATGCTTATATTGAATAAACTCGATCTCTGGGATGAGGATGACATAAGTTTGGCGGAAGCAATCAAGACCCTTTACACCACTATTGGCTATCCGGTATATTTGGTTTCATCTAAAGATGGTACAGGTATAGAAGAATTGCGCGAGTGCATGCGTGATAAAGTTACCCTGATGGGTGGCAACAGCGGTGTCGGTAAATCCTCCCTGATCAATGCTCTCGTGCCCGGTGCTGATCTGAAGACGGGTAAGATTTCAGATATACATCACACCGGTATGCACACCACCACCTTTTCCGAGATGATTCCTCTTCCCGGAGGTGGCGCGCTGATAGATGTGCCCGGTGTCAAAGGTTTCGGTACGATAGATTTCAAAGCTGAGGAGGTGTCGCACTTCTTCCCGGAGATATTTGAGGAATCGCAGGGTTGTCGTTATTCTGATTGCAAACACACCGGAGAGCCCGGTTGCGCTGTAGTGGAGGCGGTTGAGCAAAGTCGCATCTCTCAAAGTCGCTACGCATCCTATCTCTCCATACTCGAGGAACTTGAGGACCCCACCAAATACCGCAAACCTTTCTGAGTTTATTTAAGTAGGCATTTTTAATTGGTAATTATAATCTTGCAAGAAAATATATAGAACTATAAAAACATAATTTTGAAATAGAAGTGGCGTTATTTGTTTGGTAATGTTAATTATATTGTCTATATTTGTAATTAAATGCCAAAATTTTTACAATATAATTTTATAAAACAAAGTTGCTAATACCATATTGATATGCATGTCGATATGGATTGAAAAACTAACACGACATCTTGATATGAAAAAAATACTGTCAGCACTAATGGGTCTGCTCTCCCTGACTCTTCCGATGTCAGCGGCAGTGGATGGCAAATTTCAATATTCCTATCCCGATAAAGCAGACCTTCCTTATAACTTGGGTTATCAGTATTCAGTCTATGACCTTAAAGAGTCAGATGTAGAAGGCTGGAGAGTGATGTATCTTAATGAGCCCGTCACCTTGACTTACAATATTACGTCGGAGGAGGATCAGACAGTAGAGGTTGTATTCGATCCTTCCTATATGGGAATTGTGGATATCGTCATCCCTGATAAAGTGATCGATCCGGATACGAATAAAGAATATACCGTGACAGCCATCGGTAAGATGGCTTTTGATGACTGCCCGGAAATTCGGTCAGTGATAATGGGGGATTCGATTAAGCGAATTGAAGATTATGCCTTCAACATGTGCGAAAATAAGACGTTGCATCACATCGGTTATATCAAATTTTCCGAGAATCTGACTCATATCGGCAACTATGCTTTCAAGAATTGCCATAACCTCACTACCGGGCACTTTACAGAGGGGGATCAATGGCCGTTATTTGTTACCGACTTCGTTAGAAATGTTGATTATCCATTTTATGGATATGGAGGAAGATTGACTGGCCTGGAAAATTATCTGTTGCTACCTGCTACAGTGAATCATATTGGTGAACACGCTTTCGAAGGTTGTTACTTCGAAGATATAATTGAAGGTAAAGTTAATAATGTTTCGAGGGCATATGGACTTTCAAAGGTCAAAATACCGAATGCGAGCTGCTATATTGGCGACTACGCCTTCGCCGGTTGTCGATTTCTGGAATTAATCACTATTGGCGAAGAGTTGAACTACGATGGGCTTAAAAATCCGAATCCTGTCACCGAGAAAAAAGGACATATAGGAAATTACGCGTTTGCTAACTGCAATCTTATGAGATTGGATATCCCTTCATCTATAGAAAGCATTGGAGAAAATGCTTTCATCAACTGTTTCAATAGAAGCAGGGATCATACACCACGACTTAACGAAGGAAGAATTTATTTTGACAATCTTAAATGGTTCTATCCAAGATCTTTATTTGACAACTATGAGAGTTGGTGGGGAAGTTGGAATAGTAATACCCTTACGATTTCACAAATGAAGGATAAGACCAATAAATATTTAGATAGTTGGCATACCAACACTGTGACCATTCACGGCGATAATACAAAGATAGGCACAAACGCCTTCGCTAACAATCCGCATCTTGAAAAAGTAATAATAAATGGTAGCACTGGAGAGATTCTCGAAGGCACGTTCCGTAATTGCACCAAACTCGCATCAGTTGAGTTTCCTGCAGGTTTGACACAGATCAGCCGAAGCATGTTTATGAATTGCTCCGCTTTGAATTCAATCACTATTCCGGAGAATGTAACTGAAATAGGAGATTCAGCTTTCTATATGTGCGAAAAATTGGAAACCATTGAGTTGCCCTCTAATCTCACGAAAGTGAATCCCTACACCTTCTATGGGTGTAGAATGCTTAGCCTTAGCACACTTCCCGGAGAGATAAGTTCTATAGGCAATCATGCCTTCTTCGGTTGTATAAAAATTACCACATTGACTATTCCTGACAAAGTGACTACAATAGGGGATTATGCTTTTGCTGGATGTTATGAACATGAATCATTCAGAGTAAATGATGTCTTTACATTCTTTAGTGGTCTGACCAACATTACATTCGGCGAAGGTGTTCAGACGATTGGAGCGCATGCATTCGATGGCTGTCGCCATCTTGGGACGATTGAAATGGGTAAAAACGTAAGGGAAATCGGAGATTATGCTTTCCAAAATTGCATGAGCTGTCCGAAAGATGTCTGTGATGTGGCAAATAATGAATTGAGGCTTCCGGATTCCCTTACCAAAGTGGGAATCGGGGCATTTCAAGGCTGCATAAAACTTCCGGGGGTCATCCTGGGAAACGGTATGACCGAACTGCCGGACTTCGCGTTCGCCAACTGCTCAAACCTATCATATATTGAAAACATTGACAAAATTACATCCATAAAAGAAAATACCTTTTTAGGGTGTTACAGTCTTGAAGATTTCGGCAAACTATATGAAGACAAAGGAAATTTGATTGATGGAATAATTTATAATGACGACTATACTGAGGTTATCTCTGCACTCCCTAATGTTACAGAAGTTGACCTTACGGAGACAGTAGTTACGAAAATATGCGATGGAGCATTCGCTAACTGTGGTGCGCTGACATATATTTATTTCCCTGAAACCCTTGAAGAGATAGGCTCATCTGCTTTCTCCAACTGCAGTGAGCTACAAGAGCTTGTATTTCCTAATTCGCTGAAAGAGATAGGCTCACGTGCTTTCGAGAACTGCACTTCTCTGGAGTCTGCAGACTTGATTAATGTCAAGATGGGAGAATTTGTTTATGCCGGATGCACAGGAATAGAAACAGTCTGCATTGCTGAAGATTTCACACAAGACCTTCAGGACAATTGGTTTGCCGGATGCATATATATGTCAGCCATAAAGGTTGTAGGAGATAATGTAAAATATTCTTCTTATGAGGATCAATTGCTTCTGAATAAAAAAGAAGACACATTACTTCGTGCTCCTTCGGGTATTGATTATTTAGACTTCCCCGAAAGCGTCACAAAAATCGGAGACTACGCCTGCTCAAACTGTATTAACCTTAGTGAGGTGGAAATCCCTTCGACTGTGACACATATCGGCGCTCATGCTTTTGATGGTTGCTATTACGAAGATGTTGCCGACAATGGAAATTCTTGGGGTCTTACAAACGTTTATCTTTTAAATCCAGCTGTAATAATTGATGAATATGCATTTAACAACTGTAAACTTTTGGTGGAGGTAGATTGGAGCGATGACGCTGAACCCGGTGTCATGGGCAGTATTGGTTCTTTCGCTTTCAACAATTGTGAAAGCCTGATATTGGAATCTGAATATCTCACGTCTGCTGTTATAGACTCTATAAAGCCATACGCGTTTGCCAATTTCCCTGGCATTGTTGATATAGAACTTCCTGAAACGCTGGTGACCATAGGCGACCATGCTTTCGAGAACTGTCAGAATCTCACATCGGTTGTTTTTCCGGAAAGTTTGAAAAGTATTGGAAATAGTGCATTCAAATCCTCCGGACTCACCCATCTTGATCTCCCTGACAATATAGAGGAGATAGGTGACTCTGCTTTCATGGATTGCAGCAAAGTAATGGCACTGACACTCCCTTCGGGCTTGAAAAAAATCAATCCTTACACATTCTATAAGTGCTTCTCGGGTGCACAGTTTGATGGAAAACCTGAAGAGAATTTCAATCTTTCTATTGATATTCCCGGATCCGTAGAAACTATCGGAGATTATGCTTTCTATGGATGCGATGCCAATTCTAATAAATATCACGACCGCGAGGACGGCCAATTCTATTCAGAAAATTTCTACTATTATATCTATGGTCTTAGATCAGTAAAGATTGGTGAAAATGTCAAGACAATTGGAGCTCATGCTTTCGATGGCTGCACCCATCTTTTAGAAGTAAAAATGGGTAACGCTGTCACCACTATTGGCGACTACGCATTTAAGGATTGCTTTAGTCAATATTTCAATGGTGTCAGAAAAGTAGAGGTTCTTCTGACCGGTTCATATGAAAAGAAAATAGAAGAATATCCGGTCGTTTGGGAACTGGATAGCATTACTTCTCAACCGATTACTCTACCGGAGGGTCTGAGGTCATTAGGGGAAGGTGCGTTCAGCGGATGTAAGGAGTTGCCTTCCATCAATTACCCTGCTGCATTGACTGAGATTCCAGTCCAGGCATTCAATGGATGTGCAAACCTTCTTGAGATTAAGCTCCCGGAGACCATACGCTCCGTTGGAGATGGAGCTTTCGGAGGATGTAAACGGGTGAAGGAGATTTCTATTCCTACCTCCCTTGAAAAGGGGAGCCGAGTGTTCGTTGACTGCGATAGCGCTTTAAATGTTACTTATCATGCTGAAGTTCCGAAAGCCTTTGATGAAGCTTTCTTCTCTCCAAAGGTATATTCCAGCAAGGAGGCGGAACTCCATGTTCCGAATGCTCTCATCGAAAATGTAAAGGGAATAAGCCCATGGGCTCATTTCTATAAAATTATAGCCAAAGATGATACTCTCATACACTTAGAGAGGGTGCTCGAGACGAAAAACGGTCTTAGTTTCAGGGTACTGAGCAATAAACCGACACCCTACTGCGAGGTGGCGGGACCTGCATTTAATTTTTCTCCAATCTCCGGCGAGGCGACCGCATCTGCGGAAGATTCCGACGGATCGGAGGATGAAGAGACAACCGGCTCCACTGAAGCGCCTATCGAACGCGCTACATACGTGGTTCCTGATTATGTATACAACATCGACGAAGAGAGCCCATATTTTGGTCAGGCATACAAAGTGATAAGAATCGGAAACGATGCTTTCGAAAATGATCTTACCCTCGTTGGGATAACTATTCCCGAATCGGTCATTGAAATAGGTCAGGAGGCATTCAACGGATGTAAAAACCTTCCGGAAATAAACCTTCCTAAATCTATTAATAATATGGGTGAACGCGCTTTCGCCAACTGCTATGGATTGACATATTTTGAGGTTCCACCTCTTGTCACCCGCTTGAATCCCGAGGTTCTCAAAGACTGCCGCGGACTCTATTCTATCAAAATGCACAAAGATATAGAGGAACTCGGCATGGGAGCTTTGATGGACTGCCGACATCTCCGCAGATTCGAGGACTCCGAAGAATGGACTTTGAAGATTATCGACGACTATGCAATGAAGAACTGTATTGAGCTCGAAGATGTCAACATACCCGAAAGCGTAGAGAAAATCGGTAAGGAGGCTATGTATTATTGTCAAAAGCTGAAAACTGTTTCCCTGCCTACTACTTTGAAGGAACTTGGTGAAAAGACATTCGATGATTGCGAAGAACTTACCAAAATCAAGGTATATACTGAGACTCCTCCTAAGATGATAGGCGAAAGACATCTTACCGACCAGAGCTGTAAGATATACGTTCAGGCTAAAAACGTAGATCAGTACAAGGAGCTTTGGAAGGTGCATGAGCATAGAATCGAACCGGGCATCCAAGTTAGCCAACCAACAAGAGCTGAAATGCCGGAGTATTCTATTGGCTCCACTTTCCACATAGCTTCAGTTATGCCTTTGGAAGGTCAGACTATGACATGGAGCACATTCAATTCGGTCGTTGCCACTCCCGATACTGTCCGCCATGACGGCACTCTACTGATTCACGCCGTCGGTCCGACGCACGTAAAGGTGATGACCGACCAGAATTTCTATCATGAGTGTGACTTAGACGTGTATCCTCAGCTTGCCGATGCCAACTGGGATGGAGGAATCGATATCTCCGACGCTGTAAATATAGCCAATTACGCCGTTCTGAATAAGAGTGTGCTTGCCAACGGGTGGGAGAAACGCCCCGATTTCGGTGCCGAGAAAAAATGGAATGAATTCTATTATGTCGGTGCTGATGTGAATAAGGATGAAGCAATCTCATTTGCGGATGCATCGGCTACGGTGAAAGTTGTACTCGCGCAGTCTGAAACGCAGAATGCTCCGGCAATGAAACTTAGACGCAAGGGAAATGAAAATGCAAACCATGATGCCTTAGTTGTTTACAATGCCGGTGGTAACACGTTCGGAGTCGCTTTGGAAAATGGTATAAAATATGTGGCGCTCCAAGCTAATATTCGTGTGCCGGAAGGGAAGTCTCTGGTAAATGTGAGAGCGGGCAAAGGTGCCGGAGACCATGTACTCACTTCGAGGAGAATAGATGATCGCACTTTGCGTGTCATTCTCTTCGACCTTAATAACTCAAGTTTCGCTACGATGTCTGAGCCATTGTTGCAAATTGAAGTTGGCGGAGACGTGTATGCAGAGGACGTAGAAATCTTTGATATTGTTGCCTCCGACATTAGCGCGACAAGCCATGACCTGACAACAAGAACCGGCTTCGGCCCTTCAGGCGTCAATAACAATAAACTGTCGAGTGATTCCGTATCATTGTCTGCTGAAGGTTTGGTGATCAATGGAGCCGCAGGAAAACATGTTGCAGTATATAGTGTAGATGGTACTGTTGTTGCTTCATTCGTAGCAGGCTCTGATTCCGAGACCCTCAGTCTGGATCAAGGCATATATGTTCTTACAATTGATGGAGAATCCATAAAAATTTCAGTAAAATAAGTAATTAGGGACGCACTGTCAGTGCGTCCCTATGTATTTCATAATTCCACCCAAAACTAAGATGAAAAAGTTCTCTAAGATATCTTCTTTGCTGTTTTTACTTGTGATGTTTGCATCAGCTGCCGCAAACGCGCAAAACAATAGCTTTTACCTGAAACCAATGACGAGTTTCGAACCTGGTACTCAGGATGTAATCGAGCTGATGTTTGACAACACGGATACGTTCTATGGTTTTTCGGCTGATATTACTCTCCCGAAGGGTCTCGAGTTCGTATTGAAAGAAGACGGGAAGGCTGACGTCAGTCTCAATTCTGATCGTTTTGCTAACACTTATCAGCTTGTAACGAATATCAAAGACGGCAAGTTGCTAATGGGTTCTTTTTCAGCTGATCCCACCCAGTCAATCAAAGGATCGAGCGGAGTTTTGGTTTATATTAAGGTTAAGGTTGCTGATGACTACCATCAAGGTAACCTAACAATCTCCAATATAAAATTTATCAACGCAAACGACCGTGATGTGCCGCTTCTGCAGCAATCTTCGCCCATTCTTGTTTTACCGACGTCAATCACCCTTAATCACTTAGGATTGGGTTTGCAGGTGAAAGATGGGGTTAGTGAAGAGGCAAAACTCTCAGTGATATTCACGCCGGATTATACCACAAACAGAATCTTTACCTGGAGTTCGTCGGACACCAACGTAGCGACTATAGATGAAGACGGTACGGTTAAGGCGGTTTACAAAGGAGTGACTGAGATTACCGCAACTACGATAAACGGGAAAAAAGCGACATGTTATGTCTCGGTAGGTATACCGGTGACGAGTGTGGAGATGGAACCAACTACCGCATCCATAGAGGTGAGAGATGCTCTTACAATCAAGGCAACTCCTTTGCCTATGGATGCCGATAATAGGGAATTCGTGCAGTGGTATTCGAGCGATGAAACTGTAGCCACTGTTGATAATCAAGGAAATGTTACTCCATTAAAGGTGGGAGAGGTGACAATTACTGCTCAATGCGGCTCTGCGACAGGAACCTCAACGGTGACGGTTATTCCGACCCTTGCGGAAAGCGTAACAGTCAGTCCGAGCTCTGTAGAGCTTCTGATAGGAGAGAAAACTTCGCTGACGGCTACAGTCCTCCCCGACGATACTACCGACAAAACGGTTGTATGGTCCTCTTCAGATGAATCCGTAGCTACTGTTTCCGAAGATGGAGAGGTTACCGCTATTAATAGAGGTACAGCCACTATCACCGCCACAACCGCTAATGGAAAGACAGATACCTCTACCGTGATGGTTCTTATCCATGCCCGAGGTCTTACACTTGACAGAGCAGAGATGACAATGGAGAAGGGTTCGACTGAAACACTAATTGCCACCCCCGATCCAATTGATACTACCGACCCGATAACCTGGGTGTCAAGCGACGAATCAATAGCAACAGTTATAGATGGGGTTGTTACGGCAGTCAGCGTCGGTGATGCTGTTATCACTGCTAAGTGCGGCGACTACGAAGCAAGCTGCAAAGTAACTGTGATCATAACAGCTAAAGGTCTTACACTGGATAAGTCGGAGATGACGATGGAGAAGGGTTCGACCGAAACACTTATCGCAACCCCCGATCCAATTGACACTACTGACCCGATAACCTGGGAATCAAGCGATGAAACGATTGCCACTGTTGAGAATGGTGTCGTTAAAGCAGTTGGCGTTGGTGAGGCAGTGATTACCGCAAAGTGTAGCACTTATGAGGCTACTTGCGATGTGACTGTTATCATCTCCCCAAAAGAGATAAAACTTGATCCGGAGAGTGTAGATCTCTATGTTGGCGAAACGGTAAGCATAGTTGCTACAATTCTTCCCGATGATGCAACAGATAAGACAGTGACTTGGACCTCTTCTGACGAAAAGATTGCAACTGTTTCTGCAGATGGTGTCGTGACAGCTGTCAGCAAAGGTGCTGCAGTTATTACTGCTACAACATATAACGGCAAGGAGGCAGTCTGCAACGTGACTGTTCTTCTTCCGGCAACCGGAATTACCTTGGACAAGTCCGAGATGATAATGGAGAAGGGGTCGACCGAGACTCTAATTGCAACCCCGGAACCTATCGATACTACTGATCCGATAATCTGGTCTTCGAGCGATGAATCAATTGTAACTGTTGAGAACGGAGTTGTTACTGCCGTCAATGTTGGCAACGCAGTTATCTCCGCCAAGTGTGGTACATACGAGGCAATCTGCAAAGTAACTGTCATCATCTCTCCCAAAGATATAAAATTGGAGCCGGAGACCGTAGACATGTACGTAGGCGGTACCACAACCTTATCAGCTACAGTACTTCCTGAGGACGCAACAGACCAGTCCAAAATCTGGACATCAAGTGATGAGACAGTCGCCACTGTCGATGCATCAGGTTTGGTAATTGCGAAGTCACTTGGCACTACTGCCATCACCGTTGCCTGTGGCACTCTTTCGGCAACCAGCGTGGTGAATGTTATCCCCACTCCAGCTGAAAGCATTATCATTGATCCCGAAAGCGCTGAACTGAAAGTTGGCGAAAGAGTGTTCCTAACGGCGACAGTCTTGCCGCAAGATGCCACAGACAAGACAGTGACATGGTCATCAAGCGATGAAAACATTGCTACAATCGATGCTTCCGGTTTGGTGATAGCTAAAGCCGTAGGTGAGGTAACCATCACTGCAACTTGCGGAGATGTAACGGCAACAGCAAAAGTAACTGTTAAACCAATTCCGGTAACAGGTCTGACGCTAACCAACACTGCGTTGCTAATGAGAGTAGGATATACATCTGAATTGGGTACATTAATTGAACCTTTCGATGCTACCGATAAATCGGTGGTTTGGACCACTGCCGATCCTTCAATAGCAACAGTAGATCAAAACGGTTTGGTAACTGCAATCGCGGTTGGGCAGACAGTCATAACCGCCACATCCGTTTCTAATCCGGAAGTTAAAGCTGTATGTTATGTAACTGTTGAACCCAACATCATAGCCGTAACTAATATCTCGCTCAATGAGTCGACCCTTGATATGATTGAGGGTGATAAGTTTGAGCTTATAGCTACCCTCACTCCAGAGGATGTAACAGATAAGACCGTAACATGGACCACCTCGGACGCATCCGTGGCAACGGTATCCGAAACAGGTGTGGTAACAGCTATTAAACCCGGAGTGGTAGAAATCATGGCTTCATCCTCTAATGGTCTTACCGCTACCTGTATCGTTACCGTTAGTGCAAGGATAATAGAAGCCACAGGTTTGCGCCTGAGCAACTCGGAGCTATCATTGATTGAAGGTGAAACCGCGGATCTTATTCCTATAATAAGTCCTGAGGATGCAACAGACAAGAGTGTTGTCTGGACTTCAGATAATCCGGAGATTGCTACGGTTGATGCCAATGGTATCGTGACAGCCGTGAAGCAAGGATTTGCAACAATCACAGCTATGACCAAAAATGGATTGACAGCAACATGTGCGGTAACTGTCAATCCCCGCATCATTGCCGTTGAAGGTATATCCCTCAACAGGACAGAGCTTGAACTTGTCGAAGAGGATACTTTCGAGCTTATAGCAACAATCACTCCGGAGAACGCGACAGACAAAACGGTAACCTGGAAAACCTCTGACCCGTCAATAGCTACCGTTTCTGAAACCGGTGTCGTTACAGCTGTTCATGCCGGTGTAGCCGTAATATATGCATCATCATCCAATGGTCTTACTGCAGAGTGTGCAGTCACCGTAAAACCAGGTGTTATCCCTGTCGAAAATGTGGATATCACCAATAATGAACTGACACTTTACGAAGGTGAGGTGGCAAATCTCATCGCTATCGTAAGCCCCGATAATGCTACCGATAAGAGTGTAACGTGGAGCTCTGAAGATGTGTCAATAGCTACAGTTGATCAGGAAGGTAACGTCACTGCTGTCAAAGTAGGTGTAACAAAGGTAAAGGCAACATCTGTCAACGGCAAGTTTGACGAGTGTATTGTCAATGTTATCCCTAATATAGTTGTTGTGAACGGTATTACGCTCAACAAATCCGAGCTTGAACTTACCGAGGGAGATACATTTGAGCTTATAGCTACCATCACTCCTGAGAACGCTACCGACAAGACCGTAACATGGAAATCCTCTGATCCCGCAATAGCTACGGTGGATGAGAAGGGTGTAGTGACTGCCGTAAGCGCAGGAGTCGCAACCATCTACGCATCATCTTCAAATGGTCTCACAGCTGAATGTGTCGTGACCGTTAAACGAGGTGTTGTTGAAGTTACAGGTATCAGTCTTACAAATACTGAACTTACCCTTATAGAGGGAGATACTTCCGAACTCTATGCAATTATCCGTCCGGCGGATGCAACAGACCAGAGCGTGACTTGGTCTACCGAAGATGGTGAGATCGCTACTGTGGATGATAAGGGTATAGTAACTGCAATCAAGGCAGGAGTGACAAAAATTACAGCCAAATCAGCTAACGGTCTGACCGCGATCTGTACCGTGACTGTCCTTCCGCGTATAATAGATGTGACAGGTATTACACTAAATCCGACAACTCTTGAGCTTGAAGAGGGAGAGACATTCACCTTAGAGGCAACAATCACTCCGGAGAATGCCACAGATAAGACAATAACCTGGCGCTCATCCGACCGCGCAATTGCAACGGTAGATGAGAATGGCGTTGTAACGGCAGTGAGTGCAGGGGTTGCAACCATCTACGCATCCTCTTCAAACGGTCTTACAGCTGAATGTGCCGTGACCGTTAAACGAGGAATAGTTGAAGTTACAGGAATCAGCCTTACAAATACTGAACTTACCCTTATCGAGGGAGATACTTCCGAACTCTATGCAATTATCCGTCCGGCGGATGCAACAGACCAGAGCGTGACTTGGTCTACCGAAGATGGAGAGATAGCTACTGTAGATGATAAGGGATTGGTAACGGCTATTAAGGCTGGTGTTACCAAGGTCATAGCCAAGTCAGCTAATGGCATGACCGCAATCTGTATGGTTACAGTGCTACCGCGAATAATAGACGTTACCGGTATTACACTTAACCCGACCACCCTCGAGTTAGAGGAGGGAGAGACATTCACCTTAGAGGCAACAATCACTCCGGAGAATGCCACAGATAAGACAATAACCTGGCGCTCATCCGACCGCGCAATTGCAACGGTAGATGAGAATGGCGTTGTAACGGCAGTGAGTGCAGGGGTTGCAACCATCTACGCATCCTCTTCAAACGGTCTTACAGCTGAATGTGCCGTGACCGTTAAACGAGGAATAGTTGAAGTTACAGGAATCAGCCTTACAAATACTGAACTTACCCTTATCGAGGGAGATACTTCCGAACTCTATGCAATTATCCGTCCGGCGGATGCAACAGACCAGAGCGTGACTTGGTCTACCGAAGATGGAGAGATAGCTACTGTAGATGATAAGGGATTGGTAACGGCTATTAAGGCTGGTGTTACCAAGGTCATAGCCAAGTCAGCTAATGGCATGACCGCAATCTGTATGGTTACAGTGCTACCGCGAATAATAGACGTTACCGGTATTACACTTAACCCGACCACCCTCGAGTTAGAGGAGGGAGAGACATTCACCTTGGAGGCCACAATCACACCGGATAATGCAACAGACAAGACAGTGACATGGCGTTCATCAGACCGTGCGATAGCAACGGTAGATGATAATGGTGAGGTAACTGCAGTGAGTGCAGGAGTAGCTACTATCTACGCATCCTCTTCAAACGGTTTGACAGCAGAATGCGCTGTCACCGTTAAACGAGGATTTGTTCCTGTAACCCGCATCAGTCTCTCCAATACAGAATTGTTAATGAAGGTTGATGAATCGACCTCTATCTCAGCAATAGTTCATCCTTACGATGCCACTGACCCGTCGGTAGTTTGGAGTTCTAATGATGAATCAATAGTTATAGTAGATCAGCAGGGTAATATTACATCTAAAAAAGTTGGAGTTGCGATTGTTACCGTAACATCAGTTTCCAACCCGGCGATTAAAGCTGAATGTAAGGTTACTGTTGAAACAAATATTGTAGATGTTACAGGTATTACTCTGAATCCGACCACACTTGAGTTGGAGGAGGGTGATAAGTTCACCTTGACTGCGACTATCACACCTGATAATGCGACAGACAAGACAGTGACCTGGCGTTCATCAGACCGCGCGATAGCAACGGTAGATGATAATGGTGAGGTAACTGCAGTGAGTGCAGGTGTAGCCACTATATACGCATCCTCTTCAAATGGTTTGACAGCGGAATGTGTTGTGACCGTTAAACGAGGAATAGTTGAAGTTACCGGTATCAGTCTTTCCAATACAGAGCTTACTCTGATTGAGGGAGACACCTCTGAACTCTTAGCAATCATACGTCCAGCTGATGCAACAGACCAAAGCGTGACATGGTCAACCGAGGATGGTGAGATAGCTACCGTAGATGATAAGGGATTGATAACGGCAATTAAGGTTGGTGTGACTAAAATCACAGCTACCTCAGCTAACGGAATGACCGCAATCTGTACCGTGACTGTCCTTCCACGAATATACGACGTTACAGGCATCACACTGAATCCGACCACACTCGAGTTGGAGGAGGGTGAGAAGTTCACCTTGAAAGCGACTATCACACCTGATAATGCAACCGACAAGACAGTGACCTGGCGTTCATCTGACCGCGCAATTGCCACGGTAGATGAGAATGGCGAGGTAACTGCAGTGAGTGCAGGAGTCGCCACAATCTACGCATCCTCTTCAAACGGTCTTACAGCTGAATGTGCTGTTTCCGTAAAACGCGGTATTGTTGAAGTTACCGGTATCAGTCTCTCCAACTCAGAGCTTACTCTGATTGAGGGTGACACCTCAGAACTCTTCGCAATTATCCGTCCGGCTGATGCGACCGACCAGAGCGTGACATGGTCAACCGAGGATGGTGAGATAGCTACCGTAGATGATAATGGATTGGTAACGGCAATTAAGGCTGGTGTAACAAAGATCACGGCTAAATCAGCTAACGGTATGACCGCAATCTGTACCGTGACTGTCCTTCCGCGAATATACGACGTAACAGGCATCACACTTAATCCAACCACCCTGGAGTTGGAGGAGGGTGATAAGTTCACCTTGAATGCGACTATCACACCTGATAATGCAACCGACAAGACAGTGACCTGGCGTTCATCTGACCGCGCAATTGCCACTGTAGATGAGAATGGTGAGGTAACCGCAGTGAGTGCAGGAGTCGCCACAATCTACGCATCCTCTTCAAACGGATTGACCGCTGAATGTGTAGTGACCGTTAAACGAGGAATAGTCGAAGTGACCGGTATCAGTCTCTCCAACTCAGAACTTACTCTGATAGAGGGTGACACCTCAGAACTCTTCGCGATCATCCGTCCGGCTGATGCGACCGATCAGAGCGTGACATGGTCAACCGAGGATGGAGAAATCGCAACAGTAGATGATAAGGGATTGGTAACGGCAATCAAGGTTGGTGTTACAAAGATCACAGCCAAGTCTGCCAATGGTATGACCGCAATCTGTACCGTGACTGTCCTTCCGCGAATATACGACGTAACTGGTATTACTCTGAATCCAACCACCCTCGAGTTAGAGGAGGGTGATAAGTTCACCTTGACTGCGACTATCGCTCCTGACAATGCGACAGACAAGACAGTAACCTGGCGTTCATCAGACCGCGCGATAGCAACGGTAGATGAGAAGGGTGAAGTAACTGCAGTGAGTGCCGGAGTGGCAACCATCTACGCATCATCCTCAAACGGTCTCACAGCTGAATGTGTAGTGACAGTCAAGCGAGGTGTTGTAGATGTAATAGGTATTTCGCTCTCCAATACTGAACTTACTCTCACTGAGGGTGAAACTGCCGAGATTTTCGCCATTATTCATCCGTCTGATGCCACCGATCAGCGCGTAAGCTGGTCTTCCGAGAATGCCCAGATAGCTATGGTAGATGACAAGGGTGTAATCACCGCTGTTAAACAGGGTATAGTAAAGGTAATCGCTACGTCGGTTGCTAACCCCGATGTTAAGGGTATCTGTACCGTTACCGTTGAGCCGGCATTCATTCCTGTAGCGGGCATTAAGCTCAATGAGCATTCAAAGACTATTACTGTAGAAGATACCTTTACGCTGATTGCAACCATCACTCCCGATGATGCAACGGATAAGACGGTGACATGGAAAACTTCCGACGCAACAATAGCAACGGTTGATGCTAACGGCTTAGTAACAGGTGTCGCAGTAGGGCAGGCTACTATCTATGCTTCGTCATCCAACGGTCTCACGGATGAGTGTATCGTTACAGTTGAACCGGGTATAGTTCCGGTGACCGGAATCTCACTCTCCAATACTGAGTTGTTGATGAGAGAAGGTCACACCAGTGATCTCTTCGCGATCGTAGAACCGTTTGATGCTACAGATCCGAGTGTGACATGGACTTCAGACGATGCAAACATAGCAGCTGTTGACGTGAATGGTATGGTTACAGCAATCAAAACCGGATTTGCTACTATCACGGCTACTACTTCCAACGGTTTGAAAGCTACTTGCGCGGTAACCGTCATCCCTGACATTATTCCTGCAACGGGAATCACACTGAATAAGACACAGCTCAACCTCATAGAGGGTGACACATTCACTCTTATTGCTACCATCACTCCGGAGAACGCGACTGACAAGACTGTTACGTGGATGTCGACCAACCGCTCCATCGCCACTGTTTCGGATGGTGGTGTGGTGACAGCCATCAGCGCCGGCACGGCTACCATATACGCCTCCACCTCCAATGGTCTAACCGCAATCTGTGAAGTTACGGTTGAGCCACTTGTAATCGAGGTATCGACAGTTGCCTTGAGCGCATTGGACCTCACATTGTGGGAAGGTCAGAGTGATACCTTGGAGGCCTTCATCCTGCCTGAGAATGCTACAGACAAAACGGTGACATGGACTTCCAATAACCCGGAAATAGCGAGCGTTGTGGACGGTGTTGTGACCGGTGTACGTGCCGGTACGGCAACTATCATGGTCAAGAGCGCCAACGGTAGGACTGCATATTGTGCCGTGACCGTCAAAGGACGTCCGTTGACTCCGAAACAGCTGCTTAGAAAGGGTGACGGAACATCATGCACATTCGTAATCATGATGAGCCTTCCGGATGCAGAATTGACAAAACTCGGTTACAAATTTGTGACCGGTTATACAGATCCTTCCGGAGCTTCGAAAATAATTGCTGACACTCCATTGAGATATAGTCACACTACTTCCGAGATTTACAATAACAAGACTTATGATTTCTGGACATTTGCCTACGTGGAAAATGAAGATGGAGAGATTGCCACAAGTAATCTGCGCCACCTTGACGGTAGCGAGGAGGTTTGTTTCGATCCCTCAATCTACGGTTTCAATCCGGGAAGTCGTGGAGGATCATCCAATGGTGAGGATTGGGTGACTGTAACTCCATCAAGCTTGGTGATTTCCATAGATAGTGATTCAGATTCAGAGTTGGGTGTATACACCGTATCCGGCATTAAGGTTTATTCTAAATCCTATTCGGGAAGTACACATGTGAATGACGTGATAGATATCAATAAATTTACTCCAGGCAATTACGTTGTTACGCTGAATTGCAGCGGTAATGTAAAAGCAAAGAAAATTTTAGTACAATAGTAAGTAAGCAAGTTTTATATCATAGGACCTGCTTGTTGAAATAATAATTATCATTCTTTTAGAAGATATGAAATTTAAATCGAGATATATTTTGATGGCTATGATTCTGGCTCCTGCAATCTCAGCAGGAGCGCAGAACAATGCCGAAGAGAAATTTTCAGTAAAGGCCACTGCAGACATCACATTAGTCAATATGATGAGTAAAAAATCTGCGTTGCCTGAAATGAGTTCCAAGCCCTCATCTTTCGAATTTGGGGCTGATTTCGGTTGGACCTTCTGGAAGCGGGAGAAGAATTCCCTTGAGGCGAATTTGGGACTTGGATATGAACGGATTTCATGGAAAGCGTCACTTCCGGCACTCAATTATCATTACAATGCTCCTGCCGCAGCAGATATGGATAATGAAACTTACGTTCGTTATTACAGCCTGAGTGAAGTCAATCAGAAAATGGTTAACGGCAGGTTGACTCTTCCCGTTTATCTGAATTATCGCTATCAGATAAATGAAAGATTCAGTATTCACGCATTGGCGGGAGTGAAGATGGGCTTCAGTGTGTCATCAAAGGTCGGAAACGCAAGCGGAAAAGCATTTAGCTATGGTATCTATCCGCAGTATGACGATCTCATGATAGATGCCTCATATCTTAATGAATTCGGAGAGTCCGTACTGAACAAGGAAGCTGCACTAAAGCCAAAGGCTACTCCGGTTACAGCATCGTTGATGGTGGGTGCCGGTGCGGAGGTAAGAATCTGGGGACCTTTGGCAGCCAACCTGACTATTAAATATGAAGGTGGATTGAGCAATGAGTACAAGTCGGCATACTCAAATCTATCCTCATTCGAGGCTTCTAACGTTCCGGTAAAATACACAGTAGCGGAAGGTCAGACAATGACTCCGTTGACGGCTTATATGAAAAGTACAAAACTGTCACGACTCTCGTGTGCGATATCATTGGTTTGCCGCTTCTGACAGGTTCAGAGAGGGGGATGAAAAAAGCATGGCTCGGAATTAATTTCCGAGCCATGCTTTTTTCGGCTTCAGTCGGCTAAGCAATTATTTGCTTGCGATGTGGTCAGATACTGTGAGAGAAGCGCGACCTTTGGCACGACGACGTGCCAACACCTTGCGACCATCTTTAGTTGCCATTCTTTCACGGAAGCCATGCTTGTTGACTCTGCGACGATTAGAGGGTTGGTAAGTTCTTTTCATTTTTATGAATGTATTTAATTTATTTCACTTTGTTTTGTAAAAGTCAAATCTCTTCTTAATTCTGTTGCTATAAACACCAATAAAGAGGTATTCGCATTCGAAGTGCAAAATTAACTAAACAATTTTGATTAGGCAAATTTTAATACTCAAAAATAATTGCTAATTTTGTAAGAGAATAACAAATTAAACAAAAATAGCGAAAAAAGTTATGATGAACGCTCAGGACATCAAAAACGGCACTTGCATTCGTCTCGATGGCCGTCTCTATTTCTGCATAGAGTTCCTTCATGTTAAACCCGGAAAGGGAAACACTTTCATGCGTACTAAACTTAAAGATGTTGTAGATGGTCGCGTAATCGAGCGCCGCTTCAATATCGGTGAGAAACTTGAGGATGTACGCGTAGAGCGCCGCCCCTATCAGTATCTCTACAGCGATGGTGAAGATGATATCTTCATGAATAATGAGACATTCGAGCAGATTCCAATCCGCAAGGAGTTGGTGACAGGTGTTGCTTTCATGAAAGAGGGTGATACTGTTGAAGTTGTCAGCGACGCTTCTACAAACACTGTCCTTTATGCTGAAATGCCAACCAAAACAATCTTGAAGATTACTTACACCGAGCCCGGTTTGAAGGGTGATACAGCAACCAACACATTGAAACCTGCTACAGTTGAAACAGGTGCTACAGTGCGTGTGCCTCTCTTCATCAACGAAGGTGAATTAATTGAGGTTGATACTCGCGACGGCAGCTATGTAGGCCGCGTGAAAGCTTAAGGTTTAGAATACCGGATCTCTTTTCACTAAGAGGTCAAAAAGATAAATGATTAAACGCGTTTCTTGCCATAAGAGTGGAGGAAACGCGTTTATTCATAATCCATAAATCTTGTAAGATTCCTAAAAAGTATAAAGATGAAGGATTACGCTGAAACTCTCTTTTCGATTATAGTACCTGTGTATAACCGACCGGATGAGATTGCCGATCTCTTGGAAAGTCTGCGTGCGCAAACAGACAAAGGTTTTGAAATCATTCTTGTGGAGGATGGCTCTACAATTCCATGTCTCAGCCCCGGTCACACTGAGGATAGCATCCGTCTTAAATACTATCACAAGAGTAATGAGGGTCGCAGCATCGCTCGAAACTACGGTATAGAGCGTGCTGAGGGTGATTACTTCATCTTTGTTGATTCCGACTGCATACTTCCTCCAAACTATATTGAATCGCTAAGGAAATCCTTGCAAGAGAAACCAGTGGACTGTTTCGGAGGTCCGGATGCCGCGCATGAGTCCTTCTCCGACACACAGAAAGCTATCAATTACTCCATGACGGCATTCCTCACTACCGGTGGTATCCGTGGAGGGAAAGTATCGATGGAGAAGTTCACGCCCCGAACATTCAACATGGGATACTCCCGTGAGGTCTATGACAAGGTTGGTGGATTTCGGGAGATGTTCAGCGAGGATATAGATATGAGTACCCGCATCAAGCTTGCAGGATTTACCATCTCGCTCTTCCCTGATGTGTTTGTATATCACAAACGGCGCGTGGATTTTAAGAAATTCTGGAAGCAGGTACATGTATTCGGGATGTCGCGCATCACATTGCAATTGCTCTATCCCGGTTCAATGAAGTTAGTGCATTGGTTACCAGCCGTCTTTACCCTCGGATGCGTCGCTATCATCATCGGCTCGATATTCTATCCTTGGCTTCTGTTGCTTCTGTTGGTATACGTTGTCGCTCTCTGGATCGGAGCAGTGATCGAAACCCGTAAGTTGAAGATAGCTAACCTTGCAGTCGTTGCGGCATTCGTGCAGTTGTTAGGTTACGGCACAGGGTTCATTCAGGCTTATGTCACGAAGATAATATTGGGAAAAGGAAGGGATGTGGCCAAGGAGGTAGAAATCAGAAAAGGTAGCAATGAAGGACTTTAAGGAGGATAAAGAACGGCTTGACACAGATTCGGCTGAAGAGGTTCGAAACTACGAAGATGTGGTGCATCTGCAGCCTATGAAAGTGATGGATATGGAGGAGGAAGATCGTCCTCGTGAACGTGCCTTGAAGCATGGTTGTGGCGTACTCTCCGTAGCCGATCTGTGGGCTATCATATTGCGCACAGGTATGCCCGGTCATCCGATTACTCAGCTATGTCGGGATCTTATGCGGCATTGCGATAACCGGCTCTTTACCCTCGAACGGATGGAGCGTCAAAAGCTTTTGGAAGTAAATGGATTCGGTAATGCCAAGGTGCTTCAGGTTGAGGCGGTGATGGAGCTCATCAGACGTTACAACAGGGAGAAATTACCCGAAGAGATTCAGATACGCTCCTCAAAGGATATCTATGACCTGATGCGTTACAAAATCGGTAATTTACCCCATGAGGAGATATGGGTGATCTACATGAACCGGAAAAATGTAGTGATCACGGATATGAAGATCACTTCCGGGAGCGCAGTCTGTTCAGTTTTTGATTTGAAGAAGATAATAAAGGAGGCGTTGCTCTATAAGGCAGAGAGTATCGCGATGTGCCACAATCATCCCTCAGGTAATCTGACTCCGAGCCCCCAGGATGACCAAATCACGCGCAAACTTCAGGAGGCATGCAAATTTATGGAGCTGAATTTTTTAGATCATGTCATTGTTACGGCAGACGGGTACTATTCCTACCGCGATAACGCAAGAATATAGGGGATAAAGAAAGCATCCGATAGTTTCCAATATCCTCTTATAGATGGATTGTTACCCGGTTACTTAGCAGTTTGTCGGAGAGACTTCTGGATATATTTTGTTTCCGGGGAACTGATTGAATCGGAATGAATCCGCTCCGGTGCAGAGCAGACTTCATACTTCTTCGCCGCGATCCGTTTTAAGTGTGAATCCACCTCATCTATAGATAGATGACCCTGTTCAATCGCCTGAATGATATTATTGATTTCCTGATAAGTGTCAGCGGGAGCCAACACTATATCCGAACCAGCCTCGATTGCCTTATCAGCCCCCATTCCTTGCGCTCCGAGCATATTGAGAGCATCTGTCAATACTAATCCATTAAAGCCTAAATCAGTTCTAAGCAAATCGGTAATCACTGCCTTGGAGAGAGCTGCCGGCAGAGCTTTCGGATCAATCGCCGGAAAGGCAAGATGCCCCACCATGATTCCTGAAAGGCCGTTGGCAATGTAGGATTTAAAAGGTTGCAGGTCGATGCTGTCGAGGCTCTGAAGACTCCTTGTGATTGTCGGTAAGATTTTGTGGCTGTTCCCCTCTGCAGCCCCATGCCCGGGAAAATGTTTTGCCACGCTCATCACGTTCCCGCTCTCGAGTCCCTTGGCATACGCGATAGCGAAATCCCTGACTCTTTTGGGGTCAACGCCATAGGAGCGGCGCCCAATATAGCTCTGAGGGGAGGAAACGTCCAAAACAGGCCCTAAAATCATGTTTATCCCTATCTTGCGACTCTCATCAGCTACCTCCCTGCCGTAATCAAACAGCAGTTGCTCGGATGCATCTTTGTCAATATCCCCGTTTATAGTGAATTTCGGAGCATCATGCAGTCTCATTCCCAATCCCCATTCAGCATCTATGGCGATAAAAGGTGGTACTTTTGAGTAATGGCGGAAAGTATCGACAAGAATCTTGGCGGAATTTATATCACCCTTGAGGAGAATAATACCTCCGATACCCATCCGTGCATATCTTTTCACCGCTTCGATATCAGCTTTGCCGGAGGAGGCATAAATTGCGGGCATGATAAGCTGTGCCGCTTTCTCAAATGTGTCAAGAGATTCTACGATTCCGTTGCTGTATGCCTCAATCTCTTCGGTGATATCGGATTTGGTGATACTGTCTGATAAAGAATCCTCAGTTGAATCCGCAATGCGTCTCTGCGCACAACTAACGATGCACGCAGAGAGGATTATTACACCTAAACATTGCAGTATTCTTTTCACTATTTGGATGAATTGATAAATCTTGGTCGTGGGTCGGGGTTAATCGCTACACCCATCTCAGACATCCGCTTTATATAATCAAGCACGACTTCGCTGAGAATCTTATCGCTCTCCCATAGAATCTTATTGTTGGCAAGACTGCGCAGGTCATCATTCCCCTGAGCAAGATAATCTATCGTTGCCATCGTGTAGGTCTTTTCCGGGTCCATTTCGACTCCATTCAGGAGCACATGGCTCAGATTACTCTCAGCATCGGAAACAACCAAAAGATTGCGGCTTATACCTTCTCCACCTTTCTGTGCAGCCACTTTCAGTGCATCCACCACATCTTTCCCTTTGATGGAAATGATGTTGATTCTATTGGAGAATGGGAATGTGGAAAGAATTAATCCCTCCGTGATATTCCCCTCGTTCATAGGCTGTCGGATTCCACCGACGTTTATCATGGCAAAGTCAATATCCGGTAGGGGAGTGGTACCCTCTTTTGACCGCGCAACAATCTCCTTCCCTAAATCCAAGACCATATCAGATGCCCAGTTGATGTAAGGACCCACCCGTCGGCTGTTAGGCATATCAACCAGGGAGACACCGACAACATTGTTATTAACCGAATCCACGATATGTTTATACGGTTCAAGGTAGCTTATGATCTTTTTATCATAGGAATCGGCAGGGAAGCGGTCAGTTACCGGAATGAGACGATATTCAAAATCCCTATCCTTGATATCATCGAGGTCTATTTTTATATATCCTAAATTCTGTCCATATTTACCCGTCTGAGTAACCAACACTGGTTTCCCATTAGCGTTATTGACCCAATGAGCATTAATCTCCGGTTTGTTGGGATCAACAACTGTATGAGAGTGACCACCGATGATAATGTCGATATCTTTACTCTGCTGAGCAAGCTTGACATCTGACGCTTTCCCCTCTTCATTATATCCTATGTGTGTCACGGCAACAACCATGTCGCACCCCTTCTTATCTTTGAGAAATTGGGCGGTCTCATTAGCCGAAGCAATTGCGTCGCGATACTTCATCCCCGTGTAATTGTAGGAGGATATAAGGCTCTCCGGATCAACATTAATCCCAATGAACCCTATTTTATGTTTACCTATCTTCTTGATCAGGTAAGGGGAGAAGAGACCCTCGGCTGGAGTGCCCGTGAAATCATAGTTGGTGGAGAGGCGGGAAGCTTTCACATTCTTCCAATGCTTGGTTAACTCCTCCAATCCATTATCGAACTCATGATTTCCCAAGATGCGGATATCATATCCCATCATATTCAGGAGAGGATACTCCACATCTCCACCGAAATATTTGAAGTAGAGAGTGCCCTGAACCACATCGCCTGCATCAATAAGCATCACGTTCTTCTCAGCCTTGCGCACCGAATCCACAATGGCTTTGCGGGGAAGTATTCCACCGTTGCCGCGTGGATCGGTATCGATGGCGGAATGCGTATCGTTGGTTGTGAGTATCACTAAATCATCAGCCGGAGCAGCGCATACTGCCCCGGCTAATATAAGTGCTAATATATTTAGCTTTTTCATTGCATTTTATCCTATAAGGTTCTCACCTGTCATCTCTGCAGGAACCGGAATTTCCATCAGGTTCAGGAGTGATGGAGCCACGTCAGCCAAACGACCGTTCTTCACCTTGGCATTCTTATTTGAGCCGATATAGATGAAAGGAACGGGGTTGAGTGAGTGAGCTGTGTTTGGTGTGCCGTCCTCGTTGAGAGCGTGATCAGCATTACCATGATCGGCGATGATGATTGTCTCATAACCATGAGCCTTGGCAGCCTCAACCACCTTCTCCACGCACTTGTCGAGAGTTGCGACAGCTTTCTCGATAGCCTCATAAACACCGGTGTGACCTACCATATCGCCGTTAGCGAAATTCACTACGATAAAGTCATACTTCTCGGAATCGATCTGCTCCACAAGTTTCTCTGTAACCTCCGGTGCAGACATCTCCGGTTGGAGATCGTAGGTAGCAACCTTGGGAGAAGGAACGAGAATTCGGTCCTCACCTGCGAAGGGCTCCTCTTTGCCACCGTTGAAGAAGAATGTCACGTGTGCATATTTCTCAGTCTCTGCGATATGAAGTTGTTTCTTGCCGAGAGAACCAAGATATTCGCCCAAGGTATTCGGAACATCAGATTTAGTGAAGAGGATATGTACACCCTTGAATGAATCATCATAGGGAGTCATGCAATAGTACTGCAACCCCGGAATCGGTTCCATTCCATCCTCAGCATGCTGCGTGAGAACAATTGTGAGCTCTTTGGCGCGGTCATTGCGGTAGTTGAAGAAGATTACCACGTGCCCTTCGCCGATTGTACCGTCAACCGTATCATTAACGATCGGTTTGATGAACTCGTCGGTCACACCCTCGGCGTATGATTCCTCAACAGCCTTAACCATATTGTCGGAGTGCTTACCCTCACCCTTCACGAGGAGGTCATAAGCCTCTTTCACGCGCTCCCATCTGTGGTCACGGTCCATTGCATAGTATCTGCCGATTACGCTTGCAATCTTACCTGCAGACTGTGCGCAATGGTTCTCGATATCCTGAAGGAATCCGGCACCGCTCTTCGGGTCGGTGTCACGACCATCCATGAATGCGTGGATATATACCTGGTTCAGGTCATAAGCCTTGGCTGTGTCGCAAAGGGCATAGAGGTGATTGAGTGAAGAATGCACACCACCTGCAGAGCAGAGACCCATGAAGTGGATAGGTACATTGTGCTCCTTAGCGTAGGAGAAAGCACTTTTGATCTCAGGGTTCTCGGCAAAACTTCCGTCAGCGATCGCACGGTTGATTTTTACAAGATCCTGATAGATTACGCGGCCGGCACCGATGTTGAGGTGTCCTACCTCGGAGTTACCCATCTGACCGTCGGGGAGACCAACGTTCTCACCGCTTGCCTGAAGCTGGGAATTCGGGTAATTTGCCACGAGGCTATCCATGTAGGGAGTTGGAGTATTGAAGATTACATCATCCTTTTTGTGATCACCGATGCCATAGCCATCAAGAATGATCAATAGTGATTTCTTTGACATAAGTATATTTTCTAATTTAGTCGTTCTTAACAATATTGCAAATTTAGCTAATTCTTTGAAAATAATCAACTCTGGATCAAGGTAAAAATCCGGTTGTTAGAATCTATATAAATTAAGAATGCCGGTGGCATGATGTTATGGTTAACCGGGTATGACCAACGGGAATGCCCGGAAAAAGTCTAAGTCAAAATGAGTCGCGGAGCGACGATGTTGTGAATAAGTTTAACAAGGATAAGTTGTTTGACAACATCGTGCCTCCGGCACTCTGATTTAGGGTGGTACGCTACCCCGCACTCCCTCGCTTCGCTCAGTTGTACGGGGTTAACCGTAACTTCGTCGCTCCGCGACTTAAATTTAACACCTCCCAGTTCCGCGGTGTACGTCACATACCCGACTTTCTTTTTAGGTTTTCTAAGCTAATTGCCTAAAACTTTTATCTCCTCATCATTTTTAACATTTTAACCGGATATTTACATTGATCCGGATTATGCTTACTTTACTTTTACTCTCATCAATGAGGAGGGGAGAGTTTGGAGGGGGAGGAAATAAAACAACCCGGCTGAGGGCAGTCGGGTTGTCTTATGGGTTAAAAAACATGCATTATGCTTTGTTTTTCTTTGCGAAACGCTCTTTGATACGAGCTTTCTTACCGGTGAGATTACGCAAGTAGTAAAGTTTTGCGCGACGCACTTTACCGCGTTTCATCACTGTGATTGACTCGATGAAGGGTGACTCCATGGGGAAGATACGCTCTACACCGATACCATCGGAAATTTTGCGTACAGTGAAGCGCTTTTTGTCGCCCTGGCCTGTGATTTTGATCACAACACCGCGATACTGCTGAATACGCTCCTTGTTACCCTCTTTGATACGGTAAGCAACTGTGATAGTGTCACCGGGGCCAAATGCATCGAACTCTTTCTTAGGGGTGGCAAATGCCTCCTCTGCGATTTTAATTAAATCCATTTTATTTTATGATTTTAAATTATTTGCAATGTAAATAAGCATCCTTTTCGGGCGCGGGGGACAACCCCTTCGATCACTTCTCAAGACTTATTTTGCTAAGCCTTAGAATTTAATCTTGTATCCCGTCTTACCAGAGATTGCAAAACCGAGTGCAAAATTACAAAAAAAATCTCATACACAAAAGATTTCTCAAGAAAAAGTCGAAAGTCGCGGAGCGACTTTATTTTCACCTTTACTGGATATAAAAAAGGTGCATGATTCAATCATGCACCTACGTGACAGGGTAAAAGTGTTATAATGGAAATTACACCACGAAACAGACTATCGATTATTTCACCATTACCTTGTAACGAGTTCCGTCAGCCTTAACGACGATGTTTACCTTTCCTTGTTGTGGAGTGGAAACTTTCTTGCCATCAAGAGTGTAGATAGCAACTGCATCGTTAAGCTCCTCAGCAAATATTGATGCTACACCTGAAGCCTTAGCTTCGTTAAGCATATTCTCAATCATCTGCTCTACAGGCATTGGATCAACTTCATAATTATAAGTACCCTCTTTAGCTACGCGAGCGTACTCTTTGTCTGCTTTCTGTTTCAAAGCGTTGATTGCATCAAGAATCTTAGTGTATGCAGAAGCATAATTGTACTCTTTGTAGTTCTTGTCGATTTCAGCCTTAGCATCTGCCAACTGAGTGCGGAGTTTCTCGATAGCAGCCAAGTCAGCCTCATAAGCCTTCTTGTTGTTCTCAACTCTCTCCTTCTCTGCATCCTCAGCAGCCTTCTGAGCAGCCTTAGCATCAGTTACCAATGCTGTGATAGCATCCTGAATAGTTTTAGCAGGAGCCATGACAGTGTCATAGTCAGTAGCAAGAGTCTTGTTGTCGTAAGCAGTATTTACTGCATTGCGAAGAACTGTGATCTGCTGCTGGATTGATGAACCTGTGTAGAGGTGTTTTACATCGGGACAAGTTTTCTCAATCTCTGCGAGAGCATTTGCAAGAGCTAAATCAAGATCGTTGAGAGTAGTGTTAGCTTTAGCTTTAGCCTGATCGAGAGCACTCTTAGCTTCGAAAGCTTTCTGAGCAGCCTTAGCATCCTCAACGAGTTTAGCGATAGCAGCCTCGATATCCTTTTCAGGAGCTACAAGAGTATCGAAGTTCTCGACGATAGTCTTGTCTTCATAAGCTTTCTGGATAGCAGCTTGCATAGCAGCAATATTGGCAGCGATAGCCTCACCCTTGAAGTCATTTTTAACATCAGGACAATCTTCTGCTATTGTTGCAAGAGCATCGGCAAGAGCCTTGTTGAGGTCTGCAATAATTGCATTAGCGTTAGTCAAAGCAGTCTGACGTGCAATCTCTGCAGCCTTTTCATCATCACCCGCTTTCTGAGCAGCCTTAGCATCAGCTACGAGTTGATCAATTGCAGCCTCGATAGAAGTAGCCGGAGCCATAACTTCGTCATACTTCTCTATGAGTTCACCATTATTGTAAGCTGCCTCTACAGCTGCTTTAAGCTCATTGATACGAGTTGAAATTTCAGAACCGGGGAAAAGATCCTTCACATCGGGACAAGTCTGAGCAATAGTGTCGAGAGCAGCAGCAAGCTTCTCTTCAAGACCCTTAATTACTGCGTTTGCCTTATCAAAAGCCTCTTTAAGAGCTGCGGCTTTAGCTTGATCCTCTTCGTATGCCTTCTGAGCAGCCTTGGCATCAGCTACGAGTTGCTCGATTGCAGCCTCAATAGAAGTAGCCGGAGCCATAACTTCTTCATACTTATCCTTGAGTTCACCATTATTGTAAGCTGCCTCTACAGCGGCCTTAAGATCACTGATGCGAGTTGCAATATCGGAACCTGGGTAGAGATCCTTTACATCCGGACAAGTCTGAGCAATAGTGTCGATAGCAGCAGCAAGCTTCTCTTCAAGACCCTTAATTACAGCATTTGCCTGTTCCATGGATTTGGAACCATTTACAATAGTAATAGAAGTTCCATCAATAGTCACAGTTTTCAAATTAACACTTGCCTTGATATTATTTACAAGTACTGTGGCTTCATCTGTAGCAAAATCTTCGGGAACATTTACAGTGAATGATACTATACTACCTGAACCTGCTGCGAGAATCTTGTTGGTAGACATATTGTAGATCATCACAGTTGTGCGACCATTAGCAGTCTTATCCTGAATCAGAGATCCTGCAGTCAAACGCTCTGACTGCTGAATACCGGACTCAGCAAATGTAAAACCTTCAGGAAGAACCACATCAAATTGGAGACCGTTAAGTGTCTTATTATTCTCCATTGAGAGAGTAACGAGAGCGGACTGTCCCGGATTTACAACAAGCTTCTCAGAAACTGCTGTCACTGTGATTTGTACTGGATCCTGCTCAGAGATTTTTACGGGAAACTCTTTTGTGGTTGATCCTACGTTTACCTTTGTAGCCATACCATTTGCCTGAGGAAGACCTGAAAGAGTAATGTTAGACAATACAATCTTGGTCTCTTTCTCAGCCTCGAGGTATGCTTGAGTTGCCTGAATCTTGAATGAACCTACTGATCCGCTTACGCCGGCAAATGGATCATTATTCATTGAAACAACCAAACATTTGTTGTTAGCAACGGTGATGATTTGCTGAGCACTAAAACGTTCAGTCTTAGCAGCCGATTCCTTCACTATCTCGAGACCCTCCGGCATTTTGATTGTGAAACTATAACCGACTACAGGTGTATTCGGATTGTCGAGCATGATGTCGACTTGAACGGGATCAGAGTTTTGAATTGTAGGCACATTTAGATAGAAATCCACCTCAGCATCCTCATTCTGCGCAATAGCCGCATTGCAGCAGAATAGCGCACAAATCAAAGTCAGCAGCGAAACTACCCGATACCTTATGTTTTGATATTCCATAAATAGTTATTGTTAGTTATTTCTCGGGATGCCGTTGTGGGCATCCCGAGATAGAAAGCTAAATGTTATTATTTATTACGGTTCATCTGTTTTCTAACCTTACCGTTAGAATCACGGATGATGTTGATACCGTTCTGGAGTTTATCAAACATCATACCGGCTGCATTGTAGATGCGGTTCTTAACCTCCTTGGCACCATCGATGATAGAATCAACGAATGATGAGCCGGAAGCAGCTACGATGTGTGACTTCATGTAAGAGTCGGTTACAACCATCTGATCTACGCTCAAGTCACCATCACCCTGAACATCGATGTAGAGGACAGCGCCTGATGTAGAATCGAATGATGCGTTCTCCATAGAGTAGATAAGTACTCGAGTGAAATCGCCGTTATCCTGGAACTGTACAGAGTGGTTACCGTTACGCTCAGCAACTGTAGCATCAACTACGTGCATACCTGCAGGAAGCTTGAGGTCAACCTGACCTGATACAATCTTCATAACGTTGTCGAGTGTGATTGCGAAGCGGCGTGTACCATTCTGCTCGCCCATAGAAACGAGACCCATACGGAGTGACTCATTAAGGTTCGGAACACCGAAGCGTGCAACCTTGAGCATTGCCGGTGACTCAGTATCGCTACCCATGAGAAGCTGAATAGCAATAGTTACGTCGGTAATGTCAATATCTCCACTGCCATCAAGGTCAGCAGCTGCTGCTACAGTTGGACCGTACTCTTCTGTAAGAGACTCAACTGTCACATTGCCTGCAAGAGCCCATGCGATGAGTGTCTGGATATCATTACTGCTAATCTCAGTTTCACCTGGAGTAACAACACCGGGAATGTACTCGTTATCCTTAATCTGGGTAAGAAGACCATCAGCAGCAGCGATAATGCTATTAGCTTCAGTGATGTAACCATCAATTACGCCAAGAGCCTCTTCATACTGAGTCTGCGGGATAGAAACGATGCCTGTTTCCTCGTCAGTCTCCTGAGGAGCAGCAGCGTCAAATTCACTGATATTAGTTCCATTGACTGTAGCGCGATCCTCAAGTTTACCAACAGCAGTTTCAATAGCCTTCTTCTCTTCAGGAAGAATATTCTCTGTTAGCAATGCGGCATTAACTGCTTTAATCTTACCGAATGCAGTCAGATCAGTAGTAGCGTCAATTGAGCTACCATTGAGAGCTGTAGCGTAAAGCTTGCTACCGCTGAGCATTACGGACTTGATTGCAACGTCGATAGAGTTAACATTTACACCATTTACATCATAAACAGAAGTCTTGGTAAGAGCTGCAAGGCTATCCTGCTCATTAATCCATGTGAGCATATCTGCAAGGTTCTCCTTGATCTCTCCGATCTTATCTTCGTAGGTAACCCCTGTTGCAAATTTCTCTTCAAGGACTTTGTAGTTGGTTAATGTTGTTTCTACTGAAGCGAGGAATGAAGAAAGATCACTCTGCTCGGCTTTAAGAACTACTGCTCTTTCGTTGCTGTCGATAACCTTCTGAGCTGCTGCTTTAGCTGCAGTTACATCAGGCTCCATGTTGCTAAGTGCCTCAGCGATATCCTCAAGCTGCTGCTTGTAATTGTCGCCCTGAGCAAGAAGCTTATCACCTGCTGCTGTGAATTCATCAGTTACCTTATCAAGAGCTGCATTGAGTTCCTCATACTTCTCTTTCCATTCATCCAATGTCGGCAGATAAGGAGTAAGACCTGCCAAAGCTTCATCGATATCGTCACCGATTTCACCGGCACGAGCTTTAAGCTCTGCAAGTATACTTGCAGGAGTAATCTCGCCATCTACAGTCGGATAATTAGGAGTTGCCTGAAGTTCTGCGATAACTGTTGAAAGTTTATCCTCATAACTTACTGCATCAGCGCTGAACTTAGTCTTCACTGCCGGTTTTGCGCCATTAGCAAGCTCGAGATCTTCAATAGCAGCTGCAACCTTATTGATGGTGTCATTCTGCGCCTTGAGAGCTACCAATGCGTCTTCAGTTACTGAGCTTGCATTGTTGTAAGCAACCTTAGCCTGAGCAACAAGTTTTTCAAGGAAGCTCTTCTCAGCTGTAGCTACAGATTGATACTTGGCTTCAATGTCTAACTTAACTGTTGCAATCAGACCCTTTATTGTAGTTGTATCATTCGCAAGTTTATTAGCCTCGTAGCTGGACTGAATTTTATTCTTAACACCTGCAATTCCACTCTCGATTTCTGTATAAGTAGTTGCACCGGCTACACCCATCGGGCTAACGAATGCCTTGAGGGCTGCAAACTCATCCTCCAAACCATTCTTTCCGGAAACAAGACCGGTAAGCTTTTCGTAAAGAGCAGATTGCTGACCAATAGCGTTATCAAGATTTACGATCTTAGTGTAAGCACCATCTGTGATTGTAGAATCCGGATTAACGAGGTATGCAAGTGCTGCATTCAATGCGTCAATGCTTCCAGACAGAGAACCGATCTTATCATCTGCACCAATAAAATCAGCATTGATAATCTTAACTACATTAAGAATAGAATCAGACTCAACATTATACTGCTCGATTGCATCCGCACCTACATTCTTAAGTTTAGATACAGCCTCTTTCCAAGCAGCAATCTTCTGGAGAGCTCCAGGATTCTTCTTGTCAGTGTTATCATAAACGGCATTCCAAGCACTTGTCGCAGCAGCTGACAAGTCAATAGTCTTAGCGTATGGATCAAGAACATCTGCAATGTGATCCATTACATAACCTATCATCTCCTGATACTTAGCAGTATCTGTTACCTTGCCGGCGTTGAGCTTGAGAGTATCAGCATCTGCCTGAGCTGCATAGAGACTCTTCAAGATAGTTTTTACACTTTTCTTCAAGCCTGCAGCTTCCAATGCATTTTCTGCTTCAGTCTTATATATATTAACTGAGTCAGTCAATACAGTAAAATATGCATTACCCCAAGTGTTGTAATCTGCAATGATTTGTCCTTTCTTTGCATTGATTTTAGCAATGTAACCTGTATCAGGTGCATTAACTATGTTAACGTAAGTAGTCTTAAAGCTTACAGAGTCAAGAATCTGAAGTGAAGCATTTGCTTTATTCTTAGCGTTCTCTACATCGCTCTTAAGTTTGATGAGTTTGGAAGCATAATCATAAAGCTCTTCATGGTTCTTGGAACCGGGTTGCTCAGCAACATAAGCTTTGTAACCCTCATTTTCAAGGTTCTGATAAGCATTGAATACCTTGATTGCAGCTGAATAAGCATCGTTAGCATCAACAATTGCCTTAGCAACTCCTGAATCCTTAATGATTGCATCATTAGCCTCAGTTACAATTGTTCCGTATTCACCATTCAACTTAGCCATCTCTGCATTCGCAGCATCAGTGATAGTAGTGTAAGCTTCAGTGAGAGTAGTTTCAGATTTTGCACATTCTCCAACGTTATACTTATCAGTTACTGCATTGTCAGCTTCCGGAAGATCCTCGTTAAGAAGTGCATTCATAACCTCGATAGCAGCCTTCACCTCGGGGATAGTAGGATCATAGTTTACGAGCGGTTTGCCATCAGCATCTGTTCCGGTTGCATTGCCGTTGAGCTGTGCAAGATAACCCTCTACGAGTGAGCGGGTAGTCTGGCTTACATTGAGAAGTCCATACAATGCAGTCTCATTAGCCTGCATTACAGTGTAGATGTTAGATGCTGCGTCCTTAACGCCCTTAGCAGTAGTAGCGAATGCATCTTTGTTATCTACAACAGTAGCGTTATCTAAATAATACTTGAGAAGTGCACTCAATGTGTAATACTTAGAGTAGAGTGTTTTAGCATCTGCTACTGAAGGTACACCTTTCTTATCTTTAGCAACCTGTTTTGCTTTTTCTTCATCAGTAGTCGCTGCAGTACCTATAGTTTTAGTGAAGAAGGTCTGAGCATCCTCGCCCGATACACTATTGGTATTGTATGCATTTGCTTTATCTATCTCAGTAAGGACGCCTGACAAAGTATTGTTAACTATCTCAACATAAGCCTTCTGAGAATCGATCACTTTATTAACGGTTGTTAACAATGTGTCAAGTTTCAGGTCGAATCCATTGTAGAGGGCAGCCTTAACATCAGTAGAAGCAACAATTGCACTGTCTTTACCCATCTCAGTTGAACCCCACTCAACAACAGAAGCAGCTGCAGAAATTTGAGTCTTAAGAGCATTCAAGGTGTCTTGAATCTTAGTAACATCTACAGGAGCTTTAGTGTTAGATGAAGCTGTGTTCAAAGCAGTTTCTACAGCTGTTACATTGTATGCTGTTCCGCTCTCCTCCAAAGTATTGAAGCTGTTAGTAAGGAATTGTTTATAGTTTGTCTTTTTAATTCCATCACTTAAAGCTTTTGCTTGGTCATAAACCTGCTGACCCTGAACATTCTCACCTCTTGCTAATGCAATAATATCATTGTAAGAAGTATTCCAATCTTTGACAACAGCCTGTTGGTCAGTAATAGTTTTCTTAAAGGTAGTGATATTAAATGTTGTAGTCTTACCGCCTTTCAACTGGATCTTATTCTGAACGTAAGGATTGAGAAGTGAATCGAGACCGTGAGAATAAGAATTGATTGTGTTGAGAGTTCCTACAATTACATCCTTGATTGTGGTAGCAAAACCCTTAACATCAGAGATCTGATCATTGATACCAGCAACAGCTCCGGAATAGTTTTCAGGAGTCAAAGCATTGTAAGCAGCCTTTAGAGACTCAACATTACCCTTGAAGATGTTCGGGAAGTTAACTCCTTCACCCGCCTCATTCTTGGTTTCATTCTGGTAATCTTTAAGAGTCTTCTCCAAATCTTCGATACCGCTGTTTACTCCGCCGATTGCTTCAGCTGCGACCTTAACAGTATCAAGACGAAGTTTCTTAATTACGCAATCATCATCCTCGCTAAGAGCAGCCTGAGCGGCTTTAACAGCCTCAACCTGTGCGCTTGTATCAGCAAAATCCTCTGCAGTGAGGACAAGAGCCTTATAGTGAGTTTCGCAAGTATCTGTGAGAGCATTAATCTTATCCTGAACAGCCTTTACAGCAGCAGAGAATGTAGCAATATTCTCTTTAGAAACACCAAGTTTTGCGAGAGTTGCGTCATCCATACCCTTGATGCTGTTGTCAAGAGTTTCCTGAAGAGCTGCAATTACAGTAAGTGCACCGGGAGTTGTAAGAGTAGAGTCATTCTCCCAAACACCTGCCATAAGATCATTCTGTTCCTTAACAAGAGCTTTTGCAGTTTCCTTAATCTCATTAATCTTAGCAACCGCAGTGTTTACAGAATCCTTAGCTGCAGTGATGTCAGCCTGCATTGTTGCAGTAATAATCAAAGAATCCTTAGCAGCAGTAGCTTTGTTATATTGAGCGGAAAGATCTTTCATCTGAGCAACCTTATACGGCTCAAATACACCTGTATAAGCGTCAATGCTCTTCAAGCTGGAGATCGCAACGCGAGCCTGATTGTAAGCCTTCTCTATACCTGACTCATCAGAATACCAGCTCTGGAATTCGGTGTACTGGCCAAGATAAGTTGTAAGGTTATTCAGAGAAGTAGTAGCTGCTGAGATTGAATCAGTTGGATTGTTTGCAGCTGTTATCTTACCCCACTTGTCTGTAAGGTCCGGGTCAGCCATATTCGCATCGATGAAAGTAGTATCTGATGCGGCTTTGTATGCAGCGACAGCTCTCTTTGCTTTTTCGTAGGGAACTGTACCGTTAGTTTCGAAGACCTTATCTCCTGCAGGAGAAACAGCATCGTACGTCTTCTTTACATTATTGTAAAGTTTTTCAAGAGTAGTCAGGCTCTTATTGAAATTAGTAATCGCAGTGTTAACTGTTTTCTGAAGAGCAGTATTTGTTTTAACAGCATTGAATACTTTATTCTCGTATGTGATCTGAGCATTCAGTGAGCCTTCAGGATAAGCCATGCCGGCAGCTGGGTCCTTAGGATCTACCGGAGCCAAAGCTCCTACCTCTTTTACGAGCGCACCAATCTTATCTGCTATTGCGTTGTTGGGTGACTCATAAAGTTTGAGATCTGTATTAGAATATGTTACGAGGTCAAGAGAATCCTTTTCTGCTTGAGTCTTACCGGTTGTATTTGCAGCAACCTTTTTGATCAAATCCTGGATAGCTTTCTTTTCCTTATCAACATTTGCGATCAAGGCTCTGAGCTCAGTAGCTTTATCACTCTTGTCATCTTTCTCAAGAGCTACAACAGCAGGAACTTTACCCAAAGAATCTGTAAGCTGAGCATTAGTTGCGGCAAAATCAAAAACGATTGATGTTGAACCCTGCTCAAATTCATAACCTTTGATGGGGTTAAGAGGAGAAACTACCAATTTAACAGTTTCATTAACCGCCTTAACCTTAAACTGGATAACACCTTTGGCTGCATCTGTCTGTACTGTATCGCCATTAACTGTAACGACAACATTGTCAAATCCTCCAAAAACAACCTGATAAGTACCAGGTGCCGGAGCTACAAACGAGTTAGTTACAGCTCCTGTACCAACTGGAACAGTTACTTTATTACCGTTTACAAGACCACCGGTAATAGCTCCGTTACTGGGAGTCCATTTTTCGATCTGAACACCTGTAACATTGATATTCGCCATAGCCGATATAGCTACGGGTGACACCAACAATGAAGCAAGAATCTTCTTTTGCATGTGTAAAAATTGTTATTAGTTGATATTTATTTTAATTAATTTTTTTATTTATTATCTCAAATCTAAGTTGTTATAAGTCATTTATTTATTCCCAATCCCATCCATAGGCTCTTGATTTATTTGGTTAGTTTTTATCATCCGTATTTTACTTGACCTTATAATGCCAATTAGTGCACAAATACACCCCACAATTAACATTTTCGGGTTTGTATCAGCGCAATTTCTTCTACGTCAAGTGCAAATTTAGCTTAATAAGCAGTAATTTTTCTTGTGGAGGTGTATTGGATAATTAGACGATATGTATCAGATTTTTGACAAGTTTCATTTCGAATCCTTCAACCTTTCATTTAGTTTGTGCAGTTCATGTTTCAAGATCGAAGAAAAGGATGACATCAGATTAGTATAGGCTTCCGCATCGTAGTTCGAATCCTTTGAAGAGGTGTTATGTAGTTCCGCAGTCAGTTCGCTGAAGAAATCATGGTTAAGTGTGCGAGAGATATGCAGCAACAGGTCGGTGTCGATGGTGCTTCGGTTAAAGATATTATAGATGTTGGCGCGTTTGCAGTGCAACTTATCGGCAAACCATTCGATGGTATGCGATTTGGGTTGCGCTTCAAACACCTCTTTTATCCTTTGACCGATATGAAACATCCGGGTTGCAGTAGAAGTCCTGTCCCATCCGGATTTCTGATAGAATATAAACTTGAGAAGCGTGGGACACTTTATGCTTATCTCATCACGGGTATCGCCAAACACCTTCTCGAAATAAACAGTCCACTCCCACGCCTTACCGATATATCGACCTCCCCTTGCCGGGGAGTGGACATTACACGGCAATCAAGGAGCGCTTTTGACTGCAGTGGCCTTCGAGAGTTATGAAACTGGCGATTTCGTGATGAAGGACAAAGCAAAAAACGCTTCGTAATATGTAACGGAGGATTCACCTCCGGTGCAAATTTATAAATTAATTGGCATTGAACAAAGATGCAATCCGATAAAAAGTGCTAAATTTGGATTTTATTGATTTGAAATGTAAATCTAAAATGCTAAAATATGCTGAGTTTAAATATAAAGGGGGAGTTGCTGAGCTTTGATCGCCCTAAAGTGATGGGAATCCTAAACGTCACCCCCGACAGTTTCTATGCCGGAAGTAGGGTAGAGGAGATTGATGCGCTCCGGAAGCGAATTGAGGAGTTTGCTGACCAAGGGGTGGATATATATGATATAGGAGGATATTCAAGTCGTCCGGGTGCTGATGAGGTCTCACCTGAAGAGGAGATTGACCGCCTGAGCCGTGGGTTGGAACAGATCCGCAGCATTGTGCCCGACGCACTCATCTCCGTAGACACTTTCCGCGCCGAGGTCGCTGCGCGCTGCATTGATGGATTCGGTGTCGAGATTATTAATGATATAGGAGGTGGTATCTTGGATCCCGAGATTTGGGATGTGGTCAAGGAGAAGGATGTGGCATACGTCTTGATGCACATGCGTGGCACCCCCTCCACTATGCAGAGCCTCACGGATTATGATGATGTCACGGCTGAAGTCTTGACAGACTTGGCTCGGAAAATGGATGCGTTGCGACAGATGGGTGTTGCTAATGTGATAGTGGATCCCGGCTTTGGATTTGCCAAAACAGTAGAGCAGAATTACCAGTTGCTGCGCGACCTCGACCTGTTTCACGAACTGAATGCCCCGGTGTTAGCCGGAATTTCCCGCAAAACCATGATCTGGAAACCGCTCGGCATCACTCCTGCCGAGGCAGCTAACGGTACGACGGTACTGAACACCTTGGCTTTGATAAATGGTGCCGATATTCTGCGCGTGCATGATGTCCGTGAAGCGGTCGAGGTGGTAAAACTTATAGATTTATATTTTTCTGATTTGGAGCATGACGCAAATTATGTAAATTTGCAAGTGGATTAAAATACTCTCTCACAAATAAAGGAGATGATAGATTTCGGAATAAAAGATATTATTGACATACTGATAGTGGCGTTTCTGCTATTCTATCTTTATCGAATGATGAAGAATAGCGGATCACTGTCGCTTTTCTATGGTGTCTTGGCGTTTATCGCTATCTGGGTGGTTTCATACGAGATTTTCAACATGAAGCTCACAGGAATGATTGTTGATAAGTTCATGTCCATCGGATTGATAATCCTCGTGATACTCTTCCAGGACCAGATAAAGCGGTTCCTGATAGATATCGGTACGCGCGGACGGTGGAAAGTGTTCAGAAATATCTTCAAACATGATAAGAAGGATGGCGATGAGACACACCAGAGAATCATGAGCGTGGTATATGCGTGTATGTCTATGTCAAAATCGAAAACCGGTGCCCTGATAGTTTTCCAGCGCAAGGTGCCACTCGTGGATTATGAAAAAACAGGCGACATAATTGACGCTGATGTCAATACACGTCTGATCGAGAATATCTTCTTTAAAAATTCTCCATTGCATGATGGTGCGATGATTGTGGCTCAGCATCGCATCAAGTCAGTTGGTTGCATCCTCCCCGTGAGTCACGATATGAATATTCCGAAACAGCTTGGACTGCGACACCGGGCAGCTTTGGGAATGAGTCAGGTGACGGATGCCATCTGTGTCATAGTTAGTGAGGAGACCGGAAAGATTTCTGTCGCTAAAGATGGTTCGCTGCAGGTTAATGTATCTTCGAGTGAACTGGAACATCTGTTAGCTCAGGCTATTTAATAAGTCTGTTGAGATTAACGAAAATAAAGAGAGGTGCCCTAAAAAGGCACCTCTTGATCGTTTGCACCCGGCATGATGTCGGGCATCGGAGTTGAGAATGTCGAGTCTTGCGGGAAATTAAAACCGCCTCCGCTCGGTTCCTTACTCTCCGTATTCATTCGTGATTGAAGCTTCGTAACCTCTCCCTCGGCTTCTTCGATTGTCTGCTGCATCAGATCATATCCTTGGTCCCAGTTTTCGAAGCGGGCAAATTTGGCAACAAACCGCATCTTTACCGTGCCAACCGCACCACTACGGTGCTTGGCAATAATCAGCTCCGCCAACCCGCGGATATTATTCCCTTCACCATCCACTTCGCTCTTGGTATAGTATTCCGGGCGGTGGATAAAGCAAACCATATCGGCATCCTGCTCGATCGCTCCGGATTCACGCAGGTCGGAAAGTACCGGACGTTTATCCTCACGGGTTTCAGTGCTTCGGTTGAGCTGTGAGAGGGCGATAATCGGGATATTGAGCTCCTTTGCGAGTGCCTTGAGTGATCGGGAGATCGTAGATACCTCCTGCTCGCGGCTACCCAACTTCATTCCGGTGGCGTTCATGAGCTGAAGGTAGTCGATGATGATTATCTTCACCCCATGCTCGCGGACAAGGCGACGCGCCTTGGTCCTCATCTCGGTGATGGAGAGGCCGGGAGTCTCATCAAGGTATAATGGGGCGGAATAGACGTTACGCAGGCGGTTATTCAAACGGTCCCATTCCTCCTCGGTGAGCTTACCGCTCTTGATAGCCTCTCCCGGCAGGTCTGCCACGTTGGAGATAAGACGTTTCACAAGCTGCACATTAGCCATCTCAAGGGAGAAGATCGCAACCGGCAGATTGTAATCCACCGCCATATTCTTCGCCATGGAGAGCACGAACGCTGTCTTACCCATAGCCGGACGTGCGGCGATGATGATCAGGTCGGAATTCTGCCAACCCGAGGTCATCTTGTCCAGACCGGTATAGCCGGTTTGCAAACCCGAGAGACCTGTCTCATTGTTTGCCGCTGCCTGAATCTGCTCAATTGCGAGGTTCAGCACCGGGTCAATCTGCGTCACCTCACGCTTCATGTGGGTCTGCGAGATCTCGAAGAGCTTACCTTCGGCGTTCTGCAGAAGATCGTCGACATCGTTTGATTCGTCAAACGCATCTGTCTCGATTTTGCTTGCGAAGGATATCAACCGGCGAGCGAGATACTTCTGGGCTACAATCTTGGCGTGGTACTCAATATTTGCAGCGGAGTAAACCTGTGAGGTCAGCTGGGCAAGATGCACGGATCCACCGATATTCTCCAATTCCCCATCCTTTCGCAGCTGCTCAGCCACGGAGATGAAGTCGATAGGATGTTGATTAAATCCTAATGTGCTTATTGCATTATAAATCTTGGCATTTTTAGGATCATAGAATGCATCGGGAGTGAGGATGTCGCTCACATTCATGTAGGCATCCTTCTCCAGCATGAGAGCCCCGAGCACAACCTCCTCCAAATCTTTATCATGTGGAGGAAGTTTGCCTGTGGGATCCTGTTGTATCTGTTTAAATTCCGGTTTCTTAAATCTTTGCTCAGCCATCAGCTTAGAAATTTTCTTTATTTTTAGAAGCTACTTATCATACTTCCCATCCATGACATCCTTAACTGCCTCGAGATAGCCGAAGCCGTTAAGACGGTCGGGAAGGAGATAGCTACCTTCAACCCATTCGTTCCATGCGTTGATGTGGATCATTTTGGGTTGATTGGGATGTGAGTCGGCATACTCCTTTGCATTCTGAAGGAACCCTGCAAAAGACTGAGGAGTATTGTTGAAACGAACTACATCGTTCGCACCTTTCTTCGGGAAGCGGGGAGTATCGTCCCAGCCGATTGAAACAGTGGGGAACAAAGGAATGTCGAGTTGCTTGTCCCATTGGTCGCGAATATCGATACTGTTGGCGCCATAAGCCATGTAATCCGGTTCCGGCTTACCCATGTTGTAGAATGCGATACTGTTTATGCCGAGTTTCTTGTAAAACTCATTCGCCTCGGCAACCTGCTTCTCTGTCAGTGGCTTACCCTTACCGGGCATCTCCTGGAAATGCACACCCTTGAAGCCTGCTTTGCGAGCCTGGTTACGGAAATACTCAAGAGCCTCAGCTGCTTTATCTACATTGTTGTCGAAGCCGAGCAGGAAGTTCTCCAAGCTGAAGATTCCGAACACCGGGCAACCATCGATCTGCAGATAGTTGGGCTTTTTGAAATACTGGTTGATGATGCGGTCAACGATTATCTTGTAATTCTTCTGGTCGAGAACCGGGTCGAAGAGGATAGATTCGTCACCACCATATTTATGCCAGTTCCAGTAGTTATGTTTTACGAAGTGGTTTGCCCACATGATGTAGAAAGACATCTTCTCATTATTCGGCGCTTTCAGGAAACCATCGTTGAGTGCGCTTTCGAGATAGGGCTGGTTCATGAACCAGTACCAGTCATAAACGAAGTTGTTTACGCCATATTTTGTAGCTGTTTCGATCCATCTTTCCACAACTTTAGGGTCGTTATCCATTTCATAGCCCCAGAGCGGCTGCTTAGGCTGTTGGTGACCCTCAAAGCGTGGATTACCCTTTTTGATCACCTCCCATTCACCTTCGCCGTTGGGCCAGAGGTATTTGTGTCCGAGTTCATCGTCATGGCAAGAGGGCCATACAAATGCTGAAACTACGTAATCTTTAGAGTCTTTTGTAATGTTGCGTGCGGCAGCAGGGAGGAATACTCCTAAAACCAAACCGAAGGCAATGATAGTTTTGAGTTTCATGTAAGTAGTTATTAGTTAGTTTGAAATTCAATGGTTTATTAGTATCCAATCCTTTGAATCACGCGTTGTTCAGTCGCGTCAAAAAGGAATCGTTCCCCAAAGTTAATAAAATTATTTCAGTAAAGCATTACTTTAGATTAATGGCAAAGACAACCACTACCCAGATAGCCATTTCGACCAACATCATGGCTGTCTCTCCCAAAATCCTGTTCAGTCCGCTCCCTTCGGTCTGTGTCATCTTCTTCCAAATCAGGTAGTGCTGATTTGCATAAGCGAGAGCCCCGACCTGCCAGACAATACCGGAATAATTGTAGATGCCGACATTGATCAGTATGGCAGCAATGAAACCGTTGATGAGGTATAGGGTCGAGATTCTGTTTCGACCGAAAATGACTGCCGTTGTCCGCTTTCCCACCTGCTTATCATCTTCATAATCCCTGTAGTTGTTAACTATCAGTACGTTGATTCCCATCAGACCCACTGCACTTCCTAAAATCAGCGCCAAAGGCCAGATATGGTAATTCGGAATCTGAACGTAGGCAGTGAAAAATACAGGTATCAGTCCGTAAAATAGAAAGACAGCCACGTCACCCAATCCATGATGCGAAAGAGGAAACGGACCTGCGGAGTATGCTAAAGCTCCGATAGCAATCAGTATGCCGAACGGTACGAGAATCCACCCTCCATAATAGATTAATGTGCAGCCCACAGCGCAAGTGGCAAGAAGCAGCCCATACAGAGCATTGCGCATCTTGGTAGGGGAGATCTCCCCCTCGGTGACTCCTCGGCGGAACCCCTCGCGACCCTTCTTGTCCAGGCCATTCTTGAAATCAAAATATTCGTTGGCAAAATTCGAGACAATCTGAGCCATTACCGCAAACACCAGACAGATTAGGAACGGCAGGAACCTGAAACCATGATTAGCGATTGCTACAGCCCCTCCGGTAAGTACGCCGGCTATGGAAACAGGGAGTGTGCGGAGGCGCATTGCCTCAATCCAGGGATTCTTCATTATGAAAGGTCAGTTAAATAATTGAAATATATAAACAGATAAATCGAATATTATTGGATTTATCTGTTTTGAAAAGATTATCGCAGTAGGCGGAAGAAGGATTGCATCAGTTGTCGACTCTCCTCTTCGAGTACGCCACCCGTTATCTCTGTCTTCGGATGAAGAGGTGATTTCCCGGTATTATAATAGGAGAAGAAACCTCTCTTCGGGTCAGGTGCACCATAGACAATCCTTCCGATCTGGCTCCATCCTAATGCTCCGGCGCACATCGCGCAGGGTTCTACCGTGACATAGAGCGTGCACTCCTGCAGATATTTCCCACCAAGGTTCTCAGCTGCAGATGTGATAGCCTGCATCTCGGCATGAGCCGTGACATCGTTGAGTGCCTCCGTGCGGTTATGTGCACGTGCTATCACCCTGTTGTTAACCGTTATTATGGCTCCAATCGGCACCTCACCCTCTTCATAAGCCTTTACGGCCTCGTCGAGAGCCTGCTTCATGAAATATTCATCACTTCCGAAGTTCATCTGAAATTTTCTCCGCTATTTCTGTCATCAGCCATCGCGGAGTGGATGTGGCTCCGCAGATGCCGATGGAGTTTTTATTCTTAAGTTTAGATATATCGAGATCGGATGAATCGCTGACCATGATTGTATCAGGATTTATCTTGTGGCATTCCTCAAAGAGAACCTTCCCGTTTGAGCTTTTTGCTCCGCTCACGAATACTATGGCATCATGCGTCGCGGCAAATTCCTTCAGTCTGTTGAGTCTGTTGGCTACTTGTCGGCAGATGGTGTCGAAATACTCGAATGAACCGGTTGTTTTTCTGCGCTTTATCTCCTCCACAAGCTCGCGGAAACCCTCCAACGATTTGGTGGTCTGTGAATAAAGTAGAATATCCCTGCTTAAATCTATGGAGTCGAGGTCGGCGATGGATTGAACCACTACGGCTCTCCCTTCGGTCTGTCCTACGAGTCCGTTAACCTCTGCGTGTCCCTCCTTACCATAAATAAGAATCAAAGGCATACTCTTAAGCTGCCCCTCATTGAAAAGTTTCAGGTTGGTTGAATAAGCCTCCTTGATCCTTTTCTGGAGTTGCAACACTACCGGACAGGTCGCATCCACTATCGAGAGTCCGTTGGCTTCCGCAACGGAATAGGTGGAAGGTGGTTCGCCATGAGCACGCAACAGCACCTTACCCCCTTTGAGGCGGTAAAGATCATCGTGGGTGATGGTTTGCAACCCGCGTTTGCGGAGTCTCTCAACCTCCGAAGCGTTGTGCACGATATCACCTAAGCAATAGAGTGTGTCCTGAAGTGCTAATTCCGCCTCTGCTTTTTCGATCGCAGTCACAACCCCGAAGCAGAAACCGGAATTTTCATCTATCTCAATAATCATTAAATCAGTAATATAAGTTGGATTATGCTTCCGCTACAATTGAGTTATACAACTTGATGAGCCACTCCTCCTGTTCCTTAAGAGTCATTTTGTCATTGTCCAACTCATGAGCATCTTCCGCTTTGCGCAGGGGTGATTCCTTGCGGGTAGTGTCGATATGATCCCTTTCGAGAATATTTTTCAGCACATCCTCATAGGTCACTTCCTCACCCTTCTGCTTGAGCTCGAGCACTCGGCGGCGCGCACGCTCCTCGGGAGATGCGTTGACAAAGACCTTCATTTCCGCATTGGGGAAGACGGTAGTCCCGATATCCCTGCCATCCATCACTATACCCTTCTCCTTACCATATTCCTGCTGGAGACGGGTGAGGTGATGTCGAACTTCCGGAATAACCGCAACCGGGCTCACCATGGAGCTCACCTCCATATCGCGAATCTGACGTTCCACATCCTCGCCATTCAGTAGCGTGTGTTGTACACCATCAGCGCCGGCAGGCTGGAAAGATATTTTGATTTCCGGTAGTGCCGCTATCAGGGCTTCGGTATCGACCTTGCCATCCTTCGCCATTCCGTGCTGCAACGCATACAAGGTCACTGCGCGATACATTGCACCGGAATCGACATAGACATAACCGATACGTTTTGCCAAATCGCGCGCCATGGTTGACTTTCCCGAAGAGGAGTATCCGTCAATTGCTATAATAATCTTCATATATTATTCTTATTGTTCTAAGGTTGTTTTAAAGATCAAGGTGTTATGCTTTCTTTGCTTTGCTCTTTGTTGCCGGAGCTTTTGCGGCTGCTTTAGCGGTTGACTTTGCCGCAGTCTTGGCAGTGGATTTGGTACTCTTCTTGGCAGCCCGAGGTTTCGGCTCGCTTCTCTTCATGCGAAGAACCTGAGCAGTGCGGGCGGGAAGATAGAGTTTTAGCCAACCTTTGCCGGAGGGTGAGTAGAGCGGGTCGGGAGTAGTCAGATGAGTGACGGTATCATCTATGTTTCCATAACCTCCGAACACCTTTGCATCGCTATCGAGCACGACCTCATATTCTCCCGCGGGAGCCAAGAAACCATAATCATTGAAAGACTTGACAGGATTCCAGTTAAAGACAAAGATCAGGTCGCCGCGACGGAATGCCAATATCTGGTCATCATCCTTTTCCCAAAGCTTCTCCACAACCTCAGCCTGGAAATTGTATTGTTTCGATACAATCTCAATCATCGAGTTGTCGAAGTTGTTGAGATACTTATACTTCAGATCCTCCCTGTCAACCAAGTCCCACTGGCGGCGAGCATACTTGTAACTCCAACCGTTACCCTCGCGCGGGAAGTCGATCCATTCCGGATGGCCGAACTCATTACCCATGAAGTTGAGGTAACCGCCATTGATGGAAGCGAGTGTGACGAGGCGAATCATCTTGTGAAGCGCCATACCGCGGTCTACAACACCATTGTTGTCGCCATCCATCATGTGCCAGTACATCTCCTTGTCGATAAGTCGGAAGATGATGGTTTTGTCACCAACAAGCGCTTGGTCGTGACTCTCGCAGTAGGAGATGGTCTTCTCATCTTTACGACGGTTTGTCAGTTCCCAGAATATGGAGGTCGGATGCCAGTCCTCGTCCCTCTTCTCCTTGATCATCTTGATCCAGTAGTCAGGAATACCCATCGCCATGCGGTAATCGAAGCCGATTCCACCCTCATCGAATTTGACAGCCAATCCGGGCATACCGCTCATCTCTTCAGCGATAGTTATAGCTTTTGGATTGACTTCATGAATAAGCAGGTTGGCAAGTGTCAGATAAACCAAAGCATTTGTGTCCTGACCTCCGTCGTAATAATCTCCATAACTTCCGAATGCCTTCCCTAAGCCGTGGTCATAATAGAGCATGGAGGTCACTCCGTCGAAGCGGAAACCGTCAAACTTATACTCATCAAGCCAGAACTTACAATTGGAGAGGAGGAAA
>CAZEJY010000008.1:21651-94412 GCA_964512705.1 uncultured Sangeribacter sp. | reverse complement strand
CTGCAAATTTACCATTTCTATTTCAGTTTCGGTTTGCCGATGCAAATCTAAGGTACTGCAAAGATTCTTTAGGTTAATTGTGGTTCTGAAGATATTCTGTTAGTATTAGCACGGCAGCCATCTCATCAGCAAAACCCTTTTGCTGACGCTGTTTCTTGCTGAAACCTCCGGCAATCATTTCACGATGGGCAATTGTTGAAGTAAAGCGTTCATCAACCATCTCTATAGGGATATCCGGTAACTCTTTTCTTAATTTTGCAAGAAAAGGAGTGATGTATCGCATGCTTTCACTTGGATTACCATGCAAGTCTCGTGGCTCACCAACCAAAATTTTCTCTACCTGTTCCTTTTGTATATACTCCTTAATAAATTGCATCAGATCGCAGGTGCGAACCGTCGGTAATCCGTTTGCACTAATCTGTAGGATATCAGTCACTGCGATACCGCATCGTTTTCTACCATAGTCAATGGCAAGAATTCTTCCCATATCATTTATTTTTTACAAATTTACATTGAATAGCTCGGAATGATGTATGTTTGAGATAATTTAACATCTATTAACTTTGTATACGTATTGGAAGGTATATTTTATATTTTATCTGATTAAAATTACCTTTTGACATCTTTTTTAGACTTTATAACGATTTCATTTTTATATGAGGATATTAAAGAATATTTTTGTAATTTAGAAATAGTGAGGTAAACAACTTCACAATTAGATATTCATTAAATTTTCTCAACTACTTATGAAGTCAAGATCGACATATTCAATAATACTTGCGTCAGTAGCTTTTTGCTCTTTAGCGGGCTATGCACAAGAAAATGTTGACAATCTTACTGCAGAGCAGATTACAGCTGCTCCCAAAATGCAAATGCCGGATAAGTGGAGTTTTGATGATTGTATCCAATGGGCGACCTCGAACAGTACGGATATTCGTCGCACTATCCTCAATATTCTTCAGGCAGACCAGGATATAAGTTCTGCAAAAGATGCTTGGCTGCCAACAGTGAATTTCGCTACGAACCAGTCCTTTACAAATTACCCTTCACCCGGGACCGGAAAAGATGGCAATATCTATGGCAGTTCTTATGGTGTTAATGCCAATTGGACTGTGTGGGAGGGAAATGTACGCAAATATAGATTTGAATCTTCCAAAATCCTCAGGAAACAGCAGCAGCTTGCAGGAGATGACGTTATAAAGTCTTTAAAATTAGGTATACTTCAGGCATACTTAAACATCATGTATGCCGGAGAGGCCATCACCATCGCTGAACAAACTTTTGAGGTAAGCACTTCACAAACGGCTCGGGCTAAAAGACTTATGGAATCGGGAAGAACCTCAAAAGTGGATTATGCCCAGATTGAAAGTCAGAAAGCTCAGGATGCATATAATTTAGTCCAGGCTCAAAGTAATTACGAAAGTGCAGTTATGGCTTTGAAAAAGATATTGGAACTTGGATTGGCATATAATCTTGAAATAAGGGATGTCTCATTTCCCGATAGCGCGGTTCTTACTCAGCTGCCGACAAAAGAGCAGGTATATTCTTTGGCGGTTGCATGGCTACCCGGTCTGAAGAGTAATGAACTTAGCAAGGAGATATATGCCAACGATGTAAGGATTGCTAAGGCAGGCAATCTTCCATCCGTAAGTCTCTCCGGTGGTTTAGGCACAAGCTACACGGGAAAAGGCTCCGGCTGGGGTAACCAGATGGGGCATAATTTCAATGAAAATATAGGAGTTAATGTAAATATCCCGATATTTGATGGAAATTCAACAAAGCGTGCGGTAGCTAAGGCAAAGTTGGCGGAGTTGGAATATAATCTCACCCAAAAGAATCTTTTAGATGATCTTTCTCAGACCATAGAAGGGTTATATATTGATGCTACCAATGCAAAAGCAAAATATACATCCGGCCAGACACAGCTTGAGGCTACTCAGCTGACAAACGATCTGGTCAACCGCCAGTTTGAATTGGGTCTTGTTAATCCATTGGAATTATTGACAGCACATAATAGTCTGTTGAATGCCAAGCTTGAACTTTTGCAAAGTAAATATATGGCGATACTTGCTAATAAAACCATAAACTATTATGCAACTCAGGAAGTGGCAATACCATGATATAAAATACTTATATAGAAATAAAGAAGGATTATGAGATATACATGTTATTTTTCGGCGGCCTTTATGATAATGGCTACCATCTCTTGTTCCAAGAAAGAGCAAATGGAACTGGAAACTTACACAGTGGAACCTACATCGATGTCGGAGATAGTTACAGCTACTGGTACGATGGAGTCTGTCACTTCTGTAGATGTCGGTACTCAGGTTACCGGTATAATTGACAAACTTTATGTTGATTACAATGATACCGTGCACAAGGGTCAGTTGCTTGCTGAGATTGAGAAAACACTTCTTGACAGCGAATTAAAAAGTGCCGATGCATCCATGGCATCTGCAAAAGCCAATTATGAGTATGCCCGCAAGAACTACGAGAGGGACAAGGCTCTTCATGCCGAGCAGCTTATCTCCGATTATGAGTTTCAGACATCTAAAAAGGATTATGATGTTGCACGTCTGAGCTATGAGAAAACCCAGGCTGATCGTGTTCGTGCTGCTAAGAACTTGAATTATGCGGAGATTTACTCACCAATCGATGGCATTATAGTTTAAAGAGAGGTTGAGGTTGGTCAGACGGTTGTATCCAGTATGAATGTAGCCAATCTGTATGTAATCGCGGATCTTGACAATATGCAGGTTGTAGGTGCGGTGGATGAGGCTGATATAGGTCAGGTAAAGGTAGGACAGCATGTAACATTTACTGTCGATTCTTATCCCAATGATACATTTACGGGCACTGTCACACAGGTGAGAATTAATCCTACGACCACTAATAACGTAGTTACATATGAGGTTATAGTCGGTGCGCCCAATCCTGATCATAAATTGATTCCCGGAATGACCGCTAATCTGACGATCTATACCTTGGAACTTGATAATATCACAGCTGTTCCATTAAAAGCGTTGAAATTCCAACCAATGGAAGAAACGGAAGAAACCAAAGGCTTACCCACTCCGGTTAAATCAAAGACAGAAGGGGAGCACTTCGTATGGGTTAAAAGGGATTCTAAGTTGATTCAGACACCTGTAGAACTTGGTGTATCCAATAATGTTTATCAGCAAATCACCAAAGGATTGAAAGATGGAGACCAGGTTGCAATCCAGTATATGCAAAATGCCGGAAAGGCACAGCAGAAGAAAGGTGAAGAGAATCCGTTCATGCCAAAACCACCGGGTGCTAACCGCAAAAATAAATAAGAATAGATTATTTCTATGTCAAAAGAGATTATTAAAATCGAGAACCTCAAACGCTACTTCAAGGTAGGGGATGAAACCGTCAAGGCATTGCGTGGTGTTTCTTTCACTATATATGAGGGAGAGTTTGTGACAATAATGGGAACATCGGGTTCCGGTAAGTCGACTTTGTTGAATACTCTTGGGTGTCTTGACACTCCCACTTCAGGAGAGTATTATCTTGACGGCATTCCTGTGAAGGGTATGGGAAAGAATGAGCGTGCCCGAATCCGCAATAGAAAAATCGGATTTATCTTCCAGAATTATAATCTACTTCCCAAAACGACAGCGCTTGAGAATGTGGAATTGCCACTTATTTATAATTCAGCCGTCAGTGCAAAAGAGAGGACTGAACGCGCGGAGAAATGCCTTCGGGAAGTAGGTCTTGGGGAGCGGTTGTATCACAAAAGTAATCAGATGTCCGGAGGTCAGCAGCAGCGAGTTGCAATAGCCAGAGCATTGGTAAATAATCCTGTTATAATACTTGCGGATGAAGCAACCGGAAATCTTGATATGAGAACATCATTCTCTATTCTCACATTGTTCCAGAGGTTGCATAAGGAGGGTAAAACAATCATATTCGTGACGCATAATCCGGAGATATCTCTGTATTCATCGCGCAATATTACCCTTCGTGACGGACACATTGTCAGTGATGAATACAATGAAGATATTCAATCTGCGGAGGAAGTGTATAAAAATTTGCCGGAAGAACTTGATTAATTATGAATATTCAGAATCTTTTCAAAATAGCGATACGTGCATTGGGCAATAATAAGATGCGGTGCTTCCTGACAATGCTCGGTGTCATTATTGGTGTTGGTGCTGTAATCGCGATGCTTGCAATAGGTCAAGGCTCCAAGAATTCCATCAAGGCACAGATTTCCGAGATGGGCAGCAATATGATTATGATTATGCCCGGTGCTGAAAGAAGGGGAGGAGTGCGTCAGAGTAGTGAAGATATGCAGACTTTGAAACCGGCTGATTATGACGCAATCGTGAATCAGTCGACAGGTATATCCTACATTACTCCAACGGTATCCTCTTCAGGTCAATGGGTGAATGGTAACAATAACTACCCATCGCAGGCTCAGGGTGTGAATACTCAATTTCTTGATATTCGCCAAAGGAAAGTCAGCAAGGGAGAGATGTTCACGGAGAATGACGTCAAGACTGCTGCAAAAGTCTGTGTGCTCGGTAAAACTCTTGTTGATAACCTTTTCCCGGATGGAACGGATCCAATTGGGAAGGTTGTACGTTTTGGCTCAATTCCTCTGACAGTTATTGGTGTGCTTGATGAGAAAGGCTACAATACAATGGGTCAAGACCAGGATGATCTTGCATTGGTGCCTTACACTACAGTCATGAAGCGTATGTTAGCCATAGATTATCTTCAAGGGATTCAGGCGTCGGCTGTAGATGAAAACCGGACGGATGAGACAATAGCGGAGATAACTGATATACTCAGAACCCAACATAAATTGCGAGATGATCAGGCTGTTAACTTCACCATCAGATCAATGCAGGAGCTCGCACAGATGATCTCCTCCACATCCTCCATGATGACGGTGCTCCTTGCAGCCGTGGCAGGTATTTCACTGTTAGTAGGAGGTATCGGAATCATGAATATAATGATTGTGAGTGTCACGGAACGCACTCGCGAGATCGGTTTGCGTATGAGTATCGGAGCGACAGGAAGAGATATTATGTCGCAATTCCTGATAGAGGCGGTAATTATTTCCGTTACCGGTGGTATTTTGGGTATCTTATTAGGTGCATTAGCTACGTGGATGATAAAAGTTCTTGCTCATTGGCCTGTTCAAATAGATCCGAGTGCCGTGTTACTTTCATTTGTTGTATGTACAGTCATCGGAATAATATTCGGATTTTATCCCGCAGCAAAAGCATCTAAGCTTGATCCTATTGAAGCGATAAGATATGAATAGAAGTATATATCTCACATCGGAAATATGTTAAAAAAATAAGGAGGCTCGATCAAGCCTCCTTGTTTTTTAATGTTTAGATCTTATTTGCCGAAGTGACGTTTGTAAAGACCTGCAAAGCCGCGACCGTGGCGAGCCTCATCCTTAGCCATTTCGTGAACAGTGTCGTGAATAGCATCGAGATTCTGAGCTTTCGCATTTTTAGCGATACGCATCTTATCTTCGTTAGCACCAGCTTCTGCATGCATACGTTTTTCAAGGTTGGTCTTGGTATCCCAAACCATATCACCGAGTAATTCAGCGAACTTAGCTGCGTGCTCAGCCTCTTCCCAAGCGTAGCGCTTGAAGGCTTCAGCTACATCAGGATAACCCTCACGATCAGCCTGGCGAGACATAGCAAGATACATACCTACCTCTGTGCACTCACCTACAAAGTGGTTGTTGAGATCTTTGATCATCTCAGGGTCACAACCTTTTGCAACACCTACCTCATGTTCAGTAACGAATTTGAGGAGTTCATCTTTGTCAACCGGTTTAAATTTACTCTGGGGTGCACCACACTGTGGACATTTTTCGGGAGCAACTTCACCTTCAGCGATATATCCGCAGATGGTGCATATCCATTCTTTTGCCATAATTAAAATGTTTTAGTAATTTCTTATTAATGTAATTGTTATACTTAATCCTTATTTTTTTGAAAGCCTTAAGTAATCATTCACTCATAATATATAACAAAGATAGAGTATAAATTTATCATATCAAAATTCAAAATTATAAAAATTGGTGAGCCGGAATCATAAAAAGGGGAAAATCAATAATAAATAGAAGTGAAATTTTTGTAGGATAATAAAAAATAACTACTTTTGCATTGTAATAATAAGAGGTCCTGAAATACAGAACAAGGGACTTGATTTTGAAATTGCAATTCATAACTTAACTGTTTTATATTAATTAACTTAAATTCTATTTATGAAAAAACTTTTACTTTCTTGTGCCGCTATGGCACTCTCAATGACTGCATTCGCAGACGACGTAGTACTTTTCGAGGACAATTTCGAATGGCTTGAGACTGAAACCAATATCGCTACGTATAAAAATAAGTCTGATCAAGTAACTACCGACAATGTCGGAAAACTTTTATACAGTGGTGCTTATAACCCACAGTCTACGACGATCAAATCACTTGACGGTACTAAATCTGTTTGGGATCTTATGCTTGAAAAAGGATACAATATGTATTCAACGGATGAAACAAATGCTAAAAAAGCTATTGGTTGCGCACGAAATTATATAAAGATGTCAATCACTGATTATACAGCATGTCTTCAGCTTCCTGCAATGGCAGCTGCCGGTGATGGCCTTAACAATGTAAGACTTGCATTTGATTGGACTCCGATGACAGATGGTGGTAAGGCTGTTTGGGATCCTACCGTGATATGTGTTGAGATTGTAAATGGAGACAATAAGACTATTATACCTATTGAGCCAATCAAGAAAACAGATGGCTGGATTGATGGTGTTAAAGATAATGGTGCAATTACTCCATATCAATGGCATCATGTAGATATCGCATTGGATGGCAATGTTATCAACAAGAATACTCGTATCGCATTACGTAATGCCGATCCTGACTATCCTCAAACAACCACAGCCGGAGCTAAGATGCGTTGGTTCCTTGACAATATCAAGGTATATGCTGGTTCTGCATCTGTTGGTGAGATTGCAGTTGATGAGAATGCACCGGTTGAATATTACAACCTTCAGGGTGTAAAGGTTGCAAATCCTGAAAACGGTATCTTTATCTGCCGTCAGGGTAGCAAAACTTCTAAAGTTGTTATGAAATAATAATTTTTCAAGTTAAATAAGGAAAGGAACTCGACTGAGTTCCTTTTTTTATTGCCATGCCGTCTAAAATTAGTAAATTTGCCTCCATGAAAATGAAACGATCAATAGCTGAAGTGATGAGACAAAGCGTTAAACGCGCTATGTCTGATTCCGGTATTAATCGTGTTCTTTTAGGCTATAGTGGAGGTGCGGACAGCACGACGCTGCTTCATATTTTACATTCAATCGGAATTGAAGTAATTGCAGTGCATTGTAACTTTCATCTCAGGGGTGAGGAGAGTATGCGTGACGAGCAATTTGCTCGCGAAATGTGCATTGAGTTAGGTGTTCCGTTGGAGACTGTAGATTTTAATGTAGATGAATACATAAATCAAAAGGGGAGCTGTGTGTCTGTAGAAATGGCTTGCCGAGATTTACGCTATGCTGAATTTTACAGACTGCTAAAAGAGTTGAATTGCGACAGAATAGCCATAGCGCATAATCAAGATGATAATGTTGAGACCCTTTTGCTTAATCTCTTTCGAGGTGGAGGGGTCAACGGGCTGAAAGGGATGCTACCGGATACAGGAACAATCGTCCGGCCGCTCTTGAACTTCTCCCGCACCGAACTCGAACAATATATCGAAGATGAGGGACTCAGTTATATTTTCGACAGTAGTAACGCACATTCTGATTATCGTCGAAATTTCCTGCGCAATGATGTGATAAAATTGTTAGAGACGCGTTGGCCCGGCTTAAAGAAAGCTATCTCCAAAAGCATTGAGAATCTTCAGGAGGAACAGAAGGTATTAGAATGGAGCAAAGACTATTGGATAGGGGAGGAAGATTTTTTACCGTTGACGAAGATTCAGGAGTCACCGGATGCTGCTTGGATTATATACCATTTCGCTTCAAAATATGGAGCATCGAGAGACATCAGCAAGGAGATTACTGATGTATATCAGAAGAAAGCCGGCAGTCAGCTGATAGTTGGTAAGCTCTGGCAATTGCCTGAAGGAATTCTTATTTTCAGAATGAAAGGTTTGGAATATGTTCCTAATAAGCTATAACTTTAGCTCATGGCTCAGAAAAGTTATTCAATTTGTAATAATTATTCTATAAGACAAATCAAACTTTTATTGCATTTTTGGCGTTTTAAGAAAAAAGTGTTAAATTTGCATATCTAAAAATCGGAAAACCCGAATAATCATTATAAAAACATTCAGTTTCAGCCAAATTATTAATATTGCTTTAGGGCTGAAAATCCAAAATATTGGAAATCCCAAATAAATTGTATGTATAGTTACGACGAATTGATGTCGATGGATGAGGGGAAGCTTCAAGACCTTGCATCCTCGATGGGAATGAAGAAAACCTCTTCGGCGGATCGCCAGGAGCTTGCTTATTTTATTATCGACAGTGAATCTGCAGCCGCAGCTAAAGAAGCTGTGAAAAACGGTGCGGGAAAAGAGAAAAAAGAGAGAAAACCTCGTGCTAAGAAAGCAAAAATTGAGGAAACTCCTGCTCCGGAGCCTAAAAAAAGAGGGCGCCGACCAAAAGTACAACAAGCAGAAGCGGTTGCACCAGATAATAAGTCAGAGGTAAAGGAACCGGAAACCAATATAAATATAGAAGGTGAGAAGGTTGATGATACACAAGTTTCCGATGCGCTTCAGCTAAGCGCGGAAGCAGTTGTTGAACCACCGAAACGTAAACGTGGTAGACCTTCCAAGAAGGCTAAATTAGAGGCGGAGTCCGTGCAGAATAATTCAGCAATTGCTGTTGTCAAGGATGATGTATCGGTTCCATCGGTTGCTACTTCGGAAGATTCTGTTAAGGTTGAAGCGAAAGAGACGCCCGAAGAGACTCCGGCATTGGTTCCGGTTTCTGAAAAGAACAATGCTTCACTTGATTCCTTCTTTTCTAATGCAAAACGCCGCACATTTGTTCCTCGTTCACAACAAGAGATACAGGAAGCGGCTGTAGCTGCAGCTACAGCACCGATTATTATTGCAGAGCCAAATGGAGATAAACCATTAAATCAGAAGCAACAGAAGCATCTTTCAAAGCGTGAGAGAATGCAACAGAAGCGCCAGCAACAGCAACAGAATAAGGAGCGCCAGCCAGAAACAAGTTTTGACTTTACAGGTATAATTACTGCTTCCGGTGTGCTCGAAGTGATGCCGGATGGATATGGATTCCTTCGCTCCAGCGATTATAATTATCTTGGAAGTCCGGACGATATTTATGTTTCTCCCCAACAGATTAAAGAATATGGTCTGAAGACCGGAGATGTGGTAGAGGGTGGTATACGTCCTCCACGTCAGGGAGAGAAATATTTCCCATTGTGTAGAGTTGAGCAAATCAACGGACTATCTCCGGAAGTAATACGTGACAGAGTACCATTCGAGCACTTAGTTCCACTCTTCCCGGATGAGAAATTCAATATTGCATCGGGTGGCGCCGGAAACATCTCCACTCGAGTCGTGGATATGTTTGCTCCGATCGGTAAGGGTCAACGTGCACTTATAGTGGCACCTCCTAAGACCGGTAAAACAATCTTGTTGAAAGATATTGCCAATGCTATTTCTTTAAATCATCCCGAGACATATATCATCATGCTCCTCATTGACGAGCGTCCGGAAGAGGTAACGGATATGTCTCGAAGTGTAAATGCAGAGGTAATAGCTTCTACTTTTGATGAGCCGGCTGAGCGACATGTGAAAATTGCAGGTCTGGTACTTGAGAAAGCTAAAAGATTGGTAGAGTGTGGACATGATGTTGTGATCATGCTTGATTCAATCACTCGTTTAGCCAGAGCATATAACACAGTCAGCCCTGCGTCTGGTAAGATCCTTTCCGGTGGTGTGGATGCCAATGCTTTACAAAAACCGAAACGATTCTTCGGTGCTGCAAGAAATATTGAAAATGGAGGCTCCCTCACTATCATTGCAACAGCTTTAACAGAGACATCCTCAAAGATGGATGAGGTGATTTTTGAAGAATTCAAGGGTACAGGTAATATGGAATTGCAACTTGACCGTAAGCTTTCCAACAAGCGAATCTTCCCGGCAGTTGACATTATTGCTTCTTCTACCCGAAGGGATGATCTTCTTCTCAGCGATGAGGTGCTGAACCGTATGTGGATTCTGCGCAACTATCTTGCTGACATGACTTCCCTCGAAGCAATGGAATTTATCAAGAAGAGAATGGAAATGACTCGTAGTAACGAAGAGTTGCTCGTGACAATGGATAAATAAGAATTTGAATGAACACATTTGGATATAACCTTAGGTTAACTACCTTTGGAGAAAGCCATGGTAAAGCGATAGGGGGTATCCTTGACGGGATGCCCTCGCGCATTTTTCTTGATTTGGAGGATATCCAGACCATGCTTTCACGTCGAGCACCCGGCAATGCAACCGGTGCTACAAAACGAAAAGAATCCGATAAATTGGAGATACTTTCGGGAATATCGGATGAGGGGTATACTCTTGGCACTCCAATCGGGTTTATAATCCGGAATGAAGATCATAATTCAAAAGATTACAAAGATATCGAGGGTAAATTCCGTCCGAATCACGCAGACTATACCTATTATTCTAAATATGGAATTCACGATTTCAGAGGTGGTGGTAGGTCGAGCGCTCGCGAAACAGCAAATTGGGTTGCTGCGGGAGCTATTGTCAAGCAGTGGTTAGAGAAGAAGGGGATTTGCATAACTGCAAAAATTAATAAGACCGGAGATTATGTGCGAGCTCTGTCTGAAGGTGATTCAGTTGGAGGTGTTGTGGAATGCTCTATTACAGGTGTACCGGTTGGGTTAGGCTCTCCGGTATTTGATAAATTACATGCTCGTCTTGCATCAGCAATGATGAGTATAAATGCGGCAAAGGGTTTTGAGTATGGAGATGGTTTTAATGCCGCGAATTTAAGGGGAAGTGAATGTAGGGATTTACTTTCAATTAAAGAGGGGAAAGTTTCGTTCTCTTCCAATCACTCCGGTGGAGTACAAGGTGGTATTTCCAACGGTATGCCAATAGAATTCAAGGTATATTTTAAACCTACTCCAACAATATCTCAGCCTTGTAAGACAATAGATATAAACTTACAAGAAGTCGAGATTAATCCCCGAGGTAGACATGATGCTTGCGTCGCGATCAGAGCTGTTCCGGTCGTAGAGGCTATGGCATGGTTAGTAATTGGAGATCTCATGAGAGAGAGACTCTCAGAAAATAACTATTGAAAAAGGTTAATCCCGAAGAAAGATGAAGTATAAGGATTTTGCACAATACATGGCAGAGAAATTTCCAGGACAAAAGGTTCAGAAAATTTCTATTAACGCCGGTTTCTCATGTCCAAATCGTGATGGCACCATAGGAACAGGAGGTTGCATCTATTGTGATAATACCTCATTTACACCGGGATATTGTTTTACTTCTTCTGATATAGAGGCTCAACTTGAGGCTGGAAAAAGATTTTTCTCAAAGAAGTATAATAATATGCAGTATTTAGCATATTTTCAATCATTTAGTAATACTTTTGGAAGATCAGTAGAGGAATTGAGGTCAATCTATTCTCAAGCTGCAATGTTTCCCGGAGTAGTAGGCATAATTATAGGAACACGTCCTGATACTCTTCCGGATGAAGTGGTTGAAATGCTATCCGAAATCAATAAAAAACTACCGGTTATAGTTGAGTTAGGAGCTGAAACAAGTCATAATCAAACCCTGAATCTAATTAATAGGGGACATAGTTGGGAGGATGTGAAAGATGCTGTCGATCGGTTGAATACAGCAGGTATATCGGTTGGTCTTCATCTGATTATGGGTCTACCAGAAGAGGATGAAGAGATGATGCTCACCACAATCAAACGATCGGTAGCCTTACCAATTGACTCATTGAAAATTCATCAATTGCAGGTACTTAAAAATACACCGCTCGCGCGTATGGTGGAGGAGGAAAAGATAAAATTAATTAATTTTAATTTGGATGACTACATAAATTTGTGTGTTAAAATTGTTAAATTAGTACCGGATAATATCGCAATTGAGCGATTTGTAGCCGTGGCACCTCCGGATAGTTTAATCTCACCAAAGTGGGGGATTAAGAACTATGAGTTTGTAAATAAACTTGTGCAAAGGCTATGACTTATTAAGATAGAAATAACTAATATTGAATATTAAAATATAGAATAGAATGAATAAACTAATGTTATTGTCAGTGTCTGCCCTTTTGGGAGGAATATCTGCTTCTGCCGATGTTATGGTTTCCTATCCTAATGGAAACGACGGAAAGAAAGTCATTGTTAATCATGCTTTGATTTCTGATATGGCGCTACCACGTGGTCAACGACCTGCACCCGTGGTAGACACACTTGTAGTAAAGAATAATGCTCTCCTTATTCCGGTTGATTCCCGTGGGAACTGCACCTATATGATACCGGTGTCTGACAGAGAGAGTATCCGTTTCTACACGTCTCCCAATGATGAGCTGTTGCTGAAAGTGAATTACCTCAATCCACTTGTATATAGTGTGGAAGGTTCCCCATTAATGGACTCTATTTCTGCAATCAGGGTTCAGGAGGAGAATATTCTGGAAAAATATAATGATGCACAACTACTGAAGAATGAAGCTGCAATGCAGGAAGCTATTGCTTCTTATACAAAATATTTCAAGGAATATGTAGAGAAAAATCCATCTTCTCCGGCAGTAGTCTATGCTCTTCTTAATTTGGAAGGAGAGGACTTCCTTAATGCATACGATGCTCTCGAGGGAACCATTGAGAACAATCCTCTATATCCATTAGCCCAATCACAGAAGGTATATGTAGAGCGCAGTTTTGCGGCTGAAAAAAAACAGCAGGAGATGCAAAGCGGGCACATGCCAGCGCCTGATTTCACGCTTAAGAATCTTGAGGGGAAAGATGTCAGTCTATCAGATTTCAAAGGAAAATGGGTTGTGATTGACTTCTGGGGAAGCTGGTGCGGATGGTGCATCAAAGGTTTCCCACAGTTAAAGGATGCTTATGAGCAATATGCACCGGAACTCGAAGTCATTGGAGTTGATTGCAACGAGACTGAAGAAGCATGGCGTAAAGGAGTTGAAAAATACAAGTTACCTTGGGTAAATGTATACAATCCTCAAAATTCAACTGTTCTTGCAGATTATGGAGTTCAAGGATTTCCTACCAAAGTGATTGTAAATCCTGAAGGGAAGATTGCTAATATAACAGTTGGAGAGAATCCATCTTTCTTTGAAATACTTGGTAGACTAATCTACGGCAAATAATTCGAAAGAAATAAATTAAATCAAAAGTGCTCCGAAAAATAAGATTTCGGAGCACTTTTAAGTTTTATGTAAATGTCATAAAGACAATTATAGTAATGAATATTACAAGAAGTCTATGGGAGTAACGTGAAGTTATCAGCGTCTTGCCATGCGGGGAATTTCTTCCGGAAATTAATTAGTTTATCAGCTGATAATTTAGCATAAATCAATGGGGTAGTTTCCTCTTCTGATGTCCTACGCGAGGAAATATTTTCCGTTTCTACCTCCTTTTCTTCTACGAAGCTACTGAGCGTATTCCCTTTATAATCCAGGATTACTGAAGAACCGTTATATCTATTCCCTTTATTGTCGAATCCACGACAATTTACACCAATGACGTATGATAAATTTTCAATTGCACGCGCAGGTAAAAGTTTATCCCAAGCCCCAACTCTTACCTCCGGCCAATTGGCAACGTAAATTAATAGGTCGTATTCGTTATTTCTATTTCGGCTCCATACGGGGAATCGGAGATCGTAACAAACAGCGATAGCGATATTCCATCCGCGATACCTTACAATCATTTTCTCTTTGTTGCTTTTGAAGATTTTATTTTCACCTGCCAAAGAGAAAAGGTGTGTTTTGGGTGAGATGTAGATTTCACCACTCGGTTCAATGAAGAAAGCAGAGTTACTTATTTCAGAATCACCCTCATTTAATTGAGATAGCGGATTAGATTTATTTAATGGGATTGAGACATTGAAAACATTTTTACTGGAAGTTTCAATTATGAAACTTCCGCAAATTGCCATGCTATACTGTTTGGCAGCGTCGTAAAGAAGTTCAAGTATCTTTTCCTGAAAGGGTCTTATAATTGAGATGATTTCTCCGTTATTTTTATCAATAGGGAAGCCTGTAATAAAAGTTTCGGGAAGAACAAGAAGATCTGTTTGTGGATGTACTCCCCTCAGGGCTCTCTTGAAGTTCTCAATATTACTCTCCACATCGTCCCAGATAATATTAAAAGGGAGAACGCATACGTTGAGATCCTTAGGTATCATAAAAAATGGCTAAATTATTGAACTGAGATATATTTCTAACTTGATTAAAGTGAGAATTTCTCCGGATATTTGGCGGCGTTAGGAAATTGAGAATAATAGGCTTTTACTTTAGCCAAGTCATTTTCAATGTCATCGCTGGGGTAGAATTGACGATCTATGATTATCTTGCGATTCTGATAATCAATAATTCCTAATTGGATTGGCACGGAAGCTCCTTTTGCGATATAAAGGAAACCTGTTTTCCAGTTTGGATTATTGCTTCTCGTGCCTTCGGGTGTAACGGCAAGATTGACATAATTCTCTCTTTTAAAGAGCTCAATTACTTCAGATGTCAAGCTTTTTGTTTTATCTTTTCGATCTACAGGAATGCCTCCTAAAGATTTTAACAGATATTTTAAAGGGAAGAAAAACCAGAATTTTTTCATTAAAAAATTGGCTTTTCTTCCCAAAGATTTATATGCGGCGAGTCCCAACAGGAAGTCCCAATTGGAAGTGTGAGGTGCAACACAAATCACGCACTTCGACTCACGGGGAGCTGTAATATTCACTTCCCATCCGAAGACTTTCAAAAGACGCGCCCAGATATTCATTTGATAAGATGTTGACTTAGAAGTTAAGCTTCCTTAGCTACAATTTTATTATGCTCTTTAACCTCCTGTGGGATAGCATTGTTGAATGCTTTCACAGCCTGATCGATCTGCTCTGAGAATTCAGTATGAATTTTGTTAAAGAGAGCTTTGAAGAAACCTTTCTTAGCCTTTGCATACTCTGCCTTATTTTCGAATGCCTTAACACCCTTATCAAAGTATACATTTGAGTTATCTTTTGCTTTCTCAATTGCACCGAGAATAGTTGATACTGAGTTTGCTATTGCCTCTTTATCTGCATTTTGAACGTTGTAATAGGCAATCATCATTTCATCGATAACAGATGCACCTACAGCGTCAACCGCCTTTTTAAAATCTCTTTTGTTTGCCATAATAATTTGAGTTATATAATTTAAGTAAGTTTTCTAATTTACGCTAACTTAGTTTATAATTCGCAATTTCTACAAAGATAGAAATTTTTTTCTATCTGCGAAACCATTATTCATTAGTATAACGCTAAAAAGATAAGTAAGTTTTTATCACACCTTATTCTATATCTCACTTCTATATCTCAAGAACTAATTATAAAATACCAACCGGAATTTTATTTTGATGTGTTATTTCATTTTCATGAAGAGTAGTATATCTTTCGGTGTAAAACTTTTTCCCTTCATCATAATTGAGGAAGTGTATAATTTACCTGAGAAGATTAAAGCAATAGCAGCGAAAGCATATAAGCAAATCAGGGATAAGATTGTCTGAAAGAGGGGATCAGAACCTGAAACTGCATTTACAGTGGCTACAGTCGGTGAAGTAAAGGGGAAAAAACTACAAAAGATTACAAATGGATTGCCGGGCTGATCCACGGCAAACTGTCCGACATAGAAGGAACCGAGCAGTAAGAATGTAAGGACTGACATATACGCTTGGTTTTCGTTATCTTTATCCGTAATAGCACCGCAAGCGGCATATAGGGAGCCATAAAATAAGTAACCTCCAATGAAGAATAAGATTGTCCAGGTGGCGCCGAGAAGCACTTTTGCAGATAGGAGTTCATTCCAAGGAATTTCAGGAGTAAGTATGTAAATAAATATTATTCCTGCAACTGCTGCCATGAGGAACCATACCAAGAGTTGGGTGAAACCTAAGAGAGCGACTGATATAATTTTTGCCAACATCATGGTTCTTCCTGTAACGGATGTTGCCAAGACCTCAACAATTCGGTTGCATTTCTCCTTCTTAACTTTTGCAAAAATCTGGGATCCGTACATCATCAAAAAGAGTGTAAGCATGATTCCTGCCATCATACCCAAAACCTGCATTCCGGATAAATCATCAACATTATCAGAATTCATAGATCCTGTATGCCTTAAGGTATCAGATTCAGCCATCATGAAACCAATGAACACACCAAACCCAATCATGAGTATTGGAACCAGAATTGTCCCAATCCAGAATGATTTTGCGCGAATATCCGTGAGATATTCATTCTTTATAATTATACCGAGCTGACTCATATATGTTTAGTTTTAATTAGGGCTGACAAGTGAAATAAAAATATCATTTAGTGTTGGTAAAATCTCCTCAAATAGGGAGATATCAGATTGTTTACCAATTTCTGAAATAATTGAAATATTGGTAATTTCAGGGGCTTTCTTCAATTGGTAGCTGTAACCGTTGAATCCCTTGATAGGGGGGATCTGATTTATCCATTCAACCTTACCTGATTCTCCTATCTGATTCAAATCCAGTCTTGTGTCAACGGCAATTCTGAATTCATCTCTTTTAAATCTATGTTTTATATCCGATATTTCTCCTTGCAGGATAAGTTTTCCATGATTGATCAATGCAATGGAATCGCACATTTCCTCAACGGCATGCATATTGTGAGAGGATATGATGATCGTGGTTCCTTTTGATTTCAGCTTCTCGATAAGTTGTTGAAGAATGGCACCATTTATCGGATCAAATCCACTGAAAGGTTCATCAAGAATGACTACATCAGGATTATGCACCAAAGTAGAGATAATCTGGACCTTTTGCTGATTACCTTTGGATAATTCCTTAACTTTACGTTTCTTTGCCGCGGTCAAATTAAAGAGTTGAAGGTATTCATCCATGATTGGCCTTATGTCAGATTTTGTTGCACCCTTTAACTCTCCGAAATACATTATCTGATTCTCTACGGTCATATTTTCATATAACCCACGTTCTTCCGGCATATATCCAATCTTACGTGATGTCGTGAGATCGGCATTTTCACCATCTATAAGAACTGCTCCGTTATCACTCACCATAATACCGTTAATGATACGAAGGAGGGTAGTTTTTCCGGCTCCGTTGGGACCCAATAACCCAAGTACAGTTCCTTTTTCCACACAGAGATTTATCTCATCAAGAGCTAATGTGGAACCAAAATATTTTGTTAAATTATTTATTTCTATAATATTCATATTCAATGAATTTATATTTTAGCTATCGTAATGAGCAATTTACTTTCTTCCAGTTTTTCTTGGGGAAAGAACTCTATCCCCAATTTCTTTTGCAACTTTAGAACGTGCTTCAATAATTGTATTTATTTGTTGAAGAATTTCCTTCTCTTTATTCGACTCCTGAACCGTTTTGAGTGAATTGAAAAGTTCATTGAGTTTCTGATTAAGAATCTCGTTTCTCCATTCTGTTACGGCTCGAGGCACTAATGGGATAAGTTTGTCTTCTTCACGATCTGCCACATTGTTATCCCTGGTATAGATATTGCTTAATTGATGGGGTTCCTGAAGGAGTTCAATGGTTAATTCGCGAATCTCATTATCTTCGGAACTTGCTAAATATCTGCCCGGATAATCTTTGGCGTATTGTGTTAGCTTTTCTTTCTTAAATTTCTCAATCTCCTCGTTTAACTTCTTTTCTGCCCTCTCAATTTCAGATACAGTCTTATTGGAGTAAGCTAACTTTTCAATACCTTCTTTCAACATTTTATCTGCTTCGGAATCAATCTGAAGGGTGAATTGCTGAAGATCAAGAATAAATTTATCTCTCAACTGACACAGAGTTGTGAAAAGTTTATTAAATACATTATCCGAAAATTTGAGTCCGTCGGCTTCCAATTCTTCATAAATGAATGTCACAACATCAATGGACTCATCAATACCATCATCATCTAAGTAAGTGCATAACGTTAGGAATCCATATTTGACGCAATATTCGATAACCTTCTTCTCCAATGGAATAAAAGGGGAGAGGACGGCAACCTTTGTTACGCTGCTTCCTCTGGTGGCTTCAATCTCATTCAGTGAAAGTGAATTTCCTAAATTCCCGGATGGAAATGTGGTAGTCGTTGACGAAATACCTGAGGGAGTAGTATTTACTTGCGGTTGAACGTTCTTTTGCTCTGAACTTCCTTCGTTATTTTGTTGAAGTCTCTGAATATCCTTATAATTACGTTCCTTTTTCCATCCTTCCACAAGTTTTGCCCTGTGCAAAGCAACAGATTTAGCAATGGATTCATCTGACACATTCAGGATTTGACTACACTCCTGAATATAGACATCTCGTGCAATGGGATTCGAGATATGTGCAATGGAATTTACGACGCTATCAACAGCCTCTATTCTGCTCTGAGGATCATTATTTATATCGCTTAACAGCACATTTGCCTTAAAGCGTATTATATCCGTTTCGTGAGCTTTAACATATTCTTTGAATTCCTCCGGAGTGTGTTTGCGAGCAAAGGAATCAGGATCATCACCATCGGGCAATAAAAGCACTTTAACATTCATGTTATGGCTCAGAAGCATATCGATACCTCTTAAAGCCGCTTTGATTCCCGCCTTGTCACCGTCATAAATTAAAGTGATGTTTTTAGTGAAACGGTGAATTAAGGCGATCTGTCCATCTGTAAGAGCTGTACCGGAAGATGCAACCGTATTCCTCATACCGGATTGCCACATGCCAATTACGTCCAGATACCCCTCTACAAGAAAGCATTTATCCTCTTTTACTATATCAGCTCGTGCCTGAAAAATACCATAAAGTTCATTACTTTTCTTGTATAGGTTCGATTCCGGTGAATTGATATATTTTGCCAGTCCACCCTTTAAATCTCTTCCTCCGAAAGCTATGACCTTTCCGGCTGAATTGATAATAGGGAAAATGACTCTGCCACGAAAACGGTCATATTCGTTTCCCTGTCCGCTTACTCCTACAAGACCTAATTGTTTGAGAATATCTAAATTGTAGCCGGCTTCCTTTGCAGCTTTGCAGAGTTCAGAAGGTTTGTCGAGAGCATAGCCAAGATGAAACCGTTTTATAGCTTCCATGGTTACGCCTCTTTGGAACAGATAGGAGAGTCCTATTTCCTTACCGTCCTTTGTATCTACGAGATCCTGCTCCATTTTAAGCATTGCCCATTCATTGGCCACAAGCATGGCTTCTCTTTCAGATTGGGCTTTGCGCTCCTCGTCGGTTAGTTCCTTTTCTACGACTTCAATTCCATATTTATTAGCAAGATGGATTAGCGCATCTCGGAAAGAGAGCCCCTCCTTCTGCATAATGAAATTCACAGGCGAACCACCTTTCTTACAAGAGAAACAGAAACAAAAATTCTTTTGTTTGTTGACAGAGAAAGAGGGTGTGCGCTCATTATGAAATGGGCAAAGTCCCATGTAATTAGCACCTCGCCTGACAAGATGAACATAGTCGCTGACGACATCCACGATATCGGCAGTATCAAGTATCTTTTGTTTAGTTTGAGAATCGATCAAGATTAACTAAAATAATGAATTTATATCTCGGATATAAGGAATGATTATTTATTTATATGCTGCATCACCTGATGAATCTCTTCATTTGTAGAGAGACTGGTAGGAACTAAAGGTAGTCTGAGAATATTTTCAACCATTCCCAATTCATGAAGGGCGCATTTTACCCCTGCAGGGTTACCATCCTTAAACAGGAGTTCGAAGAGTCTTGTAAATTTCTCATGAATACGTTGAGCGTGGCTCTTATCACCTTCAAGTGCAAATTTAACCATTTTCCCGAATTCAGATGGGAACGCATTACCAATCACCGATATTACACCGGAGCACCCCATATTTATCAAAGGGTACGTATGTCCGTCATCTCCGCTAAGAACTACAAAATCATCAGGTTTGTTATCAATAATCTCCTTGATTTGATCAAAATCTCCGGAAGCCTCTTTAATCCCGATGATATTTGGGCACTCTTTGGCGAGACGTAATGTAGTTGAAGCTGTGATATTTGCACCCGTTCTTCCCGGCACGTTATATAGTATCACGGGAACGGGAGATGCATTGGCAATAGCTTTGAAGTGCCGGTATATACCCTCTTGAGTGGGCTTGTTATAGAAAGGTACTACAGATAAAATTGCAGAATATCCTGCCAGGTCGTCGTTCCTAAGACTTTCAATTATCTCCTGAGTGTTGTTGGAGCCATAACCAAGAACTAATGGAAGTCGGCCATTTACTTTCTCTTTGACGAATTCACGAATTGAAAGTTTCTCCTGATTCGAAAGGGTTGGAGTCTCCGCGGTCGTTCCTAAAACAACAATAAAATCAGCATTCCCTTTGATAATGAATTCCAAAAGAGATTCAAGAGCGGGGAAATCTATTGAATTATCTGTATTGAAAGGTGTGACAATTGCCACTCCGAGACCTTTAAGATTGTTAGTAGTCATAAGTATTTTGTTTGTGACGCGTTCTTTAGTATAAAGGAGAACACATCAGCTTTCTTAGTTATGCAAATTTAATGAATTTGTTTTGTTTCTCCGAATTTTGTAATTTTAAAAATTGATTAAATTTGATAAATATTAAAATTGTAGAAATATGAATTGGAGAATGCTTTTATTGGTTTTATCAGTTGGAGTCATTTCCCCAAAGATATACTCATTAGATGTAAAGATTGAAAACCTGGCGAAAGAGGTAATAAAGACCAGTGTTCCACTTTCGACAGGTTTGGAAAATGTATTTGTTGCTTCTAATGTAGGAAATGGTACAGGTGCCTTAAGGATCTCAGGCGTTAAACCACAAGATGTGAAGGAGGTTCAGATATATAGTAATCTCGGTGGTGGATATGCTCAGGAGATTTCTTATTCCATCGATAATGGAGAGCTCATAATTAACACTCCGAAAGGGGATTGTGGATATATAATCGTAACAGAATCAGGTAATATATGTTTCTGGTTGGTCGATTACTCCAAGCATGAATATAATATCAATTCGCTACAAGAGTCGGAAGTGCAGGAATGTGACATCACTGAGTTCATAGTTAACGGAAATGCCGAAGTGATCAGGTATTATTCCATTTCCGGCCAACCATGTGTGCTGAGTCGCGATATTGTGCTGAGTTATAAAAATTTGGAGTGGGATGAGAGTGCGCTGCAGTTTGTTGAAACAGAGTTGCAAAGAAAATTTGATTATCTTGACTCAAAAATGCTTGTTACTCCTGCCATGAATATGAGAACAGAGATTGTGTTAAGTGGTGATCAGTTCTTGACAAAATGGGGAGAGGAAAAGAGGACGGAAAGCTATTTAAATAATCCAAATGGCATTAATGTAAAAACAGTTGTTGAGGAACTTAATGCTTCCACGGAAGAGGACTCGAATCGGATCAAATTCGATGGCGATATGTTAGGAGGGTCAGCTCCGGCTGAATTTAATTTTAACGCCTATGTAACCGAGGCTGTTTTGCACTATGAATGGCAAATCTCAGAAGATCCAAACTTTGAGTATATAAAGTATAGATTTAATGATAAGGATTTAAACTACACTTTTTATGATGAGGGCACATATTATGTAAAATTTATCGGAAGTAACGATGATGGGTCCTGTGAAGTGGAAGGTGATCAATATAGTGTTGCCATAGGAGCATCGGATTTGAGGATTCCCAATGCCTTTTCACCAAATGGTGACGGCGTTAACGATGAATGGAAAGTAGGGTACATCTCGTTGGTGGAATTCAAATGCTGGATATTTGATAAAAACGGTCACCAACTTCACTACTTTGATAATCCAGCATTAGGCTGGGATGGGAAATATAAGGGGAAGGTAGTCAGTCCCGGTGTTTATTATTACGTGATAGAGGCAAAAGGGGCAGACGGAAAAAAATATAAAAGAGGAGGAGATATAAATATTGTTGGATATAAGAAAATAGGGGAGCGCGAATAGTCTTTATCTCTTTTTGGCATTGGATTTGTTATATCAATAGATATAAAAAAATGATGAAGCTTTAAAAAGTAGAATCTGCTTCATAGGATGGAGTGAAAAGTGAATAAAATGGAAAATAAAGATATTTCTCCGCGTGAGAACGTGGAAGTATATGGAGCGCGCGTCCATAATCTCAAAAATATAGATGTCAAGATACCGCATAACTCCTTAAGTGTAATAACCGGATTGAGTGGTTCGGGTAAGTCTTCCCTTGCTTTTGATACTATATTTGCAGAGGGACAGCGCCGTTACATTGAGACCTTTTCGGCGTATGCACGCAACATGCTTGGCTCGCTTGAACGTCCTGATGTGGATAAGATTACCGGTCTGAGTCCGGTAATTTCCATTGAACAGAAGACTGTAAATAAGAATCCACGAAGTACTATCGGTACCACTACCGAAATATATGATTTCTTCCGTCTTCTTTTTGCCAGAATGGGAGAGGCCAGAAGTTACATAACCGGAAAACCAATGATCAAATACACCAAGGATAAAATCATAGATATGATTTCCAAGGAGTATATGGGAAAGAGAATCTATGTGCTTTCACCTTTGGTAAAAAATAGAAAAGGTCATTATCGAGAGCTTTTTGAGAATCTTATAAAGAAAGGATATCTTAGAGCCCGGATTGATGGTGAACTTACTGAACTTAGCTTCGGAATGAAGCTCAATCGCTATCAGAATCACTCTGTAGAATTGGTAGTTGATAGGTTCAGAGTCTCTTCGGAAGATATACAACGTCTTAAATCGGCAATTGACTCCGCTTTAAAACAGGGGGATAAGCAGATGATGGTTATGGATATGGATACCGAGGAGATTAAAACGTTTAGCTTGCAACTAATGGATGCGGATACAGGTCTTTCCTATCCGGAACCGGCACCACATAATTTCTCCTTCAATTCCCCGATGGGTGCCTGCAGACGCTGTAAAGGCCTTGGAAAAGTGTGGGTTGTGGATGAAGAAAAGGTTATCCCAGACAAAAATAAATCGATAAGAGATGGAGGTATTGTACCCATTGGTAAATATAAGAATTCACTGATATTTTGGCAATTAGAGGCTATTTGTAGAAACTACGGGTGTGATTTGTCAACTCCGATCAGTCAATTGCCTAAGGAAGCTTTGAATGATATATTTGACGGTACGGATCAAAAATTGGATATTAAAAACGAGACGCTTTCCACAACAATGTATCACGCTAATTATGAGGGATTAGTTAAATACCTTGAGATGCAACAGGATGCTGATGCCGGTGCAGATGCTAATAAGTGGAGTGGAAAGTTTTTTTCTTCGGCAGTTTGTCCGGAGTGCGGAGGAGCCAGACTTAATAAGATTGCTCTTCATTATTATATTGACGGAAAAACAATAGCTGATGTATCTTCCATGGACCTTCAGGAGCTATATCAATGGACTCAAGGATTAGAAGATAGACTGGACCAGTCAAAAAGGGTAGTGGCAGAGGAGATTCTAAAGGAGATTAGAAGTCGTTTGAGTTTCTTACTTGATGTTGGCTTGGATTATCTTTCCTTGAATCGTGATAGTGCAAGTTTGAGTGGTGGTGAAAGTCAGCGAATAAGGTTGGCAACTCAGATTGGTTCAGAATTAGTAAATGTTATGTATATCCTTGATGAACCATCTATTGGCCTTCATCAGCGTGATAATACCAAATTGATAAAAAGTCTGAAGCAGTTGCGTGATGCAGGAAATTCAGTCATTGTAGTTGAGCACGATAAGGATATCATGACTGAAGCCGACTACATCGTAGACATCGGTCCCGGAGCTGGTAGTAAAGGGGGAGAGGTTGTTTTTGAAGGTACCCCCAAGGATATGTTGAAACATAATACGATCACTTCCAATTATCTCAATGGAAAGGAGGAGATCGCGGTTCCAGCTATCAGAAGAGAAGGTAATGGGAAATACATAGAAATCCTTGGAGCAAATGGCCATAATTTGAAGAATGTGGATCTGAAACTACCTCTTGGAAAATTTGTGTGTATCACCGGTGTTAGTGGAAGCGGTAAATCCTCGTTAATTAATGGTACTCTTCAACCGATATTAAGCCAAAAGTTCTATAACTCTCTGAAGGCTCCTTTGGAATATAGGGAAGTCCGAGGCATAGAGAATATCGATAAAGTTGTGACCGTGGATCAGTCACCCCTTGGGAAGTCCTCAAGATCGAATCCTGCTACTTATACAGGAGTCTTTTCCGATATCCGTAAGTTGTTTGTAGAATTACCGGAATCGAAGATTCGAGGCTATAAACCTGGAAGATTCTCTTTTAATGTAGCCGGAGGAAGATGCGAGAAATGCAATGGCTATGGTTATCGTACAATTGAGATGAACTTCCTTCCGGATGTTCTTGTTCCTTGCGAAGAGTGTCATGGCAAACGCTATAACCGGGAGACACTTGAGGTTAGATATAAAGGGAAATCTATAGCGGATGTCTTGGACATGACTGTAGCTCAGGCTGTTGAGTTTTTTGAGAATGTACCTGCAATCTTAAAGAAGATTAAAGTCTTGAATGACATTGGTTTAGGTTATATTAAACTTGGTCAACCCTCAAGTACGCTGAGTGGTGGTGAAAATCAGAGAGTTAAGCTTGCCACCGAATTAGCTAAGAAAGATACCGGGAAAACCATGTTTATTCTTGATGAACCTACGACCGGATTACATTTTGAGGATATCAGGGTATTGCTCACAGTAATCAATAAGTTGGTGGAAAAGGGTAATACAGTAGTAGTTATTGAGCATAATTTGGATGTAATAAAATGTGCTGATCATATAATTGACTTAGGACCAGAAGGTGGTCGTAACGGAGGTCTTATCCTTGCTGAAGGTACGCCTGAGGAGATTTGTAAATTTGATACATTCACCACGGAGTATCTGCGAAAAGAATTAAAGCTATAGATATGATCTTAACTAAACGTTAGATTCTATAATATATAAATGATAAATAAAATAATAGATGTGCAAACAATAATGTAGATACATGAATTCAATAAATAATAGGTGGAAGAATAGAATTCTGAGTATATTTGCATCAAAAGATTGAAAACTCATCCTAAAAGGGATTATGTAAAAATAAACATAATCCCTATTATGTTAAATAGAGAATATTTGATTCGAATCCCTATCAATTCTATATCCATTGTATGGCATTTAGATTTCCGGTTCGATGTGGACGTACATGATGCAGTCTGAACCGAATTTATTGCGGATTGAGTTTTCTATATTAGTGGCAATCTGATGTGATGCGCGCACTGTAATATCCGGATCTACGTGAATATTTACGTCGATTATTAAGGAATGTCCATTTCTTCTTGATCTAAGATTATGAACTTTTTTCACTCCCGGTTCATCTTTAATTAGCTTCAGGATCTCTTCCCTCTGAGAATCCGGTATTCCTACTTCCAAAAGTTCATTTATGGATGGCTTTGAAATCTTATAAGCAGATACCATTATCAGTATAGAAATAAGTATGGCGCATATTGGATCCATTATGGTCCATTTTGCTCCCAATAATAAAGACGCCGAGACGCCAATTAGTGTTGCTACAGATGAAAATGCATCCGATCTGTGATGCCAAGCATTAGCTTTTAAAGCGTTGGAGTTTATCCTGTTGCCGGCTTTGATGGTGTATTTAAAGCAAAATTCTTTTGCCAAAATAGAGATAATAGCAACAATCACAGTATACCAGGAAGGTATCGGAATAGGAATACCATTAAAGCTACCAATTATAGTATTAACTCCCTCATAGGCAATGAAAATGCCAATGAAAAATAATATTATTCCTATTAAAACAGTGGCGATGGTTTCATATTTACCGTGTCCATAAGGGTGTTCGACATCAGCTTTTTTATAGGCTATTCCTACGAATATTAGGACAATAAAGTCAGTAACAAAATCGCTTACAGAGTGATATCCGTCTGCTACCAGAGCGTCACTATGTCCTAAATATCCAAAAAGTAGTTTTATAATTACCAAACCAAAGTTGATCCAAAATCCTACGAGGGTAACCTTTCGGATTATTTTTACCTCGTTTCCAAACTTATTTTTGTTTTTGGCGCTGTGTTCAATTGGGTTTGATTTCATACCGGAGAGCGTTAAACGTATTTAAATAAAAAAAGTCGAGGAATCTCGACTTTTTTGTTGCCTTGGAAAGACTCGAACTCTCACAAACGGAACCAGAATCCGGTGTGCTACCATTACACCACAAGGCAATGTTGTTGGGGTTATCCCCCTTTTGACGATGCAAAGTTAGCTCTTTTATTTGAATCTGCAAAATTTTTTGAGATAAAAATTTCTACTTTTTATTTTACAGAAGCCTAATCAATAAAAGGTGATAAGATAAATATAATTTAATAAACTTATAAATTATTCAGTAATAATTCTTTTGGCACCGATATATCTGTTGGCATAATAACCGGTAGAACTATCAATGGTTATACCCTTTCCGAGACTTGCGTGAATAAATTTGAAATTTCCGGATTCATCAGCAGATACAACTATACCGACATGCCCAACACTTTTACCGCTTCTGCGGCTGGAGAAGAAAACTAAATCCCCTTTTCTCAAATCAGTGCGCTTAACGGACTCCCCTTGTGTAAACTGAGCTCTACTTGCAGGATTGAGAGTGATACCAAATTGTTTGTATACATAGCTGGAGAAACCGGAACAGTCAAATGCTCGCGGGCCCTTTGATCCATGAGAATAAGGTTTCCCTAAATGTTTGCGTGCTTCGGTTAAAAGGTCTGAAAGCATGCTTTCGCTCTCTTTACTCAGTTGCTTCTTATCCTCTCTGGAAGAGATATCATTCTTGATTATGTTAGCAATTACACTCTTGTCCATCCCTGACTTCACATTAGAGAGTTGCTCCTTGTGAATCTTGGAATGCATCTGTGAGGATTTTTTTGTTGACTGAGCAAAAGTCGGAAGACCAATGCAAAGCACCAATGAAATTATTTGAAGAAATTTTATTTTCATGATAAACGGTCAGCGGTGCTTTTTTGTTATAAAATATATGTATGATGTGCACCGTTATTTTTTACACTTACAAAAGTAATAAATTGAATTATTAAATCCAAATTTTATTTACTTGAATTCCAATATTTAAAATTATTTAATATTCAGCACAACTTTAAACTTTTTGTGCAAAAATTCCTAAAACGGGCTTATTAAAATGATTTTTAAGTTGTAAATTCAGTATACATTTAATAATTTAGTGAAGAAATACTGTGTAAGTAAAGAAATATGTATTATAACTAACTCAAAACTTGAAGTATTACTTTAATCTAATATCAAAAATGCTTAGAAAAGAATTTATTGTATTTTTAGTTGGCTGTATAGGTTTTATACCTTCAACTACGATGGCAAAGGATAGAATGACGGTAAATCCTGATGCTGTGAATCACGAAACAATTCTACATGTATGGAGTTGGAATTTTCCAACGATCGCATCTAATATGCACAAAATAGCAGATGCAGGATACACAATGATCCAGACCTCCCCTGTCCAGACATGTTATCAACCTGAAGGGAGCGGAAAGTATATTTTTGATGACAATGTCACCGAAGGAAATTGGTATTTCTATTATCAACCTACTGATTGGAAGGTTGGTAATTATATAGTAGGTGATAAGGAGCAGATGCAACAGATGCTTGATTCGGCTGCCAAATATAATATTAAGGTATTGGTTGATGTGCTTCCTAATCACACCGCCGTTGATGTTGATGAAGTTTCAGAAGATCTATATAATGCAGCGGGAGGTAGAGATAAACTGTTTCATTCCAAGGGATTGGATTTGATTGATGATTATAGTGACCGTGAACAGTGCACACTTTGGGCTATGGGAGCTCTTCCTGATGTAAATACGGAGAATCCAAAATTCCAGAAATATTATATGGAATTTGTCAATGAACTGCTTAAAATGGGTGTTAGAGGTTTCAGATATGACACCGCTAAGCATATCGGAGTACCATCAGACCCTGTTGATAAAGCTTCAGGAGTTAAATATAATGATTTTTGGGATGTTGCCACGGGTAGAAAGAGTGTGTCCGGGGTTAAGCTTGCTCTCCCCTATGATTCACTATTCGTATATGGGGAAATATTGCAGGATAAGGGGGTGCCTGAAAAAGAGTATGCCGAATACATGAATCAGACGGCATCTGCTTACGGACATGTTATTCGCGAGATGCTTGAGAAACGTTCAGCTAATGGTCTTGATATAAAGAGTTACCATCATTCTGCCGCTCCTGAATTTTTAACCACTTGGGTTGAGAGTCACGATACCTATGCTAATGCGCATGAATCTGCGCACCTGACAGATGATCAGATTCGATTGGGATGGGTGTTTCTTACTGCGCGTCAGAATGGAACTCCTCTATTCTTTAACCGTCCTCACGGATCAACACGTAAGAATTATTGGGGAGACAATGTTCTTGGAGCAGCCGGCAATGATGAATATTTCCATCCGGAGGTAGTAGCCGTGAATAAATTCAGGAAAGAGGTTGGAAATGAGAAAGAAAGTATCGAGATGAATCAGAACGGAGATGTCGTAATGGTCAATCGCGGCAAAAAAGGTGCAGCTGTTGTCAATCTTGGCACTCATTCAAACTCCCTAAATTTACCTACAACTTTACCAAGCGGAAAATATTATGATGAGGTATATCATAAAGAATTCAAAGTAGAAAATGGTATGCTGAAAGGTATATTGGGTCCCGAACGAAGTTATATAATTAGAAAGAAATAACATAGTTAATATTGCTCCATCCGTCGTTAGTTTAGACTAAACTAAAATTCGGGTGGAGCGTTTTATTTATGAAGCGAATCAACAAAAGCTAAAGAAATTAATTTGAAATTTTTCATTGGCACAAAATTTGATACGTGATAAATAGAGTAAATAAGAATTATAAAAGAGATAATTATAAAAATATAAAACATTTAAAGATATGAATTTAAGACCATTAGCAGATCGAGTTCTCATCGAACCAACTGCAGCAGAAGAGGTTACATTAGGTGGTATCATAATTCCCGATTCAGCAAAAGAGAAACCCTTGAAAGGTAAGGTCTTAGCTGTTGGAAATGGCACAAAGGATGATCCTATGGTGCTCAAAGAGGGTGATGAAGTGCTCTATGGCAAATATGCCGGTACTGAGATCGAGTTTGAAGGAACAAAATATCTCATGATGCGCCAGTCTGATGTACTTGCGGTAGTTGAGCGTTAATAGTTGAGTCAATATAAGTTAACTATAGAGAATACGATAGAATTATTAGTAAATTAAACCATGGCAAAAGAAATAAAATTCAATATTAAAGCTCGTGAGGAGCTTAAAAATGGAGTTGATGCATTAGCAGATGCAGTTAAAGTAACTCTTGGTCCTAAGGGTAGAAATGTTATAATCGAAAAAAAATTCGGCGCTCCTCACATCACTAAAGATGGTGTGACAGTTGCTCGTGAAATTGAACTTGAGGATCCTTTCCAGAATATGGGTGCACAGTTAGTAAAAGAGGTTGCATCTAAAACCGGTGATCAGGCAGGTGACGGTACAACTACTGCTACCGTTTTAGCTCAGGCTATCGTAAACGTAGGCTTGAAGAACGTTGCAGCCGGTGCTAATCCTATGGACCTCAAAAGAGGTATTGATAAAGCAGTTTCAGTAGTAGTAGAGGGTATCAAGGCTCAGAGTCAGGAGGTTGATGATGATATCAGCAAAATTGAGAATGTTGCCCGTATCTCAGCCAACAATGATGAAGAGATTGGTAAGCTGATAGCTGAAGCAATGCAGAAAGTTAAGAAAGAGGGCGTTATCACTGTTGAAGAAGCTAAAGGAACAGAGACCACAGTAGAGGTTGTAGAGGGAATGCAATTCGACCGCGGTTATATCTCTCCCTATTTCGTAACCAATAGCGAAAAGATGGAATGTGAGATGGAATCTCCTTATATCCTTCTTTATGATAAGAAGATTTCTAATCTTAAGGATATGCTTCCAATTCTTGAAAGTTCTGCACAATCCGGTCGTCCTCTATTGATTATCGCAGAAGATGTGGACAACGAGGCATTGGCAACACTTGTTGTGAACAGATTGCGTGGTTCCCTTAAGATTTGTGCCGTTAAAGCACCCGGCTTCGGTGACCGTAGAAAAGAGATGCTTGAGGACATTGCTATACTAACCGGAGGAACTGTTATCAGTGAAGTTAAAGGTATGCAGCTTGCACAGGCAACTGTTACCGATCTCGGAACAGCTGAAAAAGTCACCGTTAACAAGGATAACACTATCATCGTGAATGGTGGTGGTGCCAAGGATGCAATTGATAATCGAATTGCACAGATCAAGGCTCAGATTGAAACCACAACCTCAAACTATGATAAGGAGAAACTCCAGGAACGTCTTGCTAAATTAGCGGGTGGTGTTGCTGTGTTGTATATCGGAGCACCTTCTGAGGTTGAGATGAAAGAGAAGAAAGATAGAGTTGATGATGCTCTCTCTGCTACCAGAGCTGCAATTGCAGAAGGTATTGTGCCCGGTGGTGGTGTTGCATATATCCGCTGTCTTCCTGCTCTTGATGAACTCAAAGGAGCCAACGAAGATGAGAATACAGGTATCGCCATCATTCGCAGAGCCATTGAGGAGCCTATGCGCCAGATCATGAAGAATGCCGGTGTTGAAGGTGCTGTTATTTTGCAGAAAGTTAAGGATGGTGAAGGTGACTTCGGATACAATGCCCGCACTGATACATTTGAGAACTTCTTCAGCACTGGTGTGATTGACCCTGCTAAGGTAACCAGAGTTGCCCTCGAGAATGCGTCCAGCATCGCAGGAATGTTCTTGACAACTGAATGTGTTATAGCTGACAAGAAAGAGGATAATCCGGCCCCGGCAATGCCAGCTGGTGGTATGGGTGGCATGGGAGGCATGATGTAATTTCTTCTCCCTGAATTATCACATATAATGAAATGAATAGCAGATGATTTTATCATCTGCTATTTTTTAATTAATTTTGATGTTCAAAATTAATACTAATGGTATCAGTAAACAATATAGGAGTTGAGTTTTCGGCACGTCCCTTATTCAGCGATGTCAGTTTCGTGATCAACAAAAATGATAAAATTGCTTTAGTTGGGAAGAACGGTGCCGGCAAATCCACAATATTAAAAATACTTGCAGCGGAACAGTCTCCGACTTCCGGGAATATATCCAAACCAACGGAAATAACCACAGGTTATCTTCCACAGCAGATGAATCTTGCCGATTCAACAACTTTAATTGAGGAAACAAAGAAAGCCTTCTCAGATCTACTTTCGATAAAAGATGAAATTCAAAAAATAACCGAAGAATTAGCAGAGCGCACTGATTATGAGTCAGACTCATATTCGGCACTGATTACACGCTTAGATTATCTCAACGAGCGCTGTGCTATCGAAGGGTCTGATAATATGGAGGCTGAAGTTGAACGGACTCTCACAGGATTAGGCTTTAGCAGGGAGGATTTCAATAGACCTACCTCAGAGTTCTCAGGAGGTTGGCGCATGCGTATTGAGCTTGCTAAAATCTTGCTGAAACAGCCTGATGTCTTACTATTAGATGAGCCTACCAATCATCTTGATATTGAATCTATCCAATGGCTTGAAAATTTCCTTCAGACTAAAGCAAAAGCGGTAGTGTTAGTGAGTCATGACCGTGCCTTTCTCGATAATGTAACTAAGAGAACGATTGAAATCTCATGTGGAAAGGCTTATGACTATAAAGTAAGCTACACAAAATTTACCGAACTGAGAAAGGAGCGCGTGGAACAGCAGCTGCGTGCTTATGAGAATCAGCAGAAACAGATCGCCGATATCACAGACTTTATTGAAAGGTTCCGTTATAAAGCCACAAAGGCTGTTCAGGTTCAGAGCCGTATCAAACAATTGGAAAAAATTGTGCCCATAGAGGTTGATGAAGTAGATAATTCCAGGGTTAGACTAAAGTTCCCTCCTTCATTGCGATCGGGAGACTATCCATTGATAGTAGAAAACTTAGGGAAAGCCTATGGGGATCATCAGGTCTTTTCAGGTGCAGAATTCACACTTAAAAGAGGAGACAAGGTAGCGTTTGTCGGTAAAAATGGAGAGGGTAAGTCTACGCTCGTGAAATGTATCATGAATGAAATACCATTTGATGGTACATTGAAAATAGGACATAATGTTAAGATAGGATATTTTGCGCAGAACCAGGCTCAGCTACTTGATGGCGAGTTAACTGTTTTTGAAACAATTGACAATGTGGCTGTGGGAGACATGCGTACAAAAGTGCGTGATATCTTAGGAGCATTTATGTTTGGAGGTGAGTCAATTGATAAAAAAGTCAAGGTCCTTTCAGGAGGAGAGAAAACTCGGCTTGCAATGATTAAACTGTTGTTAGAGCCAGTTAATTTTCTAATTCTTGATGAGCCGACGAATCATCTCGATATGAAAACCAAGGATGTTTTAAAAGAAGCATTACTTGATTTTGATGGCACGATAATTGTTGTCAGTCATGACAGATACTTTCTGGATGGATTGGTAGACAAAGTTTATGAATTCGGCGGTGGGAAAGTTCGTGAAAATCTTGGTGGAATATATGAATTCTTAAACAGGAAAAGGATTCAATCCCTAACTGAGTTGGAGTTATCCAAGTCCCCCACTGCATCGAATAACAAAAAGGAAGAAGTAACAGTAAACTCTGAAAATGATGATACAAAAACTGTTTCTAAATCCAAAATATCTTATGCCGAACAGAAAGAGAGGGCTAAGATGCTTTCCAAAGCTGAAAAAGAGGTAAAAAAGAGTGAGGAAAACATCTCACTACTTGAGAATAAGCAGTCTGAGCTTGAAAATAAAATTTCCAATGGAGATTCTTCACCGGAGGTTTTAGAGGAATACGGTAAAGTTTCAAAAGATTTGGAAAATGCCATGTCTGTGTGGGAATTAGCTCAGATGCAATATGATGAACTTAAAGAGAGATTTAGTAATGATTGAAAAATTCCAAAATGATAATAATATGAATTTTAAAAATTTAATCTGGTGTGCTCTTGCCGGTAGTGCTCCCCTATTAGCATTTGGCGCAACAAATGTTAAACATGGGATTGATAAGAGCAATCTTAATGAGAAAGTAAAACCATCTGAAGACTTTTATCAGTATGCTTGTGGAGGATGGATTACTAATAATCCACTGAAACCTGAATACTCACGTTTCGGTACATTTGATGAATTGCGTGAAAATGCGCGTACTCAGTTGAAAGAACTTATTCTTAACCTCGCGGATAATCCCGATTCAAAAGTGAAGGGTACCAATGCGCAGAAGGTCAGCGACCTTTATGCCTTAGGTATGGATAGTGTAAGACTTAATAAGGATGGAGCTGCTCCATTAAAGCCTTATATCCAGAAGATTGAAGATATGAAACCTGAGGAATTCATTGAGGTCCTTTCATGGCAGCACAATGGATTAGGAGGATCATTCTTCGGTACCGGTGTTGGAGCTGATGCAAAAAATGCTGATATGAACATCATGCATATTGGTGAAGCCGGACTTGGTCTTGGTGATCGAGACTATTATCTCGAAAAGAATGAACGCAATGAGAAGATCATGGCAGCGTATGAGAAATATGTTAAGCGCATGATGGAATTATGTGGCTTCAGTAAAAATGAGCAGGATAGAATCTGGAACAATGTTATAACCATCGAAACAGAGGTTGCGAAGAATAAAAAAACTCGAGAGGAGAAACGTGATCCTCAGGCTCGCTATAACATGAAAAGCATTGAGCAGATAAAGAAAGATTATCCAAATATTGATTGGGATACATACTTCTCTGCTTTAGGAGTTAAAGGTGTAGTCAAAGCCAATGTTTCCTCATTGAAATATATGGATTTCATTAATTCTTATCTTCCACAATTGAGCGATAGGGCTAAAAAGGACTACATGATTTTTGATATTGTCTCCGGTGCTTCAAATCTTCTCAGTGATGATTTTCAGAATGCCAATTTCGAGATGTATGACAAGGTCATGTCCGGTATTGAGGAGATGGAACCTCGCTGGAAAAGAGTCATGACTATACCTAATTCTATGTTTGGTGAGGCTGTAGGTGAACTTTATGTTGAGAAATACTTCCCCGAGGAGAATAAGGTTTACATGAAGCAGTTGGTAGAGAATCTTCGTAAAGCTCTTGGCAAACACATCGATAATCTTTCCTGGATGTCAGATGAAACCAAGGCTAAAGCTCATGAAAAATTATCTACCTTTACCGTAAAAATCGGATACCCCGATAAATGGAAAGATTATTCCGGTATTCAGATTGATCCTGAAAAAACATATTTCGAGAATGTAACCGAAGCCTCCAAATGGTATACTCAGGATAATTATAACAAACTTAATAAGCCTGTGGATAAGGATGAGTGGCACATGACTCCGCAAACAGTGAACGCATACTACAATCCAACAACTAATGAAATATGTTTCCCGGCGGGAATCCTTCAGGCTCCCTACTTTGATCTGAGTGCTGATGATGCCCAGAACTACGGAGCTATCGGAGTGGTAATCGGTCATGAGATGACCCACGGATTCGATGACTCAGGACGACAGTTCGATAAGAATGGAAATATGACCGATTGGTGGACAGCTGAAGATGCTGATCGTTTCAAGGAGTTGGCTGATAAATTGGTTGCCCAGTTTGATGCAGTTGAGGTAGCACCAGGTGTGCACGCTAACGGTAGATTTACATTGGGAGAGAATATCGCCGATCAAGGTGGTCTTCGTGTCGCATTGACAGCTTATCTTGATTCGTTAGGAGATTCTGAAGCAAAGGATATTGATTGCTTAACTCCATTGCAGAGATTCTATTTAGCCTATGCAAACGTTTGGGCAAATAATATCCGTGATGAGGAAGTGTTGTCCAGAACCAAAACCGATCCTCACTCTTTAGGAGAAAATCGTGTTAATGTATCTCTAAGAAATCTTCAACCATTCTTTGATGCGTTTGGAATTAAGGAAGGAGATAAAATGTACAGACCGGAGGCAGAACGTGTAGTCATTTGGTAATCATAAATATCATAAGGAGATGTGTAAAGGTATAAAATCCGTGCACATCTCCTTGTTTTATCCTGATAGTTGTAAACAGCTAAATTCTTAACTTATATGTATGGTTTAATAGGTTATCCTTTAGGACATTCTTTTTCAAAAACATATTTCACAGAGAAATTCTTGAAAGAAGATATAGATGAAAAGTATGAGCTTTTTCCTCTACCATCAATATCGGAACTTTCCACTATTTTGTCAATAGAGGATCTAAAAGGATTTAATGTAACCATTCCATATAAAGAGGATATAATTGAGTATTTATCACGCTTGTCATCTGATGCCGAAAGAATAGGTGCGGTTAATGTAGTCAAGAGGGTTATTGACGGCAATGACCAAAGATTAATTGGATATAACACGGATTGGAAAGGATTTAGGGATTCTTTAATTTCTTTGGGTGGTTATGAGGGATATAAAGCACTAATTTTAGGAACTGGAGGAGCTTCCAGAGCAGTGCGTTATGCTTTAGAGACGCTCCAAATTCCATATCAACTTGTTTCCAGAGATTCAAAGAGGGGGGATTTGACATATTCTGACTTAACTGAAGAAATCATTCGGGCTCATAAGCTCATCATAAACACTACTCCTTTGGGAACTTTCCCTAATAGTGAGTCTTATCCTCCAATACCCTATCAATATCTAACACCGCAGCATATTTGCCATGATTTGGTTTACAATCCGGAAGTAACACAATTCATGAAAAATTCTGAACAGTATGGGGCGAGAGTGAAAAATGGTCTTGAGATGCTTCACCGTCAGGCAGATTACGCATGGGAAATTTGGAGAAATTATTAACAACAACTCCCCTCTTTCTCCCATCAATCTCTTTGGGTGTTGGGATTCTTCTATCCACCTATAATGGGATTGGATTAAATTTTGGTGTCGTTCTAATATTATTGTCTGTCATTATCTACTTAGCTCTCACCTATCTCAAAAGAAACCCAGTCAGTTTTTATAAAATCAGATCTTATCATTATCTGTGGCTATCTTTAAGTTTTATAGGATTAGGTGTGATAACTTATGATTTACATGCTCCCGTACTTAATTTTGAAAGCGATAAAATAGAAAATTGCCATATTACCGGCGTGATTGAATCTATTACTCCTTCGAACACAGGTGATAAATTGATCCTAAAGGTTGTTGGATTGAAAGATAATAAAGGTCATAAAATAAGCTGTAATAATCTAAAAGTAAAAATTTCATCATCCCCTGCAAGTTATGAGACAGGAAATCTTGTCAGTGTCAAAACTAATCTAAGAAAGGTCCGTGATTCTGAAAATTCATTTAGAGGAGGATATGCGAACTACCTCAAAAACAAGGGTATCCTGATGGAGAGTGTTTCCAATGTAAAGGTATCCAAATTAAATTCTCATAATTACGACAGGCTCGGCAGAATATCTCTTATAATAAGAGATGATATAATCCGAGGGATTGAGCATACCCGACTCAATAAGAAAACGCAACAATTTCTCATCACTATATTATTAGGCGATAAAGAATATATTGACCCTGAAATGCGCACAGCTTTCGCCGGAGCAGGAGTTTCGCATATCCTTGCCCTAAGTGGAATGCATGTAGGAATAATAGCAAGTATTTTAATGTTTCTGTTTTTCCCATTATGCTTATTGGGTAAATATAAGTGGAGGTATATAGCAATAATTATAGCGCTGTGGGGATACTGTTTTGTTACCGGAATGCAACCATCTACATTAAGGGCTGTGATAATGTGTAGCTTCGCATTAATCGGAATAGTGTTGGAAAGAAAAAATTCTGTTTTTAATGCCCTTTGTGCAGCTCTATTGTTGATTTTGGTTTTTGCTCCTATGGATATTTTTGATATGGGTTTTCAGATGAGTTTTATCTGTGTTTTCACCATAATCTGCTTCTCTAAAACTCTTAAGGCGTTACCACAACGAAAACATCCATTACTGTTTAAGTTCCTTAATCTGATATTTATTACTCTTGTAGCAAGCTTTGGAACATGGATTTTGACTGCTTATTACTTCAATATTCTTCCAACATCCTTCTTCCTTTCAAATTTATTTTTGATTCCTCAGCTGCCCATTTTTATCGTTATCTGTTTAAGTTATTTTGCCTTGTCTGCAATAGGATTGCCAGTGGATTTGTTATCAAAAATAATAGATGGATGGCTAAAGATATTATTTGACTGTATTTCAAATTTTTCGTCTGATAGTGTAGTAAGTATCGATATACCTTTCGAGAGCCTGATATTTTGGTTTATAGGAATCATATTATTTGCACTTTATCTTCATTACAATAGACACAAACTTGTCTTATACTCCAGCATTGTTGCCTTTGGCTTTTCACTTCTCTTTATTCCTTTATTTCCTCCGGAATTCAAGGATAATGATTACATCGTAACCAATAATTATCGGGATATTAAGATTAACATCCTGAATAAAGGTGTTGAAACACCGTATCGTATGGAAAGGAACAGCACCTCGACTCTGCACGCCGGGCAACATAAGATTGTAGTTATAGATTCGGATATTGACAATTATGATATTCTTGATGAAGCAGAAGCTATTATATTGGCAAGCGGGTTCAAGGGTGATATTAATGAGTTAGCGCAAAATATTGGCAATTCAATTGTGATCATGCACTCTTCAATTAGGAGAAAAAAGGAGCATGAGTATATTTCTATTTTGAGAAATAAAGGTAAGACCCATCATTCTCTACGAAATGATGGGCCTTATAAGAATTATAAATAAGTTAGTAAAATTCTATTGAATAGCAATATTTTATCTTATTCTATCAATTGATCGAATCTTATTATAATCCGATATGATCAATCTATAAGAGTAAAGATCCGCAACGAGAGCAATTACAGGAGCAATAATTATAGATGACCAACTAACTGAAGCCGGTTGGAAAGTCACATATCCATAAACTACGCCAACGATAGATAGCGCCACTATAAAGAGTGCCTCTACAATGCATATTGTTTTCTGCAACTTAAGGTTCTTGAATAGGAATATATTGATTAATGGCATAATAAAGCACATTAATGAAAGGAAGAAGAGTGGCCAAGTATGCATATAGCATCCGGATGCGCTACCATCCGTACTTATACCCTCTATATAAAATCCCATTGCCGTAAAATTAAGGCTAACATTTGGTAGCTGGACTTGTCCCAAAGAGAGGAAGGTAAACAACCCCATCATCACCCCACAGATTAAAAGCAATACTGATTGCCAACGTTGAATAACCATAATATCATTAATTTACTTAAGTATGTTTTCTAAATTTATTTTTATTGACTCAAAGTAAGTTCACTTTTTAAGTTCACCATCCAGGTCATCATTCCTTTTCTCACTTAGAAGTTTGAAATTTTTACTCGCAAATTTAATAAAAATTGGCAAGATATTTGTTTCAATATTATAAATACATCGTCTTCCGACGAAATTTTATTATAAACTAATTTAGAAAACTTACTTTCTTAATTATTGACAACTCAATGCGATGACTAAAGATTTATTTATAAAAAAAATAGATAAAATTAAAAATCTTCTAAAAGCCCACAGGATTTCTGATGCCATTGATCAGCTCATGAAAATTGCTTCGGTTGAAGGGGACTATAAATCAACCGACACACTCTCCCAATTGAAGCAGACATATTCATACATGATTCGATACATGCTCCAGGGAATTGAGGATTCTTCAAGACAGGAACTGTTTTCTTCGATTACTGAGAGTCTTTACAGCATTGCAGATGATATGCTCATATCAGAATTATCTGTGGAGAGTCCTGAAGTATTTTATTCGACTGTAAGAACAGTTGTTCTCCAAAAATTATCGATAGAAAATTTGATAAGGGAACTTGAGGATATAGAGAATCAAATATCCTTACTATCATATTCCGAAAACAAAGGAGAGTTAAATAATCTTCTTAACACTAAATACCTGCTATATCGTCAAGTTTTTGACATCCTTCTTACAAGTAGAAAAAATAGCAAGATTAATGAAACTGTATTAAATTGGATTACTGCTCATCCGAGTCAGTCTGGATTTTCATTATATATAATTGCTGCGCTAACAATTTCCTTGTTGAAATATTATGATTCTAAGAAGTTAGCACTATTGATAGATATATATAATGCTCAGGTATCAGAATCAGTTTCAGCCTATGCTTTGAGTGCCATTGTACTTGCTATTAATGCAAACCTGAAACGGGTTGAGTGCGATACGGAACTACATAGAAAATTGGAGACCCTGAAAGATTCTGAGTCTATCACTTCAGACTTAATCTTAATTATGAAGGTGTTGATGCACACTTTCGATACAGAAAGGGCATTTGTGAAAATGAGGGATGAGGTTATCCCGGAACTCATGAAGATCAAGCCTGATCTTTTGAAAAAGCTTGGAGGAATGGATGTTGAGGATTCAAATAGTTTTGAGGATAATCCGGAGTGGGCAGATATTCTTGATCAGAACGGTATCAGTGAGAAGATGCGAGAGATTTCAGATATGCATGCCGAGGGAGCGGACCTGATGATGATTAGCTTTTCAAATCTGAAGAATTTCCACTTCTTCCAAAGCATAGATTCCTGGTTCCTTCCATTTGATATATCTCATCCGGCTCTTTCAGGGGTTGAATCCATGAAAGGTATATTTGATAAAATCTTCAGTATGAGAGATGAAATAGTGCCTTCAGACAAATATTCTCTCGCCTTGGCTTTCAGCAAAATGCCTAAAGAACAGACAGACGCTATGCTCGCTCAATTAGAGATGCAGATGACACAAATGAATGAAATGCTTTCAGAACGAGGTCTTCTATCAAATGAATCTTCGGACTTTGACAGTAGTGTTAAGTTGTTTGTAAAATTGCTATACAGATTCTATAAATTATATAATAGAAAGAATGAATTCTCAGATCCATTTAATACGATCATCAAATTCAATCGTTTCCCTGTAATTTCTGAATTATTAACAGACAGTGAATTGCCGATACTGAGTGCAGAATATTATTTCAAAAATAAAGATTATGTCAGTGCACGCTATTGGTTCGAAACAGTGGAATCTCTTATGAGTTCGGATCCGACATATTGGGAGAAATTAGGCTTCTGTTATCAGAAAGAGAAGGACTTTTCTGCTTCCTTTGAAGCATATAATAAGTCTGCGATTCTCAAAGATCCAAGTCTTTGGCTTCTTAAGCGTCTTGCATATGTTGCCTTGCAATGCGGTAATATCCAGTCTGCTGCTGATTATTATTCATCAGCTCTCGAAATAGAACCGGAGAATCCTGATCTACTTTATAAGGCAGGTAACGTTTATTCATCATTGAATGCTCAGGATCAGGCTTTGAAATGTTTTTACCATGCCAATTATCTTCAGCCGGATGATTTGAAGATTTGGAGAGCAATAAGTTGGTGTGAGATACTTAATTCAAATTTTGAGAAGGCTTCATCTTATTATGAAAAATTGAATGCACAAGAATCTAATCCGACTGATTATCTGAATGCAGCTCATGCAAAATTGCTATCAAAGAAACCTATGGAAGCAATGGAGCTATATAAGAAATCTTATTCAATTAATAAGGAACAATTCGACAGAGATTTTGTAGCTGATTTTCCTCTTCTGGTTCAATTAGGAGCCGATCCATTGACTTTGGATCTCATGTTGGATAGCGTCAAGATGGAGGAATAATCTCGTAAAATTGATATGTATAATATGTAATGAAGGAGTGTTATAATAAAATATAACACTCCTTGATATTATTTTAAGATATCTTGCTCAATCGTATAGACTGCTTGATTCAGATCTTTGCTATAACTCAAGCGGTCTTTTATAGAATTTATGCCATGGAGCACGGTAGCATGCTTTCTGTTCAATTTGTTTCCGATTGCAGGAGATGACAGTGAAATGAGCTTTTGGCTAAGATACATGATGATCTGGCGAGCATCGGCGATATCTCTCAGGCGACTTTTGGAAAAGATCGCATCAGCGCTGATATTGAAATACTCTGCAGTTGACTCTACAATCATATCGAAATTAACAGGCTTCTTTTCCCATTTCTTTACGACATGACTCATAACCTCATTCGCAAGTTCAACAGTAATAGGTTCATTCTTTGCAATGGAACGGGTTAAGAGCCCATTCACTATATTCTCCAGTTCACGAACCGAACCATCGACATTTGCAGCAATCGTATTAATTACCTCTTCAGGTAAACCGAGACCATTCTTCTTGGATTTGAAAGTCAGAACCTTCTTTCTTAACTCAAAGTCAGGTTTTTCCAGTGGTTCAACCACACCCCACTTGAATCGGTCAATCAAGCGATCAGAGATACCATCCAATTCCATTGGAGGCCTATCGCAAGTGAAAATAATATTCTTCCTATTTAATTGAAGGTGATTGAATATCGGGAAAAGTGCTTCTGCAGTACCCGTTTTATTTGATAACTCCTGCAAGTCATCAAATAGGATCACATCCATCTGTTGGAACCAATTGATGAATGTAGGTATATCTTTAGCTATTACTGCGTTCTGATATAATGTCTGGAATTGACGCATTGGCACAAAAAGCACCTTAGCATTAGGATTCCTCTCTTTGATTCGAATACCTATGGCTTGCATGAGGTGAGTCTTTCCGACCCCCACGCTACCATAAAGGAAGAAGGGATTGAATTCCTGCTTACCCGGATTCTCTGCAATGTATTCTGCAATTGTAACCGGCAATCTATTGCTCTCCCCTTTGCAGTAATTTTCAAAGTTGAGATTATAATTAAGCTGAGAATCAAAATTAACCTCACGTTTCTCCACCGGTTCCTTCTGATAGGAGGCTGCAAGCTTATTCTTTAATACCGGAGACTTTTGGGGACTTTCAATATTAACCTTTGACTTATTATCATTTTTGACTACCCTGATCTCGTATTCTAAGTTGACATTATGACCGAATATACGTCTTAATGCAGAGGTCAGAATCCCGTAAAAATCATCCTCATATTTCTGATAATAGAACATAGAGGGAAGCTGGAGCGTCAATTTGTCCCCGGTAAACGCCACGGGTTTAGCACACGTGAACCATGTGTTAAACCTACTTTCGCCGATATTATCCTTTATCAGCGATAAGCATTCTTGCCATTTATTTTTGAAGTCCGTGGTCATAATCAGGAATACAAAATAATAACAAATTTTTCTAAAAAAAAATAGGTAATTAATTTGGAAGTTTTAAAATAATAATAATTATATGATAATCAATTTGAAATTCTTAAAAAAAATTTTTTTTAGAATTGAGTGAAAGTTTGCTACCTGATTTTATGATAGGTAACACCAACTAAGTTCCCCTTCGTTTACTTTTGCAATAGATGGTTAAGACAGTTTTATGGTCGAGTCTTCATACACGGAACGTTAACGTAGCATTTACCGCAGCCGTAACGCGGAGCATATTTCACCCTGAGAGTGTCGAAGTACGTAGTACAGAGATGATGAGATTTTCCTGTCTCCAAACTAATGGCATCTGCAGGGCATTTGCAGCATTCTCCGCACATCAAGCAATACTCGTAGATATCTTTATATTTTCTCTCTGTAACCGGGAAGCCAGCATCTGTAATAACACTTCCAAATCGGCCACAAACTCCCAAGTCTGTAATCAGTGCTTTAGAAAGTCCGAAAGTACCCAGTCCACAAACATATGCTACATGTCTTTCCGACCAATTACTTGTAAAAGAAACCTCAGGATCTTTGATAGTTTCTGATGAACCTGGTTCAAAGACATAATCGAACTTATCACTGGCGTATGGAGAAAATGCTTTTACGCCATGCTCTTTAAACCATCTTTCAATGAAATGATTTGTTTCTGTCAGAAATGCCTGACCCTCAATTCGGGCATAAAGCCAGCCGTTTCCTACTTCCACGCTGTCCTGACAGTTACCATCAATGACAAAATCAGAGAATGGAGCAAAATAGGATATCACGGTTTTGCTCTCTGGCATCCACTCCTTTGGTGCGACAAAGATTGAGCCGACAGCTTCTTTTTTCTTTAATTCTTCCCACATGGAGTCATTAACATCCCCTATTGCGATGATAGGATTATCATACATTTTTTTGCCGATGTCTTCAGGTGAAATTGCCATTTCTTCAGAAACACGATTCATCGGGGAAGTCTCAAACCAATTATTGAGAGCTGACTTAAATTGTTCTAATAAGTTCTTCATGTGGCAATTTTATAAAAGCTTAATGCTAATATATCGTTTAGGATTTTTCTTTATATCTACGATAAGTGAATCAACATCATTGGCAACCTGATTAAGTCTGTCGTAGAGTTCAGGATCGTTTGTGAGTTTGCCAAGTGTTGAATTCTGATTCTTCAATTGCAATGAGAAATCGTTCAGGTTCTTTGTAAGGGATTCTACATTCTGCACCGTTGCATTCAAAGGAAGGGACTTCAGTTGTGCTGAAAGATCACCTAAATTAGAGACAACTGTGTCGACACCCAAAGTTATGTTATTCACATTTCTCATGACCATAGGAACATCTCTACCTACCGTTTTATTTAAACTTGCAGATGTAGCAGCAAGATTAGCTGTAATTATATCTAAGCGGTTAATGGACTGAGCTAATGCCGGATCTCCGGTAAGTTTTACCAAATTAACCATTAATGAATCAATTTTGGGTATTACTGCAGAAATACTGGGAAGCATATCCTGCGTCAGGGCATCCATCAAATTAGAACTCTCTACAGTAGGAATTTCACTTCCTATTTCATAGTATTTGTCGCTCTGACCAAGAGTCAGGTTTATGTATGCGCCACTCATCAGAGTCGATCCCAAGTATGCTTTTGATCCTTCAGGAATTCTCAGATTCTTATTTAGAGCTAACTGAACTTTGATTTTTCCAGGATGCTCATAGTCAAATTCGATACTTCTGACTTGACCTACCTTATATCCGTTTATGCTCACGGGCGCTGAAACCTCTAATTCAGGCACTTTATCATAATATGCATAATAGAAGTTCGCCGGATTAAATAGATTGATTCCTTTCAGGTAATCAATACCGAAAAAGAGAATCACTATAGCTGCAATTACAGAAATACCTATTATTAATTCTTTAGTAGCTAACTTTTTCATAACCTTAAATATATTTATTTATTAAACGAAATTGAAAAAAAAGAAGTTCAATTATCTATGACTTGATATTATATGAGCTTGTGGAATGAGTAATTTCACTTCATTAAGCATAGACTCTATCTCATCTTTATTCTCACTCTCTCCGTATGTATATTTGTAAATATTATTCTCTTTAAATGTTTTAATTGGCTTGAGCCCACAAAATTTTTCATCGTTCTGCTTTAAGAACTCTTCACTCTCCAGTAATTGAATTTTATATATTGTTCTTGAAGCTGATCTTTTCGCATTCATTGGAGGCTGTGCATTGGATTGCGTTGAAGAACTGAGTGTATTATCAGGCATGGCCGCAACCCTCGAAATAGTTTGGCTTGATTTACTTTCTTGAGCTTTTGCAACTTCTTTCTCAGGATTGTTCGTAGCAACCACTATTGTTGCATTCCCTTTATTTCCCTTATTCAGATAAACTACTTGATTATTTACAATTCTTTTATCGCCAGCTTTGATGTCCGCCTTTTTTGAAGGAACATTATTTTTTGCAACGTTCTTACCACCTTTTGACTTCTTTTTAGTCACAGGCTGATAACGTTGTGTAATAATCTCCTCTTCGATTTGCGGTGATTCAACTTTTGAAGTTATTAGCATTCGATCCGTCTCAGAACGTATATCCAACACTTGAGCTTCATAATCCTGTTGTTCTGAATTCCTTTTGGCACTTATTGATCTTCTCTTTCTTGAGGTTGAAACTGCCGCTCTCGAAGAACCCTGATTGGATACATTGATCTCTTTAATTTCAGGCTCAACCTCCATAAGAGTGGGCATCACATGTTCCTCAGCACCCTTGTTAATGTTTTCTTGCTGATGCTTATTTTCATTAGCCGAATTCTTGGAATCACTTTCCGCAACGGCTTTGGCTGAATTATTTGTAGTATTGATTATATACTTCTCGACAGCATCGTACAAAGCCTGAGCCATCTTCTCCTGCCCTTTCTCGGAGCCTAAGAACTCCGCTGAGGTAGGATTACAAATAAAATCAAGTTCCACTAATACTGCAGGCATTGAAGTTGCCCAAAGTACCCAGAATCCTGCCTGCTTAACCCCTTTGTCCTTTCTTCCGGCTTTTGAAACAAGGTTCTTCTGTGCGAGATTGGCAAATTTCAGACTGTGATTGAGATTACTCTTTTGAGCCATTTCAAAAATTATATATGACTCATCACGATTAGGGTCAAAGCCGCTGTATTTCTGCTCATAATTATTTTCAAGCTCGATTACGGAGTTTTCCCTACGAGCAACCTGAAGATTATTTTGGTCCTTATGTAGTCCAAGGGCATAGACACTCGCACCTTCAACATTTTTTCTATTAGGATTGGTTTTATCTACAGAGTTTGTGTGAATGGAGATAAAAAGATCACCTTTATTCTTATTGGCAATTTCAGCTCTTTGCTGTAGGGTGATAAAAGAGTCATCGCTACGTGTCAGAACAACTTTTACATTGCGCAGATTTTTCTTTATAAGATTCGATAATCTCGTGGCTACACCTAAATTTATCTCTTTCTCCTTCTGTCCGTTATCAACTGCTCCGACATCTTTACCTCCATGTCCGGGATCTATCACGATCGTATAGATTTTATCAGGTTCGCTCCCGAAACTTGATAGGGCTACAAAAGTTATGAGAAATGATGCTATATATGATTTTAAATTTTTCAACATAATATGCAAATTTAATCAAAATAGAGGAGAATATAATCTTGAATTTTTAAAAAATTTCAATTCTTTGTAAATTTGCATTAATATTTGATCATGTCTGATACAGATAATTTATAAGGAGCATGGAGATAAGTGATAAAGTTGAAGTCATATATGACGAACTATTCGAATTTATTGATAAGTTCAAAAACTGTGATCCCTTATCATTAAAGTTGAAATATGGGAAACATGATTTTAATTTTTCTCTTGATTTTGCAATATTGCAAATCTCGCTCCGTAGACATTGCTCTAAGAAAATACCATCATTTTTAAAGAATCACCGATTCTTATTTCCTGATAAGATCTCATCGGAGCAATCTACCGATGAGAAAGTAGCTAAATATCATGCATCTTTAGTTAATAAGAACAGCAAGGTTATTGATATGACATCCGGACTCGGCATAGATGCCATGACATTTGCAATTGTAGGTGCAAGTGTAACGGCTATTGAATTAAATAAGGATAAGAGCCGGATTCTAAAACATAATACCGAACTACTTAATCTAAATGACCAGCTGAAAGTTGTGTGTGCAGATTCAATCGAATATACGAAAGATATCTCCGAAAGATTTGATTTGGTCTTTATCGATCCGGCACGCAGGGATACAGATAATAAGCGCACTTATTCATTTCAGGATTGCGAACCAGATGTTGTCAAAAATCTTCAGCAATTATTCTCGCTCTCCGATAGGATTTTAATCAAGGCATCTCCCCTATTGGATATCTCTCAGATTAAAAGAGAACTATCAGATGTCAAGAAAATACATATAGTTGTCAAAGGTGGAGAATGCAAGGAAGTGTTGGTAGAAGTTGAAAAAAATTCCGTCTATGAGGGTGTAAAGTTAGTTGAAATCAGTAATGATGGCGAGTTCAGAACTGATTTATTTACGCCTGATGAGCTCACCGATAATGCTGCTCCAATAGCTGAGGAACCGGAACTGCATGACAATTACTTTCTTTATGAACCCAATGCCGGATTAATGAAGTTGAATTCCAGTGGTGCCTTATGTAAAAGATATTCCGGAATGAAGAAGGTCTCGCCAAATACTTCTCTTTATGTTGCCGAAACATTATATGAAGATTTCCCAGGTAAGATTTTCTCTAATCTTGTAGTAATTCAAAAGCGAGATGTTGCTGGGCTTAAAAATTTACCACTAAATGTAGCGGTTAGAAACTACCCTCTTTCAGCTGCCGAGCTGAAGAAAAAATTGAAGACAAAAGAGGGCTCTAATGACTTTATATTCGGTTTCAGGATGGGAAAACAAGAGTCTCCTCTTCTCCTTAGATGCACCCGAATTTAGTATCTGACACACAATCCTTTGTAATAAGACTCAATACTGATTTCTTGTGAATATAATCAAAAAAAAGAAGTTGCATCCTCACGGACACAACTCCCTATAACCTAAAATTTTAGTTATGAAAAATGATTTATTTATTTCTTTATTCCGTCGCGAATCATCAATGCATCTACGGTAGGTTTCTTCCCACGGAATTCAACGTAAAGCTCCATAGGATCAACGGTATCTCCTGATTGGAGAAGTTTACGGAATTTAGCGGCAGTCTTAGGATTGAAGATTCCTGTTTCCTTGAAAGCTGCAAATGCATCAGCATCGAGTGCTTCTGCCCACTTGTAACCGTAATAACCTGCTGCGTAACCACCGGAGAAAATGTGACCGAAAGCTGGAGAGGTCATGCAACCTTCAACAGCATCGAAACACTTAACAGGCTCCTGTGCGTTTTTCTCAAACAACTCAAGATCTGCTGATGCTCTGAGTGGAGTTTCAATAGTGTGATATCCCATATCAAGGAATCCGAAACCAAGCTGACGCATACATGCGTATGCAGCTCCAAATTGAGATGCTCGTATGAATTTCTCCAATAATTCCTTCTGCATTTTCTTCCCGGTCTTGTAATGCTTTGCAAAACCGTCGAGGAATTCCTTCTCAGTAAGATAATTCTCATTAAACTGTGATGGGAGCTCAACAAAGTCATGGTCAACATTTGTTCCGCTAAGAGAAGCATATTTAGCCTCTGAGCTCAAACCGTGGAGAGCATGTCCAAACTCATGAAGGAAAGTCTCAACCTCCATTGGTGTTAGGAGTACCGGGTCATTTCCAACAGGTTTGGAGAAATTACAAACAATTGAGATCAATGGAATCTCTTTTACTCCATTGTCATCTTTAGTTTCGCCTCGGAACTCAGTCATCCATGCGCCCGGACTTTTACCACCACGGTAGAAGAAGTCTGCATAGAGAAGGCCAAGAAGCTTACCATCCTTTTCGTAAACTTCATATACCTTTACATCGGGATGATATTTATCTACCTTATTGGTTTCAACGAATTTATAGCCATAGAGTTTCGTAGCCAGACCAAATACACCATTGATGGTGTTGTTGAGCTCAAAATAAGGTTTCATATCCTCATCGTTGAATGCATAGCGGTCATTCTTGAGTTTATCAGCCCAATAACTGTAGTCCCATGGCATTAAAGTAAAGTCCGGACCTTCCGTTGCCTGAGCATAAGTCTGAATCTCGTTCAACTCCCCTTTCATAGGCTCTGTATAATTATCCTTAAGGTTATTAAGGAATTCCATTACAGCTTCAGGGGTCTTTGCCATGGTATTTTGCAACTGATATTCAGCGAAATTCTTTTTGCCCATCAGTTGAGCCAATTCAAGACGCACGTTTGCAATGTCCCTCAGAATAGCTGTGTTGTCATATTGACCGCCCATATTTCTTGAGTTATATAATTTATATAACTTTTCACGAAGATCGCGACGCTTAGCATATTTCATGAAAGGACTATAAGATGGCGCGAAGATAGAAACCATATACAATGACTCATCGTCCGGCTTATTTTCTGCTTCCAAAGCTTCTTTAGCGGCGGCTCTGTAGGTTTTGATCATTGATTCCGGCAGACCTTCCAGATCATCGGCCTTCAGCCATAAACGACGAGCCGGATCTTTCATTGCATTAGAAACATTCTGTCCGAATTTTACTGTCAAGTCTGATAACTCTGAATTCAGTTTTCTGTATTTCTCCTTATCTTCTCCTTGCAGATTGGCACCGGAAAGAACGAAGCCGAGATAGGTCTTATCTATTAATCGTATATCCTCTGGAGTAAGGGATGTGTCGAGTTTCTTATTATCATAAACCTGTTTAACTCTATCAAAGAGACGCTCATTCAGCATGATGCTACTTGAATGCTGAGATAATGCCGGAGTTACTTTTGCAAGAACTTCCATGATGGCGTCATCACCATTAGCCGCTTCTAAGTTGCTGAGTGCAAGTATAGAGCGGTTAAGTACCTCACCACTGCGATCGAGAGCAACAATAGTGTTCTCAAATGTCGGTACACTCCGCTGGTTTACAATCGCATTAATCTCCTCATTTTGTAATTTAATTCCCTCCATAACACCCTCTTCATATTGAGCAGGTGTCAATTGGGAAAGAGGCATGGTCCCGAATGGAAGATTGGAGCCAGAAATCAAAGGATTTGATGCTGTTCCAGCGGCGCCACTGCTAAAGCAAACTAAGCTGAGCATAGCGACCGAACTTACAAAAAATTTCTTCATATTTCTTTTAAGTTATTATTTCTCCGTTTAAATTTTCTTTTTCAAATGTAAAGTTACAAAAAATAGGGCAGATTTTAAAATCTGCCCTAAACAATAATAATTTATAAAGTTTATTAAGACTTATTCAGCTTTCTCTCCAATCATGATAACCTGAATTCTATTCTTATCAATGTTCAAGGTTTTCATGAATGAATTGAGTTGATCGAGTGTAACATTCTTATAGAACTCCTCGAAGCCCGTGACTGTATCAATGCCGAGAACCATATTTCTTAAAGCCGAGCTCCAATATGAATTGGTTCTAACCATAATTTCATACTGCTTGATGTTTGCTTCCTTAATCATGTTGAAGTCTGCCTCCTTGGCACCGTTCTTGAGAAGATCCTTAAGCTCTTTCTCAGCACGTTCATTCATCTTTGAAAGGATATCTGCATTTGTCTCAAAGCTGTAGAAAATGATCCATTGTTTAGTAGTCGGATCGATGTATGCGGCTGCTGATGGACTATAAGTACCACCCATTTCCTCACGTAGTGTTTCAAGATAAACTCTTGAAAGAATTCTACCGGTCATGGAAGTCATGATTGCGTTAGCAGGTGTGTAATCTAAGTTATCCCCACTGTAGATATCGGTAGCCATTGTAACGGGAGAACTCATCTTCTGTGTGAACTCATCCTTGACTTGACCGGATGCCAATGTGATTGATGTAGGATATTTGGGATCCTTGATCTCCTTAACTTTTGCTGCAGGCAATGAAGCGATATAAGTTTCAAGAAGACCTTTGAGTTTCTCAACATCTACATTACCAACGAAAACGAATGTGTATTCAGCAGCATTAGCAGTTGCTTCCTTAATCAGTTTCACCATTTCAGGATAGCTTGCATTGTCAAGAGTCTTAAGATCTACCTCAGTGAACATTGGATTGTTACCATATTCTGCTATTGCAAGGTGTTTACGGTAGATCTTCACAGGATTTGCATCATCGTTACCCAAAGAAGTTTTGGCTTGATCAAGGAATGAATTGTAAGTCACAGGATCTTCTGATAATTCAGTGAAAGATGCATAAAGAAGCTCCATTAATGATGGGAGGTCTTTCACTGTAGAGTGTCCTGAGAATTGATTTGTGGTGTTACCTACTGCGAAACCGAGGCTCACCTGCTTACCGGCAAGATATTTCTTCAGTGTCTTCTGATCAAAGTTGCCGAGTTTGCTGCACTCATATGCATTATCAATCAATTTGATATTATCCGCCTGAGCTGCTGTGTAAGAGCGACGACCACCTTCGCGGAAAGCAGTCATAGTGATTTCGTCAGCCTTGAAGTCAGTTGGTTTTACGATTACCTTTACACCATTGGAAAGTGTGAATTCTGTACTTTCAAATGCACCTTTCTGCTCCTTTGCGATCTTGCCGGGTTTAGGCATATTTGTAAGCAACGGATCAGTGATGATTTCATCAACATACGCTTCATATTCCGCATTGATTGCGTTTTCAAGCAATGGAATCATCTCTTCCTGAGAAACAGCTGGAATGTTATCTTTCTTTGGTTGAGTGATAATCATTACCTGATTTTCAGGAGTCAGGATCTGAGCAACCTGAGCATTGATTGCTTGTACCGGAATTGCATTGAGCAACTGCTGAACGAGCTGGTACTCTGCTTCGATACCCGGATCCGGAGCATTATCAATAAAGTGGCGAATCAACTTGTTTGCCAATGCATCGCTCTTTGTATTATTGCGCTCATTATAAAGCTTTTCATAAGATGAAATCATTTCATCCTTTACGCGAGAAAATTCAGAATCCGTAAATCCTGTTTTGCAAGCTCTTGCAACAATACCCATCGCCTGGTTAAATGCCTCTTTCAGTTCAGTTTTACCAACAACCTGAAGACTGAATTCAGCTTTTGTTTTTGACACCCAGAAATCACCGAAACCTACTCCGGCCTGAGCATATTTACAATTAGGATCCTGACTGTATTCATCAAGACGGTTGTTGATCATGCGGGCAACGACTGATTCCAAAAGCTTATCTCCAAGATAACCCATAACCGTATTTCTCATCTCCCAAGGAGTTTTCTCAGTCTTGAATGATAAGAAAAGAATAGGAGCCTGGAATTCCGGATCCTCGAAATAATCATAAATTGGTTCCTTGTTATCACTAACTGTCGGGTATTTTCTTTCTGCAGCATTTTCAGGCATAGGAATTGCTGAGAACAATTCTTTAACCTTTGCTTCCATTTCATCTGCATCAAAGTCACCGACAATTACGATTCCCTGCTGATCGGGACGATACCATTTCTTATAGTAATCGCGCAAAACTTCAGGAGCAAAATTGCGGACTACTTCCATTTTACCTATAGGAGTCTGCTGATACTGATACTCTTTATAGATTTTAGGAAGGACATATTCAATCATGCGGGAATTGGCATCATTACGAGAACGCCATTCCTCTTCGATTACACCGCGCTCAGCATTGATCTCATCTGTTTCGAGAGAAATGGCACAACTCCAGTCATGAAGTACAAGGAGTACACTATCCATCAATGCTTTGTCAGTAGTGGGAACATTGTTTACACGATATACAGTTTCGTCAAAAGATGTGTATGCATTAATATCAGAGCCAAAACGGATACCTTTTGACTGAAGGTAGTTGAGCATTGCTTTTCCCGGATAGTGTGAAGTACCATTGAAAGCCATGTGCTCGAGGAAGTGAGCAAGACCTAACTGATCCTGGTTCTCAAGAGTGGAACCTACCTTCTGAGCAATATAGAAATTAGCTCGCTCTTTAGGTTCAGCGTTATGCAATATAAAATACTGCAAACCATTCGGAAGCGTTCCATGTTTAACTGCCGGATTAAGTGGTAATTCCGGATTCTGCGGATTCTGTTGCGCAGAAACTCCGAAACATGCCAACAAAATCAGCATAATTCCAAAAAGTTTCTTTACCATAGTTATATATTTTTTTAGTAGAAAATTTCTATATTAATTCCCCTTTGTAACTTTCAAAATTAGTAAATTATCTCCAACACACCAAAATTAGTTATATTATACCGTTCATTGCAGCATAAAGTGCCAATCCGGAGATTGAGCGAATGCCAAGTTTTTCTGAAATATTTTTTCTGTGAGTTATGACTGTGGTTGTGGAAATACAGAGAATATCCGCGATTTCCTTCTGGGTCTTTCCTTTAGCTAATTCCCTGAGTACCTCAATTTCCCGTGGTGAAAGTTTTCCGGAGTGAGGAAGATTGTTATGTGATCTCATTTCGATTCTTACGTCTTCCATGATCTCTTTAATAGTTGATTCAGAAGAGGAATCGCAGAAAGGCTGATAGATCCGTTCCCTGATTCTGTTTGTTTGCATTATATCCTTTTCAAGCACAAATATAGCGCTAAGTACTGCCAAACAAAGATTGCGGTCATAATCACCCTTAAGATGCACAACAAAGAAAGATAGCAGGTCCCGGATCTTATCTTCCAAAGTGAGACTACGTGGCGATGTCGGAGAAAGTGACTCGATCTCTGCTTTTACTTCTTGATAAAACTTATTTAAAAGGTCTAAGTTCCCATTGGAATTGGGAGTTAAATTTGAAGAATTCAGCAAAAGGTTGAAGTGTCTGTCAATATTTGGAATCTGAACCCGTTTATAGTATGCATCTGTCTTCTGTAAATATGACAATACTCTTGAAAGGTTATCTCTGTCAGGAGATAATTCAGGAAAATAGTCTGGGTTCAGATAAGTATTGATAACTGCAAGAAAGAATTCGGTATTTATTCCTCGCAGATCGCAAGTCTCCCCTATTGTGAGATCTCCAACTCCCGGGAATATCCCAAATCTCCCCATCACTGCCACTATTGATGGGTCGCGGAAAATCGGGTCGCTTAGTTTTGAATTCTCTTTATATATCATCTCGCAGTTAATTTATCAGAATAAATTATCAAATTACCTTACATTTTTCGTTGAATCCGACTGATTCTTTGATTCTTCAGTTTGTTTCTCCTGATTTTTCTTGCGTTTTCGAAGAAACTTGAAGGGATTATCGAAATCTTTACGATATATCACACCTAATCCCTGAGTGGTAAGAGCAGACTGAAGATAATAGTATTGGTCATTGAAATGGTTATAAGCTTTCAAGCGTAAATTTCCATTTTTGTTCAGAAGATATTCAATATCGAAGTCTCCGATGAAAGTGGTCTGGGAAGTCGTTCTGTCTCGATAGCCAAAATTACCATTAATCAGCAACCTGTTGTTAAGCAAACGAGAGGAAAGAGCAACGTCAACCTCCATATCTGAAAAATCTCCTTTTTCACTTCGGAAAGAAGGAGTCAGAGATACTTTATCCGTCAATTGGCCTATAAAGTTGGAAAGTTGAGAGGAGACTGTTGTAGATGCTACGGAAGCAATTTCAGCACCACCGTTGCTCGTTGCGCCCATATATTCCGGAGTATAGAACCTATTGAGCGCAAGTAAATAAATTATCTGGCGACTCATCTGATCTTCAGTTGAGATAATACTCTTGACTTTTCTCTCCACATCCTCCGTCAGTGTGGGTAAAGATATATCGAAAGATATTTCAGGGTTGGTCATGGCTCCGTTAACTTTCAAAAGGGCATCAACCGGTACACTCGTTCGATTTAAATCCCTGTCAGTAGAGAAACTTTTATCCAAGTCCGACAGATTCGTATTCACCCTATAAGCCGCTACAATATCGAGCACACCTTTCATGACATCTCCATTAAAAGAGATATTGCTACCCTCCTTGATCTTGAAATCCCTTAATATCAAATCCTGGAGACTGAAATTATAATTACCCTCACTAAGAGTGTATTTACCATAAATCTGCATTGCATCTTCCTCGGTGTTATAGGAAATCTGCATGGGGCCGGAACCATGGGCAACAATTTTATCCCCGGCTTTCGGGTCCATTATAAGATTTAACGTAGCTGCTTCGGTGATAGAACATCTAATATCCATTTCAAAGACTGATGACTCTTCAGCCTCAACCTTTTTTCTGTTTCTTCTTAGGAATTCACTTTCAAAGTCTTCCTTGACCTCAACCTTCTCCTCTACTTTATTTCTATCAGAGAAAGTAAGGAATGTATATTCAGAAGCAACCTGAGTATCCTCCATGGAGAAAGTGAACTGGCTGTTTGGCTCTGTGGTCATGTCAAGTTGAAGACTGACTAATCCCGGTACTCCATGAAGTGCACCGCGCCCCGATGCAAATATTTTTCCATACCAGATAGGATTATCAGCAGCCGATGTGTCAAACCCAAGAATTTTATTTGCTTGCGATAGGGTGAATTGGAATACCGGATCATGGAAGTAACGGTGCTTGACATATCCCTCCATAACGGCTGTATTCCCATATTTATCATGGAGAGTCAATGGGGGGATAACAATCCGTCCCGGTTTAAAATAGACGGAATCCTTGGCATTATAATACACGTTTGTGTAATCAACCTTCATGTATACTGAATCAGCAAATGCTTTCCCGGTCATGTCTATATCACTGAAATTACCAAATAATTTCAATTCTCCTGATGCCCGTCCACCTACATCGCTTGTAAAGGCAGACATAAAAGGTTTGAGGAGTGATAGGTTGACGTGTTCGGCAGACATGTCAAATGAGAGGGAATCGCGGGTAACATATATTCCACCGTTCACTTTTACTTTACTGATATCTTTCTCCGCAATATCTGCCTGAATTGAAACCATCTTCTCTTTTCTATCCCAATAACTGCGTATATCAGCTTCACCTAATACGGTATTGTTATAACTGAAATTGTGAACTTTGAGGAATTTCGTCTGGAGGTCCATCTCCCCGGTAAAGAGGCCTTTTGCATCGATCTCACCGGTTGCATCACCTCCAAAGGTCACATAGTTGATATTTAGGGTATTGAAGATATAGTCAAGATTGATATCGTTTAATCCGACATTGAGTAAATCTTCCGGATGTTGGGAAGCAACTCCATTGATTGACAGATATTGATTCCCGTGCCAAATCTTAAATTTATCTACCTTTGCATACTTATCAGAATAGTATAATTTACTTCCGTCAATCTTCCATTCCGCCCCATTCAGGAAAAAGGAGGTGGGTATAACATCCGTGCGGACTTCAAGTTGCTTGCTCAGAGGATTTCGTGAGATACTTGCTGAGAATTTCATCTCACCTTTACCTGTTTTGTTCTCCTCGAACATCCATGAGATGTCCGTAAACATGTTATCATTAAATGATGATAAGTTTACTTGTATAGATGCTCTATCGTTTTTTACCGGTAGATTACTCTTGATTGTTGCAGCCAAACCATTGGTTGCATCTAATATTAAGTCAACCGATGTGTTCTTTATCAGTTTATTTTTCCCTTGAATCAGGTAAGGGGCATTTAATACAAGATCACCTTTACCCCTTGAAGCATCATAGCTACCGCTGATAGTAACATCAACTGCAGGTCGGACATTCAGCTTTAAATGTCTGGCAAGATCGTCGTTCGGTTGAATGCTGAATTTATATTCAGCCCAATCGGAACTCTTTGTGGTGTAGGCATAGCTATTTAAACTGGGTACAGACCTTCCGATGATTCCCTTAATAACGGTTGCTAAATTCGAGAAATTAAAGTCTCCGCTAATATAACCGGAAAGGAAATCGCTGTCTATTTCATATCTCTTTATCGAATCCTCTTTTTCGGCTAATAGAGAGATATGGTCAATATTTAGATCTTCTATTTTAGAAGATTTGAGATTTAAATTATATATACTGAATTGTCCCAATAGATTATCCAAATTGTTACCCGTTAAATCATAGGCAACATTGCTCTTGATACTCAGTTCATCTGTTGGTTTAGCAAGACCCAACGAGGACAATGCTAAATTGTTCAAATTCAAGTCTCCCCTCAAATTATAATTACCGTCGGGAAGTATCTCGAGTTCGTTATTTAGCAACATTGATAATAAGGCATTCTCAGATTGAAGCGTCATATTTATTAAATCATCATGCTTTGAAATATTCGCTTCAAGTGCATTCAGTTGCAAACCATTATACTGTATATAGTCTACACCAAGATGTGCTTCACCATTTAGCTTCTTTCCTAATTTATCGATATTTCCTTCAACGGAGAATGATGTACGACCCAATTTAGTCTGATTCAATAATTGGCCAAGTGCTAAATTGGTGGCGTAAAGGTCAAATTCTGCGGAAATGTCAGATAATAATTCAGAAACATTGATCTTATTGGATAAGCCTGATTTCCCTAATTTGCAATCAGCATCTAATCCAATCTCTCCTACCTGAGAATGGATATCAAGTCCGGAAATAAGTTTCCCCTTATTTAAATCGAATTCAGCATCACAATCCAAGGATCCATTTCCAATTTCAGTTATATAATTAGCGATTTCGGGATTATTTGAAATAAATCCTCCGATTGCATTAAATAATCCAATTGGAGTCCATTCGGCATTGATTTTTAGATTTTCAACACTAAACTCCCTTAGATTATCTAATTTATTGATATCCCCTGATATATTTACTCCAAGATTTGATGAATTGTTAGAGATATCGATCTTCTGAATTTTTAAATTATTGAGATTCCCTGTTCCCAATATATTTATGTTATAAGCCCCTCGGATAGAACTCAATTTAGGCTCCAAGCTATGGAAATCTGAAAAATTGAGATTTGATATCTGTATGTCGAGGGGAAGATTTTCGGCATACAACGACTTTTTAATCTCTTTAAATGATTTATATGAGAGTTTAAATTCAGGTATCTCTATGGTTGTTGAAGGGAATCGCAAAAGGAAATTATCTACTTTCAGTTTTTTTGAAGTGATTGCTGCCTGAAAACTCAGTTTATCAATATCAAGCCCACTTTTCTCCTTTAAAGAGAGCCTTCGCAGATCAATCAAAAAATCATCATTTTTTAATTGAGGCAGAGCCAAATCAGCTCTCAGGTTCTCTATTTTTAGATGTGCAAAATCTATTTTGGATGAATCTGCAGAATTAGGTATCCACAATTTATCAAAAGAAACTTTTGATTTTCGGATCACTATATTGTAAATCTTAACGTCAAATGGACTTGGCTCCTTCTTCTCTTTGGGTTGAAAAGCCTTGATTATAAAATCAATATTTAGCTTTGAATCAGGAGTAGCTTGTGAAATCTTACCATCTAAGCCAATCAATTCAACATAGGTGATTTCAAACTTCCCTTCAGTTATCAGGCGCCACAATCTGATAGCTGCTCCCAAGTTTTCTATCTCAACACATTTCTCTCCCTTAGGAGTAAAGATTTTTACATCTTTGATTCTTACTTCATTGAATGGAATAATCTGAAGATTACCTATCTCAACTTTGCTATTAAAGAATTTTGAAAGTTCTTTAGCACCCCTATCCCTAATACTGTTTTGCACAGGTGGTAAAGATATGACAATGAAAAGTAAAGCATACAGTCCCACGGCAGTTAATGCTGCGGAAAACAGTATGCTTCGCATAATCTTGTATATCCTTTTCCAGTGCTTCACTATGACTTATATTTTAAAAATGCTATTAAAAAGTTCTACAAATTTCTGTTTCACTTCTTCCATACTTGGGATGACTGTCCCTTCTTCCCTCGTTATCTCTTTAGCTATGGAAGTTACCCCTTTATTAATGAATCCGCAGGGATTTATCCGGTTGAAAGCTATTAGATCTGTAGTTACATTCAGAGCTAAGCCGTGCATGGTAATATGTCTGCGGCATTTCACTCCCATAGCGCAGATTTTCCTCTCATCTGGAGTCCCTTTATCAATCCAGACGCCTGTTGCGCCCTCTACTCTTTCCCCTTTGATACCATAATTTGCTATCAGTCTTATCACACATTCCTCGAGTGCCCACATGTATTCTTTGACACTCATTTTCCGCGCATCAAGATCAATAATAGGATAAACTATCAATTGTCCGGGGCCGTGATAGGTGATATCCCCACCCCGTTCAATCCTAATCACCTCGGTTCCCGCCTTCATTAACTGGCTTTCACTTACAAGTAAATTCTTCTCATTACCATGAAAGCCGAGAGTATAAACAGGTTTATGCTCACCAAACATCAGAAATTCCTCTGTAATTGGTTGATGAGTTTGCTTAAGAGAGATGAGCAAGTTGAATAACTTCTTCTGCTCTTCCCAAATCTCTCTGTACCTGCTTAATCCGAAGTCTATTATTTTTAAACTATGATTCACAAATAGTGATGATATAACTTATTTATTAGGATTGAGCTCCGCAAGGACACTGTTTACAAAGGGTTGCAGCTTTAATGTTCCACTTCTGTGATTCATAAATCCTTCGGCTTGAACATTATTCAGATTATTGAGATAGTTATAGGCTTTCAGAAAAGCGTCATTATCTCCGCTTTCTTTTATTTTAATCAACTCCAACGCCAATAAACCTCTCTGACCGAGATTCTCAAATTCTACAAGCCAAGGTGCTAACTCAAGAATCAAAGGTAAATTACCACCCTTTGTCACTATCTCATTACCTACATTCTTAATCTTTTCAAATTCAGATTTCAGGGCATTATATTGTTCCGGAGTGTAGTTGAGAGGTGAGAATGTCTCTACATTCCAGGATTCGTTTCTTCGGTAATTTTTTGGAGGATCAGCTGAGTGTATGGCAAATTCACCATATGCTTCCGGAGCACCGGGCATAACTTCTGAGAATGAACGTGTCCAGTTATCCAAAGAATTATAAGTAACGGGATTCCATGCATAATCAGCAACACCATACAATGCACTTTTTGAAGCCTCTCCATATTCCATCGGGTTACTTACAATGCCCCTGAGTTGATCTTTAGTAAGGGTTGAATCAAGTCCATAAACGGGACCAAGAAGAAGATTATGCTTACAGTAGTCTGACACCGGGAAATTCCACCATACAAGTGCCGGTCGCTTGATTCGGGAGTCAACAAATTCCAAAGACTCCGGTTCGATATCTCCGCAAACTACTTTTCCCGTCCAGAAAACTTCTACCGAGGGATCCAATTCCTGACCATAAACCGTAAGCTGACCGGTTGGAGAAGCATCGGCACGATTTTGAGCGTAATCAGTTGGACATACAATCAAGTTTTTCATGTCGGGTTTAGAGGCAATGAACTCCTGCGCAACCTTATTGAGCAGTGCCGTCTGTTGATGTGAATCAGTACCCTTCCCTTTTATGTCGTCAAAGAAGATTGCAAATTGTCGAACACCTAAGTCATACATTGACTGAAATTTATTCATAAGGCTGTCGGTGTCGGCAGCATCCCATCTGATATCGCCTCCGGGATGAATTGCCCATACAAAATTAACCCTATTCTCTTTTGAGCGGTCAACTAATTCCTTGATTTTCTTTGCTTCATCTTCGGGATAAGGTTGACGCCAGAATGGCGTGCGATGATAGGGATCATCTTTGGGTCCATAAACGTAGGTATTCATCTTGTGCTTTCCCATGAAATCAATCAGAGATAACCTTGTTTCGTGACTCCAAGGGTTTCCATAGAATCCTTCTACAAGTCCTCTGTAACCTAATGCAGGATAGTCATAAATCTCCATCATCGGGAGATCTGAAGAATTTCTGCGTTTTAGATCATCCATTATCTGATTGATGGTCTGTTTAGCATAGAAGGCACCATCTTCATCATACCCTACGGCAGTTATGTCATCCGGACCTATGGATAAGTGATAACCTCCGGGCACGCGACACTCAGTCGGAAGCAGTTTTGAATCCTTGTCTACGGTTATTTTAGTAGGAATTGTCCCGGATGCATTCAATTCACCGGTATAGGGTCTTTCTATTCTCACCGGAACCGGGTTGATGATTGGTAAGTCGTGAGTTAAAACTTTACCGGGAACCGGTCGCAGGTCTGGCACAGAAACTTTCTTAGAAGCTCCTAATGCACTGAATGATATTATAGAAAGTGCTACTCCGCAGGTGATTAACTTTTTCATGTCGTATAGATTTATTGTTAATGCAAATGTTTCTCAGCGTGATAACTGCTTCTTACCATTGGTGCGCTCTCAATGTGTCTGAAGCCCTTCTTCTTTCCGATTTCAGCATATTCCGCAAACTGATCCGGATGAATATAATCCTGAACCGGATAATGCTGCTTTGTTGGCTGAAGATATTGTCCGATGGTCATTATCTCACACCCGACACTAAGCAAATCATCCATGGTAGTGAGAATCTCTTCACGTGTCTCCCCTAACCCGAGCATAATACCGGATTTAGTCCTAACACCATTAGACGCAAGATATTTCAGGACTTTCAGAGAACCATCATAAGTGGCGAACGTGCGCACATCGGGAGTGAGTCGTCTCACAGTCTCCATGTTGTGGGATATGATGTCCGGCTTTTCGGCAATAACAAGGTCGAGCAGTTCCTCTTTACCTTTGAAGTCAGGAATAAGCACCTCCATTGTTAGTTCCGGGCATGCCTCTTTCAGTCGACGAATCATCTTTGCCCAGTGGTTAGCACCGCAATCATCCAGATCATCACGATCAACTGAAGTTATCACCACGTGCTTCAGACCCAACTGTTTGACAGATTCAACTATATCGTCGATCTCTTTGGAATCCAATGGTAAGGGTCTACCTGTAGTAACATTGCAGAATTTGCAATTACGTGTGCAGATATTGCCGCCAATCATGAACGTAGCAGTTCCCGCGCCCCAACATTCCGCACGATTAGGACACATGCCACTTGAACAGATGGTATGTAAATGCTTGTCGTTCAGCAATTGCACTACCTGTGAGGTCTTGAACCCACGTGGTAATCTAATTTTAAGCCATTCCGGCTTTCTTCGAAAAGATATATCGTTCATCAATGAAATTCAAAATATTTTTCAACCTTCCTAATTCAAGAAAGACTCTTCGGATCAAGTTTTTCTTCATCTTCTCAGGTTGAATTTACAAAAGTAGTCAATTTTCTCCCGTTTTTTTCCTATTTTTGTATAAAAATAATCATAGAAAAAATAATACCAATGAAAGGAATAAAATCTTATATGGCTCTTGCCATGTTCGTAGCTACATCATTTCAGGCTCTTCCATGGGGTCAGAAAGGTCATGATGCAATCTGTTTTATAGCTGAAAATCATCTGACTCCAACTGCCAAAAGTGCAGCAGAAGCTCTCTTGGATGGCAAATCAATCGTTTATTATGCCAATTGGATGGACAATGCTTCAAATACTCCAAAGTATAAGTACTCCAAAACATGGCATTACAAAAACATTGATGCAGGTGTGGAATTTTCTCAAGCTCCTTTGAATGAGAATGGAGATGTGGTGCGGGCTATTCGTGAGCAAACGGCTGTACTGACAAATCCTGAAGCTGATTATGAGCAGAAATCACTCGCACTTAAGATGCTCGTACATCTCGTGGGTGATGTGCATCAACCGATGCACATGGGTCATTATAGCGATCTGGGTGGAAACAAATGGAAAGTGAATTTCTTTAATTCTCCATCAAATCTTCACTCAGTATGGGATTCCAAACTGTTGGAAGCCGGACATAAATGGACCTATACGGAATGGCAACAGCAGATAGACCGTGCCGATGCAGAGCGTCAACAGGAGATTATTGCTGATGGAACTCCTGAAAAATGGGGTGAGGAATGTTTTAAGATTGCTACCAAAGTCTACAATTCAACTCCACAAGACAGTAATATCAGTTATGATTATATAGCTGAATGGACACCGGTGATTGAGTCTCAATTCCTCAAAGGTGGTCTTAGACTTGCAGATCTTCTGAATTCAATATTCGATCCCGAGTACAAAGGAGCTAATTTAATAGTAAATAAAAAATAGGAGCACTATCCTTGAAACTGAATATCCCCCTATCCCCTCTTCGGGTAAAGGAAGAGGATGGTCTGCGTAAGGTGTTTGATCCCTTGCGTAAAAAATATGTCGCACTTACTCCCGAGGAGTATATCAGGCAGTTATTTACCGCGTGGTTGCGAAATGAATTTCATTACCCTGCGTCCTTGATGGCAAATGAAATAGGCATCAAACTAAATGGAATGCAGAGGAGATGTGACACGGTAGTGTTCCGTCCTGACGGGACACCCCTGCTGATAGTGGAATTTAAAGCTCCTGACGTGAAAATAACACAGGAGACATTTGACCAAATCGTCAGATATAACATGATTCTTAAGGCTAAATATCTTATTGTATCAAACGGTTTGAACCATTATTGCTGTGTGATAGATTACCAGACCGAAACTTATAATTTTCTGCCCACAATCCCTGTTTATGGGATTGCAGGTGAAACTATCTCTGAAAACTAAAAAGTGGCTGAAATAAGTTATAATTATCTCGATTTCTTGAATCCGCAGCAACGGGCAGCGGTAGAATATAAAGATGGTCCGTCATTGATAATAGCGGGTGCCGGTTCAGGAAAGACAAGGGTTCTTACATATAAAATTGTCGATCTCCTCGCCAATGGTTATGAGCCTTATCGCATCATGGCTCTTACATTTACAAATAAGGCTGCACGCGAGATGAAGGATCGTATGGGGAATCTCGTGCCGTTTAATGTTTCCTCCCGTTTATGGATGGGAACGTTCCACTCGTTGTTCCTGAGAATATTACGATCCCATACTGAACTGCTCGGTTTTAAACCCGGTTTTACAATCTATGATACCTCTGATTCCAAATCATTGATTAAGTTGATTGTAAAGGATATGCAGCTTGATGACAAAATATACAAAACATCTACGTTGCTTTCTGAAATTTCAAATGCTAAGAATGCAATGATTTCTCCGGAGCAATATCTTGATGACAAGGATATCGCTGAAGCGAATAAACGTGCACGCCGTCCCATGACAGGAGCTGTGTATCTGGCGTATACCAAAAGATGCAAGAAGGCAAATGCCATGGATTTCGATGATATCCTCTTTTATATGAATCTTTTGCTTCATAATAACCCGGATATCCGGCGCCATTATCAGGAATTCTTTAAATACATTCTTGTTGATGAGTATCAGGATACAAACTTTGCCCAGCATATGATTGTATCCCAGCTCGTTGGAGAAAATAATAAGTTATGCGTTGTGGGAGATGATGCTCAGAGCATTTATTCTTTCCGAGGCGCCAATATCAGTAATATCATCAATTTGGAGAAACGCTATCCGGGTTTGCATATCTTTAAACTTGAACGCAATTACCGCTCAACACAAAATATTGTTAATGCTGCCTCCAGTCTGATCGCTAAAAACGCAAATCAGCTGAAAAAGAATGTGTATAGCGAAAATGAAGTTGGTGCTCCTGTAGAGATTATCCGGACATATTCTGATATGGAGGAAGCCTATATGGTTGCAACAAGGATCTCTCAGTCTTTATTGGAAAATCATGGTTCTCTTAATGACTATGCCATTCTTTACCGTACCAATGCTCAAAGCCGCGTTCTTGAAGAAGCTCTCCGTAAAAGGAATATCAATTACAGAATTTATGGAGGTGTCTCATTCTATCAGCGCAAAGAAATTAAGGATGTGATTGCTTACTTCCGAATGGCGGTGAATCCGGATGATGATGAGGCTTTGCGCAGAGTGATTAATTACCCCGCGCGTGGTATTGGTGAAACAACTCTTAAGAAACTTCAGACTTGTGCTGTAGAGAACGAGACGAGTATGTGGACTATACTCTCCTCTATGGATCAGTATAATCTCCCGGTGAATAGCGGTACAAAGAAGAAGTTGGAGCTCTTCGCAGATCTGATCAAGCTTTTCATTGAGGATAATGAGAAATCCAATGCCTATGAATTAGGACAGCTAATTTATAATCGAACCGGAATCCTATCCTCCCTGATACATGATAATACTCCTGAAAGTATCAGCAAGCAAGAGAACCTGTCGGAGCTTTTGGCGGGATTAAAAGATTTTGTTGATGAAAAAAAAGAATCGGAAATTGATTCTGATATAAGCATGCGCACTTTCCTCTCAGAGGTTATGCTCGCTACGGACCAAGATGAGAAGGAGGAGAACAATGAACCGAAAGTAACCTTGATGACAGCCCACGCAGCTAAAGGACTTGAGTTCCCTCATGTGTATATCGTTGGCGTCGAAGAGGAACTGTTCCCGTCTGCGATGTCAATGGATTCACTCGCGCAAGTTGAGGAGGAACGTCGGTTGCTTTATGTTGCCATTACTCGAGCAATGAAAACGTGTACTATAACTTATGCCGGATCCCGTTTCCGTAATGGCCAGACAGTTTTTACTCGTCCCTCCCGATTCTTAAGTGAGATCGACCCGAAGTATCTCAAAATGGTTTCCTCTGTAAATATAGATGATGATGGAGGAAAATTCATAAATCCTATAGCTAACTATTCCTCTCGCGGAAGAGTTGGTAAAACTGGTTTTAATCCGGATAAATATAGGAGTAATGCGCCTGCGTCCAATCGCCCTGATTATGGCAGGCAAGCGCTAAGCCGAATAAATGCGAATGCTAATGTCGGCTCCGGAATTAAACCGATGCACACCGTTAGTGAACTTGCCATAGGTATGAAAATAGAACATACCAAGCTTGGAATAGGTGAAATTACGAATATCACGGCGGTTCAGGGCGAACCAAGCATCACCGTAGATTTCGGAATAATGGGTGTTAAGAAACTGCTTTTGAAATTTGCCAAGTTTGAAATACTTGGAAATTAATATAATACGCAATGGATAATTCAAAAGGTATGGATAAAATTGAGAAGATTCCCACTCCGTTCTATATTGTTTATCAAGATCGGTTGGAGAGAAATATGCAGAAACTGAAGGATGTTGCGGAACGTGGTAACGTCAATATCATCATGGCATTTAAAGCAAATGCACTATGGAAGACGTTCCCCGTTATTGCTAAATATTTCACTGCTTCCACTGCCAGTTCTCTCAATGAGATGAAGCTCTCTCTTGATTACTTGGGTAATGAAGTTCATTCATATTGTCCGGTATATACAGATGCTACCTTCCCTGAATTCCTGAAAGGTAGCACTCATATTACCTTCAATTCATTGGCTCAGTTTAACAAATTCAAGGAGCAGATAGCACAATATAATGCCTCACATCCTGAAAAACATGTATCAGCCGGCCTACGGGTTAATCCGCATTGCAGTGTAATTGAAACTGACATCTATAACCCATGCGTTCCCGGGTCACGATTTGGTGAGAAGGTTGAGAATATTGGCAACACCCTTCCGGAGGGCCTTGAGGGCCTCCATTTCCATGCTTTATGCGAATCGTCGAGCTATGATCTGGAAAAGGTATGGGAGGCTTTTGAAAAAGAATACGGTCATCTACTTCCACAGGCTAAGTGGCTCAATATGGGTGGAGGTCACTTGATAACAAGGAAGGATTACGATACTGATCATCTTGTAAACCTTTTAAATAAGATTCATGCAAAGTATCCGCATCTTGAGTTGATAATGGAACCGGGAAGCGCCTTCACTTGGCAGACTGGGGATCTGGTTACAACGGTGCTCGATGTCGTGGAAGATGCCGGAATTAAAACGGCAATTATTGATGCCTCCTTCGCTTGCCACATGCCGGACTGCCTCGAAATGCCATATAAACCGGCGATTGCAGAATCCCTTCCTGATGATTCCGAAGGGTATGAATATCGCTTAGGTGGGAATTCCTGTTTGAGTGGTGATTTTGTAGGTACTTGGAAATTTGAAAAGCCTCTGCAACCTGGTGATAGGCTTACACTGTTAGACATGAACCATTACACTACTGTAAAGACCAACATGTTCAATGGCGTGCAGCATCCTTCCATCTGGTATCAACCCATTGATGGTAATCCGCAATTGCTTAGAGAATATACATACGAGGATTACCGCGACCGCATGGATTAGCGCCACTACCCTCTATATTCTGGAAATGCGCCACACCTCGGAATGGAAACGCGCCAAATCACGGAATGGAAACGCAAAACGAGGGATAAGGTTTTATTTATTAATATTTTATTCTTATATTTGGATCATGGATATTAATAGCGACATATACCGTAGGATACATTTCGCCGTAATGGCGATTGAAAGCGGTGCCCGTAAGTTAGGCATCTCTGGTAAAGAGATGCATGATAGATTGAGTAAACAAGGCTTAATTCAAAACAGACTTATAAAAAGATATGAAGAACTTCATACCCAAAGTCTTGATTGGGTAGCTGATGACATTAGTGAAACACTTCTAAATTGGGAGGCGGAATTATGATAACACTCTATCACGGATCATATGTAGCCGTATCTTCTCCCTTGGTCGGTCTTGGGCGAAAAAATGTAGATTTTGGTCAAGGTTTCTATCTTACAAATCTGCACGACCAGGCAACGGCATGGGCAGTTACTATTGCAGAAAGGAAAGGACGAAATAAGCACCCCATTGTTTCCATATATTCTTTAGACTATAGTTCAATCAGAAACAAAGGTTTTAGAATTAAGATTTTTGAATGCTATAATCTCGAATGGCTTGAATATGTGATTGATTGTAGAAGAGGAGGTGAGATGCAGAAACAATTTGATATTGTGGAGGGTGGTGTGGCAAATGATAACGTTATTGATACCGTGGAGGATTATGAGAACGGTGTCATAACTGCAGAACAGGCACTCGGACAGCTTCGATATAAGAAAGTCAATCATCAGATTTGTATTCTTAATCAAAAAATTATAGATGAATATTTAAACTTCAAATATTCAGAGATTGTACCGGAATAAAGAAAAATAAGAAATGAGAGACAGTGTATTGTGGCGGAAACAGACCCGAATAATAATGCTCTTGGCAGATACTCTTAAAATATCGCCTCAGAGAGCTCTTGATCTATATTACACTACAAAGGTATATGAGCAAATGATAGATCCGAAATATGGTCTGCAGTTAAGGAGTGACGATTATATCTTAGAAGAGTTGATCGAAGAGCTTAGGGATAATTAAATTCTATTGGTTAGTGGAGGAATTTGATTCTTTTAAAGAGGTGGAAGGCGCATAGGATTATCATCAGGAAGCCTATTTTGCCGTGAACACCTCCTATCGGGGAATGTACCGTGGTTGTTACCCAATGTGCGGTTGCTATGATTCCGGTAAGTAGCGTGATGATCCCTATCCACCACAAAATGCGTGTGAATTGATTTTTTAGCTTGCTGAATTTTGAAAACCAGTTGGTCTTGCCGAAATGCAGGAAGATGTGGTAATAAATGAGGGTGAAAAATAATATGCCAATAAAGATATGAATCCATATCCACAACTCTACCCTACCTCCGATTGCTTCGAGATAAACACCAGATATTAAGATGCAGAGGGTAAGGATAAGTAGTATCCAATCACAAATCTTCAGCTTTTTGATCTTTTTCATATGCGAATTTAATAAAATTCTGAATTATATCGTAGCTATAAACCATATTTGCTTAAATGAGTAAGTTTGAAAGTTAGGTTATGGTGTTAATTACTTAAATTTGATTATCTTTGCAGATTTATCAAATCTTAACAAAGATGAAACAAGAAGAAATAAATCGTTATGCATTAGAGAGACAGTCTGAGGCTCTCAGAGTCTACGCAGATTCCGGAATTCCTCAGGTGTGGGAAAACGCCGGATGCAGGGTAAATATTGTAGGTTCCTTGAAAATGGGACTGTTGGTAACCCACAACGATATTGACCTTCATGTATATTCAAAGAATATCACTGAAGAAAGTAGCTTCGCAATTGCAGCGAAGATGTCTGCACTTACCGGCGTTGTTGATATCATGAGTATCAATGGCCTCCATACCGATGAGCACTGCATGGCGTGGCATGTGAAGTATAGCGATAAGAATGGTGAAATATGGAAATTTGATATCATTCATATTGAAGAGGGCACGGAGTATGATGGATTTTTCGAGAGGATGGCAGCGCGAATAGTAGAAACTATGTCTGATGCTCAGCGGGATACGATTCTACGTCTTAAATATGAAACGTCCGAGGATGAAGTTATTCATGGAGTGGAATATTATGAGGCAGTAATAGCATATAATGTTAAAACGCTTGATTATCTTCGGAAATGGGTGGCAGAACATAGAAAGAAATCTCCTTATTATTGGATGCCATAGCTTAAAAAATAGAATATTATGAACAACGTTGTTTCGAATATAATTTGGGTTGGATGTGGAAGTTGCATAGGAGGAGTTTTGAGATATTTAGTTAGTAAGGGAATTCAGACAGTTTGCGACACAATTTTCCCCTGGGGAACATTTATTGTGAATGTAATAGGATGCTTGATAATCGGTTTGGTCTATGGTTATCTTGATAAAGGTGGCTACATGAATGATGGATTGCGTCTATTCCTCACAGTCGGATTTTGCGGAGGCTTTACGACCTTCTCCACTTTCATGAATGAAAATTATCTCCTTTTCAGCGGAACAGAAAACTTGTCTGTTCTTTTATATACCGGTTCAAGTGTACTTGTCGGATTCTTCATGGTCTATTTAGGTTATTTCCTCTCAAGATAAAGATTGGGAGGAAGCAAAATTGGCTCGACCCGTTAAAAGAACAACTAAACTAATTAGACATGGCACGCCATGTCCCTACGGAACTCCGACATTATCATTGGACGCGATTAATCGCACATTATAATCATAATCGGACGCGATGAATCGCGTCCCTACAGAAAACTGATATCCGAAAACCGAAAACTGAACTACAGCTTATAAACTGTAGTTCTCAATCCACTGAAAATTCTCTTTTCCGGCACCAATTTCGAAATTATACATAGCAATGCCCAGGTCTATTTTTGTATACCCAACCAATGACGTGCCTTTTATCGCTTTAACTTTATTCTCCGGAACGTATTCGAAATAGAACTTCTGTTGATTTACTGCAGTAGGTGCGAGCAAAGCTGCATCTACACCCGCCTTAAACCATTCAGGAGAATCTGCATTGACGTTACTCACCTGGTCAGGACGTTTGATCTTATGTGTCTTATACCCGTCCGGCTCTCCATAACCAATGGCTATACAAAGCACAACCTTTTCATCACTGCCAACACTGAATGCTCCGTCAACCTTCTTGTAAGTAAGACCTACCATGCATGTGTTTAGCCCTATACTTTGTGCGTACAGAACAAGTTTCTCACCATAATATCCGGCTCGATATTCCAGTGAATCTGATTTCTTACCAACTACCATTATATAGTTCGCAACATTGGAAAAAGTACCATAAGATAGAAAACCCTTGAATGCCTTTCTTTCGTCAAGCACCAATTGCATATTCAGGTTCCCCTCTTTATTTATTTTATCTATCTCCTTGCGTAGTGCTGAAACTGCATCCTCAGCTAAAGGTCTGTCCTGATATTTTCTTACCGAATGTCGGCTCTGTAACGCTTCTAGTTCTGTCATAAGTATAATTATTATATTATTTCTATATTATAAATATATAACATTTAATACTTTAAAAAGTTTATACTTAATATACCTGTCAACTTCTAAATTTATATACCTCTATCAGAATCCTTGAGTATGAGTTTGCGTGGAATGCAATACTCTCAGTTGTTTACTCGGATATCGGGAAATTACAGAAGCGATCTTAAACATTTTCGTTTAACAAATGTGAATTATTTGTTGTTTTATTATAAGTAAGTTTGAAACATTAGCCACTTTAAGTGAAATTACTTGTTAATAATATAAACTAATTTATAAAACTTACTTAAATAACATAAATCAATTTAGAAAACTTACTTATGAAAATAATAGCAATCAACGGTAGCCCTCGCAAAGGTTGGAACAGTGATAAACTACTCGATAAATGGGTAGAAGGAGTAACTTCAGTACTTCCGGATGCTGAAGTGAAGAAGGTGAATCTTTATGATCTTAAGTTCACAGGTTGTCGCAGTTGTTTCTCTTGCAAGATAAAGGGTGGTAAATTTTTTGGAACGTGCCCTATTCCTGATGGTATCCATGATTTGTTGGCAGAGATTCGTCAAGCTGATGCTGTGGCAATAGCGTCACCTATTTATTACATGGATCTGAATGCTTATACCAAATGTCTTTTGGAAAGAATGATTTTCTCAGTTGCTCAATATTCGAGTCCTGCCGTCAGTTTGGCACCTAAAAGAGTTTCGTTTACTATGATCTATTCCATGAATGCCACTGAAGATTACTTTAAGAACTACGGAATTGAAGCACGTTGCGCACATGAAGAAAAGCTTTTGAGTCTTTTCTATTTCATGCCCTCTCATCGAGTGACAGCATTTGATACCTACCAGTTTACCGACTACTCCAAATATGAATCGAGTGCCTTTTCCGAACCGGCAAAAAAATTGCAACACGAGGAGCAGTTCCCTAAAGATTTGCAGAATGCATTTGATACCGGAGTAAAGGTTGCTATAGAAATTCAAGATCCCACAGTAACCGCGGCCCCAATAGACCATACTATCCGTTTCTAAAAGATCCATTAAATCCTCATTATCCGTGTGTATGTAGGGTAGTCCCGCGTTGCAGCCCTACATACACGCGGTAATAATCGTTAAGTAATCAAAACTTAAACGATTATTCAATGGCTTCGATAAAAGTGAAATTCCGCCCGTCAACCATATGCGATCACGAGGGCTCTGTCTATTATCAGATTATCCACGGGAGAAAGTCGCGTCAACTACTCACGGATTATCATATTTTCATATCAGAGTGGGATGCGCTTCGCTCTACTGTATCAACCTCACTGAATAGTGAGCGCTACCCTCTCCTTCTTACCATCCGTGAGAGCATACGCGGAGATATTGACCGATTGACTAATATTATCCGGCACTTAGATAATAGCGGATTAACTTATACCGCCGATGATATAATCATCGCGTTTAATCAGTACTCATTCCATGGGAGTCTGTTTGATTATATGGAGAGCATCATCATCAAATTGAAGCAAAATGGCAAAATTAGAACGTCAGAAACATATACCGCTACCCTCAATAGTTTTAAGAAATTCCGTCAGGGTGAAGACATAATGCTCGGAAGCATCAACTCCGAGATAATGGAAGCCTATGAGGCATGGAATAAACAGAGAGGTGTCGCTCCAAACACCATCTCCTTTTATACCCGCATACTGCGAGCGGTATATAATCGCGCTGTAGAGGAAGGAATAATAGAGAACCGCTATCCATTCCGGCACGTATATACCGGTGTGGACAAAACTGTCAAACGAGCTCTTCCATTATCAATAATAAAGAAAATAAAGACTATAGACTTAAATTTTTCTCCGGCATTTTGCCAGAGATATGTTCATGATGAGCTTCATGCTCCGAGGAATGAGCTTTATCGACATGGCATTTCTACGGAAGTCTGACCTTAAGAATGGCTATATTATTTATAGGAGAAGGAAAACGGGGCAGCAACTCACTATTGAATGGACAAAAGAAATGCAGGTAATTCTTGACAAATACCCTGAGAACAGAACGGATTATCTGCTGCCTATCATCCGGAAACCGGGAACAAATGAGAGATGCACTTATAGGAATGTAGGATACAATATCAATCATAACTTGAAATCGATTGCTACCCTTGTGGGTATTGACATACCTCTGACGCTTTACGTTGCGCGCCACAGCTGGGCATCGGCAGCGAAGGCAAAAGGGATTCCGTTGAGTGTGATAAGTGAGGGAATGGGTCATGAGTCAGAAGCGACCACGCAGATCTATCTCGCCAGCCTGGAAACCTCTGTCATCGACAACGCCAACTCCCTCATAATCCAAAGCCTCCAGTAGGGCGGCACCATGGTGCCGCAGTTTTCAGTTTTCCGATGTCAGTTTTCAGTAATTTAAATAACCGCGGATTCCGCATATATTGGTTTTATATTAATGTAGGGACGCGATTCATCGCGTCCGATTATAATGTGCGATTAACGCGTCCGCCAATAATATGCGATTCATTGCGTCCAATGATAATGTGTGATTCATCGCGTCCGAAAATAATATTCGTTTTTGGTTATAGGGATGTAGGGCTGTAACATGGTACAGCCAAATAATAAATAACCGCAGATTCCGCATATATTGGTTTTATATTAATGTAGGGACGCGATTCATCGCGTCCGCCAAT
>CAZEJY010000008.1:0-21551 GCA_964512705.1 uncultured Sangeribacter sp. | reverse complement strand
CCGCATATATTGGTTTTATATTAATGTAGGGACGCGATTCATCGCGTCCGCCAATTATCAGTTCGTAGGGCTGCACCGTGGTGCAGCGGAATAATAAAGAACCGCAGATTGCTAAGATAAATGCAACCAAAAAAGGTTGCATTTAATAAAAATTATCAGGTATTAGAACTTTAATTGATGGATTCTCATTATCTTTGTAAAAATATCTTCATATGTTAAGTGAGAATATTAAAAATTCTATTCCTGCGGTGATAAGGTTTCTTTCATCTCAACCCGTAGTCAAAAGATTATGGATTTTTGGATCATGTGCTCGAGGTGAGGAGAAGACTAACAGTGATGTTGATTTTCTCGTGGATTATGACAGGACTCATAAATTGTCACTCTTTACTGTCGGAGGGATTGTTAGCAATTTGGAAAGGATTCTTGGAAGAAGAGTTGACTTTGTTGAAAACGGTTACCTTATCCCAGAAGCTAAGTCTACAGCTGATCTGGACAAAATATTGATTTATGAGAGAGCAGATTCGTGATAAGCAGAGACTGGAACATATTCTTTCAGCGCTAAATACGTTGATTTCTCGGCGCGATATATATTCCGATGCGGTCATTATTAATGATCCTATTATCTTTTTCGGGATTGTAAAACATCTTGAAATAATTGGAGAAGCTGCATATAAATTAACAAAAGACTTTAAAAGTTCTCACCCGGAAATTATATGGTCAGAAATAGAAGGTATGCGTCACGTAATGGTACACGGATATTATCAAATTGAAAAGGGCATCGTTATTTCTACAATCCGAGAGGACATAGACCTCCTTTACCAACAAATTGTCAATATTCTATCAGATTCTGAAAGCGTCGCAAATTAAAGACATATTTGCGTCTGTCTGTTTTCAGTAGTTTTTGAACCGCAGATTCCGCATATATTGGTTTTATATTAATGTACGGACGCGATTCATCGCGTCCGATTATAATATGCGATTAACGCGTCCGCCAAAAATGTTCGTTTTCGGTTATAGGGATGCATGGCTGCAACATGGTACAACCAAATAATAAATAACCGCAGAATACGCGGATTTGAAGGATTTGTTGGGGGGGAAGTCTCATTAACGAAAAAGAGCAACCTTATGGTTGCTCTTTCCAATCTGCGCCAGCAGATCCCTAAAATCGTTGCTTTCGCACTCGAAGTATTTCCTTGTGGGAAAACTACCCCAAAATTAGAGTAAAATTAAAAATTATTTTGCATTCTAAACTATTTTGAAGTTAAAATTATTATATGATGCAACCAAAAAAGGTTGCATCTTGTGAATGCAACCAAAAAAGGTTGCATCTTGTGAATGCAACCAAAAAAGGTTGCATCTTGTGAATGCAACCAAAAAAGGTTGCATTAATCAAAAATTATAACTACATTTGCTGAAAATAATGTTCCTTATGAAGTCAGGCGCAATTATTACAGGAGATATAGTTAATTCCACTAAATTAACCGTGGAAGGAAGAGAAATAATGCTTAATAATCTACAACTTATTCCTGAGGTATTGTCTCCTATACAGGAAGTCTCTATAGAAATTTTTAGAGGAGATAGTTTTCAAGTTGGTATATCTAATGCATCCTCAGCTCTCAGATGTGCACTCGCTATCCGAGCGTGGCTACGCAGTCATAAAGACCATCGGTGTAAGATATTAGATGCTCGCATTGCCATTGGCATAGGTACTTTGGACTATGAGTCCGATGCTTTATCTACAAGTGATGGTGAAGCATATAGGTTATCCGGAAGATTACTTGACGATATGAATAAGTCCAGGCTTGAAATAAAAACTCCGTGGCATGAGGTTAATGAAGAATTAAAATTATCCACGGCCTTTGCTGATGATATAGTAAATTCATGGTCCCAGAATCAAAGTAAAATCATTCTACAGCGTTTAATCACAATGAAAAATCATGTAGAATTATCTCTGGAGATTGGAATATCTCGCCAAATGGTAGATAAATCTTTAAAAGCAGCGAAGGAAGACCTCATAGAGGCATATATAAGAAGGTATGAAGTTTTAATAAACAAACATATTCGTTGATCATGATAGTTATTCTTATAAAACTGATAGCCGCACATCTTATAGGAGATTTCTTGCTCCAAACAGATAAGATCTGTGATATGAAGTATAGCACCAATATATCTAAAAGATTAATTGCACTGGGTATTCATAGTGGAGTTCAAGCTCTTCTTTCATATGTGTTCATCGCAGAATGGACGCTTTGGATGGTGCCACTTGTTATTTTTTGCAGTCACTTTACAATTGATTTTATAAAGGTAGAATGTAATGGGAGAAGATTACCAGCGTTGTTATTAGACCAGCTTGCACACTATGGAGTAATTATAGGATTATGGTGGTTACTTGGTAATAAAGAGACTTATAATGCATCTACAACATATTTATCACTATCCTTTTGGGCAATACTGACATCTTATATTGCAGTATTGGCTCCCTCATCCATTTTAATAAAATCCTTTATCGAATTCGAGGGATGGATGCCGAAGACATCGCAAACTTTAACATCAGCTGAAACTGCACTAAAAGAAGAATCTTTACAGGGACTACCAAATGCAGGAAAATGGATAGGATATCTTGAACGGATACTCATACTTACATTTATTTACACTGGAAATATCGAAGGTATTGGGTTTCTGTTAGCGGCTAAATCCGTGTTTAGATTTGGAGAACTCAATAGGACACAGGATATTAGAGTTACTGAATATGTCTTGATCGGGACATTTGTCAGTTTTGCAATTGCAATAGTGATAGGGTTTGGAATTAAATGGCTTATCGGTTGTTAATGCAATTATAATTTAATTCATTCAAATCAGGTGTTGCCTGGACTGCGCGGACACGAAAAATCGCGTCCCTACCGATCCACAACCGAAAACTTTAATTGTCTGAAAGACAAAACTTTCAATAGCCGGACACATGGAGGCGCAGCCGACATGTGCCCGGTTATATATTATATATAATGTACGTGTCTGGAGGACACACCTTTTAAAACCGCACCGGCCGCACCACGTTGCAGCCCACTATATAAATCAGGAATTGTGCATTGCGACCTGTGCATTGTGAATTGCGACCTGTTCTTTGAGAATTGTGCATCGTGCATTGAGAATTGTGCATTGTGACCTGTGCATTGTGCATTATTTATCTGCGATGTAATGCAAAATCCATATCTCTAAGTAAGAGATACTTATTTTGCTGCAAATTTACAAATAATTCCTGAATTTCAAACAATTTGGTGTATAGAAAAACGCTGTTTTTGAGCAGGAAAAGGCTAAATGTTTTGCAAAAGTCCTAATTTGAACTTTTAAAAACATTTATAATCAATTCTATATGCATAATCCAAATCTCTTACTTAGAGATACCTAACTTTTAGCTTTGGCCTTAAATTGTGACCACGGACAGACAAGGAGGCTTACTAACCTCTTTCTTTTGGAATACACTCTGTAACTGCTTATTTTTCAATAAGATTTGAAAATGAGCAGGACTTGAAGAATTGTCTGTCGGTCATCTTGCCCCCTATGAAACCATCCGAAAAACAATGGTTTGTGATGCGCGATCTCAAACGCAGAACCTCCAACACGCTTGCAATCCATGATCTTGCAAAGTCCGGTATGGAGGTCTTCACCCCCATGACACAGATGGTGATGAAAATCGGAGGGCGCATACAAAGAAGAGATGTACCAGTGATTCAGGATCTTCTCTTTGTCCATGAGACAAAAGAGAAACTTGATCCGGTAGTTGAGCTCACCCCTACTCTACAGTATCGCTTTCAGCGCGGTAAATCCATAAACGAACCCACTACGGTACGTGAAGATGAGATGAACAGGTTCATCTTTGCCGTAAACAATACCGAAGAACCTATTTATTACAAACCGGGTGAACTAACCGAGGCAATGTATGGTAAATCTGTCCACATTCACGGCGGCAGTCTTGATGGTTATGAAGGTCGCTTACTCTCTATAAAAGGAATGAGGAAAAAGAGACTGATTGTCGAAATCCCCGGCTTACTCTCAGCCGCAGTAGAAGTCGAGCCGGACTTCATTCACTTCGCTTAATATAATAATGATAAAAGCACCCGCACAACATATAAAGCCTAACTTGGCTGATGCCAAGACACTCACCTCCTACTGCCATTATCTGATGATGAAAGGGCAGTTATTGGGCAACTTCCGCTTCGACGGACATAAACCCACAAAAGAGGAAGAGAGCGTAGCCGAGCAATGCCGTAAGGTGTGCGATAGAATCGCGCGCACACTTGACAACTGTCCAAAAAACGACATACCGGAACTGCTGAACTACTATGATATAGCTTGTAGGGTTGGGTACAGATCCCTCCCCGATCAGGCCTTCATAAAGAAATATCAGCGTCGGGTATTCAATGCGTGGAAAGCGGGCGACCGCTCCATAGAGGAAAGCACCATATATGGAATGATAATGCAGGAAGTAGCATATCATCCCCATACCGCAAACCGTGAATATATAGCAGCCTATCGATTGCTCAAAGACAGATGGATTGCTACACTCAGGAGATATGGTCGATTCACCGATGCTACAACCTACGAGAACTATCAGAGGTTGGCAATAATGATGCGAGAGAACATCGACGCAGAATTTGGAGTAAATTCAGAGAGAATAAAGCGAATGTGGTACGAACGCAACAAGATTGAGGACTATGCAGGAGTTAGTTCCACAATCCTCTGCGCTTATCGCTGCTTCGCCACAACCCTCTACCCTACTGTCTTGGACTACGAAAGCCAGATAGACCTTGACAACAACCTCCTCACCGAGCTGATGGCACGTCGCGACCTCGACTCCTACACCCGCAAAGCCTACTCCCTCGCCCTCGACTACAACAACCACCTTGTAGAAGATTGATACCGTCATTAATTTTCTCTTTCGATGGGGGCGTATTCGCTGCCGTATACTTTATTCCAATTCTTAGTTTTAAACTCTTAATTAGAGTATGCAGTGGAATAGCTTATTACTATCTAATCGCAAAATTAACCGGTTCACAGGATCTTGTAGAACTGAGATCATTTATAAAAATAGGTAATTCAAAATGAATACTGAAACGGAAAAACAAATTACCGTTACCTCTCCTCTTCTTCCTCCTTTAGATGAATTCATTCCCTATCTTCAGGATATTTGGGAGCGTAAGTGGATTACTAACAACGGGTATTATCATCAGGAGCTCGAGAAGAAATTATGTGAATACCTCGGAGTTGAATATATAAGCGTATTCACAAATGGAACACTTCCATTGATAACCGCCTTACAGGCTCTTAGAATAACCGGAGAAGTAATAACGACACCTTATAGTTTTGTAGCCACAACCCATTCCTTATGGTGGAACGGCATAAAACCTGTATTTGTAGATGTAGATCCAGCAACTGGAAATATTGATCCCAACAAGATAGAAACTGCAATAACACCCAAAACTACGGCAATAATGCCCGTGCATGTTTATGGTAACCCGTGTGATGTTGATGCAATTCAGGGAATTGCAGATAAGTACGGTCTTAAAGTGATTTATGATGCAGCCCACGCATTTGGGGTAAAGGTCAACGGACGCTCAATACTTAAAGCCGGAGATATATCTACCCTTTCATTCCATGCTACAAAAACTTATAATACAGTTGAAGGTGGTGCTTTAATTTGCCATAATGCAGAAACCAAGCAACGCATTGACTATTTGAAAAACTTTGGATTTGCAGGTGAAACAGAAGTTATTGCACCTGGTATTAATTCAAAGATGGACGAAATCAGAGCTGTTTATGGTCTTTTAAATCTCCGTCATGTTGATGCTGCTATCGATACTCGACATAAAATTGCCACACAATATCGTGAGACTCTATCTGATGTAAAAGGTATTACAATGTTTGCAGAACGGCCAGACGTAACATATAACTATTCCTACTTCCCCATTTTTGTTGATGCACGTCAATATGGAATGTCTCGGGATGAACTCTATTTCAAAATGCGAGACCACAATATATTGGGACGCCGCTACTTCTATCCATTAATCAGTGAATTCTCAACATATAAGGGGCTACCTTCCGCGGCCCCCGCGAACTTGCCGGTAGCTATGCGTATGGCAAATGAAGTCATATGCTTGCCGATGCATCATGCATTAAGCGAAAATGATGTTGATAAAGTTATTGATATCATCAAATTCTAAAAAAGGTATAGTATGAAAATCTTAGTACTTGCTGGAGGTGCCGATCAACTCGCATTGATCAAGGAACTGCAGTTAAGAGGGCACGAAGTTCTATTAGTTGATTACTTGGATAATCCACCAGCTAGGCAGGTTGCTAACAAACATATTCAAGTAAGTACTTTAGATACAGATAAAGTCAAAGAAATTGCACTAAGGGAGAAAGTTGATTTGATTTGTACCGCATGTACTGATCAAGCACTTTTAACCGTTGCAAAAGTATCTGAAGAATTAAATTTACCATCATATATATCTTATAAAAGAGCTTTATCAGTTACTAATAAGGCTTTTATGAAGCAACAAATGAAGGAATGTGATATACCTACTTCAAATTTTAAAACGGTTAAGAGTATCTATGAAGAAGTAAATAGTTTATCCTATCCTTTAATTGTGAAACCAGCCGATTGTAATTCATCTAAAGGCGTTCTAAAAGTCAATAATAGTGCTGAATTTAAATATGCACTTGAGCAGGCATTGTTACTTAGTCGTACATCAACAGCTATAGTTGAAGAATTTGTCTCAGGTGATGAAATTTCTGCGGATTTCTATGTAGATGGTTCAACCCCCATATTGTTAAGTACTACAAAGACTGTTAAAGCGAAAGGGACTAACGGGTTTACTATTATAGGTAGTGAATATCCAGTATTAACAAGGGAACAGGAAGAACAGCTACTGTTGATAGCATCTAAAATCTCAAAAGGATTTGATGTAAAAGATTCACCTCTTCTAGTTCAATTGATATATTCAAATGGTAAATTCAACGTAATTGAATTTAGTGCAAGAATGGGTGGTGGCTCAAAGTATAAACTAATACAAGAAATTTCGGGTGTAAATATTATGTCAAAATATGTTGATTTAATATTGGGTGGTAAACCTCATATTGCACCAATAAAAAATCAACAGTATATTAGAATGATATATGTTTACACGGAGCCAGGAAAAGTATGTAAAATTTCTGGCTTAACAAACCTTATAACATCCGGAATAGTGAAAGAATGTTTTCAATATAAGCCGATTGGAAGTAGAATAGATAAAGCGGAAACTAGTAGTGATAGAATACTTGGCTTATTAGTTATTGCAAAAAGTAGTGTCCAGATGAGTGAAAAAATAAATTTGATAAATAAATCTATTGCAGTTATTGATGAGGCAGAGAATGATATTATGAAACATGGCCTACTTGATGAAAATGAATAAGATAACCATAATTGGAGCTGGAAATGGAGGGCAGGCTATCGCTGGATATTGCGCTTCCATAGGTCTAAGAGTATGTCTATATAATAGGTCTATTTCGGAATCTTTTATTAAAATAAAGGAAACAGGAGAAATAGTCTTGACCGGACAAATTTATAAAACAGGATTTATTGATAAAGTTACAAATAATATTCGGGAAGCGTGTGATTATTCCGATTTAATATTTATTGTAACACCTGCCGACTCTCATAAACAGTTAGCTACGCAATTATCACCTTATATAACATCAAATCATATTGTTTTACTCAACCCGGGAAGAACTTTGGGGTCACTTGAATTTTCAAATGTGTTATCCCAACATACTGATGCTAAACCTAATATAGGAGAAGCACAATCTCTAGTATATGCTTGTCGTATAAATGCTCCCGGAGTTGTAAATGTTATCGGAGTTAAAGACCGAGTACCTATCGCATGTAGCCCACATAGTGATATTAATAAAATATTAGATAGGATTAGCCCGATATTCCCAAGTTTTGAAAAAGGCAAATCGCTCCTTGAGATAGGATTGGATAATATCGGTTCCATTTTCCATCCATCTGTTGTTTTATTTAATGCCGCAACGATCGAACGAGAAGAATCTTTTTATTTTTATAGAGATATAACCTCCCAAATCGCTTCTGTAATTGAATCCCTTGATAAAGAGAGATTATCAATTGGACATGCGTATGGTATAAATCTTATGTCTGTAAATGAATGGATTAAATATGCTTACCCTTCAACAAGAGGGTCTAACTTATGTCAGTTGATGCGTAATAATCCAGCATATCAAGACATTAAAGCCCCTGGGACAATATTCACTCGTCAATTAACAGAAGATATTCCTACTGGTCTTTTACCTATTAGTGAACTCGGACACAGAGCTGGGGTTCATACACCAATCATGGATTCAATTATAACAATAATTTCTACATTATTGAATATAGACTTTCGCAAAACAGGACGAACATTATCAAATCTCGGATTAAATAATGCATCATCCCAAGAGATTAAAACCTTATTAAAGTAGATCGAAAATAAGAAACATTATAGATATGAACTTTGGGCTTGTTAAAACTAAAATAGATGTCCATACACTTGGTCTAACGACAATCGCTAATTTATTAGAAGATTGCGGATATAAGGTATTTATATCGGATTCTTTTTTATCAGAAGCTATTGAAAACATTCAAAATGAGAATTACTTTTCCCTTTTAAAAAAATGGATAGAAGATCACAACATTAATAACTTAGGATTCAGTTATAGATTAGACCCACAAGCAGCGCAAGAATATTTCATTAGGCTAATTAGACAGCTAAAGTGTCATAATCTATTTCGGGAAGATGGAGGTAAGCTTAACCAGATATTTTTTGCCGGTTTACCCGAAGCCTGTTCAAAAATTAAGGGTGTGTTAGGCGATAAAGTAATTGTCTTTCCAGGTGACGAAACACCCGTAGAATCCTTAACAAAACTGGGAGTCCCATCAAATAGAATCTCATCGGAATTATTTGCGTCTTCTGAATATGACAATATTCGTTGGTCATTTGCACGTGATGTTATAAACTCCGAATTATATAAAAATTACCCAATAAGAGACCATATCGGATATCCGGTAGCAGGAAGTAATAAAGATAATTTTGTAGATAGACTTCAGTATGCTAAAAAGAAACAGTCGCTACCATTGATAAGAGCGCATGTAGGTCCGTATAATTCTAAGCGTTTAGAGGCTATAAAAGAGTTTATCAGTTGGGTGAAAGATTTAGCAAAATCAAAATATTTAGATATTTTGTCAATAGGTTCATCGCAGTTAACGCAATCTCATTTTGGGGAAAATTGGGGTGATTTACCTAATGGTGGTGGTGTTCCGATAAACTCAGAATTAGAGTATGCGATGATAAAAGAGGCGGCTACTCCTATGCTTGTCCGAACTTATGCCGGTACTAAGGATGTGCCACATTTAGCCCAAATGTATGAACGTGTGCTAAATATCTCATGGCATGCGCTATCTTTTTGGTGGTTTTCCGAAATAGATGGAAGAGGTAATAATACTGTATTGGAAAATCTTAAAGAACATATTGAAACAATAAAATATATTTCTACTACCGGTAAGCCTTTAGAGCCTAACGTGCCTCATCATTTCTCGTTTAGAGGTGCCGATGATATTACCTATATTATATCTGGTGTAATAGCCGCCAAAACAGCAAAAAAATATGGGATAAAAAATCTTATTCTTCAAAATATGCTTAATACACCGAAACATACAATTGGGGTTCAAGATTTAGCAAAAGGAAGAGTTATGCTTAAATTGGTTAGAGAATTAGAGGATTCATCATTTAACGTGCATCTTCAAACCAGAGCAGGATTGGATTATTTCTCCCCCGATTTAAACAAGGCAAAGATTCAACTCGCAACAGTAACTGCCCTAATGGATGATTTAGAACCAGATAACCCAAATAGTCCCGAAATTATTCACGTTGTCAGCTATTCTGAAGCAGTCCATCTTGCCACTCCTCCCATTATAAAAGAGAGTGTCCAAATATCATTGGCAGCTTTAGATTTATATAGACAAAAAAAATCGTTAGGCTTAATTCCAAATATTAAATATGATAAGGAATTACAGGAACGTTGTGATGAGTTAGAAGAAGAAGTTAGAGAATCTATTGATATCCTCGAAAAAAATATACCCAATCTCTATACTGCTAATGGGCTGTATACTTTATTTAAGTATGGTTTTTTCCCGGTACCAAATTTAATTGATAACGAAAATAAATATCCTTTGGCAACAAAGTGGAAAACAAGGCTAAAAAAAGGAGGTGTAAGAGTGGTCGATGATGAAGGAAATATCATTAAAACTCAGAATCGATATCGCTCAATAATCGATAATAATTTTTAATGATAAAATTATAATAGCGCTACCCCTATTAGTAGGCATAAGATAAAATGTTAATTATTCTTTTTTTGAAAAGTGGGTATTTACATTTTAATACAATTGTTGATAATTATGATTATTGTCATATCGTGCCGAATTAACTCGAAGTTATAGAGGATCCATTATTTAAATATTACCAAGGGGAATATTCTATATCCATCAAAATTAGTTAGAAATAGAAGTTCTTCTATAAAACACATTATACAATTATATTTCTTTTACCTTATTAGATTGGTTAGAAATCGATAAAAGTAATTCTGTGATTATGAGCGAGTCTCTTTCTAAGAAAACATTAAATGGGACAATATGGAGTGCCATTGAACGTTTTTCCGTCCAAGGAATTTCGTTTGTTGTCGTTCTTATAATGGCTCGCATACTGACACCTGAGGATTATGGTTTGGTTGGATTGATAACAATTTTTATTTCAATAGCCCAATCTTTAATTGACAGTGGGTTCTCTCAAGCGTTAATACGAAAGCATGATCGGTCTCAAATTGATAATTCCACCGTATTCTATTTTAATATAACCATAGGTATACTTATATATATATTACTCTATATCCTCTCTCCTTTAATTTCTCATTTCTATAATGAACCATCATTAGAATTAATTACAAAAGTAATTTCAATAAGTGTTTTTTTTAACTCTCTAAGTGTTGTTCAAAGGGCTTTATTGACTGTTAAACTAGACTTTAAAACTCAAACTAAGGCTTCTATTATAGCAGTAATTATCGCCGGTATTGTAGGGATATACTTGTCCTATTCAAATTTTGGAGTCTGGTCTATTGTGTGGTATCAATTAATAAATGTTGGTACAAATACCTTATTGTTGTGGTTTTTTGCAAAGTGGAGACCTTCTTTAGTTTATTCTTGGCAGTCGTTTAACGCTCTATTTAAAGTTGGTTTCAATTTAGCTATATCTGGAATAATTGATACGTTATATAATAACCTATATTTACTTGTTATCGGTAAATTATTCAAGCCAACTGAATTAGGCTACTATACAAGAGCTCAACAGTTCGCCTTTTTTCCAACATCAAGCATAGCAAACATTATTCAACGTGTATCTTATCCAACACTCTGCTTAATTAACAATACTCGAGGTATTCACGAACTTCAAAGGTCATTTATTTCAATGTTAAGATTATCGTGCTTTGTTGTTTTTCCTGTTGCAATAGAGTTAGCGAGTACTGCTACCCCCGTTGTATCTATCGTTTTGAACAAACAATGGATTCCAGCCGCACCATTGTTGGTACCATTATGTTTAGCATTAATGTGGTATCCTGCTCATGCATTAAATTTAAATGTAATTTTAGCATTAGGAAAATCAGATAAAATATTACGAATAGAAATACTAAAAAAAATAACAGGAATAATAATCCTTTTAATAACTATTCCTTTTGGAGTGAGTGCAATGTGTTATGGAAGTATTATTGGAGCTATTATTAGTTTGTATATTAATTCTTACTATACTGGTAAGTTAATACAATTTGGCTTTATAAAACAATTAAAGGTATTGTTACCTATTTTATTTTTATCCGGGTTAACCGGAATTGTTACCAATGTTGCCATTCATTTTATTGATAATAATTATATAAAACTAATAATAGGATATCTATTAGGATTAATTGTTTTTTACGGATTATCATATGTTCTTAGTAGAGACGCATTAAATGATCTCCTTAAACTCATTAAAAATAGCAAATCCTAAAGGTATGAAGAATATAGTTATAAATATCAAGTCATATGCACCAGTCATAATTCCAACTCTAAGTAGATATGAGCATTTGAAAAAATGTTTAGAATCTTTAATGAAATGTACACATGCAGAAAAGACTGACGTTTATATTGGACTAGATTACCCCTCAAAAGAAAGTCAATGGGATGGATATAAAAAAATAAATCATTATCTAAATGAATTAGAAAAGACACATATATTCAAATCATTGAAAATTTTTAGAAGAGAACGTAATTATGGTCTTGGTAAAGATGGTAATGCGGAAAATTTAAAAAAGTATGTATTCTCAAAGTATGATAGATTAATTTTCTCTGAAGACGACAATCAATTTGCACCTGCATTCCTGGATTACATAAATAAAGGACTAACATTGTTTGAAAATGACAAAACTGTTTTTGCCATTTGTGGCTACCGACATTTCTATAATTTTGAATTTAAGAATAATTCTTTTTTTATGCAGAATGTCGATTTTAATGTTTGGGGATATGGAATATGGAAAGACAGGTTAGATGCTATAGATAATTTAAATTATAAATGGTTTAAAGGTAGATTGTCTTTAAAAACACTTAATCAAATTCGAAAAGATAATGGTAACGACAGATGTTTTCATTTTTATACATTTGCATTCAACACATCATTAAGAATAACCGATATAGTGTATAGTGTATATATATATTTGCAGAAATTCAATGTTGTCATGCCGAAAATGTCATTAGTGCGTAATTTAGGTATGGATCGGAGTGGTGAGAATTTTCATACAATTAGTAGTGAATTAACTAGAGAATATTGTATACAGGAGATTTATGAAAATAATCAATTTAATTATATAGGTTCCGGTTTTGAGAATTATGATCTAAATCGGAGTGTTTTTAAAAACGAAGGTTTAGGTAACTTCTCAATTTTTAGATTAATTCGAAATCTGATTATTTTTAAATTAAAATATACTTTTAGACGTTTATTGAAATGTTAACAATACTATTAGTCTTCGGGACTCGACCTGAGGCAATTAAAATGGCTCCATTGGTAAAGGAGTTCCAAAAACATCCTGAACAATTTAAAACAATTGTTTGCGTTACCGGTCAGCACCGGCAGATGCTTGATCAGGTTCTTGATATATTTGATATTACTCCGGATTATGACCTGAATATCATGAAACAGGGTCAAGACCTATACGATGTGACAGCACGAGTGCTTACCGGAATGCGTGATGTTCTAAAAGACACACAACCTGATCTTGTCCTTGTGCATGGAGATACTACTACTTCCACAGCTGCAGCTTTGGCTGCATTCTATCAACAGATTCCTGTTGGCCATGTGGAAGCGGGTCTTCGCACTCATAATATCTATTCTCCGTGGCCCGAAGAAATGAATAGACAGATTACAGGACGTTTAGCTACATATAATTTTGCTCCCACTCCATTAAGCCGGGAAAATCTAATTCAGGAAAATGTTGCTGATGAAAAAATAATAGTGACAGGTAACACTGTGATAGATGCACTCTATATGGTAGTAGATAAGATCAAAAACAATCCTGATCTTGATACGCAACTTAAAGGTATTCTCAAATCTGCAGGATATGATATAGAGCGTCTTTCGAACGGGAAGAAACTTGTGCTCATCACGGGTCATCGTCGTGAGAATTTTGGAGACGGATTTATTTCTATGTGCAAGGCTATTAAGAATCTCACAGAAAAGTATCCGAATGTTGACTTCGTCTATCCTATGCACCTTAATCCAAATGTTCGAAAACCTATTCACGAAGTATTTGGAGTGAATCTAACTGGCCACGTGAATATGTTCTTCATAGAACCTCTGGAATACCTTTCTTTCGTGTATCTGATGGAAAAGTCAAATGTTGTGCTTACAGATAGTGGTGGTATTCAAGAGGAAGCGCCTGGTCTTGGAAAGCCTGTGCTCGTAATGCGAGATACCACAGAAAGACCGGAAGCGCTCTCTGCAGGCACAGTAAAACTTGTAGGCACGGATTATGACAAGATAGTGAAAGAAGTGTCTCGTCTACTTGATGACCCAAATCACTATGAAAAGATGTCCAAAGCCGTGAATCCTTATGGCGATGGATTAGCAAGTGAAAGGATTATAAAACACTTATTGAAATGAAGAATAAGCTATTATATTTGATGCATATTCCATGGGGATGGATAAAACAAAGGCCTCATTTTCTAGCAGAAAAACTTTCTCAAGAATTTGATGTACATGTATATGATGTAGAAGGATTAAGAAACAGAGAGCATTATAAAAATAAGGCGCAATCAGACATTAATATCCAATTAAATCCCATATACTTAACTGGACACTTATATTATTTTTTTCGAAAATCAAAATTTATAACATGGATTTATAGACTGTTATTTTTTGTCCAAATAAAAAATTTCAAATCTTATAGATATATTTGGATCACAAATATAATATTCTACAAATTTCTGGAGCCTATATTATCACCTAATCAAATTTTGATATATGATTGTATGGATGATGATTTGGAGTTTCCTCACATTAAATTTAATTCAGATTTATCTGCATATTACAAAGAAATTGAAGCAAATTTACTTAAAAGAGCGAATATAATTCTTTTCTCAGCTCAATATCTATCCAATAAAGTTTATCAAAGATCTAGATATGATCGAGAGAAGTCTATAATCATCAATAATGCTATTGAGTTACCTAATATTAATCATTCAAATCAACTCATCCCCAAAGGAGTACAAGATAAATTAAGGGATATAGAAGAAAATCATCCTAATATTTTATATATTGGAACCATCTCAGAATGGTTTGATTTTGATTTAATTAAAAAAGCATCAAAACAATATCCAGATATCAAGTGGATTCTTTTTGGACCGAATGAAGTAGAAATCCCAAATGACAAAAATATAATACATATGGGAACTTTACAACGACAATATATATTTGATGCAATGGAACGTGCAGATGCATTGGTAATGCCATTTAAAATGACCGAACTCATAAAATCTGTTAATCCGGTAAAATTATATGAATACATATATTCAGGGAAACCCGTGATCGCGCCTTTATATGGAGAATCGATGCAATTTGAGCCCTATGTATATTTATATAAATCAGAACAGGATTTTATTAATTTATGTGAGAAGGTAAACGCGTACGCTCTATGTAGAAAGGCTCCATTCAAAAAGTGCGTTGAATTTGTACAGCTTAACACGTGGGATGAACGTATGGATTATATCAAATCAATCTTATGATTAGTCTACTGATATTATTAACCCTTCTATTAATAATATATTGGAATTTGTTTATTGGAAGATATAAAGTATTTACTACGTTTTATATTGTTCTCTTATGTTTTTATGATTACTTATTTATTGAGATAAGTTATATTCTTCCAAATAGCTTAGTCTTTTTATTAAAGCCATTTCAAGAAACCTCCTTTCTATGCATTTTATTGTTATTGATTTATAGATATGGTTTAAAAATTCCACTAAAAAAAGAATACTATAGATTCTATTTTTGCATTATTTTACCTTTGATAATAGTACTTTTGAATTCAATATTGTCTCAATTTACTATTAGTTCCATTATTCTAGGTTTTAGACACTTCTTTTTGGTTCCATTAATAGTGTTATTGTTTTATTCTAATAATATTTTATCATTTAACAAGAAAATATTATATTTCCTATTATTGATATTAGTTATATATGCTGCATATCAATCATATACCTTTAATGGCAATTTATCCAAATTATGGTTTTATAGATTTTATCAAAGTATTGATAAAGAAGATCTAATAATTAAAGGTAGTTTTAACTATGTTAAAGACGGAGTCCTTAGATGTACATCGTTATTTACTAGTTCGATAGAATTTTCATCGACCTGTGCTATTTTAGGATTGTTTTTCACGTCCAAATATCTTTTTAAAAGAAAAGTAGTTGATCTTGCTTTTATATTTTTATCTGTATATGGTTTATTACTATCTCATACAAGAATTGGTCTTACATCTTTTATACTTGGAATAGGGATAATAATTATTTATAGATACTCAGATTTGTACAGATTACCATTAATAATATTAGCATGTCCATTATTGTACATCTTATTAACGTTTGCTTTCATTATATTAAATCCGACCATAGACTTATCTGCGTCAGGTAGATTAGTACAATATACTGATTTTCCCTCTTTAATTTTTTCAATAGGGAAAGGTATTGGAATAGAGCAGAATGTTCTTGATTATGATTCTTTTATATTAAGTTCAATAAATGTTCTAGGTATATTTGGTATTGTATATTTAATATTTTATTTTTTTTCAGTATATGATATGACAAGAAAAATAAGAACATCAAGTTGCGCATATAGTTATGAGAATGTTTTTGCTGTTTCTTCAGGATGTTGCTTGATTTTTATGTTTGCATTTCATCATTTGGCTGGGTCTTTTATCGGAAGTTTTATATTGATTTTAATTTATAGCTCTCTAGGAGGAGCGAAAAATAAAAAACACGAAAAAAAAGTTATATCATAAATGAATAATAATAAAGATATTATATTAATTGTATTATACAAGAGGAATGAGAAGACGGCATTGTCATTTGTTTCGTTTAATACTAATTGCAAGAAATATTTTAAGAATGTAAAGTTGGTTATTTGGGACAATTCCCCTTCCCAAATGATCAATACTAAGACTATTGAAGAGATTGAATTTGAGTGCGAATATTTTCACTCTAAAGAAAATTTATCTTTAGCAAAAATCTATAACACTGTAGTTAATAATAACTCTGATTACGACTCAATATTTATATTTGATCAAGATTCGGTGCTTACAGAAGAATATTTTGAAAAGATGTTTACTGCAAAAAGCCTTTATAAAAATATAAATTTGTTCATACCTAAAATTATTCACGATAAAAAAGTTTTAAGTCCAGCTAAACGTTTCTTATATAAAGGAAGATATTATTCTTCAATAAATCCAGGTATACACAGTAGTAAGGATCTTTTATGTATTGCTAGTGGGATGGTGGTACGGACTAAATGTGTAAAAAATTATGTACAATTTGATGAAAAACTTTCTTTTTATGGAATTGATAGCAAATTTTGTTTTGATTTCTCGAAACAATTTAAGGAGTATTTTCTAATAGATTATACTTTATCGCATAATCTTTCAAAATATGAGACTGAAGATATCAAAACCAAGTTATGGCGTCTAAATAATCAAAATAGAGCAATGCTCTATTTATCTCGTAAGATATCTTTAATTTCTTTTCTAACCTGCTGTTTAGGTTGTATAAGGCAATATACTAAACTGCTTCTTAAACAACTGTAAAATGAAGATCTTTAAGGATATAATTTGTTTCCATCTATTTAATGACTTTAGTGGAAGTCCTAAAGTTCTTTATCAAAATATTGAAGGGCTACTTTCTTTAGGCCGTAAAATTACATTAGTGACCTCTAAAGGAGGTGTTCTTGATCAATGTAAGGGTGACAATCTTCAAAAAATATATTTTAAGTATAAATTTTCTGAAAATCGAGTTGTTACGACCCTTAGATTTATCATTGCCCAAATAGATATGTTTTTTTATGGATTGAAATACGGACGAAATAAAATTTTTTACGTCAATACTATACTTCCATTTGGCGCTTCGATTGCTTCAAAAATTCTCGGAGTGCCTTTGATTTATCACTATCATGAAAATGCGAAGGCAAAAGGGGCGTTTTACCGAACCCTTTGTTGGCTAATGGTAAAAACAGCAGATAAAATAATTTGTGTGTCAGAAGATCAAGCCTCAACATTGCCTCAATCTGATAAAATCATTGTAATTCCGAATGCGATTCCGAGGAATTTTGAAATAATTGACAATTTTAACACTGAAGATGCTTTCAGGAATAAACGCATATTAATGCTATGCTCCTTAAAAAAATATAAGGGGATAAAAGAATTTTGGCATTTAGCAGAATTATTGCCTCAATATAATTTCGAAATCGTAATAAATGACTCAGACTCTAATATAGAAAAGTACATTATTGAAAATCGATTATCAAACTTGTCTAATGTTAAATGGTTTTCGAAACAGAGTGACGTATTAAAATTTTATTTGAGAGCAGCTATTGTGTTAAACCTAAGTAATAAAGATGAATTTATAGAAACTTTTGGTCTAACAGCAATTGAATCTATAGCTTGTGGGCGACCTATTATAGGTCCTACAGTGGGCGGTATCTCTGAGATAATAGTGGACGGTTTTAATGGATTCAAAATTGATAGTCATAACCTAACCGATATTAGCAATACCATAGAATATATTTTATCTTCAGAAGATACATATAAAAGATTTTGCACTAATTCCTTATCTCTTAAATCTAAGTACTCCGGGGATAATATAATTTATCAAATTAATTATACAATTGGTTCCATATGAAAGTTTCAATTATTGGTACTGTCGGAGTTCCATCAAATTATGGTGGATTCGAGACACTCGTAGAGCAATTGGTCCGTCACAATCAGAGTGACGATTTGCAGTATGCGGTATATTGCAGTAAGAAATCCTATAATGATGAACGGTGGGTATATCATGGTGCAAAGACTGAGTATCTCGGGTTGAATGCAAATGGCATTCAGAGTATTCCGTATGATATTCTTTCTTTAATGAAGGCCTCCCGCGGAAGCGATGTAATTTTGATTTTAGGGGTGTCGGGATGCACATTCTTGCCTATTTTCAGACTCTTCTCCAAGAAAAAGCTTATCATCAATATTGACGGTCTCGAACATCGAAGAGATAAATGGAATAAGTGGGTCAGGAAGTTCCTTAAGTTCTCAGAAAGCCAAGCGATAAAATATGGAGATATTATTGTTACGGATAATCAGGGTATAACCAATTATGTAAAAGAGGAATATGGAAAAGATTCGGAGCTGATTGCATACGGTGGAGATCATGTTCTGACTAAGGTTAATGAAGATTTGACTAAAAGAGTTTTAGAGGAATATGGAATTGAGAAAGATGGTTATGCTTTAGGCATTTGTCGTATCGAGCCGGAAAACAATGTCCACCTTATATTGGAAGCATTCGAAAAAGCACAGAAGAAAATTGTTTTTATAGGAAATTGGAATAAAAATGATTTTGGGAAGGATTTGGCTGAAAAGTATAAGAATTCAAAATTTGTTAAGATTACTCCTGCAGTTTATGATCTGAATGTGTTGAATGTGATCCGTTCAAATTGCTCGGTTTATTTACATGGACATAGTGCCGGAGGAACTAATCCATCATTGGTCGAGGCTATGTTTTTCGCAAAACCGCTTATTGCTTTTGACGTAATATACAATAGGGAAACTACAGAGAATAAAGCCTCTTATTTCAAATCAGTAGATGATTTAGTAAAGTTGTTATCCGGGCCGCAGGACGCTTATAAAAATGGGGATGATATGCTTGAAATTGCCCAACGTCGCTACACATGGGAGACGATTGCTCGTCAATATGAAGCCCTCTTTTAAAAGAGAAGTGAAATTGAGTGGTTTAGGAACGTAATTTAATGGTATTTATGGTTGCCCCCTTGATAAATTTGCGGCTGCACCATAGTACAGCCCTACGTTCGGGAACATTATATTAGGGGTAACACAAACACATTTTGAGTTTTTAGAGAGGGGAACAGGAGAAGCATGAGGCTATCACAATTTTATTTCGGGCGATCGGAATAGATGATACTGGTAGAGAGTTGGTAGATAAGGGAATAATAAAAAACAAATATTGATATGAAGGGAATTGTGCTTGCCGGAGGGTCCGGCACTCGGTTGTATCCGATTACGAAGGGGGTATCAAAGCAAATGCTTCCGATTTATGACAAGCCGATGGTGTATTATCCCATCTCGACGCTTATGCAGGCGGGAATCCGGGATATCCTCATTATCTCTACCCCTCAGGATCTGCCGGGGTTTCGCCGTCTGCTCGGCGATGGCTCCGACTATGGCGTGAGCTTCAGCTATGCGGAACAACCGTCGCCCGACGGATTGGCACAGGCTTTCATTATCGGCAAGGAGTTCATCGGTGACGATTCGGTCTGCCTTGTCTTGGGTGACAATATCTTCCACGGCGCGGGGTTCTCTCAGGTACTGAAGCAGTCGGTCGACAATGCCGAGAAGGAGAAGAAGGCTACCGTGTTCGGTTACTGGGTCAATGATCCGGAGCGCTATGGCGTGGCGGAGTTCGACAAGGAGGGTAACTGTCTATCGATCGAGGAGAAGCCGGAGCACCCGAAGAGCAATTATGCGGTGGTCGGTCTATATTTCTATCCGAACAAGGTTGTTAAAGTTGCAGAGAGTATCAAGCCGTCGGCTCGCGGTGAGTTGGAGATCACCACGGTCAACCAGGAGTTTCTCAAGGATGGTGAGCTGAAGGTGCAGACGCTTCCACGCGGTTTCGCTTGGCTGGATACCGGTACGCATGATTCGCTTGCCGAGGCTTCGATCTATGTGGAGGTGTTGGAGAAACGTCAGGGTCTGAAGATTGCTTGCTTAGAGGGTATCGCTTTTCGTCAGGGCTGGATCTCCAAGGAGAAAATGGCTGAGTTGGCTAAGCCTATGCTCAAGAACCAGTATGGTCAGTACCTGATGAAGGTGATTGAGGAGGTTGAGCGAACGGGTAACCGTAACCTCGGGTAATCTTCTATTATTCACAGAAATTATGAACGTAATCAAGACAGATATAGAGGGGGTGGTGATAATTGAGCCACGTATCTTTAATGATGCGCGTGGCTATTTCTTCGAGAGTTATTCGAAGAGGGAGTTTGACGAGAATGTGCGTCCCGTGGAGTTCGTTCAGGACAATGAGTCGATGTCGACAAAGGGGGTGATGCGCGGGTTGCATTTCCAACGTCCACCCTATACGCAGAGCAAGCTCGTGCGTTGCGTAAAAGGAAGGGTTCTGGACGTGGCTGTGGATATCCGCAAGGGCTCCCCTACTTATGGTCGGCACGTTGCCGTGGAACTATCGGAGGATAACCACCGGCAGTTTTTCGTTCCACGCGGATTCGCCCATGGCTTCGCAGTGCTGAGCGACGTGGCGGTATTCCAGTATAAATGTGACAACTATTATCATCCGGAAGCTGACGGAGGTATCTCCATCGCCGATGAATCGCTCGGAATAGACTGGAAGATAGATCCCGCGGCTGCGATCCTTTCGGAGAAGGATCTCAAGCATGAGTTGCTCAAGGATTTCGATTCCCCTTTTGACATAAATATTGACCTCTATTCAGAGTAGGTTATTATTCCCATATATAGAAAATCAGATATAGAATACAGAATGAAGCGTAATATATTAATCACCGGTGGTGCAGGATTTATCGGAAGTCATGTGGTAAGGCTGTTCGTCAATAAATATCCTGATTACCATATCGTCAACCTCGACAAGCTTACTTATGCGGGGAACC
>CAZEJY010000007.1:0-95169 GCA_964512705.1 uncultured Sangeribacter sp. | reverse complement strand
ACGACAACATATACACCCGGGTTCACACCCACTTCATATGTATTTGAAGTCGCAAATCTACTCCTTATTTGCCCCTACATTGCAACATTTTTCCAAATCAATGCAAGTATTCCACTTTCTTACCCCAAGAAATATCAAATTCTACAAATCATACAATAAATCTTCTATAAATCATACAATAATTCCTCTACAAATCATACAATAATTCCTCTACAAATCATACAATAAATCTTCTATAAATCATACAATAATTCCTCTACAAATCATACAATAATTCTTCTACAAATCATACAATAATTCCTCTACAAATCATACAATAATTCCTCTACATTTCCTACAATTGTAATTTTTTATTATCTTTGTAGCCTAATTATAAACCATATGAGTAAGCGCGAATACAAACATAGACTTGCCGACATCACCCTTGCGAATAAGCTCAAGGGGATGGGTGCCGTGTTAATTGAAGGACCGAAATGGTGTGGAAAAACCACCACAGCAGAACACCATGCCAAGAGCGTGATATATATGGATGATCCTCGTCAAAAAGACAGCTATATCGAAGCTGCCAGTGTAGATCCTGACTTAATATTGAATGGAGAAGCGCCAAGACTTATTGACGAGTGGCAAATAGCTCCGCAATTATGGGATGCAATACGTTTTACTGTCGATCATAGAGATGAGGATGGACAGTTTATATTAACGGGATCAGCAGTTCCTCCGATTGAAGAGGAGGAAAAGAAGAAAACTCATACGGGTACCGGAAGGATATGCAGGATAAAGATGCGCACAATGAGTCTGTGGGAGTCGGGAGACTCATCGGGGATAATTAGTTTGAAAGCCCTTTTTGATGGGGTAAAACAATCGGCCACCAGTGATGTGGAACTTGAGAAAATTGCTTACCTTGTTTGTCGAGGGGGGTGGCCAAGAGCTATTTTCCAGGACCCGGACATTGCTTTGGAAAGAGCTATTGATTACGTGGAGGCCGTGATTCATTCTGACATAAACAGGGTCGATGGGTCAATAAAGAACCCGGAAAGAGTGGGAAGGCTTTTAAAATCCTATGCCAGATTTGTAGGTTCTCAAACTTCATTATCAGCTATCAGTGCGGATCTTTCGAGTAATGAAAATAGTACGTTTGACGTGCGCACAGTTCAATCTTATATAAATGCCCTCAAACTTATTTTTGTTATTGAAGATATGCCGGCATGGAATCCTAATCTCAGGAGTAAGGCTGCTATTCGCACAAGTGACACAAGATATTTTGTTGATCCGTCTATTGCTGCAGCATCATTAGGAATTGGTCCTAATGATTTGATGGCGGATTTGAAGACCTTTGGATTTATATTTGAAAATATGTGTGTGCGTGACTTACGGATCTATGCCGAATCACTAAATGGCAATGTATATCATTATAGAGATAGCTTAGGACTCGAAACAGATGCAGTCGTTCATCTTCGTAATGGTAAATATGGACTTATCGAAATAAAGTTAGGAGGCGACAAGCTTATTGAAGAGGGGGCTGCTAATCTTCTTAAGATGCTGGATAAAATTGATATCGACAAGATGTCTGCACCCTCTTTTATGATGGTACTTACAGCAGTAGGAAAATTTGCATACCAAAGAAAAGATGGTGTTTATGTGGTGCCTATATCGTGCCTAAAGAATTAATTCCTTAGTATTTTATATTTCTGTCCTTTAAAAGGAATTTAGTAAAGAGTAAGCGGGATGGCTGTGTGGCAGCCATCCCGCTTATAATTATCTCTTGGATAAGGGATTATTTCGCTTTGAGAGTGATTTTGGGATTGTGACCGGTGAAGTTGATGGTCATGGTGTAAGAACCATCATAACCTGTGATGTTAGATCCATCCATCTCAAGATTTGAGATAGATCCACCATAGTTGAAGTCCCAATTACCATTGTAGCGGATCTTCCATTCTCCACTGAGTTCTACATCGCCTGTCCAAACGGTATAATCCTCATTCGGTGTGAGCTCCTGATCATTATCCCAGTTGCCACCGGCACCGATGACGCCAATCTTGGTGACTTTCGCCATCTGATAAGTAGCAGGAGTATCCTCTGTAAAGGCTTTGATCCAGTAAAGACCGTTTCCATCAGGAAGCGCGATATTAGGACCGGTAGTGCTGAGAACACCATTCTCGCCTCCGTAGTTAATACCACTCCAATCGGTTGTGTTGGCAATCTTGAAACCTTCACCGCTTGCCATGATTGAACCGAAGTAATATTTACCGTTGTCATGAACTTTAGCGAAAAGATACTGGCTTGCTGCTGCATTCCAATTATTGTAAGTACCGGGAGTATACCAGAAATCAGTAGGCATCAGTGAAACCATAGGAGTCTCCTTGATCACACCTGATGTGATATAATGATCAGCTGCTCCCAAGTGGTACTGAACACCGTTGGCATTCTCGATATTGGCAGCTACTCGGTAGTAGATACTCTGTTCAGATCTCTCTGCAATACCATAGAACGCGAGATGTGCTTCCTGGATCTGATCGAGATTTCCATAAACTTTATCTCCCTCGAGCTTAAGATCAGCAGGAACAATATCGGAATCAAAAGTCTCAGATGAAGAGAGCTCCATATATGGTACGAGCTCCCAACCCTCGGGTAGCTCATCTTTTGTAACGGTAAAGAGAGCGAGCTCTGGATCACTGATATATTTTTCAAGGTCAAGGGTGCCGGAGAGCACAGCATCCGGAGCGATGGCAACCTCTGTAGCGTCAAGAACGGGACCCTGCTCATTTTTCTGCATCGGCGGAACGGCAGGAGCATCCTCACAAGATGTCAGTGCTCCGAAAGCGAGTGCGCCAAGCATAAACATTGCTATCTTTTTCATATAATAATCTTTAATTAGAATTTTTTGTATCCGGGAGAGGTCTACTAAGAGATTCCCCTCCCGAATATGTTTATGTACTTTACTCCGCTTCCAGAGTTAAAATATACTTACCACCTTTGAGACGGAGTTTCACTGTACCCTTGAATGCTTCTACTACTGCGATGTTCTCACCACCCTTCTCAAGCGTGTATTTAACACCGGGCACAATCTTATCTGCCACATCATCTGTCTTCGAAGCACCGAAGTTGATATCACCCCAGCTTGCGTCGGCAACCTTGAATGTCTCACTCGGATTGATGGTTACATTCTTGATCTCCCACATATTCTTGTATTCGGTAGTGACAAACTCCATTGATGTGTCCCAACCGTTCATGTCTCCACGAAGGAATATTCCGGATGGTTTGCCCGGAGTTTCTGACTCGAGAGCATCGAAGGTAGCCGTCCACTTCTGACCCTGACCGGAAAGTGTGATAGAGCCGGTGAACTTGGAAGTCAAGGAGATGTTACCTGTATTCCAACCGAATTCATATTTCTCACCGAATACAAGTGCGCCATCACCGGCACCAAGGTTGAGTGTACCCCAGTCTTTGGATGCTATCTTGAACTCTACATTCGGTTCGATCTCGATGTAGTCAAGTTCGTAAACGTTTGCCTCTGTTGTGGTGAGGAATTCATAGTTCGGAAGAATCTCAAGATCAACCGGGTTATCACCGAGAGGACCGTTAAGCCAATCGTTCATGCCACCGCGTACATAGAATCCTGTCGGAAGACCTGGAACTACAACTGCGAGATACTGACAAGAAACAGCCTTGAAGCAAACAGTATTGGATGTGAAGGCAGTTCCGGGCACCACATTTCCACTCTCATTCATCACATTAGCGCGAAGTCGCATGTAGAGAGGATAATAATCTGTTGGTACTTGCGATGCCTCCTGAATATCAAGCATCTTGCACATTGCCTCAGCCACAGAACGGCGTGTCGGATTGATTTCACTACAATCCTTGAAGATTGTAGACAGAAGCACTGTTGCCGGAGCACCTGCCACTTCAGGAGTTTCAAATTTTTCATCCAACGACACCTCAACCTGATAACCTACAGATGCAGCGTAGCCGTACTGCTCAGGTTGGGAACAAGTCAGATGGAAATAATTGTTGCCGTTCTCTTCGGTGATGGCAATAGCCATATTTGCCATTTCAGGCACGTTGAGGAAGTTCTCAACAGGATCGCCTTCATGCACACCGAGCACTGGATTGTCGTCCCAAGTTTCGTTACAGCTTGAGAAGCCAAGTCCGGCAACCATTGCGGCGAATAATATAGATAATTTCTTCATTGTTTTAATCTTTTATTAATCAATAATTGACATCTCTGTGTCCAATTATCAATCATTAATCATTAATTAAATTATCAATATCCCGGATTCTGCTTGAATGATGGAGAAGCAGAAAGTATGTTTGCCGGAATAGGCATCACGTCGTAACGGTCTGCAATCATGTTACCATTAACATCATTTCCCTTCCAGGACCAGAGAGCCTGACTTGGACCGGTAAATTTACCGAAACGCACGAGGTCTGAACGACGTGTAAGCTCCCAATAAAGCTCACGGCAACGCTCGTCAAGAAGGTTGTCTGCTGTAAGATCCTCGGGTGCCCAGGTAGATACCCCTGCACGACCACGAACGTAGTTAGCATAGATCAAAGCCTTGGATTTGTCGGCTCCACCATTGATAGCACACTCAGCATACATCAGGTATACGTCGGCAAGACGGATAAGAGAGAGGTCGGTAGATGCGAACTGAGATGAAATAATGTTGCTACTGAATATGTTGCGGTGTGTAGCGTTATTATAGTTGGGGAAATAATCACTACCGCGGTTAAGTCCTGTCCATTTCACACATACATAACCATCACCCCACTGACCATATTCATCGTTGGTGATCTTATATTCCTTCTCCTGAGCCTCACCTTTATCATCTTTCCAAGTGAGTTTGCCACGTACCCAGAGTGACCAACGGTTATCCGCATTTGTGAATTTCTCGGAGAACTGCTGAACAGCTTTCATACATTTCCAAACATTGGAGCAACCGAAGTCAAGACCGCTCATGCCACCTTCGTCAGCAAGCGCACCGTTGATAAGGAACATTGTTCCACCATAGCTCTGAAGACGATCCTGGTCAAATGGGATACCCCATAGAATCTCATTCTCATCAGTCTTATCGCCACCGGGCATATATGACTTGTTGTCACGGCAGAAGAGATAGAGATATTCGTTTGCAAGACCGGAGTTTTTGTAACCACCACCTTGATGGCGTGCTATTACGTTTTCGCAGCGCTGAGCACATTTATCCCATGCCGGAGTGCCTGAATAAACACCGGCATTGAGATATAGGCGCGCAAGAAGAGCCTCTGCACCATCTTTACCAACTCTACCGTAGACAGGTTTGTCAGCAAGGTTTCCATTGTCAACAAGGTCAACAAGCTCACCCTCGAGCCACTTATAAAGGTCTGCGCGGCTGATCTGCTCGGGGTCTCCGCCATTGGGCTCGTCAACAGTGAAAGATGACATTCCGAAGATATCGATCATCCAGTAGTAGCTCATTGCACGTAGTGCACGCACCTCATCACGGAGTTTCATAATCTCTGCATCATTATTTCCTGCAGCGTCAGCAATAAACTGGTTGCAGACAGCGATGTGAGCGAAGAGGCGGGAATATGTACCATAAATGTTACCGTTGGTAGCATCGTAAGTATTGGTCACGAGGTCGTAGATACCATCGTCCTTCCAGATCCAGATCACCTCATCGGTCGGAAATTCATTCATCATGAAGATCGCACGTGTATACTGACCGCGTCCGTTGTCGAGACCGGAGATGACTGATGAACCGGGGCCGGTCTGACCGGAGGTTGCCATCATCTGATAACACTCCATAGCCTCACGAACCAAAAGGTCCGGGCTTGAAGGGGGTAGCAAGTTGGGATCGTTTGGCTCAAGATTGAGATCTCCCACACAAGAGGTGAGACCGAGTGCCAAAGCCACACCACCAAGCATCATATATTTTTTGATATTCATGTCTTTCTTATTTTAGATACTGATTGTGGAAATTAGAATGTTGCTACAAGACCAACTGACCATGTGGTTGAGCGGGGATAAACGCTATTGTCGATACCACCGAAGACCTCAGGATCCACACCTTTGTATTTTGTGATCACGAACGGATTCTGAACCGCACCGAAGAGACGGAGACGGAGATTACCGTTGATCAAGTCGGGCCATGTGTAACCTACTGTGATGTTATCCATTCTTACATACGAAGCATTACGCAGATAGTAGTCGCTCATATAGCGTGGCTGTTCGAAGTAATAATCATTCTTCACGAGGTTGTTGAGACCGTAACCGAAGAGATCATTGTATACAGCTTTTGTTGAGAGCACGTTGTTGTATACGTAGTTGCCGATTGAAGCACGGATATTGAAGCCAAAGTCCCAATTCTTATAGCGGAACTGATTGCTCATGGTCATTGTAACTTTGGGATCGGGAGATTTATTGATAATCTTGTCAGCCTCATCGATCTGACCGTCACCATTCTGATCTACATAAACACCCTCGATTGGCGCACCTGCCTCATCATAAACCTGCTGGAAGAGGTAGAATGAGTTAGCCGGGTGACCTACAGCGTGAATCTGTACGGTGTTACCGTTACCACCTGAGATGCCTCCTACCTTGAAGACAGAGTTGCCTGTGAGGGCTGTGATCTCATTGTGGTTCCAGCCTACATTATAGCTGATAGTCCATGTGAAGTCTTCTGTAACGATCGGTTTAGCCTGAATGTTGAATTCAACACCGTAGTTTTCGAGAGTACCGATGTTGCGGTTTAGCATGTTGGTAGTTGAAGAACCTGCAGGAACAGCAACGAAAGCGAGAAGATCGGTTGTCTTACGATAGTAGTACTCCAAGCTACCGCTGATACGGTTGTTCATGAATCCGAAATCAAGAGCGGCATTCCAGTTGGTTGTTGTCTCCCAAGTCAGATCCGGGTTATATCCCTGCGGATACACAGGAAGATACCATCCGTCAAGACCGTTGGGATAAGAAACAGTCGGAGATGCGATACCATAGAGCGGCATATAGTTGATTGTGCCACCAACTTCCTGCTGACCTGTCTGACCCCAACCGAGGCGGAGTTTCAAGTCGTTCAACCATCCTGATGCGTCACGAAGGAATGACTCCTCATTGATCTTCCAACCGAGTGCTACAGATGGGAACACACCCCAGCGCTTATCTTTAGCAAAGCGGGAAGTAGCATCGCCACGGACTGTTGCGGTAAAGAGATAACGGTTCAGGAGCGAATAGTTCACACGACCGAAGAAGGAGAGAAGCTGAAGGTGCTCTTTATAATGATAGTTACCGTCGGGTGAAACACCATCGGGAGTGAACACCTCACCTACTAAGGGAACAGTAGAGTTATCCACATTCATTGTGTATTCGCCGTTGACGAGAACAGGGTAATCCAAGCCGGGAGATGTGCGGAAACCGCTGTCACCGTTAGAGCCTGAATAGTGACCCTCCTTGAAGAAACGCTGCCATGAGTAACCTGCAGTTACGTCAAGATTCTGAGAAGCAGCATCAAATTCCTTCTTATAGTTCAAATAGAAATCAAGAAGAGTATTGCTCTTGAACTGATAAGTGTCGGTCTGGTAACCACCACCGTAGTGATCGTGGTTTTTCCAAGCCTCGGCAGAGTTTGCCATTACTGCATTGACCTCGTTGGTTTTGCTCACGTCATAACCAAGATTCAGATTTGCATGAAGCTCAGGGAGGAAGTGCATTGAGTAATCGAGCTGGAGATTACCGTTGCTGCGATATACGTTTGCATAATTATTTTTATTCTTCAACTGACCGAGCGGGTTGATTGAAGCATTGTCGTTGAGCTGAGTCACACCATCTTTATTGGTGTTTGCCACCTCATAGAATCCATTGAAAAGATATTTCTGACCTGAGTTACCACTTACGATAGGAAGATTTGACATTGGAGCGTGAGTGGGGTCATAGCTGATTGCTCCGCTGAGTGCACCGGCATCACCGAAGTTATTACGAACGTAGTAACCGTTGGCATTTGCAAGTACGCTAAGATGGTTGTCAAAGAATTTAGGCGAAAGGTTGAAGCCTACATTCACACGGTCCATCTTGGATGTCTTGATGATACCGTTGGAATTGGTATAACCAATATTCACACGATAAGGAAGAATACCGGCTGTACCTCCTACAGAGAGGCTATAATCAGAACTTACAGTTGTGCGGAGAACCTCTTTCTGCCAGTCTGTTGAAGCATTACCCATAGCAGACCAGGCATCGGATCCTTCACCGAATTTCTCACCAATAAGGTTACGGAATTCGTTTGCGCTGAGCACATCCCATGTTTTCTGTGCGTAGTTCACATACATGTTGGCTGTGAAGTTCACCTGTGGACGACCACTCTTACCGCGTTTGGTAGTGACGATGATGACACCGTTGGAAGCGCGTGAACCATAGATAGCTGTTGCAGATGCATCCTTGAGCACGGTCATGCTTTCGATGTTTTCAGGATTGATCATTGAAAGGGGGTTGCCCATACCCTGTACGCCATTGTTATCCAAAGGCACACCATCGATTACGATCAACGGGTCGTTGGAAGCGTTGAGTGATGATCCACCACGGATACGGATACTTGCGCCACCTTCAGGACCACCGGCAGTTGTTACAACCACACCCGGAGTCTGACCAACGAGCATGTCTTGAACAGAGGTTGCCAAACCTGCCTCGATTTCATCAGGACTGATCACTGCCACTGAACCTGTGGCATCCGATTTCTTAACTGAACCGTAACCGATCACCACTGTCTCGGCAAGCATCTTCGCATTCGTTTGCATCACGATGTTGAGATGTTTCTGACCATTGACAGGAACCTCCATAGGATCATAACCTACATAGCTGACAACCAATATTGCATTGGCAGGAACTGTGATGGAGAAGTTACCTTCGATGTCGGCGGATGTACCGGTAGTGGAACCTTTCTCGATAATTGTGGCTCCAATGAGGTCTTCGCCTTGCTCATCGGTCACATGTCCGGTGACTGTGATCTTTTGAGCCAGCGCGGGAAGTGAGAGCATCAACATCATCAGTGTTGCCACCCAGAACTTCCTTTTCAGCTGAAAGCAATTGTTCTTCATGAAAAAATAAGTTAAGTTTTACATTGGGTTATTTATAATCTACTCTTAAAATGCAGTCTAAATCTATCAAAAAAGGCTATCCATACATCAGCTTCTTTGATGGAGACCGAATGTCTTTCCTTAACCATCCTTTTTGCAAACCTACCCTAAACGACACGACGCAACTTTAGCTATAATGAAAGTTGTAGCTAAATCGGTCGTTAGGAAAGTGCAAGTTTTTAAGGTTAACGTAGCAAATATAGGAAATAGAAAAATTAGATTAATTATTGATATCAATAATTAACTTTGTTAATTAACAATTTTAACATTTCAAACCCTCCACGCGTTGCGGACCTTGTTGCGGATTGCAATGAGATTGAATACTATAATTAAAAAAGTGAGTAAAACGCCTGTCGCGAGACTGATCCACACACCTCCGGCTTCAGCACCCAAAGCCACTACCGAAACAAGATAGAAATGACGCATGAGCAACATCGCCCCGACACTAAGCAACAAGGCGCCGCACGATGCAAAGATTGCTATCATGCGATAAGGCTGAGCCACACTCTTCAAATCATATCCCAACATCAACAGACGGTGCAGCTTCTGTCTGTTCTTTTCCATCAGCAACGAGATTGACAAGAGAAGGATAAAGAAGGAAAGCACCGTGATAATTACACCTATGGCGAGCACGATGCCGACAACGATCTTCAGAAGGAATGAGGCGGAGGTGGCACGCTTGTCACCGGCAACTTCTAAGCCGTGGGCATCAAGGTACTCCCCGATAGCCACATCACCCGGACTGGACACCTCCACAATCAGTCTGGAAGCAGGATCATCTTCACCTCCTCCAAGGAGTTCATTACTCCACTTCATGAAATTTTGGGGCACAAGAATAGTGTTCAACCTGTTTGAATAACCTGCCACACGCCCATGGAATCGTCTTGAGACACTACCATCATTACTTCTCAGGGTTATCTCAAGTGGTATTCCACTCATCAATCCCTCCGACATTTGCGGCAAGCCGGCCGACGATGCAAATCCGAAATTATATAGTGTCAGATAATCTTTGGAAATAATTACGGGTATTTCGTCGGACCCTTCACGCCATTGCCACTGCGATGACGGGACATCAACAAAACTGTCCGGTATGGATTCAAAGAACATGTTGGTTGAGATTCCCTTATCTCCCTGCGCTATTGACGCATAAATCTTATAGTCGGCCTTAGAGAATGGAGCCACCCTCTTCACCCACGGTTGCTGCTCCAAGTCCTTGATCTCATCAGAACTAAAATCGCTTGAGCGTCCACCAAACGTGTTTTCCGAAGTCACATGCTTATTGATAACCATGTAATCGGAACGGATAAAGCTCTCCTCATCTTCCCACAACGAACGAGCATCGAGATAGAACTGTAATCCACCCAACACTATAGCAAGCCCAAGGAAATTTGAAATTACAAATCCGGCAATGCGTCCCGCGGATGTATTTTTATATAATACTCTTGAAATCAAGTTGCTTTTCATAGTGCCAATATTGTTGGATCGGTAAGATTCAGGTGATTACCCACTGAGGTTGAGATGACTCCGGCTCCCATTTGCCGAGCCTCTTCCATTATAATTTCTGCTGCAACACGGTTATTTTCGGCATCAAGATGACTTACCGGCTCATCAAGGAGTATAAAGTCAAACGGTTGACAGATAGCTCGGATAATCGCCACACGCTGCTGTTGACCGATCGACATACGACCTACGGGATAGTCACGACGGGAAGCTATTCCGATACGTTCGAGCCAGCGCTCTACTTTGTCGTCCGTTGCATAACCGGTGAGACTATTTTTTAATTGAATATTTTCCCAGGCAGACAGTTCCGGAAAGAGGGAAAGCTCCTGAGGAAGATAAGCTATATTCACGCGCCGAAGCTCCTGCCAATCAGATATTCTCAATTCCTTGGCATCTATATTATTAAATCGAAGACTACCCTGATAATCCGTGCGCGCACCATAGATATAGGCACATAACGAGGATTTACCACCTCCACTGGCGGCTTCTATACGGTAAAAGTCACCTCTACGGAAGGATAGTTCGGATTTCCACACCTCCGATGCAGGTATCTTCTCATTAACGAAGACATTAGGGAGCATCCCCGATAGCGATATACTTTCTATCTCCATTCCGGATTAACTTTAGAAAATGCCTTTAGCTTTTAAGATCAGTTCCATTCCACCCTTTTCCGGTTTCAGTAACAGGGCTACATATCCGTCGGCATTAGAAACCCAATTATCTGGCGACATCACCACACCACCCATGCAGTCTTTGAAAATATCGGCCACATTAGCTGCCGACAGAGTTCCATCAGGCTCACCATTATTGAAACGCAGGCTACCATTCTCGCGCGTAACTTTCATATCATATTGTGAGAGCAACGAGGTCAGATCTCCGGTGTTGTTACCCTTGACAGGTATAATTCCGGAAATATTGGAATTCTTGCCGGTAGCAATTAAAACTGTACCATCAACTTCAGAGATCATATTTGATAGCATCCCAACTACCGACATTCCTTTTCCCTTGGTATCTTTCTGCATACGGGAACTGAATTTGGGCGAGATTGCCAATGCTGCAATTGCGGCTCCGCCAAGATTTGAATCTTTTATAGTCTGAACGTTAACTTTTGATGTGGGATAAAGGAATTCTGCGACACCACCTTTGGAATTGAGCAGTGTGAAATCCATCTCCACCTCATCTTTATCTATTTCCAAATCCCATTTAAATTCCACAGCATCGGCGAAAAGTGCCTCGAGAGCCATCTGGAAGGCAGCTTTAGTGGTAAAGTCAAGTCCTGTGGCATTCAGGCAGCCTTTGATATCGCCCCAGCCTCGCACACATTTGTCGGACTCAACAAGATATTTGGAAGCTTCACCGGAAAGATAGCTCTGCTTCTCACTCAAATCCTGGAAGAACTTTATATCCTTTGCCTGAATGGAATTCCTGGATGAGAGACATACCCAAAACCGACTTGATGTGCAAGCAATATTACCGCAAGTTGAAATATCACCCTCGGGAGCGAACTCTTCGCTAAATTTTTCAGCAACTTTCTTCTTGAAAATCTCAGTATCGGCAATAAAGCCGATCACATAAAGATTATAACCCTCAGCAAAGAGAGCGCAACAGGAGGGTTCCACACCACCGTTAAGGACCAAATCGGAAACAAATTTGAAATCCTCATTCTTCTGCTCCTTAATTTTTGCAAGAAGAGCCTCATTAGGCTTCACTTCTCCATCCTTGACTTTACAACCGAACTCCTTGAGAGTTTTCTCCATATCCATCACAGCCACAACGGAGGCATCGGAAGGCACAGTCTTCAACAACTCTTTTACGTCACCGGTCTTATCTGTGGAGCAGCTACTTACCAAAAGCAGGGCTATGGCTACAAAGGGGAGCAGAATCCCAAAAGTATATTTTCTCATATCAGTAAATTTTCATTTTTACAAAAGTAATAATTTTTCTAATTCAATGAATAACGCTATTCTGAAAATGAGTTGGAATAATTTTGCAGAAATTGAAAAGGAAACTAAGATGGAAAAGAGAAAAACTACCCGAGGTGCAGCCCTCAACAAAAAGAAGAGCACACAGAACACCAAGTTTCAGATGCGCGGTGCAATATTACTGATAGCTATAGGTTGCGGCTTGCTTATCGCCGGGTTCTACTCACCACCCCAAGGCGAGATACATTCCTCGGTATTGGTCGCATTCGGCGAGATCCTGACTTTCGTCGGCGCAATCTTCGGTATAGATTATGTGAGAGGGAGAAGTTAGGTTTTAGGTAGCGAATAAGCAATAGCCTGATTCACTCCGACTCTATAAGAATTGTTCGGGATTCAGTACAGATTCCGCAACCTTATCCGGTTGAAGTCATCAAAGAGGTCACCAAACCCCTCTCCTTCTGGCAGAAGCTTCTCCAATCACTCGGGCTGCTCTCCCTCCTGCTACTCGCAGTTATTAGTTTACACCGAGTAACTCAATCTCGAATATCAAAGTAGAGCCGCCGGGGATACCCGGTTGGCTATACTTCCCGTATCCTTTCTCCTGGGGTACAAATATCTCCCACTTATCACCGACGTGCATCTTCTGAAGCGCTATTATCCACCCTTCAATCAGATCGCGCAATCGAAATGCCGGTGCCACTCCACCAAGACTACTATCAAACTTCTTACCATTAATAGTCTTACCTGTATAGTGCACTGTAACCACACTATTGCGGTCCGGAGTTCTACCCTCACCTTCACCCGCCTTAATCACACGGTAATACACCCCACCATCCAGAGCCATCACCCCCGGTTCCTGTGCTTTCTCTTGCAACCAGGTCTTATTCCTCTCAAAATACTCCTTCTTATCCTTCGCCATAACCTTTATAATTAGCCAACATCTAAAAAACGAATCCACTCCAGCTATATTTTCACTGAATCCGTTTTTTTGTAAATTTGCGTGTGGGTTATCAGAAGACTCTGACTCTTAAGAGATCTCTGAGCAATCTGAAGATGGTTATTTTTCTGACTGCTCTGAGATATCTGAGAACTCGGAGGGCTCAGAAGAATTTTTTCAGAGAGCCTTGATAGTTCTGAGGGGGCTCTGAAAGAGGTGGTTGGTGGGGAAAGGCTTGTGGGGTCCGATTTTTATTTCTATTTTTGTGTGTTGACATCAGTGATATCATTTAATATTCAGTGTGTCAACTAATATATAGATATATACATATATAATGATGGATAACTATATAATAGTAATAGATAGCTAAAATTATTGAGAGATTGGGGTAGAGATAGAGGTAGAAAACTAATGACCCGGAGAAGTTATGGGAATTAACATTCAATTTTCACAGTCATATTATTGGCTTAATTCTTGGATCTTTGCCAATATTATTCAACTTGCCACACAAGATTTTTGCGACAAGTTTATTGATTACCGCATAGATCCCGGACGGCGACTTTATGACCAGATGGTTATGGCGGCTCGATGTGGTGTTGCTAATATCGCTGAAGGCTCTGCGCGCCACTCTACTTCCATAGAAACGGAAATGAGACTGCTTGATGTGGCGAGAGCAAGCTTTGATGAACTTCAGGGAGACATATTTAACTTCCTGCTTCGCAAAAATGCGGAGGTGTGGCCAATAGGTCACCCTGACCGCGAAGCAATCTGGCAAATGCGACTTGATGCTGCAACTTACTCTAACAGCTATTTACATGACGCGGCTAAACATATCCTTGCTCAGAAGAGAAAATTTGATCAATGGTTGAAACATAATGATCCTACAACTGTAGCCAATGCGCTGTTGGTGCTATGCCTGCGGGAGAACAAGATGCTTCAATCGCAAATCAAAAGTCAGCTGGAAAGTTTCAGACAAAACGGTGGGTTCTCGGAGAATATGACTGCCGAGAGACTTGAAGCCAGAAAGACAATGGCTGTCGCAGCCAATACACCCTCATGCCCCAAGTGCGGTAAACCGATGTTGAAAAGAATGCAGAAAAAAGGGCAAGGACAAGGACGTGAATTTTGGGGTTGTAGTGACTATCCCCGCTGTAATGGATTGCTGAATATCGAGTAATTGATTGAAGAGATTACTCTCGATTAATCAAGAATTACCAAGATTAATCGGGATTCTTCGAGATTAATCAAGCTTATTCAAGAATTATCGGGATTAATCGAGAATTAGCATGAATAGTCCCGATTAATCCCGAATTAACTCAATTAGTCCCCAATATCAATTGGTGATTATTTCAGGAAGACTTTGGTTGCTTTGCTGCCTTGACGGACGATGTAGAGACCATTCTCCGGATTGGCAACACGTACACCCTGAAGGTTGTAGTACTCAACAGGAGCGTTTTCATCAATAGCTATCTCTTCAACACTCGCTCCGGCTCCGGCTGCAACACCAGTTACAGGGGTGTAACCTGCATGAAGAGTCTGGTAGTTACCGAGACCAAGCTTGTCGCCTGCCTTCACACCACGGAACACAACATCCCAATATTTCACAGGGAAACCTGCTGCATCATGATTTTCGAGACCCTTATCGGGGCGCTTGAAAGTAAACAGGATTGTGGCACCTTTCCATTGCTGATTATCCTTCTCCATAGTCATATCAACCGGAGTATTGGCAGCGGGAACAGCACCCATTTCCAAATAAGGAACATGGTAGCATTTTCCATTGCCATCCTTCATATCCTGTGTGCCATTAGCTGATACAATACCAGCATCAACAGTAACACCTGCAGGTGCACAGACTGTAAAATAGAAACCACTCATATCCATAGCATGAAAATCGTAACTATCACCCATACGGTTAGGAGCTCCTCCGGCTGCAATACGGAAGCGTACAGTACCCGTTGCAGGAACATCTGCTAATTGACCACCCTTATAATACTGAGCTGGAACAGTAACCCATGCCATCTGAGCATTGTAAGTAGGAGTCAAAATAGCTCCGTCATAAGTACCATCATTCAACTTACCCTGCAACTTATCCTCTGTAGGACTATTGTCAGCAGTACCTGTAATCCACGTACCGGGTTCATCAGCACTTTTCGGGAACTGATAGTCGGGATGGTAAGCGGTTTCAAGCCAGAAAACTTTCTGCGATGTCTTTTCTGCATCCCAATATTCTGTTAGCTTAGTACCATTTTTGGTATTAGTTACAAACTCCTCGGTAAAGGGACGAGAGAAACCGTGATAGCTTTGAGCTACTGCTGTTGCGCCCAAAGCAAGAAGCGCCATTGCGCTGATTGCGTAGAATCTTTTCATTCGATTAGGTTTTTGGTTAATATTAAATTGTAAGTTAGTTTTCTAAATTAGTTTTTATTATCTAAAAGTAAGTTCTCTCAAACAGCTGATGTAATTTTCAAACTTACTTAGTAAAAACTTCAGTGCCTATTATTGTTTAGACAAATAAATTTTACAAACGTACCAAAAATTTTGAATGTTTTAAAACATATTGAATATCACCACATAAAATATTAATTTTGCCGCTTGTTATGGAGCGTAAAGGTGAGAAGGAATTGATCGAGGCACTCAAAAAAGGGTCGAAGTCTGCATTTACTCAGTTATATGCAAACTATGCTCCGCGTATACGTGCTTTTGCTCTCCGTTGGTCAAAAAACAGTATTCTTGCCGAAGATGTTACCCAGGAGGTTTTCATTCGCCTATGGAATGAAAGGGAGAACATCCGCCAGACAAACTCTATTAATTCGTTACTTTTCACTATTGCATCCCACACCCTGATAAATGCTTTTCATAAAACTATCAACTCTCCAATCTTTGAGGATTACCTGAAGCATGTAGACAATCTTCCGGCGGGTGGTAATTTCGATCCAATGGAATACTCCAATTTCCTCAATGCCATCACCCTGTTCATAGACAGAATGCCTCCTACGCGGAGTAAAGTTGTCAAGCTGTCCAAAATCGAAGGGCTAAGCAACAAGGAGATAGCGGAAGCATTGTCATTGAAGGAACAGACTGTAAAGAATCAACTATCCATCGGAGTGAAAGAGCTCCGTGAATTTATAATTGCTAATGTTTTCTAACCAATCATGGATAAATTATTAAAGAAATATCTTGACGGAAAGATTAACCCTGACGAAATAACTAATCTTCGGGAGCTTCCGGATTCCCTGCTTTCAGAATCCATTCTTGAGGATTGGAATAACTTCATGGACCAGAATTCTCCGGGAAAGAAAGGGTTCAGCTGGAGAAAAATCTTCGGTATCGGTGCAGCAGCCATGCTTGCCATACTGATGGCAACCACCATGATGCTCTGGCATCGCACAAATGTGCTATCCTCTCAGGATGTGGTAATCTCTACCCGGGGTAACGGAGAAAGAGCCAATGTAACTCTACCCGACGGCTCCACAGTGACTCTCAACAGCAATTCATCTCTTTCATACAAACCTGAAGATTTCACAGGTGGAAACCGATCCGTCATATTCGAGGGAGAAGCTTTTTTCAATATCACAAAAAATGAGAAAAATCATTTCATGGTCCGCACATCATTAGTTGATGTCGACGTAAAAGGCACAACCTTCAACCTCCTTTCGCGGGATAAAGAGTGTATGGCATCCTTATATCTTGAAACGGGAAGCGTAGAATTATGTGCTACAAAATCCGGCGCAAAAATAGATATGAAACCGGGAGATTTTGTGCAATTAGATGCCGACGGCACCGGATTTCTACAAGGCAGCAAAGAGAATGGCAGAGCTTCATCTGCATGGAGAAGAGGTGAATATATCTTTATAAACCGCCCGCTGAAAGATGTGATCAAGTCTCTGGAATGCAACTCCGACACCACCATTAGCCTTGAAGACACGGATTTAGAGACAATCTACTTTACAGGCACCTTACCAGCAGGTGATCTTCTTGAGGCATTACATATTCTCGAACTCAGTTGCGGACTTAAAATTGACCAGACGGAACATAAAATAATTCTCTCCTCCAAATGATGGGGGTCAAATTCTTGAATTTTACACACCATCGGTACAAAACCATTTCTGTTTTGTCCTACTATATAGAGAGAATCAGCGCAAATCTTGATTAGAAGAATCGGGATTGCGTAAAATTTCAAAAAACCAGAAAAACTAACTAACCTAAATAATTTATGCCACATTCCGGATTCTTCAGGCGAATCGGCATCTTAGTAGCACTTATGTGCATCTCTATCAGTGCCTTTTCGCAGACAAACGGGGTGACCGTTAATCTTAACAATGCCACGTTGTCGCAACTGTTCAAGCAAATTGAACAGCAGACATCCTATCGTTTCTCATATCGCTCCGATGTGATTGACTCAAAAAAGGATGTATCCATCAGTATGAAAAATGCTGACGTAGAGAAAGTTTTAAACGCAGTATTGCCGAAAAAGAATCTTACCTACAATATTGTTTCGGCGAAATCAATCGTAATTACCCCACTCGCAAAGTCGGGAAACGGACAAACCGCAGCAAAAGAGAATTTCTCGGATCTCAAAACAGTGAAGGGAGTTGTTCTCGATGAACGCGGTGAGCCAATGATCGGCGCCACCGTTCGCGGTGCCGGTAATAATGCCGTCATGACCGACATCGACGGTAAGTTCGAATTCAAAACAAATCCTAACAAGGATATCACAATCTCCTTTATCGGCTATGAGACTGCCAAAGTAAAACCGGGAAATAACCCCGACCTCGTCATCCGCATGAAGAATAACAGCGCACAACTCGACGAAGTTGTAGTAGTTGGTTATGGCGAACAGAAGAAAGTGAACCTCACCGGTTCGGTTGCCTCAGTTTCTACATCTGAATTCAATAGCCGCCCTATCACTCAGCTATCCACCGCGTTGCAAGGTATGGCGTCAGGTGTGACCGTCACCACAGCCGGAGGCGCTCCGGGTGCTGACGGTGCCAATATCCAGATTCGCGGTATCGGCTCATTCGGTGGATCAGACTGTTCTCCGCTTGTCCTTATAGATGGAGTTGAGGGAGATATGAACTCGGTTGATGCTTCTCAAATCGACCAGATATCAGTCCTAAAGGATGCTGCATCCTCCGCCATATATGGTAGCCGCGCGGCAAACGGTGTGATTCTCATCACAACCAAACGCGCTCAGAAAGGAACGTTCGGACTTACCTACCGCGGATATGTAGGTTGGCAGAAACCTGTGGTTTATCCCGACGTTGTAGGACCTGAAGACTATATGCGCCTTTCTCGCCTCTCCACTGAAAACGATGGAGCCACATCCATTTATACCGATGAATATATCGCCAACTACCGTGCCAACAATTATCTTGATCCGGATGCTTATCCCATCATCGACTGGCAACAGAGATTGATGAACGGCAACGGCTTCACACAGAACCATGTCATTTCCATGAATGCCGGTTCAGAGAAGATCCGCGCCATGACCTCTTTCGGTTATCTCCAGCAAAACGGTATTATTAAAAATTCAGATTATCAGCGTTTCAATATTCGCAACAACATGGACGTGAAGATCAATGAGCTCTTCAACTTCCGTCTGGATGTTGCCGGAACATACGCCAAACGCGACACCAACCCCTTCCAGGGCACCGTATTCTCATTCATGAATGCCAAAGATCCGATTATGCTCGCACAATGGAGCGACGGAAGCTATGCACCTTTCACGGGAGGTACGACAAACCCGCTCCCCATGATCGAGACCGGTGTCGGAGGCAATAATATCCGTCAGAACGGTGTTCTCAAAGGAGCCGCAGCCTTGGATATCAAACCATTGAAATGGCTTAAGATAGAACTGAAAGCAGCACCTCAGCTCACAGCTGTAAAAACACACCGATTCATTGATTTAGTTGAATATCATTCAGATCCATACGGCACAGTATCTCCAATCTCCAATGCTGAATACAACTCACTCAAGGAGACCGTATCATTTGCCTATAACGGATACTACCATGCGACCTTGAATGCAAATAAAGAGTTCGGCAAACATGAGCTCCGTCTTTTGCTCGGTTGCTCCTACGAAAACTATGACTACTCAACATTGGGTGCATACCGCAACAGTTTCGCCTATCCCGATTATGAGGTGATAAATGCGGGAGGAGACAATGAATACAAGGATAACGAAGGAACCAAAAACCAGATGGCACTAATGTCATATTTCGGTCGTGTCAACTATAACTTCGACAACCGTTACCTTTTCGAAGCCAACCTCCGCTACGACGGATCCTCACGTTTCGTGAAGAAACACCGCTGGGGTCTCTTCCCATCCTTCTCAGCCGCATGGCGCCTCACTGAAGAGACATTCATGCAACCGGTCACCCCCGTGCTCAGCGAATTCAAATTGCGTGCATCACACGGTACATTGGGTAATCAGAATATTAACTCATATTACCCCGCTTCACAAAACTTGGTGATCAGTTCCATCTCCGGAGGGGGTAAGGTTCATCCTATCGTGGCACAGAATTCACTTGCAAACGAGAACATAACCTGGGAAACAACCCGCATGACCGACATAGGTATCGATGCCACTCTATGGAACTCACTCACTATTGTGGCAGACTACTATTATAAAAAGACACACGGAATCCTTATGGAGCTCGACATACCTTCAACCATAGGTCTCGGTGCTCCCTATCAGAACGCCGGTGTCGTAACCAACAAAGGTTGGGAAATCGCAATAGGTTATCGTCACACATTCGGTGATTTCAATTTCAACGTCAACGCCAACCTCTCCGATGTCATCAACAAGATCGTGGACATGAAAGGAACCTACGGCACAAGCGGTGTTATCCGCAACCAGGAGGGTTCTTCCATCAACTCCCTCTATCTTTTCAAATGTCTCGGCATGGTGCAGACTCAGGAACAGGCAGACTGGATGAATGCCAATTGCCCCCAGTTCGGTATCGAGACACACCCCGGAGACTTAGTGTATGAGGACACAAACGGTGATGGTAAAATAACAGATGCCGATAAACAGATTCTGGGATCACTTATCCCGAGATATACCTACGGTCTGACACTCAACCTCGGCTGGAAGGGTATCAACCTTTCTGCGCAATTCCAGGGAGTCGGCAAGGCAGACGCCTACATGAGCGGCGCATATACACAACCGAGTGTAAGCGGCGGAACATTCCAAAAATGCCATCTTGACAACTGGACAGAAGATAATCCAAACGCAAAATATCCTCGTCTCTCCTACACAAGCAACCTCAACACAAGGGTTTCAACATTCTGGATGGCCGATGCATCTTATTTCCGTCTCAAGAATCTTCAGTTGAGCTATTCATTGCCCAAGAAGATATTGAAACCTACCAAACTGAAAGGAGTGATGGTTTATGGTAATGCCACCAACCTTTTCACAATCACCAAATTCTATAATGGCTACGACCCCGAGATCTCTTACCAGAGTGGAGCTCAGGGAGCCACTACCGGTTCGATCGGTAGCAGTTACCCACTTGTGAGCACTTATACATTTGGAGTTGAAGTTCAATTTTAATGACAACAATCATGAAACTAAATATAAAAAACATATCGGCTGCACTCCTGATAACCGTGTTGGCATCATGCTCGCTTGATCGCGAACCGCTGACAGGTCCCTCCACCTCCTCCTTCCCTGCAAGTGCGGAAGAGGCTGAGTCCGGTCTTCTTGCAGCTTACAAAGCATTGCCTAATAACATTATGCAATATGAGCCCGGTCCGAACCGCTGGCTCGACCAACTCACAGACATCGGCGCCACACGCACCGCACTCTCCAATTGGCCGGACTTCACACTTTCCACAATCGTGTCTTCATATGGTCACGTGGAAAACTTCTATGCCCGCATCTACAGAGGGTTAGGACGTGTACACCTTGTTTACGATAATCTTGATAAAATCCGCTCCAAGGCATCCGAAGAGCAGTATTATCAGTTGAAGGCAGAATGCCTCTGCCTCCGTGCCTATTTCTACGACTGGGCATGCAAGATGTATGGCGACGTGCCGAAAATCGACCATTGCCTCAACCTCGACGACTACTCCTATCCCCGTGTACCTAAAGAGGAGATTATCCAGTGGGTTCTATCCGATATGGACGATGAACTACTCGATAAACTTCCGGTTGCATGGGATAAAACCGAATGGGGTGTAGTACGTATAGGACGTATTGCCGCCTATGCCCTCAAATCAAGAATTTGCTTGGAGTGGGGATATTATGCCGATGCAGCCAAATATTCAGAGAAGGCTCTGAATCTTGCCGAAGGAATCAACGACCTCACCCCTCTTGACGTCACTTACTATCCGACACACGTTGAGGGAGAACCTGATTGCACTCCTCTTTTCGGTTTTGCAGCCGAGCAGGGATCCAAAGAATGGATCTGGAGTATGGAATACAACCGTTTGGCAGCATCCAACACCCACACCGGCATCTACACGTTCGCATCCCGTGTGCACAACGGTGCGGCATCTGCCGGTCCATCGTTGGCACTCATGCAGACTTTCCAGTGTACAGACGGTAAATCAATCGCAGAGTCCCCACTTTATGACTGGCAAGATCCTTGGAAAAACCGCGACCCGCGTCTTGACCTCTATTGTGCACGCTCAGGCTCACGCGTTATGGGTGTGCAATTCTCCATCGATCCGACCGACAAGACGGTGATGGACTACCACACCGGCAAAGCCGTAAACAATGGAGACGTGACAGGAAACAAAAGCGAATATGGTCCAAACGGAACCAAGGGCCCGGGCAGCTTCCTCTGGAGAAAATATACAGACCCTGCATATTACAGCACCATCACCGGCACAAGCTATGAAGATGAACTCGATGTACCTCTGATTCGTCTTGCCGAGGTGCTCCTGATCAATGCCGAAGCTAATATTGAGATGGATGGTGGAAACCTCAGTAAGGCACGTGCCAACATCAACCGTGTCCGCGCAAGGGTAAAGATGCCTGAAGTAGCCGCTACCGACCGTGAGTCATTACGTTCCGCACTGCGCTACGAACGAAAAGTTGAGCTTTGTTGCGAAGGCTTCCGCTGGTTCGATATCCGACGTTGGAAAGAGGATGACGGCGTCACTCCCGTTGCCTATAAAGCTATCAACGGTCCGCAATACGCAATTGCATTCAACAAGACCATAACCAATGCCAAACCGATCATCGACAAGAACTGGACAGTGACCTACGATGCCAATACAACTTTCGACGGAAAGAAAATTGATGCCCGCGTACACACAACCAAAAAATTCGTGATCGGTAAAGATGAGCTCTGGCCATTCCCATACAGCGAGATGGTTACCAACCCGCTGATCGGTTTGTCCAACAATAACCCAGGCTACTAATTTTGTCGAAAACAAAGAAAAAATTATGAAACTAAAATATAAGATATTCCCGCTTCTCGCTATGGCAGCCCTTGCTTCCTGCAATGATAACGAGGAGGTATTTGATCCGGGTCTGAAATTCGCCACCACTGGCGATGTAAGATTTGTGGCATCAATAGAGAATTGCACCGCCACCCGAGCCACCATGATCAATACCGGTGAAGCTCGCTGGCTCAGCGACGATGCAATCGGCTTGGTTTGCACTGATGGGTCGGTTGTGACCCTCCCTCTTGATGGCACAGGCGACACAAGAAAAGCATTCTTCTCCGGCACAATCCCATCAGGTAAAACATTGGGAGAATATGCAGTCCATCCTGCAGATGTGGTAGTGAATGGTAAAACCCTCACCATCAACCTCCCATCGGAGATTACCCCGAATTCATTCGGAAGTTGCTCCCTCATGATAGCCCCGATCAACAATTCACCCGAAATAGCTTTTCAACAGCTCATGACCTACGTCACACTTCAGGTAACAGAAGTTAATTCCGAGACTTCCAAACTTGTGTTGAGTTCGGAGAAAGCCCTTTCAGGAAACTACACAGTGGATTTTGAGGATGGTCTCGCAAACGGACTCAAGGCTAAAGAGGGTTCTGAAACACTGACCATCAATCTTCCGGCACGTAAAGATGCCACCATCTCCACAACTTTTTCAATACCAATCGGTGAATATAAAAGTCTGAAAATTGCAGCTTATGATGCCGACAATAATCTTCTTTCGGATGCAGAGATACTCACCACCTCTCTCAACGCTCAACGCGGTGTTCTTCGAAATCTGGAAGTAGAAATGCCTAAGGTTTCTGTAACCAAACCCGTAATCGAGGGCACAGTACTTGTTGCCGGAATATATTGGGCAACCGGTAACCTACAGTACTTTGAGAATGACACTCAGGAGGGCTTCCAGAACAACTGGCGACTCGCACCGGAGCAATACATGTTTGTCAATTATGAGAACATGACAACTGTCAACAAGGCTGTCACATTCTCGGCAACCAGCTACACTCCTGAATATGACCATTTCAACTGGGGAGGTATCGCAGATCCTTTCAGCAAGGATCCCAACTCATCAGCTAATGCAGCTGTAGGTACAGACATATCCGGAAGACTCTTCACCGACCAATCATGCACCGTAGAAACCAAAGACTTTGCGGCTGCCAAATATGGAGACCTTGCTTATTGGGCATCCAAAGGTAAATATCGCATGCCAACAATGAAGGAGATCGATGACCTGACCTCAAAGGCTTCGCGACAATATGTTTCAATTAAGGTTGGCGACAATAAATATGTCACCGGCTTCCTGTTCTTCGATCCTGAAGACGGGGCATCTCCTACCATCAATGAAGATGTGGTTGAAATGACTCCTGAAGAACTTAAGAAAGGATTATTCTTGCCTAAAGCCGGTCGTCGATACAATTCAACCGATTACAAAGTAAACGTTCAAGGAACCCAAGGCGTATACTGGGGATCAGAGGTTATTACCGGAGACGATGCCACAGAGCCATGCTACGGCTTCGTGATGACTATAGTTAATGCCGGCATAAAATATCCCTACTGGAACAAGGCATTTGATGCAAAAGCGGGCTATTGCATACGTCCGGTATATGTAAAATAATCAGGATTAAGTAAATTTGATAAATTAACTAATAGAGTTGAATTATCTATGAATAAAACCATGATGTCAATCCTGCTCTGCGGGACACTCCTTTCGGGGAGTGTCCTGCAGGCACATGGTGTCATCGCCAAGGTTGGTGAAACACTTCCTGACTGGAGTGAAGGCACACTCGATATTCATGCTATCAACACAGCACGCGGCGAGTGTACCTTTTTCATTCTCCCTGATGGCACAACAATGGTGGTTGATGCGGGAGAGTTTATTCATCAATCCAAAAAGATGAAGAACGACGCTCAGCGTCCTAATGAATTTACCCGTCCGGCAGATACTTTTGCCAACTATATCCGCCACTTCTCCCCTCGCAAGGACTCTATCGACTATTTCATGGTGAGCCACTACCACATGGATCACATGGGTCAGATGGAACCGGAATATTCTGTCTCTTCCAACGGTAATTACATAGAGTCGGGGGTAACAGCACTCTATGACCGTATGCCATTCCGGATGGTGATCGACAGAGCCTATCCGGATATCGATGCAATTCCGGTAGCCGCACGCAGCGAGAAATCCCTTGCCAATTACCGCAAATTCCTTGAGACTCATGTATCCAAAGGGAAACTGCGAGCAGAAGCGCTTAAGTTAGGTAGCGAAAACCAGATTGCGCTGAGATATAAACCGCAAGCATATCCGGATTGTAAAGTGAAGAATCTTTGTGCCAACGGAAAGGTCTGGAAAGACGGCAAGCTCATAAATTGCTATACTAACGCCACACTGCGTGAGAATGGCGCTTCCTGCGGATTTCTGCTGAGCTATGGCGATTTTGATTATGTCACCGCCGGAGATCTGAACGGTGGAGACCTTGATACTCAGTCTACTTTGGCTGAAGCTGTAGGGAAAGAGATTGAAGCGACAAAAAGCAACCATCATCTTTCACCCAAGACGATGAATGAGCGCACCATGGAGCTTCTTAATCCCCAGGTTATGGTGACACAGAGTTTCTACGTTCGTGAGATTCAACCCGACCAGAGCATCATCCAGCAGATTGCAAAAACCGGCACAAAACAATATTTCACCAATATTGACCAGTCACTACTGGATGCGTTTCCGGAAATATATAAAGACTGTACTCAGATTGGCGGACATGTAGTGATCCGCGTGCTCCCGGGAGGGAAAGAGTACTATGTGATCATGCTTGATGATACAGACAACGCCTACAAGGTCAGAAGTATTGACGGGCCCTTCAAATGCAAATAAATTTTTAATTTCAGACCGCACATAAAATTAGTGGTTTAGACGATAATCAAACTTAATGATAATGAAAAAATTAACAATATTTCTTTCAACTCTCGCCGTGGTAGGTATCATGACTTCCTGTAAAGAGGAACATGTGAAAATGCCCTGGGAGGATGATTTGGCAAAGAAACATGCGGAGCAAGAGGGAGGAGGCCAACTCCCCACAGCCGAAATCGGACAGGTGATGCCTCGCTGGACAGAGGGATGTTTCGATATCCATTTGATCAATTCCGGACGTGGAGAATGTATCTTTTATATCATGCCTGATGGCACAACACTTCTGATTGATGCCGGTGAAACAAAAACAGATAAAACCACCAGTGTGCCGCAGCGTCCCAATGACGCGACACGTCCATTCATGGTAGATGCCTCATATATCAAGCACTTCCTTCCTGCCGGAAAGAAAGCTGTAGATTATTTTATGGCGAGCCACTTCCATATCGACCACATCGGAGCTCCTGCCATGGCTACAGAAACCTCTGAGAACGGTTATAAACTTGCCGGTATCACAGCTCTCTATAATGAAGTACCTTTCAATCACCTTATAGACCGCGCTTATCCCACTTACACGGAAGACAAGTCCATACCTGAGATTGACAGTGGATTCATCACAGATTATATGGCATTTGTGAAATGGGGAACAACTAATAAGAAATTTGACGGTACACGTTTTGAGGTAGGTAAGGAGCAGATTACCATGCTCAATGACGCCGATAAATATAAAAACTTCTCTATTTTCAATATCTGCGGCAACGGTAATGTTTGGGTTGTGGATGCATCCGGAGCAGGCGGCACTGTTACCAACTATTCCACAACCGGGGGTAATCCCTCCTCTTGCGGAGTGCATATTCACTATGGCAAATTTGACTATATAGCTTGCGGAGACCTTGTCAGCTCTCCTCAGAATGCCGTATCGAACTATGTTAAGGCTGCCATCCCCGTCAACGGACTCGATGCATTTAAGTGTCATCACCATCTGAGCGCAAACAGTTGGGGATCCGGAATGCAGAAGAATGCTTTTAATCCACGTGTGATTGTTAATCAGAATTTCACAAACTATCAACCGGATTATGGTTTAGTGACCTCTCTTAACACAGGTGCATTCACATCTGCTACAAATAAATGGGAGAACGACTTCTTCACCACCAACCTTTGTCAGGATCAGCAGAACACTTATCCGGATATTGCTTCAAAAATCAAGGGATGCAACGGACACATCGTGTTGCGTGTAGCACCCGACACAGAGCAGTTCTATGTCTATCTGCTCGACGACAGCGACATGGTTTACCGCATTAAAAATATCTACGGACCTTATACAGCAAAGTAAAAGGAGAGATTTTTTATCAGAGCTCTCTGAGTACTCTGAGAACTCAGAGAGCTCTGATAAGCAATAATAGTTTTGAGTTTTTGTTAGTTGGGAGTTTATAGTTTTGTAGGCAGTAATTGCCCGCAAACTATAAACTCCCAACTTTGTGCCTCCATGCCCAATTGCTATTTCAAGATTTAATTGTTACATTTGTAATCCAATTTGTATTAATTACTCCGGTAAAAAGTTAACCTTACATCATGAATTATAATCTCCCTACACTTGGATTAGGAGCTCTCGCCCTCTCCTTCACAGCACTTCACGCCCACGCAGTGGAAAACAAAAATATTACCCGTCCTAACATAGTATTTATATTGGCAGATGATATCGGCAAAGAATGCTTCGGATGCTACGGCGGTGCAAGTTATCAAACTCCCTGTATTGACTCTTTAGCTCAGAGAGGTATTCGATTTAATAACATGCATGCGATGCCTTTGAGCACATGCACACGCGTTCAGCTAATGACAGGACTCTACAATGACAAGAATTATGTCAACTTCGGCTATATGAACGATGATGAGAACACCTTTGCTCATCTCGCAAAAAAAGCTGGATACGCCACAGCGATCACAGGTAAATGGCAGCTCGGTACTTCCCGCGACATGGTTAAAAAACTTGGATTTGATGAATATTGTCTATCTCAATTAGAAATATACAAGGAACTCGTTGGAGACCGCTCAACCGACAGATATGCGTTCTCATATCTTGATAACAACGGTCGCTACGACTTCTCCTATTATGGTCCGAACGATGTGTTGCGTTACGCTTGTGATTTCATCGACCGCCAAGCCGATGCAGGAAAGCCATTTTTACTCTATTATCCCACCCCTCTTGTGCACACTCCACATGTAGCGACACCTGATTCAGAATCATGGGATCAGGATCTTTCAACTCGCTTCACATCCGACACCAAACATTTCCCGGATATGGTTGCATACCTCGACAAGCAGGTCGGTCAACTTGCTGATAAACTTGAGAGCAAGGGAATAATGGATAATACTATCTTCATTTTCCTCGGGGATAACGGCACCACCCCAAAAATAACCTCAAAAATGAAAGATGGCTCTGAGGTGCAGGGTGGTAAAGGTTCTCCAAAATGTAATGGTACTGGCGTGCCGTTAGTAATTTTATGGGGAGACAAGATTAAGGAGGGAAAAGTGAGTGACCGCCTTGTTGACCTGATCGATTTCATGCCTACTTTGGCAGATGCAATGGGTGTGGAAGTACCGGCAGAATGGGAAACAGAGGGAATTTCACTCTATCCTGAGCTATGTGGTGAAAAACCATTGGAACGTGAATTCACTCTAATGCATTTCAATCCGCTATTCCCCCGCAGACCGTGGCCTCAAGCAGCCCGCTGCGCTTACTCCAAAGAATGGAAATATTATTCCGACGGACGTTTCTACAATTATGCTCAAGATCCGGATGAACAGAATCCTATTGATATAAATAAGTGTTCAAAGGAGGTTAAAGATCTGTATAAGCGCATGAAAGCGCGTGTGGATGAGCACCCCGGATTCACTCCGGATGAGCCGGGTGCGCCGCGCCGCGGAAAATACCGCACATTCTACGACGGTAACTACTAAAGATGCGTAAGCATTTCATCGGCACGATCACCATGTACCTCGTTAAACTGAGCCCGGGTGCGTTTCCAGCGCCGGTGGCTCCAGAGCCAATATTGAGGTGCCTCCTCAATGTTGCGCTCTAACAATGTAAAATATTTTTTTGTGGTTTCAAAGATCTCCGCCTTTTTCACATTATCCTCAATGGGTATAAATCGCAGTACATAATAACCGCGTTTAGGGCGATCCATGTGTGCATAGAGAACTCTGGCATCCAAAAATTTTGAGATACGTTCGGGTCCCGTATATACTCCTGTTTCCTGATTCAGAAACTCTACAAAGAGATGAATATTGAATCCGGGTGCCTGATCCGCAATATATCCCGTTACGGATGGTATACCCTCTTTCTTCCATTTTATCAATGTGGGAAGAATATCTGCCATTGCCACATTGTTTGCCTTGAAATGAGTCCGGATCTTATAAAGTATCCGGTCAAAGGTCTTATTTTCCAATGGATGATAAATCTGCGCACATTGAGCACAGGAATCAACATGCATCGGTATCGAACTCACCCACTCCCAATTGCAATAATGACCTAAATATACGGATACTGATCTACCGTTTGCGACTGCATCATTAATTAATTCAATATTCTCCACGCGCAACCTTCTACGCATTGTTGCCTCACTCATTGAAGCCAGTTTCACCGTCTCCACAATATAATCCCCTAAGAAACGGTAGAATTTCTTTGCAATCTCCCGGAGCTCCTTATCGCTTTTGTCGGGAAATGAGTTCCTCAGATTCATCTCTACGACACCCCGGCGATATTTTAATACATGATAAGCCAAAAAGGCTAACGTATCCGAAATGAGATACATCAGCCTAAATGGTATATAGGATAACAATTTTATCAGAAACATAGTGCAAATTTAGCCTATAGGGAGCTTATTTGCAACCGAATCAACCTCTATTTGCGATTGCACCATAGTTTTTCATCAGTGAGGGACGCACAATCCATTTTCTCACCGCCCATCCGACAATCCACCATCCTGCAGCCACTATCCACGCATTGCGATAGCACTCTCCGACTTGGTGAAGTGATGCGCCGTTGGCATTCATTTTCACAAATCCTTCCACGCCCCATGTGCTCGGGAAGGCGGCACTAACGCAGCGCCAGACCTCCGGCATGTCATAGCGGGGCCAGATCAATCCGGAAAGGAGAAGGAATATCAATGAGGTGACAACCCACGCCACAAACACCATCTCGCGCTCCGTAATGAATGCTTGAAGAGCGAATCCGAGTCCGAAGCTACCGATAACTATCGGCACAAGGAATGCGAAAATCTGCAAATTGTCGCCCATCATCGGGAAGCGGAACATCAATGGCACGTAGTGCGCCACGAAAATGATCGGACCCATCAATATTGTCAGGTAACAGAGAGCTTGGGCAACCATCGTAAGGAACACGGATGGAGCGATATTATATGAGCTGTATCCTGTGTATCGCGGATTCTCGCGTCTTGCTCCTCCAGCCATTCCCAATGCCAGGCAGATGGATTGCTGGAGAATCAGTATCAACACGCCAAGCATGATGAAGGAATCGAATCCATTGGAGATATTACCCATCGGTATATATTTTATCGGCAATACATCTCCGGTCATCATCGTTTCAGCAAGTGGTGCCACGAGATCTATCTTTTCGGTGAGCAACTCTGTGCTGTAATGCTGCATCAGATTAGCTGTTGCCACAACAAATCCACGATAACGCAACAGCAATCCCATATCGCAGTAAAGAACCGTATTCCCCGCTTCATTGCGGCCTACTCTCTTCTGAAATCCCTCGGGTATCTCCAAGATTGCGTATGCTTTCTTCTCGTGCATTGCCCGCTGCGCCTCCGACAGGTCAGAGGCGTAGCCAACCACCCACGCTTCATCGCACGCATCAAAATTCCGCACGAGGTCACGACTGAGAGGAGTGCGGTCATGATCCACAACCACTACCGGCACATCCTTAACCAACTCGGGGTTATATATCAGCGAATAAATGATTGGATATGCCAAGGGGAGAAACATAAAGAAGATTATGATTCCCAAGTCATGTATCACCAGATTGAACTCCCGGCAATACACTTCATACATCGATTTTATTGTTTGCTTGAAACTCATGACAATCAATTATTATGGTGCATAGACCGGTTTGAGGTATGCTTTTTTCAATCTCCACAATAGTGTGAATGGTGCAACCATGAAAATCACATACGCAATGAAATAATATTTGGAATAGGCAATATCAATGCCATTCAACGCCTGATCAATGTAAATCAAGAAGTTGTAGCGCACCGGCACTATATAGCTAAATATCGCCACAGCTCCATACATGCTGTCAACCGGGAAGGAGAAGGCTGCGATGGAGAATGCGAGAATACCGATCAACGCACCAGCCGAAAGCGACATTCTCAAGTTTGTGAACACACAGACCCAGAAGAGTCCGAACCCCTGGCATGCCAAGACAAACATGATCTCCGACACTATCATCCACAACCACGAGCCGTTCATCGGATAACCATTGTACCTATAGAGCCATGAGAGCATGAAGATAGAGAGGATGCACCAGATGATGGTCTGCGGAAGCAGTTTGCCGAATACAGCCTTCACTATTGAACCACCAGCCATCCGCATCAGTTGCGGGGAGGTGTGATATTTGATCTCCTGACACAATGTGAAACATGTCATAAGGAAAATCATCAGTTCCAAAGCACATGGCACAAATGAGTTCCCTAAATATATACCGTAATTAAGCCAGGGATTACCCAATCCGCGGGCTTGAATCTGCACGGGCATGACTAACGGCGTCAGAGCCTCGCCATCAGCACCTACTGAGTTAGCGACATTCAGTATCAATCCTGCTTTAGTATATGTGGCAGTGGTCTTAAATGATTTGAACAGCATTGTTCCAGGCACAAAATATGACATATTGGTATAGAATGTCAGCACCGGCTCACGACCTGAAAGCACATCTGCCTGAAAATTCTCGGGAATCAGAAAAAAGCCATAAATCTTACCCTCCTGCATCAATTTGCGCGCAGCCGAAAAACTGTTGGCATCCTCCGTAAAGTCCACCATCTGCATACTTCCCAACTGCTGGGTGAGCTCACGCGACATTGCCGATCCATCCCTGTCGACCATTGCTGCAGGAACCCGCGTGGGGAGTCCGCTCTCAAACATTGAGGTCAGAAAGAGAAACATAAAAAGAGGGAGGAAGAAGAATCCGACCCAATAAATCGGACGCCTCACGATCTGTATCAGGCTTCGCAACGCGATAGCCCACACACCCTCTTTATTTTGCAAATTATAACTCATATAAATTTATTTCACCTCTCCTACCCCAATAAATCTAATCATTAATCACTCCAAAATCACGGACATGCCGGGACGGAAGTCCTCAATGGGTTTCTCAGCGCGAGCCTTTACCTGGAATGTGCGGGCATCGTAATCACCGGTAGCTTTAGTAGCCTGCCAGTTGGCATACGTACCCAAACTACGGATATAGAACACCTTCATCTCCACAGTCTTATCAAGAGCCGGGATTTTTACCTTGATTTTGCTTCCAAGTTTAATATCCTTCAACATCGTTTCCCTGACATTGAATACGGCATAGTGGTCATCTTTCTGCAGACTCATGATCGGCGCGCCGGTAGCCACCAATTCAGAGACGTTGGGATAAACAACCACAATCACTCCGTCGCAGGGTGCTACGAGATATTGATCCTCCATCAATGCATCAACCTCCTTGATGCTGCTCTTGGCTGCGGAGACCATAGCAGCTGCCGCCTCCTTATCCTCTGCCTGAGCACCGGATTTGGCTAATTCATATTGGCTTTTTGCAGCCGACTCAGCAGCTACAGCCGCATCATAGGCAGCCTTTGCCTCATCACGTTTCTGCTCGCTGACAACACCCTTCTTGAAGAGGGTTTCCATGCGCTCATAGGTCTTTTTGGTTATACCGGAAGCAGCCTGAGCCTGCGTCCAGAGATCTTTTGCGGCAGAGATAATCTGCGAACGTGTTCCGGCATCAACCTTGCGATTGGCAGCCTGCGCCACATTCTCCATCGCCTGTGCCTGATCCAAACGGGCCTCAACCAGCGTAGAGACTATGTGAACCAACGTATCGCCTGCCTTCACATGCTGACCCTCCTCCACATAGAGCTTCTCTACACGACCCGGGAGCTTGCCGGATATGCGGATTTCGGTTGCCTCTCCCTGACCCTGAACGGTATCCGGACCGGGTTTGAAGCATAGGAAACCTATCACAGCCATTGCAGCCAAAACTAAGAATACCACTGCAATTGTGGAAATAAGAGCCTTATCTTTCTTTGTTACTTCAGCCGGGTCCTGAGCGCCAATCGGCTGTGAATTCTTATCTGTTGCCATATTTTTATATATCTTTTCTTTTAAACTTTATTAATAGCTAAGTTTGCCTATCACCTTATCAAGATAAACCTCACAGAGATGAATGCCTATCTCGGCATCGATCTTTTCCGAATTAGCCTGAAGCCATGCGGTCTGGGCTGCCGTGACATCTGTTGTGGTCAATACGCCCTCTTTGAAACCTGCCTGCGCTGATTCCAGGTTCTGCTCTGCACTCTTCATATTGGCTTTGGTCATATCATAGGTTTTGAACGCCTCCTGGAAACTGAATTTAGCTTGCGTCACCTGGAGATCCACTTTCTCTTCAAGATCCTCGAGCATCATGCGCTGTGCACTTGTGGCGGCTTTTGTGGCGCGGTAATGGTTATAATTACCACCCCAATGCCAGATCGGAATAGCTAATGTAGCACCAACGCTGAATCCACCGCCGAATCTTTTACGGAATCCATCATTCAGATTAGGATTGGAGAATTCATAAGCACCCACGATCGCAAGCTTCGGTAGCATCTGGCCCATTGCCAGCTTCTCGCGTTGCTGAAGAACGGAAATACCCTGACGAACCACCTCCAAGTCCTGACGACGTGAGTAGACATCCTCCATATTGAACACCGGATCAGGATTAGCATCAAATTTAGCAGTGAAATCCTCATCAGCAAGCTGCATCTCACTCTGCACGGGGAGCCCGCAGATCTGAGCCAATGCCATTCGGGCAAGTGTCAGTCCATTATCTACCTTTGTTTTTGCAATCTTCGCTTCATTGAGCTTTACATCTACCGTCAGGAGGTCCGAACGGGTTGCAACACCCGCATCCAACATTGCCTGAACATCGTAATGCAGCGAATCAACCAAGTTGACAAAGCTTTCGGCAAGTTTCTGCTTTGATTTGAGCGAAACCACCAACCAATAAGCTTGATCTACTCCAAACACTACATCCTGCACAACGGCGTTGCGGGTTGCGGCCGCCATCTTCTCGGCATATTTAGTAATCTCATTCAGTGCCTTGATCTGTCCACCCATATATACAGGCTGAGTGAGCGTGAAAGCACCGGCAAAGATATTGTGAGTATCAAAACTCATAGCCTCCTTCGGTATTACCGCCACCTCCGTAGGTATATAACTACCGGTTGCAGGATCTTTGATCGGCACACCGGTTGGATCCGTCAATACATTGTATTTAAAACTCTGGGTAGAGGGGTCGAAGCTCATGGTCGGCAACTTTGCATCCTCCCCGAGAAGATTGATTGTGCGTTGATTGTAGAAGTAGGTACCCGCGAAATCAATTCCCGGAAGATAGAGAGACTTTGCCGCTTTCCGTTCATAGCCGGCTCCACGCATACCCTCTTCTGCCATGCGGATGGTCTTGTTGTTGTGGATTGCGAGATTTCGGCAGGAATCCAAAGTATATGTCTGCGCTGAAATATTAGTAGACGCAAAACACGTCGCGACTACCGGCAGCCCGAATAGAATTATTCTTTTTAAAGTCATATTCAATAACTTAGATATCGTCTATAGTAGTGTAAATCTTTATTTAGGAGGGTAAACACTTCTAAAAAATGGTTAAATCCCTTTATATTAATACAAATTTAATGCTAATTTGTTTAACAAATATTAATTTTGCAGTCTGAAAATTTCCACCTGATTTATCAAATTATTTAATGTCCTTTACCTGGAAAAAATATAAAGAGGAATACAGATCGCTTTTCAAGCTTGGTCTACCGGTGCTTGTCACTCAATTGGGCATTATAGTGGTTGGCTTTGCCGACACCATGATGGTCGGAGCTTATGGAGTGAATGAATTGGCTGCAGCAGCCTTCGTTAACTCACTGTTTGTGATTCCTATCGTGATGCAGATTGGTTTTGCATCCGGTCTCACTCCACTTGTGGGTGCTCTCTTCGGTCAGGGCCACACCCACTCTGCCGGGCGCACACTTCGCGCCGGGGTACAGGTCAATCTCATTGTATCCTTGACACTGACTGCAATCATGACCGGACTATACTTCTTCCTTGACTCATTTGGTCAGGCTGAAGAGATCATTCCCTTAGCACGCAAATATTATCTGATCGTGCTCTGCTCCATGGTTTCGCTGGCACTATTCAACACATTTCAACAGATGTGTAATGCCATCAACGACACGGCTATGCCAATGTGGATGATCCTGATAGCGAATATCATCAATATTTTCGGAAACTGGGTATTGATTTTCGGCCACTTGGGCCTGCCGGAGTTAGGATTGACCGGAGCAGGACTAAGCACGCTGATTGCGCGGGTAATCGGCATGTTGGGAATTATCTTTTATTTCTTCCGCGCCCGGAGGTATCATCCATACACATTGGGATATCACGACAGATCTAATCCTGCAGAAATGTCCGCAATCAGGAAGGAGGTTTGGGTCACCTCCTATCCTGTCATGATTCAAAGTGGCATTGAATGCTCCCTCTGGTCAATGGGAGCTGTGGTTAGCGGATGGTTCGGCAAGATTCAGCTTGCTGCATACCAAGTAGTGAATACCATGGCACAACTCGGATTCATGACATTTATCAGCTTCGGAACCGCAGTTTCCATACGAGTCTCCAACTATATCGGGGTTAACGATTTCATAGGTTCGCGCCGCATCACCTCCGCCGGATTGCATCTGAATATGATTCTTTCCACAATGGCATGCCTGATTTTCCTGCTATTCGGGAAAAGCATCATCAGTTGCTTCACCCCGGATGCTGATGTAATTGCGTCAGCACTTCTGCTAATCACTCCTTTAGTGATATATCAATACTTGGATGCTATCCAGCTCACCTTCTGCAACGCCATAAGAGGTACATCTATCGTTAAACCGCTCCTCTGGATTTCGCTCATATCCTACATAGTGGTTGGCGTTCCGGTGTTACTATGGTTTGCCAAAGGTCTAAATTTAGGTAACATAGGAGTCTATTACAGCTTCGACGTCGTGCTGATGTGCGCGGCAATCTTGGCAACAATCATTTTTTACCATATTATTCGTAAATCTTCATCAAAATATTGCTAAATTTGTAAGTAGAAGATTTATAACAACAATAGCAGTGTGCTTCTCCGCACACAATCATTTTCAATAAATGAAAGATTTTTTTAAGTTTGTACGCAACTTCGCAAAACCATATATCTGGAATATCATATTCAGTATAGTTTTCAATATACTGACCGCTATTCTCACGTTGGTCTCCTTTGCTTTTATCATGCCGATTCTCAAACTTCTATTCGGCATTGATTCAACAGTCTATCATTTTCAGGAATGGGGCTCCGGGGAGCTCTCAGCAGTTGCGACCAACAACTTCTACTACTATGTTTCCAACATGATACATACCTACGGGCAATCTACAACACTCCTGTTTTTGGGCGGCTTGCTTGTAGTTGCTACGCTGTTCAAGGTCATGTCGGCATATCTGAGCGAGTGTCTTACTCTGCCTATGTCCAACGGTATCGCGAGAGATATCCGCGACCGGATGTATCAGAAGATTGTGACGCTACCAATCGGATTCTTCACCAACGAGAGAAAGGGTGATATTATGGCGCGTATATCGGGAGACGTAATAGAGGCTCAAAACTCTGTGATGTCCAGTCTGTACAGCATCATCAAATATCCAATCCTTATTGTGGTTTATTTAGGGATGATGATTGCTATCAGCTGGAAACTTACGGTCTTCGTTCTTGCCATACTCCCTGTGATCGGATTCTTCATGAATGTCATTGGCAGGAAGCTCAAACAGCAGAACCTCAAGGCACAACAGCGATTCGGCTCAATTCTCTCCAATGTAGAGGAAACCATCGGCGGACTGCGTGTCATCAAGGCTTTCAACGCCGAGAAACAGATGGAACAGAAGTTTGGAGAGGAGACTCAGGATCTCTATCATCTTAACAACGTGATGCTGATGCGCTATGTCCTCGCCCACCCTATGAGTGAATTATTGGGAACTATCGCGGTAGCTATCATCTTATGGTTCGGCGGCTGGCTGATTGTGAACGGTCAGAGTGATTTGGACGCCTCCAAATTCATCTACTATCTTATCCTTTTCTACAGCCTGATCAATCCGGCTAAGGAGTTGGCGAAAACCAGCTATACTATACAGAAAGGACTCGCGGCAATGTCTCGAATCGATATGATCCTTGATGCTGAAAACACTATCTGCGATCCCAAGCAACCCGTTGCACTGCCGAAAAACACGAAATTAAGTTCCGTGGAGTTCCGCAATGTCAGCTTCAGCTATAATGGCGAAGTGGATGTGCTGAAACATATCAATCTCATGATCGAACCGGGGAAGACAGTAGCCATCGTAGGTCAATCCGGTTCCGGAAAATCCACGATGGTGGACCTCGTTCCTCGATTCTGGGATGTGCAGGAGGGAAGCGTGTGCGTTGACGGTATTGACGTGAGGGATCTGAATAAATTTGACCTGCGCTCGCTAATGGGAATGGTTAATCAGGAAGCTATTCTTTTCAACGACACCATATATAACAACATTGTCTTCGGCATGAAGGGTGTGACACCCGAAGAGGTGGAGCAGGCAGCCAAGATTGCCAATGCACACGAGTTCATCATGAACACCGAAGATGGATATCAGACCATGGTTGGTGATCGCGGATGCCGCCTGTCGGGTGGACAGCGCCAACGCATCAGCATTGCACGCGCGGTGCTTCGCAACCCCTCTATTCTGATTCTTGACGAGGCGACCTCGGCACTCGACACCGAAAGCGAACGACTGGTGCAGGAAGCTTTAGAGAAATTGATGAAAGACCGTACCACTATCGTTATTGCCCACCGTCTCAGCACTATTGTTAATGCCGACAAGATCTGCGTGCTTCAGAATGGAGAGATAATAGAGGTCGGTACCCACAAAGAGCTTATAGAATTAAATGGTATCTACAGTCACCTTGTTGAGATGCAACAGGTCTAATATTTGACCCCTAAATTAGTAATGATTATGAACGAAGAAAATTTACCTAAGGATGATTTGGAGAAGGCTCCCGAAGAGATGGAGAACCTTTCCGTAGAAAACGAGAGTGTTGAGTTAGATACTCCAAGAGATATAGAGAAGGAATGGGCCGATGAATTACATTTCGACAGCTGGCCACCCAAACCGGCAGAGGAGAATCCCCTGTTTAAGCAGACTCCTCCACCATTCAACGGAGAGGGATCAATGAACCAACAGGTACCACCGGCGGCTCCTGCACCTGCACCGAAGCCTCTGATTGATCCGGCGCCCTATGTAGCACCACAGTCTCAGCAAAACTCACCCGCTCAAAGTATTGAGGCGACAGAACCAATGCCCAACACATATCTGGTGTGGAGCGTGTTGGCAACAGTGATGTGTTGCCTGATTCCGGGAATCGTGGCTATTATTTATAGTTCAAAGGTATCCTCGCGCTACTATGCCAAAGATTATGAAGGAGCAAAACGCGCTTCGGATATGGCACAATATTGGATTATTGGATCAATTGTTGTGGGAATAGTCGTACAGACCCTTTATCTTCCACTGATGATAGCGATGTGAGCAAACAATTAAAAATTATCATAATCATTACTATCTTGGGTGCACTCGCCACACTATATTATTTCATGGATCCGGCGGGTAACAACTGGGCACCCAAATGCATATTCCATACTCTCACCGGATGGGATTGCCCCGGCTGTGGCAGTCAGCGCATGATTCACGCACTTCTGCATGGAAATATCCGGGAGGCATGGCAGCACAACGCCCTTTTCATGGCACTGATTCCCCTGTTGGTGCCGATGGGATACCTCGAACTCACCCACGACCGTCACCCGAAAGCCTATGCGGCAATTCACTCGCTCTGGGTGGTGATAACGGTAGCTGTCGCCATCGTTGCGTGGGGTATATTACGAAATCTATTATAGGCTCATGAATAAACCGATCTTTCTGATAGGATATATGGCAAGTGGAAAAACCACATTCGGGAGGGCTTTGGCACGCCGGCTCGGATGCCAGTTCATAGACCTGGATTTCTATATCGAGCAGAGATTTCACACCACCATCAACAATATCTTCACCACACGCGGAGAGGAAGGATTCCGCCGGTTGGAATCCAATATGCTCAAAGAGATCGGTGAGTTCTCCGATGTGGTTGTAGCATGTGGCGGAGGGACACCATGCTTCTTTGATAATATGGATTATATGCTTAGTCAGGGGTTGGTGGTATGGTTGGAGGCGTCAAAAGAACGTATACTTGAACGCCTGCTGATCAACAGTGCGAAACGCCCGTTGGTTAAAGATAAGACACCTGAAGAGATTTCCATACTGATTGACTCAGCCCTCAAAGAGCGGGAGCCACACTACTCCCGCGCCCGTATACGCTTCAATTCCGAATATCTCGAGGACTGTCGGCAAATAGACTCCACGATCAATAAATTCCTTCCACTGTTGCCTGCAGATTTTTTAACAATCTGAAAATGTATTTTAACATATTGGTATACAATATGGGGTGGAATACCCACGTTTTACAACTGAACAAAGCAAAAAGGAGACTTGAAATTTAAGATTCTTGCAAAAAAACACAATCTTGCATAATCAAAAAATTTAAACCAATTAAAAACTGTATAATATAAATCTGCCACTATCATTAAATATGCGCCAAGCATATTGATTGGGGCAGTATGGAAAGCCATACACTTTTTCATGACTTAGATATGTTTTACAATGGACAGGACCACTTGTCTCTACTCACACTTAGAGGCTACGTGGCCAACCACACCCCCATTCTTTTGTAGGGGATACACGGGGATGGAGAGGAAAAGCATAATTGTCTAAATTTTGGGTTATATACATTAGTAATTTCTATCGTCTGTCCTGAGCAATCAGGACGGGAAATCGCCCGCACATCGTGAGATGCGCGGGCGATTTTATTTGAAGCACTATCATAGTGGTTGTTTTGATTTTCATTGCAAATTAATTATCTTTGTGCATGAATCAATTCTTATGCAAGAAAGAGCTATGAATGAGATATATTATCCCATCGGAATCCAGACTTTTCCGGTAATCATAAATGAGGGATATGCATACATAGACAAGACGGAATTTATCGGCAAACTGATGATCAGTAAGTCAAAATTCATTTTTCTGAGTCGTCCCAGACGATTCGGAAAAAGTCTTATGCTTTCTACCCTCCGCGCATACTTCGAAGGTAGGCGCGAACTCTTCAAGGGTCTCAAGATTGATTCAATGAATATTGATTGGACACCATCGCCGGTACTCACTTTCGATCTCAACACCGTAATCTCTGAAGATGAGAAGGGGCTGGAAGCATACCTTATCAATAAACTTACCGAGTTTGAGAAAGAGTATGGGATTTCTCAATCGACCGATAGCCTTCCCGTAAGGTTCGGTAACCTAATTAAAGAAATATCACTAAAGGCTCAACGTCCGGTTGCCATACTTGTGGATGAATACGATAAACCTCTTCTTGGACTGGAGGAGGATTCGGATTTATACATTCGCCGACAATCACTGATGAAAGGCTTCTTCGGCAATCTAAAGTCCATGGAGCAATATATCCGGTTTGCAATATTAACTGGGGTTGCGCGTTTCAGCAAAGTGAGTATTTTCTCCGATTTGAATAATCTCAAGGATATCTCACTCGACAACGAATTCGCAAACATCTGTGGATGGACCGAAGAGGAGTTAACCAATACATTCCGCCCCGGCATTGAGAAATTAGCTTCCGAACGTCATGAGGATTTCGAAGAAACACTCGGTAATCTGCGTAGCTTTTACGATGGTTATCTTTTTGCCGAAAAGGGATCGCGACTCTATAACCCCTTCAGTGTGCTGAACGCATTGTCAAGTTGTAAAATTGAGCCTTATTGGTTTGAGACCGGTACACCCTCATTTCTGGCAAAGAGAGTAAAGGAATATGGGCTAAATCTTCCAAAACTCAACAAACAGTTGGCAACCAGAGATGAACTGCTATCGGTAGGTCCCGGTTCCAAGAATCCTATCCCGTTATTATTTCAGACCGGATATCTGACCATCGATGATTACGATGACGAAACCGGTGAATACACGCTGAGCTTCCCCAACCGTGAAGTCCAAGTAGGCTTCGCAAAATTTCTTTTGCCCCTTTAATTTCTAACTTTTAATGAACTGTTTTAATGCGGCTTCGTGTTTCTCGACAAGGCGAGTGTAGCCCATGCGACGCCCTCGTTCGAGGTATGGTTCAGGTCGTTGAGTTTGATGGCGATGGCCAATTGGTTTCCGGAATTAACTATGTTACGAACATAATCGAGATAATCAGTGCCTTCTTTATGTGTGAGGAGACGAAGAGCATTGACAATGTGTGGGCCTACTCCGGAACGGAGCAAGTCGTCGAAGGTATAGTCAGTATCTTCAACCACATCATGAAGAAAACCAACGCATTGCTCATCGGGAGTCTTTCCCATCAAACCGACTGTAAGAGGATGCAGTATCACCGGATTACCGTCGAGATCTTTTTGTCCGCGGTGGGCTTCCATCGCTATTTTTAAGCAGAGGTCAATCATATATCGGAGTAAATATGTTTATTTATGAAATTATAGAATGAGATGTCGTTATCTTGGTAGAAGGAGAGCAGATCACCAAGGTATTTTTCTGGTTCTTTCTCAACATAGCTTTTCCAGCCGTTATCATATTCGCCCCATGGATCAAATTCACCTTTTTTCCAACGCACGACATGGAGATTTAGATCTTTGTCGCATTGGAGACCTATGTGAGAGGGGTACAACTCAGGATGTAGTCGCGACATATATTCTTTAACATCGAATCGGTTGAATTTCTTCTCAAGAAAATAGTTGAGATTTTCAATATCCGATACGTCTGAATACTCATGTTCGAACTCAAAACTATCAATCATTATTTTCTCTTTCATGCTAAAAATATCTTTTGTTCAGCTCTTTGAGCAATTCCTTGGTAATTTTGATGCCTGAAGTATCACCTATAAGAGAATCGCAATCGCAATAAGGGCAAATGACTGTTTCACCGCCATCGGTAAAATCCTCTACTTCCGAGGACGGGAAGATTCGCTGGCAGCAAATGCAACCGCATGACTCCGATCGCTCAATTTCTTCACTGTTACTGCTGGTGTGAAGATGAGCATCTTTGAGGCAGTCATCTTTCTTCTCGAGGCGCCCATTGATAGTTATAGGATACCCTTTGGCGATGAAGCGGTCGGAGCGCAGAGTGTATTCCTTGCCGTAATAGAGAAAAGTAGTAACCTCTGTATCTCCATCAGTAGTCAAACTCACCTCTATCACATCATTATTCCCCTTATCATTGAGGCTGAAAGAAGCTGCTTCTCCAAAGCGCTCCACAAGATTGAAAAAATAACGTTTTCTTGTTCCAGTTGGACCCTCGAAAGTGTATGTGCGCGTGTAACGGAACTTATTCATTACTGTCAACTGTTAAAAGGTTATTAATCTGTTCTACAATAATACCGATTCCTTCCTCTGTATCAAGGCGCAAGGCTGGAACATAGGTGCAACTTTTGAAGCGCTTAAGATGCTCTTCAGGCAAATGAGACTCTACGGCATCTTCGGAAAACCAGCTGTAAATCGGATTTGGTCCACACTTGATATATGCCCGCTCAGCCATTTGACGCGCCGTTGAGATTTCATCATCATTGAGATAATAGGCGAAGAATGGGCCGGAATTGTCAATTCCACGGTGCTCCAGACGCTTTTTCTCCTCTCCGAGCCTCAGACGCATCCACTCCCAAACAGTCCAGTCCGGATTGACAAAGATGCGTGTAGAGTTGGTTACAAGCGTGGCAAGCAGACAGCCGGTTTCTAGTGTGACGATTTGGTCAAAGGGTTTGGCCTTGGCATGACGCTCCAATCCTTGACGTGACTGTTCAATAGTATTGCCTGGAACGAACACAGCCACATAGTACCCCATCTGTTTGAGCTGCGAATGGAGTCCTTTGACATTGGGACTGTTATAGGGCGTAAAATAGTCCGGCACAATGAGTATGCGCTTCTTCGGTGCACATTCTCGGCTTATCCGAATTATTGCGTCGCGAAGCAAATTTAGTTCCCGACGCGTCCGGATGCTTTCAAGCGGGAGGGGATAATCAAGTTCTGATACATTCAATTTATAGCACGACTGCCCAATAGCCATCGGAACGCCAACACTAATACAGGTGACAGTAAAGTTATTGAGTATTACCGGTTCTTTGAAGTCGTATATTTCATTACGCCAACTTTCTCCACTACAATGCAGATCCTCTAACGCTTCCAATACCTCCTCGTAGGGGAAAGACAATACCCCCTTAGCAAAATTACAGATAGACCTCGCGATTGAATTGATATCGCCGTCAAGTTCTCGGGCCACTTCCGCCATACCGGGATAACGCCCAAAAAACTCTCCGACAAAATCTGCATCAGTTATAATTGCATAGCGGCGAACATAATGGTATCTTTCCTTTCTCTCATTGCCAAACCACAGCACCGTAGGCATCCAGCTATTCTCATATTCTGCTTTATCCTGCAGATATTTTTCTGCTGATTTCCTGTCGGCGTAATACTGCTTTTTCCATGGCCACTCGGATTCATATTCCGGATTAATGAAAAACACGTTGACGCGCCCCAAATCTCCGGCAATCATCGCCGACTTTCCGAAAACGATGATAGCATCCGGATTACCTTCCTCCCAGTCTGAGTATTCGTCGTCGATAGAGGGGAAGAGGTCAGCAATATCAATTTGTTCATCATCCACGAAAGGATTTCCCTCATCAGGTATACTTTCAGATGAAGGGGATGCCTGCTTAATTTCAGGCTCGAGAGTAGGTATAAACCCACGCCTGTTTTTCAGCGTCAGTTTTATGGTCTTGACCTCAGGCACTTGTACATCATTAGACCCGTCCCATATCAGGTGGTCGCACTCCGAAAGCTGTTCGAGTTTACTGGCCGAAAGTTCGATAACATTTGAGTCTGTCAGCTCCTCGCCATCATGCTCGCCGCGCACCAGTTCCGGAAGGTCTATAACTTTGACAACAAAGTCCCCTTCGGACTCAATAGCAGTTTTGAGAGCCACCATAGCCTCATCATCGGCCGGAACGCCGAAGTCAGGTATGATCATAATTTTTGTCTTTGAAGGTATAATCATAACGACCTTACTATAGTAACTCTCTCAAAAAATTCAAAAAAGGATTATGAAAAAGATTTAATAGAGTTAATTTTTTCTATCATTTCTTTTTCAATAGGACGAAACTCCGGCTTAGGAACATCCATATTTCCGAACCCTGATTTCCAAGTATTGATAATATATGTGCCTTTAGTATTACGGAGTATACAATAACTGCGAGTTCCTCCAAGGGGTTTCCAACCACGTTTGTAATTGTTAAGTTCCATTACTTCAGCTGTCAAGTCCTTGTAACCAAAGTAAGGTAGAATTACCCGACTCCATTGCGCTCCAACACACAGACCAATACCAAGGTCAGAGATCTTTATTGTTTCTTCTATAACAGGAGCTAAAAGGTCTTTGAGCTTTGCAAGTAATTCTGGAGTGAATCTAATATTACTCCAAGTATGTGAATGCCAACCGCAAAGTTCAATGGCAAAAGGAAGTTTTTCTGACTCAGGAAGAATCTCCTTAAACCAAGTCAACCGTTTGCACCACCAACACTTCCCCGCTTGGGTAAGCCCTGATGTTTCATACATTGGATCTACACACCTTCCGAGATAGCCCCCGTAGGCAACTCTATTACGATAATTTCTTGCGTAATGAAAACACATACGATTTGGATCATTAAGTCCTGAATGATGACCAGTATCATTCCTATATCTCTTGCGATCCTCTTCATTGTCAAGTTTATAATCGGCTGCTCCAGGGTTGTAGTTCATAATAACAATACTGCAGTTATGCGGATCGCCAATATATGGTTCAGGCATCAGTTCGGCTCGGAGTTCAATATTATGTTTAAACCAATGAGATTCCAAAAGATGAACATCTCCATTCTTCACCCAATACTCAAATACAGCATCCCAATACTTGAAAAAGTTATCCATATTCAGTACCAGTTAGAGAAATTATAAAAATTCTTGAGCAAAAATATCACAAAAAAAGTTCAACGGATTCTCACATCCTCTATCTGAACTTTCACCTGGATTAATTTCTACAATATACTTACCCGCAACATCAATCGTAAAATATCTACTGTTAGAATATTTGTACATCTTAATAGCACATTCTTTAACAAACTCAGGAATAACACCTGAAGGATGATATATATGACCATTTAATACCCAATACCTTTGCTCTTCAAAAAATATATCGTCCTCTATATATTTCCTTATACCAAACGGTCCTTTTAAGCCATAATTGGAATAATTACTTACAATGGATTCAAGAGATGAATTAGGCCATATACATTTATTTAAATCATCAAAATACAAGGACTTAACATCACTCCTAATAAATACTTTTTTCCACCCACTCTCCTTAACTTTATTAATGAAGTCTTCCTGAGTTAAAGTTTGCATAAAAAATGTTGGAATAGAGTGAGGCGCAATATACTGATAATGCGTACTCATAAACTGTGTGCGTTTATTCGCTTCCCAATTATTAATATATCTCTCATCATTAGGATACTTCTCAGGAATTCTTATAGTTGGCCCTCTATAAATCAATATTTCATCTGTACTGCTGGGGTCAGTACCCACCAAAAATCCTCGCCGAGACATCTCCATACTCTCTGAACGAAAATCTTCGAAGATGTGCCCTCTTTTATCTTTTGGATACACGATGCGTACTTTTTTCATAGGCTATTTATATTTTGTACCCACACAGCGGCAGAAATTATTCCTGAAATCCTTAAGTATGATTGGTATTCTAATCCCAAAATTTCTAAGTTACTTAAAATCGAAGGATCAAAAAAACTGTCATTTGTAATAGCTCTGACATTTTTTATTAATTTAATAATCATGGGTAAAGATTTTTCTAATCCATATTTTGAATATCCAAAATAATCTCCAACATAGGAGAAATCGGATAGCTCCCAAGGAAGTATTTCTTTAAAGAATTGTCGAACAAACAATTTCAGAGGATCTTCCTTTTGCCCAATACGAATCGAGGAGAAAAAATCAATAAAGGGGTGATATTCATAGAATGATATTAGTTTCAACTTTGCTTCCTTATATATTGTCAGAGTCTCATAATCGTTTACAAATTCATTGCCGATGTTAAATGAAGTTTTGGAAAAATCACTGATTGCATCTACAAAAACAGAATCACCTCCTTGTCCTGACAGTACTATGTCGCATCCATAATTCTTAAATTCCTGAGCCAAAACTCGTGAACTCGATATTGATTTAATATTTTCGGGGGGATAGTGAGATAGTGGAACGTTCTTGAAATCATTAAAGAATGGGTAATCCTCCAGACTTATCAACTTACTATCCTCGGCCATAGAAGAATAGTATTCTTGTATAGTACGTTCAGTTCTAAATTCATAAGTTTCCCCTTTCAACCCAATTCCAACAAAAGGGATTCCAAGGGCATGTAGAGTTGACATTATAAGCCCGGAATCTAACCCTCCACTTAAATGCACCCCAATTTTTTTAGCAGCCAATGAATCAAAATATTTAGAAGCTATCTCTAAATATTGGGTAACATCATGTCTTTCGATCCATCTTGGTCGGTATAATTTCAGGACAATTGATTTTAATTCGTCATCCCACTTAGTACCGGGAGGAATTGGTATGAAATCAGGAAGGACAGGTCTCTGAAGGGTTAATTTACCAGGAGGTAAAAGATAGTTGGTGAGATAATTCTCAAAATCGAATTTTCGCCATAATCCTTCTGTTAGATCCAACATAATGGATTCAACCACTTTATTGGTTCGTTTATCTAAATAATACAGATTATGCATAACTAATACATAAAAGCCAAAGGTCTATAATTTGTCCAATACACATCGGTTTTACATACATTTTTTCCATTCTCCATAACCCATGCATGCAAAGAGTGAGATGGGAGCATAGCACCAATCACCAAAATACCTTCTGATTTGAATCGGCGTGAAGTGGTAGCTATAAAAACCGATCTGGATAGACAAAGGATATCCTGTTTGGCTGGATGAATAATACAAAATACATTGTTAGCATCCTCTCCCGAATCATAGAGGCTTAAACGTAAATAACTTAACAGATATAAAATTGGATAACAATTTCTGGAACACCATATAAGTAATAATCCGTATAATCTTATCAAAATATTAATCTTTTTACAATAGGATACCGACGGCTTAGATGCTTTGTATGGATCATTTATACACGCAAGGTTATTCTTCAGTTTTTCGAGTGCACTGTCTACCTTAAGGGGCGATGAATCGATCCCCCAATAAATTACCTTCTTTGACCTCAACCAACCAAAGAAAGGCGAAAAGCTATATAACTTACCTCTTAACGAGTAGTTTGAAGTTATCCACATAATAATTCTGAAATTTTGGGTAAAATGAGAATGTTATATTGCCCATTTTACCCAAAATCATAAATGTCAGCAAATCTGATTAGTTGCAATCCATATTTTTAGCTTTCCAAGCTTTTGCGTGCTGAACATCATCAATACCGCTTGATTTTTTACCAAGAATTGCGGTAGACGTAGCCTCTATACCTAAAAGGCTCATGATAAATTTTTTCATTTCTTCAATTTTATTAATTTTGCCTACGTCCTTTCAAGCGATTCGGCGTTTTCTCTTTACTTTATACGACTTTCTATCAATAACTAAAATAGCGGTTTAACTAATATTTAAGTTTACACATATCCAAATTCAACGTTAATACTATAATCCATAAGTTATCGAGCTGACTTTGCTTTGCCAGTTATAAGCTTCTGATTGCAGAGTAGAATATTTATTGTAAGCTTTGGTCTGAACATCACTATAAGCCTTGTAAGCATTGGATTGGATGTCGGAATATTTACGGTAAGCCTCTGACTGGATATCACTATACTGAGAATATTCGATCTCTTTATTTTGATATCGTGAATAAGCTGCATCTTTTATCTTTTCATACTCTGCATACTTCGCATCTTTTAGTTTTTGATACCTATCGTAATGCTGATCCTTAATTTTTTGATAAAGATCATAGGCATCATCTTTAATAGAAGTATACGTATCATAAGCCTCAGATTTAATCTTTGAGGGATCTTTTCCCTTTTGGGAATTTACATAGTCTAATGGCTCACCAAGCTTGTCCAACCTGTTTTGAAGGGCTGTCCATTCTTTTGAATAATCAGTTATTTGTAGAGTCGTTCCTTTTCCTACCTCAGTCGCGCCATTATCGTCCCTGATATTTGCATCATTGTTGTCACTTGCGTTATATTCCACTGATGAATATGAGAGGTCATCGGTGCTACTTGAATCTGACTTGCCTCCACAACCTTTAAAACAGAAAAACAACACCACGACGATTACGCCAATTCCAATCCATAAACCTTTCTTTGATTTTCCTGATTTCTTATAAGGTTTAGGAATCGGATCATCTTGGGGAGTCGCCTTTGGCTCGTATTTAGATACAGGTTTGGATGCTTTAGGCACTTCTACACTGTTTCCGCAGTAATAGCATCTGAATTCTTTTTTTGGCTTCGAAAATTTAAGTTTATTTCGGGCTGGAATTGGTTCACCTTTAGAATTAAGAGGTGCGGCTAACATCTCTTTGACTGTATCAGATTGGGGAATATATTCCGGAATTGGCACCTCTTTTTTACAATGGGTGCATGTTACTATTTTTGCCATATATTATAAATAATTGTAAATTAGCGAACTGACCTTAAAAATTCTTCAAGACTATTAAGATCAGATTCAATATTTGTTGATAGACTTAACAGAGTGGTGTTGATATTATTACAGGCTGACACTAACATATTTACATGCGCAGTTTGTATGCCTTGGGCTACCACATCGTTCCAGTTCTCTCCGACGCGTTTGATTGCACCCTGAAGTTTCTCCATCTCAGGCCTGAGACGATCGGTACGCGAAGCTACCATACTTGTCCTGATCCTATTGTAATTTCCCATATTTTCTATTATTTTAGATATTGAGAAATAGCGCGGACTGCGTGTTGAATGGAACTAAGTGTATCTCGGGCCGTATCTTGAATCCGATTGCGAGAACGAATAACTTGCTCAATCACCATATCTGTGTTCGTTTTGACTCTTTTAGCCAGCGCCTCTGCTTCCTCAAATGCTTGCTTGGCCCGCTCGTAACGCTCGCGTTTCTCTTCCACCTCATCTTGTCGAAAAGATATTTCCGAAGAATAATCTTCATCGGGATTATTGCGCGCGTCGCGTTCGGTATTTTCAAGCGAAAATTCAGCGGAACGCAAATCACTTTCCGCTTTCTCCATTATGGTGCGGATAGTGTTCAAGGCATTCCTGGCTTTGGTATAGTCTGCGTTAGCACCATTCAACACCATATTCAACGCTCCCATATAGTCGGTAAGGAAACTCTTGAGAGAATTCCCGAAACGAACTATTTCTTGTACGTCTCGAACATTAACGTCCATCTACTACTTGGTGTTAAGATAGTCTTGAAGTTTATCTATGCTGACGTGAACAGATTTGCGGCGTTCATCCACCAATTCTGCCATCTTCTTGATGCCCTTTAGAGCTTCGGCAAATTGCTCCATAAACCGTACCTGAACTTTGTCGTTCCAGCCTTGATTTACGGTGTTCATAGCCTTTACGGCATCGTTAGTGGATTGTACCAACGCATCCTTATAACGCTGAAGAGCATTCTCAAATTGGCGAAGGTCTTCTATCGATTTAGCACTTGCATCTGCTGCCATATTATTTATTCTTGTTTTAATTTATTTGTTAATAACCGGAATTTCAAAGGGCACTATTGTGCGGAAACCGCGACTACCATTGTAGGCGATAGCCCGCAGACTCTTTGGATCAGAGCTGAGCTGTTCTATCACACGACTGTCAACGGGAAGACTCATTGTACCTGCCTGAAGCATTTTTAAGAACACTATGTCATTAAAGAGAAGTGTCATCTCCTTTTCGCGCATTGCGTTTTCTGCATAGATTTTGTCGGGAGCTGTACTCTGTAATAACACATGTACCTTAACGGCAGGTCCGTATTCAAGTATATATCTAAGCTCTTCATCAAGGTCGCGACCAGGTTTGGCCGTGTATCCCTGCGTTGAAGAGGTTACCGGAGAGGCATCAAAACCACCAAAATCTATATCCATAAAGCCTGGGGCATTTGATTCCTGAGCTTGTTCTTCTCCGGGCATAACCAAACCTTCGAAGCCAAGTGAGTCAGATTCGATTTCTTTAGCTGGCTGTTTTTCCACAGGACTCTGAACTGAAGGAGCGACATTATTGTCAAGAGACGTCAGGCCTTTGGGTGATCGGGACATTTTTGTATAGAAAAGTTGCTGATTAGGAATAATCAGATAGATGCTGTCAAGAATCTTCACTGAATTTCGATCTGACTCGGCGAGATGCTGACGCCCCCTCACTGTGGCTGCTACACGCTCAATTATTTGAGCTCGATCTTCTTCATCAACTAATGTTACATTAGGGAAATTTGCAAAGGCTTTAAGCATGGTCATTCGCGACTGATGAGACTTGATGGCATTTGATTCTACATCTTCCGGAAGATTGGGGACCACAAAGTAACGCACATCATTGCCAAGAGCATTGTTGTACTCATATATTGAGAGAGCCGCGTTCCAAAGCACACGTTCACCTTGAAGTGAATCATTTGCCCCTAATACAAGTAAATTCGCTCCATCGGTTGGGCCGAATTTTGAATAAAGTGTATCTGCCTTTACAGAAAGGTTTTTACCAAGCACAGCCATTGGTACAGGCTTCAGTCCTGATTGAGCAGCATCAGTGAGAGCGTGTAATTCGTCCTTGTCAAACTCGTAAGACTGGGATGCATTGAAATAGAACTGTTTCTTGTCGGGGTGTGAGAAACGATTAGAGAGTAAACTTTCATGTGTTTTTTCACGATACTCTCCTGACTTGCCATAATAGTTGTAAACGTATCCGTGAACTGGTTCCGCTCCGCGATGGCAATAAATCACTTCACCCTTTACAAGTTGACCGACTTGTTTCTGCACATCACGATTATTTATCTCGCACTTCATCACATCATCTTCCTTACATCCCATGAAGAGGAAGTCGCTGAACTGAGCCAGTGCATCTCCGGGTATGTCAGTCTTTTGAAGCGTTTGTGTTGCAAGAATCATATGGATGCCATAGCTACGACCCTTTCGTGCAATATCTGTGACGATGTTTGTGTCGCTATTCGGATTTTCGACCTTAAACAAATCCTGACACTCATCCACAAGCATTACAATGTGCTTCATCTGCTCAAGGCCATGCTTCGCTGCATAGCTATTATAACGCCCTATACTTGAAACGTCATATTTCTGGAACAACTCCCCTCTGTGATCCATCTCCTTTATAATTGAAGTAAGGATTTCTCCAGCCACTTGTTTGTCGGCTCCGTTCACCAAAAGACTACTAACATGGGGTACATCTTTATAGTAATTCATCTCCACTCCACCGGGTTTAAAGTCCATAAGAATCACTTCTGTGGTTGAAGGATCGTACTTAAGCATCAAGTTCGTGAGAATGGTATGCAAGGTGAATGACTTACCCATTCCTGAACGACCAAGAATAAAGCATGAGATATAGCTTTCGTCATCAAGTCGTAGGTTAAGTTCTGCTCCGTTATCTTTCTGAGCTATCGGAATGACTAACTTACCGGCATCTTTTTTAGGCTGTTCATCAAGTGTCTTGATAGGAGTTGCCTTATACAAAGCTCCGTTTTCAATTCCCTCATATACTTTATTGGGAACTGTTGTGGCTCCCTTTACAAGATATGCGGTTATAAGTTCAGCAAGCGAACCAGGTTTATTACCGTCATCCGTAGGTACATCAGCCTCACGGCGTAGAAGATCGTAATCAGGAAGAGGATTACCTTCATTGTCTTTCTTATCGGTCAGAATCGTGCTATAAGGGGTGAAGTATTTGACATATTGATTCTTATCATCTCCGTCCCAATTGTATTCAGTGATATCATTGTCCAGAACGATAGCGAAATAAATACCAGCGCGCGAGCCTTCTTCAATGATGTCTCGGAGTTCCTGCATTAGTTTGCCGAAAGTGCTGTCCTTTCTTTCAAAACCTGCGAATACCACAATTTCTCGAGGAATACAGATACCTGTCTCATTATTGTTGCTCTCACTGAACATAGTCTGCAGGCTCTTTACTGCTATTTGGATTTTTTCTCGATCATTGATCCCTAACACCTCACTCGTTTTTTGGGGCAGACCGTTAATGAATGGGGTCAAAGTACAGTTCTTAATAATCGTAAAATGTAATTGTTTAACAGGAAAAGCCAGTAGCATTGTCGCAACAAAATTGTCAAGCATGGAAATGCGGCCGGAACGTCCTTCGTCAGTGTCGGCCTCGATAAAGAGATTTGGCTTTCCCTTTTCTACGGCTTCTTTCCAATTGAAAACCATCCCGAACTCTCCATCTTGCTTATTTGAATACTTCAACGGAAGATAAGGCATACTCTTACGCGACTCTGCAGCTGCTTTTACTGTTTCAAGCCACTTGGAGTCATAAACTTTTTTACCATTAGAAAGTGCAAATCCTGCAAGAATAGGATCAATTTCGGCAATTTGATCTACTTGTTTCTCTTTCTCGATGGTTAAAGTTCGTATTTCCTTGTCAAGGCTATCTATATCGTTATTTAAATTATCGTAAGTGCGAGTCTTTTCAATTTCCGATTGAGAGTTGGTAATAAACTTTTGGGAAAAACTCAATATTTCATCTATAGTAGCTCCACTTGCTTGAATTTTACTTCTTACAAGCTTATCGGCATCTCTCCAAGCTGATTTATTTGCATCTTGATAGGATTTCCATGTCGAGGCAAGAGATTCTGTTGACTTTTGCAGATCTGCTACAAGCTCTTCCGGAAGCTCTTTAAGGTTAAAATCATTGGCGATTGGCTTTGTCGTGGTGTATACGCCTGGTTGTGAATCTTCTGTAGAACCGCATGGCGATATTTTACATCCGTTTTCCCCAAGAACTATCCTCCTATTTGCGTTGCACGCTTTGACAAATAATTCGTAAGCCTCTTTCTCCCATGTTTTCTTAACTTCCCGAAGGGATTGAGATGACATGGTTGCTGACTTATGATCGGCTTTTATACTTGAGACAAGGGCATTGATCTCTTCTACAGTTCCATACTTTGAGGGCCTATCCAACTGTTTTTTCTTTCTGTCTCTATCTGAAATCTTCTTTTCAAGACGAGAGGAAACTGTTAAATCAAGCTTCGCTATGTTTTTGTCTTTCCCTTCAGAGAAAATCCCGGTTATATTATTATCATTTATGCTGATATCAAATGGCGACGATAGCTCATCAGTATGTTGATCATCATCATGCTTTGAAACATTGTGCTTGGAGCCTTTAAGATTCTCCGTTACGTTAGACATAGATTTTTCTAAATCTTTCTGAAGCTGTTCAGCCACGGCCTCTAACTCATCTTCCTCATTATTTTTAGGTATTGTTTTAGGTTTTGGAGTAGCCTTGCGAATCAGGTTCAATTGGATGGTTGCTCCGATGGCTTCAAGCTCATTTTTTATTTCTTCGGCTTTATGTCTCGGCAGTTCCTCGACAATAATCGACGGAGCATCGTCAGCCAGTTCTTTTGCTTTTGCAAGACCCACCCCGAATACCTTATTTAACTTCTTAACAATTTCAAGTTTTTTTCGGCCAACAGATTTCAGACAGACTTCATATATGTCTTCATTTCCGCTATCGGTATTATCATTCGTGTCCTGCTTACCGACTTTTGCAAGTTGGTTAAGCATGGCTATAAACTTCTCAAAATCCTCAGGGTCTTCCAACATGTTTTCGTCACAAACACTAATCGCCGGGAATTTATATCCACTCTTCTCTTTCGTCGGGTAAAAATAGATTGTTTCACCATCGGAAGTAACCCGACTAACATCATCCCATATCATCCAGTACGATCCACCGGAGATGTGTTTATGAATTGCATCATCCGTTATTACAGTAATATCGTCGGGATCGTCCAAACTTTCTTTATAGGAAAAAACCTCCTCTTCTTCTAAATCAGTGATAAGCTCACCGTCAAAGCCCCTTAAAGAAAAAGTTGACAGAAATTCTTCTCTTTCCTCATACGAGGGATTAAGAAAGCCGTAATAGCTTATGTCATCTTTAAACTGTTCAAATATTTTTACTCTGCGCTCGTTTTTCATTATTTACTATATAATTAACATTCACTAAAGTTGATTCGAAATATATGGATGAGTATGATTAGATTTATTCTTTGCTATATGCTGGGTCCTCCAAGATTATAATCTTTAAGCTATCACCTCCGGTAGTTCTTCATCACATTTACTGTAATTCGCCCCCTACATTAATTCTCTTCGTACTCACCTATCGGTGTTATATCACTGTTTAGTTTTTGATCATCTTCTGGCAAAACTGATATGATCTCATCAAACTTACCTTTCGGCAAATTATATATCTTATCATTGTCGAGAAGATAGTCATGATTTTCGGCATAATTTTCAAGATCCCTAAAGATTACTCTGAAAATCAATTTATCAAAAGCTGGTTTAAATTTAGAATACTCACATGATTTCTCCCATATTGCAGAGATCGTTTTAAGCACCTTATCTTCATTTAGTTTATCATCGCAATTGAGAAGAGCATACACTTTTTCGGTTACTGAAAGTTCAATTTCATAATCTGTAATTCCATCTTCTTCAAGTTCCTCAGTCATCTCACCGATATTTATATATTCCAATGAATCCGCACATATAAACATCATTCCATCACCAGCATCGTTGATTGCTGATACAACTCCAGGACCTTCTAATTCCGCATACTCTGGATATTCTTCAACATCAAATTCATCCCCAGGTCCAAAGCAATAAGAGAGTGTCTGATAACGAAATATCATCACTGGTAACTTCGAAGCTTCACGAAGTTGCACATCCGATGCAATTTCATTGGTATATTCCATTTCTTACTTTTTTATTATTATTGTTTTTCAATAAATTTACTTTTTCAGCATCCTTTCAAGAGATACAGCTTTTCTAATAATAAAGCATAGATATAATCTGTAAAAAATTCAAAAATCGGTGAGGATTTTATAAAATTTTTATCCAAATAATCCCAATCTCTAAATAAGAGATTGGGATGGATTGTAAAGTATTGATTTACTGAAAGTAATCTTTGACACTAATGAGAAAATGCAAAACAAATGTGCTTTTAAGGATATTTTTTACAACATTTTTTAGTAATTCTATGCGCTTTGAGGCTTTAATTCTCAGAAATTTAGTTAAATTTGCATAGCGTGATAAGTATCTCTTATTTAGAGATTTGGATGAGATACCCGTTTTCAAGGGTGTTTCCCGAACGATTCTGAGCGTCTTCAACAATCTTATCAGCTCCTAAAGATCTTTAAGAATTAGCAAGTTATCTTTTTTACAACTCCGAAGCTGAACGTCTATACAGGGTCGGGGATGGAATTTTAGGTTATCTATATATGCTGAAGGGAGAGCTGAGAGTTCGTTGACGGTAGTTATGGGACGAAGGTCACTAAGGACACACGGATTACCAGCCTAATAGATTGAACTATTAACTGGTAAATTGAAAATTAAATTGGGGAGTGTGAGATTATAACCGTGTGAGATTATAATGGTTAATCTTGCGGTAGTTCGGGGAGGAGGGGGGCAGCGGGGTTTTCGATGAGGATGGGGGTTCTCGAGAGGAGGCGGAAGAGGTTGGTGTTGGCGATGGCTATGAAGCCGCATGGGTCACCATCCGTTATGACTATCTTCTCTCTTGCAGCTACGTCTTTATCCATCACAAATGTTACCTCCGCTGCTTCGGGGCGCAGGAGTCCAAATGGTGTGGCTGCTCCATGGCGCGTGCCCAAAATCTGCATCATCAGCTCTTCATCAGCAAAGGATACACGCGGAATTCCCAACGAGGCTCCAAATTCTTTGGTGATGAACGGTTTGCGTGCGTGTGTCACATACAACCAGAATTTATTCTTCTGGCGGTTGGTAAGCAGGATGGTCTTGACCGTTTCAATGCCGAATGCTTTGTCTATGTTCAGGCAGTCATCCATTGATATGCCGGGATCACTCTCTATGCGGGTATATTCATACCCTCCGTTTTCAAGAGATTCGTAAATTAATTTTTGTGTGTCATTACGAAATGTTGCCGGTGCACCGTGCATTACTTCGCTGGTATAAAACTCTTTTTTCTCCACAATTCAAATAGGTTAATAATTACATGTCCGGGAAGATCTGGCGCAATTCGTCGATGATTCGCTGCGAAACTGTATCTCCCGCCATGGCAGCCCTATCGTAGAGCTTGATGGATTTGTGATAGTCGTAACGCAACGGATAACCGTGTGAATAGGCATCTGCCACATGCTTGATACCGGAAGGAATCAGACTGTCATAACGCGCGGTCTGATCAAGTATATCGGAGAGTTGACGCAGTGCAGCTACATTTCGCTTCTCTACTGCACGAGAGAGCATCTGAATGCCGCGTACGGTATCCGGTGCGAAACTTTCATCGCCTACAAGCATAAGGTGCGCCAGATTACCCATAGCCTTGGCGTCTCCGAGCTCAGCTGCTGCATTTAGGAAATATAGCGCGGAATCCTTGTCCAAGCGCGTTCCTCTTCCCTGCCAATAAAGATAACCGAGAAAATTCATAGCCCTGGGATTTCCAGCCAATGCGGAGTCACGCAAAGCGGCTACCGCGTTGCAATCGCCCTGCTCCGCAGCATCCTCAATGGTCCGCATGTCGCCGAACGCAACCGATCCCATCAGCAAGAATATCAAATAAATTATGTTGCGCATAATTTAGGTTTTAGGATTTCAGATATCAGTTTTCGGTTTTCAGGTTTAAGTGCAAAGGTCTTTAGTGTCCTTAAAGTCTTTAGTGTCCTTAGGATTTACCTAACACCTAAAGCCTAAAGCCTAAAACCTAACACCTCAAAAACTCATTTGTGCTTCAATGTTATCAATGGCACGAGCATCTCCTGCAGGGAGATACCTCCATGCTGGAAGGTGCCTGTGTAATATTGCACGTAATAGTTATAATTATTCGGGTAGGAGAAGAAGTCCTCATTCAAGGCATAAATGAAACTGCTCGACAGATTAGGAGCCGGTAAGCCGAATTTCTTGGGATCGTGCATCTCGTAAACCTGCTTGTAGTTATAATTCAAATTCTTACCTACCTTATATCTCAAGTTCGTATTGGTGTTTCTGTCGCCCACCACCTTTATCGGATTATCGACGCGGATAGTGCCGTGATCGGTGGTCAGAATTATGTTATATCCGAGTTCCGCAAGACGTCGGAAAATTTCCACCGCCGATGAGTGACGGAACCAGCTCTCTGTCAGCGAACGGTAAGCGGCATCGTTGTTAGCGAGCTCCCGAATCATCTTCGACTCCGTTCGGGCATGTGAAAGCATATCTATGAAATTCAGAACCACTACCTGCAACGGAATATCCTTATTTGCCGACAGCATCTGAACAAACTTCTCACCGGCTGAGGAATCGTTAAGTTTGGTGTAGCAGAATTGTTCCTTGCGGCGGAAGCGGTCGAGCTGAGTGCGCACCAACTTCTCCTCATGAATATTCAATCCCTCATCTTCATCCTCATCGATCCAGTATTGCGGATACATAGTGGCTATCTGCAACGGCATCAAGCCCGCAAAAATAGCGTTTCGGGCATATTGGGTAGAGGTCGGAAGAATCGTAGTGTATAGATCCTCCGAAACATTGAAGTATTCCGAAATTATCGGTTGCACCACCTTCCACTGATCATAGCGGAAATTGTCTATCAGCATGAAGCACACCTTCTCACCGCGGTCGAGAAACGGAAAAACCGTACGGCGAAACACTGCAGGACTCATCAGCGGAGGATTCTCCTCCTGCAACCAGGATTCATAATTACGCTTCACAAACTTGCAGAAATTGGAATTTGCATCCCTCTTCTGCATCAGGAGCATCTCCGACATAGAGTTGTCAGTGTCGGCTAATTTTATCTCCCAGCGAACTAACTCGCGGTAGACTTCCTTCCAGTCATCAAGACTCACTGCGGCGTTAATCTGCGAGGAGAGGCGCATGAAATCCTGCTGATAATCGGAGGTCGCCTGCACAGCCACAATCTCACGGCTATGTAGATTTTTCTTTATGGAAAGAAGAATCTGATTGGGATTGACCGGCTTGATCAGATAGTCGGCTATCTGATTGCCTATTGCCTGGTCCATAATATTCTCCTCCTCACTCTTTGTGATCATAATGACAGGTATGTCCGGGTGTGTACGGTTGATCTGAGCGAGTGTCTCCAGTCCAGAGAGACCCGGCATATTCTCATCCAAAAGTATTAATGAAAAGTCATCCTGTTCCAACGCATCCAACGCGTCGCGGCCATTGGAGACAGTGACAATATCATAGCCCTTTGCCTTGAGGAAAAGGATATGTGGTTTCAGCAGATCTATCTCATCATCTGCCCAGAGAATTTTATCGGCCATGCAGTTTAAAATTTATTCAATACTTAAGAGGGTTCTATCATTCTTCCCCCGATTCTTCTTCCGATGCAATTCCGGTCGGAGGTTCCGGAGCCGGCAGATTATCGGGTGGTGTGTCTTCGAGCTTCTGCATGAAGCGGAAATACTCATCAAAAGAACGACCCTCATTGAGCAAAAGTTCGAAGTTATGCTTACTTATAATTATCGCCCGCGTTCCCTCCGGAAGTTCCGGACCCTTGGTCTGCATCACACCTTTATAATACTCAACCTCCTTGAGATTGCGGAATCCCTTGATCACAATCAGACCTATCTCTCCGAAACTCATTGGCTCCATATCGAAATCCTTCACGACAAAGGAGGAGAAGTTGAACCGCGCAATCTCAAAGAGCAAAGAGTTGGCATTGACAGAATCCCTGGGGAATGCCACAACAAGGAACTGGTCGGCATCGGGAGTGTTGGTGAAGTTCGCGATGGAATCATTTGCCCTCGCTGTCGAATCGTTGCTCAAACTCATGTTCCAGATCAGACCACGCGAATTCTCCATCCCGGCATGAGGTACCCTTCCGGCATTGAGACCCTTGAGTATTCCGGAAGCCATGGGAGTCATGTCGGTATCGGGCCAACGTTCAAGGAGCGTGGATAGCTGATTACGGAACTCCTCGTTGTTACCCTCGGTGAGATAGGAAAGGGCATTGATGAAGACAAACTTAGGCAATATCTTCGACAAGGGGTATTTCTCCTCCATCTCCTGCGTGAGGGAATGCACCTCCTTATTCTTATTGTCGAGATAGGCCTCATAAGCCGTGGCATACATCTCCTCCTGAATCTCATTCATGCGACGCAGATTGTTGAAATAATTAGGATCTCGCATCGCCTGCCCATAAGGGGAGTCCGGGAAGTCATTGATAATCTTCTGACGCCAATGCTCAGCCTGGGCGGTGTCATCAAGGCGCACAGCCATCAGGTAAAGGTTATAATATACATCCAGACGGTAGAAATTGTCGGGATACCTATCCTCAAGCTTCAGGAACTCTGTGCGGGCAGCCGTGTAATCTTCCAGTTTATCCTTCAAAATAAGACCCATGTTGTACAATCCCTCCTGAATCACATCATTAGCAGTCTTCTGTTGCTCCGGTGTATTCGGAATCTGAGAGAGATAATATTCCGGATTATGTGGATCTGATGCATCGGCGGCATTCTCTTCACCCTCTTTACCGGAATTTTCTGAGGAATCCTTATTCTCCTCATCTCCTTGACCATCGGAAGAATCTTCACTATCTTCATTGATAGAGAAAGATGCCTTGTTTTTGCGGCGCCAGTCATCTTCGAGTTTACGCGCACCCCATCGACGCTGGAACTCTGTTTTACCCTGCGCCTTTGTCATTGCATTGTAGAAATACCATGACTTATCCCCATTTGCGGTAAAGCCCTGAGCTGCCTGATCATTTTTCTTTATATTCGGTTGATCATCATTCTCGCGCTGCTCCAGTTCCTCTTCGAGCTTCCGCTCCTCCGCCTCCTTTTTCTCTTTGGCAATGAGTTCGGCTACTAAGCGCTTTGCCACCTCCATCTGTTGCTCGGGAGAGAGTTTGGCGAGCTGCAGAAGGGAGTCCTGCAACTGCACATTTCCGGCATAGAGAGCCAATTCATCCAGCACATCGCTTCTACGCTTCAAAAGCTTGTAATCCGGGTAATTATCAGGAAGCATCGGGACTGCCTCGGAGTAACATGGTTGCGACTTAACATAATCCCCCTTGGCAAAATAGATGTTGCCCAACGCGAGCTGAGCCAAGGCGCGGTCAATACCTTTGCGCGTTGATTTCTCAACCGCTAACTGGTAATTTTCAATTGCCCGGGTAGAATCCTTTTTAGAGAGATAGAGGTTACCGATGGCATAATATATCTGATCCTCATAATCCTTATTACGCGCATATCGGGTCATAGCCTTCAGGGCGCTAACCTCTTTGGAGATGTTCTTACCACTGAAAACCTCACTCTGTTTAATACGGGCGTTGAACTTGGCACGATACGGTATACTCTGGCCTTTACCGGCATTACTGAAAGCAGCATACGCCTGCTTCTTATCCCCGATGTTGGAATAGATCTGACCTAACAGGAACCACAACCGGTTTTTCTGCGTACCCGTAGCCGCTTTTGCCGCCGCCTGAAGATAGGGAGCCGCTTTCTTATATTCTCCGGAACGAATCAGATAATCTGCTTGCGCACGATTGTAGAGGTTGCGTAGACTCTTAGTTGTAAGGTTCTTCTCCTTAACCAAATGGAGCACATTCTCAGCTTCATAGAGCCAGTCCATGGCGCAATAACTCAAAGCTTGCCAAATACGAGCTTCTGTCACGACATCGGGCAACCAGGTGAAATGCTTCGAGATATACATAAACGTTGCAGCCGCACCGGAAAAATCACCGTCGAAATATTGACCTTTAGCCATTGTGAGCCACGCATTATGCAGAAAGGGATTAAACTCTTCGCGGGCACGAAAGGCTTTCTCCTTGGGTGAGGATGTCTTCTTGGCAGGCTTCTTCTTGATTGAATGCAGCTGAATCGATTTCTGCATTTTCTCTATTGTGCGCTTGAAATCCCCAGAGGGCTGGGGAAGTTTATTGTCGGCACGCGCCTCAGCCGGATGGGTCAACAGCGTACGGGTATAATCATCTTCGTAGTTTTTCTCCATCTCGGCGAGCTGCTCCTTGTAATGCTCGTGACCATTGAAATAGACATTGTAGCGAGTCGTGAAAGCTTGCCATTGACGCGACGTTGCAGTGTTTTTCTTTGTGGAGCAACCCACGCAGACCAACACTAACACCGGCAGCAACAACAACCACTTCAAATGTCTCATATCTTACCAACGAATTTTTTACATATTTATTGGGAATTTGCGCTTTATACCTGCTATTCTCCGCTAAATGCCAGTCAAAAGACGCAAAGCCACAAGGATTCTATCAAGCATGCTAAATATGTTATAAATAAGTTGATTAACGTTAAAACCTGAACTTTTCCTGCCGGTTGGGGGTTTTAATTGCGATGAAAAAGTTATCAATAGCATTGGTAGCGGCAGCATTATGTGTCTCTGCGTGGGGACTTCTCTCTCCCTCACGCATGGAGGGAAACACCGCCCCCGTTGCCACACAGCCGACTGCTCAGGCATCAGATTCCTCTCTCTTTGAGGAGGCTGTGCAGATTATTAAGAAATATGAAACCCTCCACTCGCCAAAACATTGGCCTTTGGTAGGATATGGACATAAAGTTTTACCAGGAGAGAAATTCAGTCGCACCCGTGCGCTTTCAGAGAAGGAGGCAGATGCATTGCTACGCAAGGATCTGCTGAAGAATTGTGCCGTTTTCAGAGACTTCGGTCCCGATTCACTTCTGTTAGGCGTCTTGGCCTATAACATAGGTTCGGGAGCGACACTCAGAAGTTCAGTAGTACGTAAGCTACGTGCCGGAGATCGTGATATCGAATCTGCCTATTTGGCACATTCACGCTATCGTGGCAAGGTACATAACCAGATTCGTCAGCGACGTATTGAGGAGTTTGATGCATTGTTCATCAATGGCAACAGCGTCACGGAGGTCAACAGCGAACTGATGGCATCGGCCAGTTCATTGTTGAATTATAAATCCATATCCCAATTTGATCTCAATAATAATATCGTTCATAATTCCGTTTTAAACTAATGATCAATCCATTATCAAATATTCTTATAGTCGTTCTTACCCTCCTTTCCTGCGTGGCATGTAACCGAAAACCGGAGAGTAAGACAGATATCAGTGCCATTGAAAACAATGACTCTATCCCAACTTCGGTGAAGCAACTTGTCAGGGCGGTAGCTGAAGGGGATTCGGTTAAGTTTTCCAAGTTGGTCAGCTATCCCCTGTCGCGTCCATACCCTCTGCACAACGTGAATTCGCCGGAGGAATTGGAGAAATATTATAGAACGATGGTGGATGACTCACTCCGGTCTGTAATCACCAACTCCACAGGTGAGAACTGGGATGAATATGGATGGCGCGGCTGGAGTCTTGACAGGGGTGAATATCTCTGGATTGATGACAACGTTTACGACATTACCTACGTCTCGCAAGCAGAGCGTCAGATGCTCGACAGTCTGCGCCGAGCAGAAATAGAGAGCCTGCATCCCTCACTACGCGATGGATGGCAGCCGGTAGGCACACTCCTCACTGAAGATAAATCCACGATCTACCGCATTGATTCCAATAAAACGGATAAGAATCATTTGGTCTATCGCCTTTGTAGCTTTGAATCGGGCACAAGTTTAGCAGGTATGCCTTCTTCCATTCTGACCGGTTACAAGGATACTGAGGGAACGGCCTCCACCGAAGTTTACCACTTTACCGGCACAAACGGAGAGGAGATAATCTACGAACCGGAAGTGCCGGACGGCACAACCCCTCAACTGGAGATCCTGAACTCCGACGGCACCACTAACATTCTTCCGGTGCGCCCCGCCTATTGGCTTGACATAATGAGGAATTAGGTCAATTCACAATTCACAATGCATAATTCTCAATGCACAATGCATAATTCCTCACTCCTAATTCCTAATTGTGCATAAAAAAATGCCGGAGGCATGTGGTTGTAGTTAACCGGGTACGACCATCGGGAGTGCCCGGATCAAATCAAGAACAACAATGAGCCGCGAAGCGACGATGTTGTGAATAAGTTAACTATGGAGTTGGGTGACGACATCGTGCCTCCGGCACTCTGATTTAGGGTGTTCCACTCCCCCGCACTCCCTCGCTTCGCTCAGTCGTACGGGGTTAACCACAATGTCGTCGCTCTGCGACTCTAACCCAACTCCTAATTGTGCATTATGCATTGTGAATTGTGCATTAAATAAAAAAACGCCCTTTGGGGCGTTCTTTATTTTGCAACCTCAGCTTTGAATACGTCAGCGGGTTTGAAATGAGGAATCTTGTGCTCGGGAATGATCAAAGTTGTATTCTTTGAAATGTTGCGTGCAGTCTTCTGAGCGCGTGTTTTAACGGTGAAGCTGCCGAAACCACGAAGATATACATTTTCATCATTTGCCAATGAATCCTTTACAACATTCATGAATTGTTCAATCACTTCTACAACTGAAGCCTTGTCCAATCCGGTGGTCTTAGAAATCTCCTGTGCTATTTCTGCTTTAGTCATAATTATGTGTTTTAAGATATTTGATTAGCTATTGCACAAAATTACTAAAAAACTTTTAACCACAATACTTTAAACTATAAAAGATTTCTTTTTATGATGAAAAAAATCCATTTTGACCAATTTTTATCGATATTTATGAATAAATATTACAATTTCTGAATATAAGTATCTGATCAAAATTAATCAACATCTATATCCATAAAAACCGTGAACCTTAAAACATGTTTTTCCGTGTCAAGACTTCACTATGAGTAATTCGGCAACCTTATCAATGAATTTTTTGGCAAGGGGACGCAACCTTTTATAATCCTCTTCTGAGTAATACACAAAGTCCTCGTAATCCCCTGCCTGACGACTATCAAAAAGTCGTTGGTAGATACCTCCGTACTCGCGGTCAAGTTTTCCTGTCTGTATAAACCGCAAACCCAACATCGTTTTTATTCCTTTATGCGTGAAAGTCTCGAGTTTATTACTTAACATTAACGCCGAGGCAACATAGTAAACAGAATAATAAAGACGATTTATTGCAGCATTAAAATATTCGGAATCAGCCAATAAATCAGCTTCTTTAAGCGTGCTTGCACCTTTTTCTAATTTGTACTTTATTAAATCTTCACGCGACTGAGAATCAAGTATATCTGTCATAATTCTATTCCTTCCTTTATTACATTTATAGAGAACGGCGTTTTTCTTAAATAGAAGTATTTCCTCTGAACTACAAGAGGAGAGATATCAACTCCTAAATCAAGTGAGAGAAAATATAGTTGTTCCGATATTTCACCGCGGACCTCAGCTATTTCTGCATCCCCCAAAATGTCAGGAAGGAGAATCAGAATATCTATGTCTGAATTTTCCCGCGCATCTCCGCGGGCTTGTGAGCCATAAAGAATGACTGTAGCCTCCGGAACTATATTTTTCAATACTCCTTTAATTTTTTGAAGCACGTTTGTTAATGACATAAGAGTTATCTGATTAATATTTGCACACAATAATTTTTATCAGCTACTTACAAAAATAATAATAAATTTCCATATTCAAAAAGTAACGACTCAGGGATCGATTGCAGCCCCTGAGTCATTGTTTTTTGCATATTACTGGAATCATGTCTTTTATGCCATTGCTCGAACTACTATCCAATAGAGGAGGGCTGCAAGGGCCGAGCCGAGGATCGGTCCGAGGATTGGAACCCAGGAGTAATACCACTGACTGCTACCCTTCCCTTTGATTGGAAGCAACTGGTGGGCAATGCGAGGACCAAGATCTCGCGCCGGGTTGATTGCATAACCGGTTGTGCCCCCCAACGATAGACCGATAGCCACTACAAGGAGAGCCACGGGAATCGCACCGATGCTTCCGAGACCCACCTCGGCTGCATTGTGCTTGTCTCCAAGAAAGAGGATCACCAACATCAGCACGAAAGTACCCAACAGTTCACAAAAGAGATTACGCCAATGATTCTTCACTGCAGGAATAGTAGAGAATACACCCAACTTTGTTGCCTGATCCTCTGTGAGATCAAAATGGTCCTTATAGAAGAAATAAACCAGCATTCCACCAATTATTCCTCCGAGTATCTGAGAAACGATATATGGTAGCACCGAACTCCACGGAAACTTACCCGCAAGCGCCAATCCTGTGGTAACAGCGGGGTTAAGATGAGCCCCGGTAAAGGGACCGGCAATAAACACGCCACACATCACCGCTAATCCCCACGCAAGAGTCACGACTATCCATCCACCACCCTCACCTTTCGATTTTTTCAGCGACACACAGGCCACAACTCCGCAGCCGAGGAGCACAAGCACCAATGTACCTATAAATTCAAAGAAACATTCTAATAACATAAGTAAGTTGCTATGAAGGTTATAAAACTAAGGATTACAACAAGGTGCGTCTGATTGCCTCATGCCATCCTGCCAATTTCTTATCCACCTCTTCACGATCAGCGTCGGGTTTAAATTCAGCATCCAACTGCCACTGACGTTTTATGCTCTCTATATCCTTCCAGTATCCTACAGCCAATCCTGCCAGGTAAGCCGCGCCCAAAGCGGTAGTTTCCGTTATTTTCGGTCTCAGCACATCGGTTGAAAGGATATTGCTCTGGAACTGCATCAGCAAGTTATTGCGTGATGCGCCTCCGTCAACTTTCAGGTTGCAGATAGGAAGTCCTGAGTCACGTTCCATTGCCTTAACTATATCGTAGGTCTGATAGGCGATGCCTTCGAGTGCAGCCCGTGCGATATGCGCAACGGTGGTGCCTCGCGAGATACCGCAGATCAAACCACGCGCCTCCGGATCCCAATATGGCGCTCCGATACCGGTCAGTGCCGGAACAAAATAAACACCATCCGTGTCCGGAACTGAAGTAGCAAGTCCCTCAACTTCAGAAGATGAACGGATACAATGAAGATTATCGCGCAACCATTGCACCACGGAGCCACCGACGAAGATGGAGCCCTCCAGTGCATAGTTGACTGTATCACCGATTTTCCATGCGATTGTGGTCAGCAGATGATTTTCCGACAATATAGGCTTCGTTCCGCTATTCATCAGCAAGAAGCAGCCTGTACCATAAGTGTTTTTTACCGAACCAGGTTCAATACACATCTGACCGAAAAGTGCAGCCTGCTGGTCGCCTGCGATACCGGCAATAGGCACACTATGCGCAAAGATAGTGGTTGTGGTGTGTCCGTAGACTTCACTTGACGATTTCACCTCCGGCATCATAGAGCGGGGGATATTGAAATAGTCCAACAACTCCTGATCCCATTCGAGGGTATTAATATTGAATAGCATCGTACGCGAAGCATTTGAGACATCTGTCACATGTACCTCTCCGCGTGTGAGGCGCCATACCAACCAGGAATCAACGGTTCCGAACAGGAGTTTGCCCTCTTCGGCGCGTTTGCGCGCACCCTCCACATTATCAAGAATCCATTTAATCTTGGTCGCACTGAAATAGGCATCCGGAATTAATCCGGTCTTCTCACGGATCTTCTCCGCCATGCCTTCAGCCACTAACTTCTCGCAATAATCCGATGTGCGACGATCCTGCCACACAATTGCGTTATAGACCGGCTCATCCGTATCGCGATCCCACACAATGGTTGTCTCGCGCTGGTTAGTTATGCCAATAGCTTCAATATTTTTTCCATTAATATCGATTGAGGAGATAGCTTCGGCAATCACCGCAGCCTGCGAAGCCCATATCTGATGAGGATCATGCTCCACCCATCCCGACTTCGGAAAGATCTGTGGAAACTCCTTCTGCGCTATCGCGCGGATTGAACCGCTGTGGTCAAAAACTATGGCACGTGAACTGCTTGTGCCCTGATCGAGAGAGAGGATATACTTTTCAGTGGATTGTGTGGTCATTGCTTATAGGTTTTTATTTCATATAGATTCGCTCTATACAATTATAATGACCAAAGGGTTGAAAATGTTGCGACAATCAAGATGTTTTACAACATTTTCAACCCTTTTACAGGTATTTTATCCTAAATGAAAGTATTCCTACGGTACCGGAGCTTTACAGACCGAGATTTTCGAGGATTCCCTTCATCTTGTTTGCTATCTGTTCGGTAGCGAGGTTACCAATGGATCCGAGGTGTGTGTGATGCACTTCACGTGTCGGTTTATACTCCCCTCTCTGCACCTCCATGCCCACTTCCTTATAGGCATCGCGGAAGGGCATACCGTTGAGCACCCTTCTGTTCACATCCTCCACAGTAAAGATATAGTCATATCTCTTGTCGTCGAGAATATTATCCTTAACACGGATCTGACCGAGCATATAGCTCGCCATATCAAGGCATTCCATAAGCGACTGAGTAGCCGGGAAAAGAATATCCTTCATCAGCTGCAGATCGCGGTTATAGCCCAATGGAAGATTCCCGGTAAGCAAAGCTAATTCATTAGGGATTGACTGAAGACGATTACACTTGCCACGCATAATCTCGAATACATCAGGATTCTTCTTATGTGGCATAATGGAGCTACCGGTTGTCAGTTCATCAGGGAAGGAAATAAACGCGAAGTTATTACACATCCACATACACACGTCCATAGCGAGGTGTGCTAAAGTTGATGCCACGGCTGCAATGGCTGCGGCTACGGCGCGCTCTGTCTTGCCACGACTCATCTGAGCAGCCACAACATTATAGTGAGGAGAGTCAAACCCGAGAAATTCGGTGGTCATCTCCCTATCCAACGGAAATGAGGAACCATAGCCCGCTGCTGAACCCAACGGATTCTGGTTGGCAATACGATAAGCCGCTGTGATCATCTGCATATCGTCGGTCAACGCCTCGGCATATGCCCCGAACCATAATCCGAAAGATGATGGCATGGCCACCTGCAGATGGGTATAACCGGGCATGAGCTGATCCTTATGTTTTTCAGAGAGTGACTGAAGCGTGTCGAAAAGATTCTTGACACCCTTAGCCATTGTGAGGAGCTCATCGCGGAAGAAGAGCTTCAGATCCACAAGCACCTGATCATTGCGAGAGCGTCCGGAATGAATCTTCTTACCAACATCCCCGAGCTTGGATGTGAGCATGAATTCCACTTGGGAATGTACATCCTCCACACCATCCTCAATCAGGAATTCACCTTTCTCTATCTTATCGGCAATCTCCTGAAGGGCAGGCAGAAGAAGGTCGAGTTCCTCTTTAGTCAGAAGACCTATCTTCTGAAGCATTTTTATATGCGCCATAGAACCTTGCACGTCATATCTCGCTAAACGCAGATCAAGGTTGCGGTCATCACCGACTGTATAGTTCTCTATTGCTTTGTCAGGCTCGAAGCCTTTGTTCCATAATTGTTTAGACATATAAGTAGCTTTTACAGAAGTTTGATTAACTGAGGATATATTTTCAAAGCTTCCTCAATTTCGCTGATACGGATATATTCATCTGCCGTGTGAGAACGGGAGGATTTACCTGGACCTATTTTCATTGAGGGGATATCGTGCATCAGCGACATATCTGAAGTGGTGGGAGAGATAAACGGTTTGAGTCCTACCTCACAGGCAGCGCGCACCAAGATATGATCCTGAGCTATGACAGATGCCTGTATGCGGGTGGAGCGTGGGGTAAGTGTGCTCCATTTCATCTGTTGCTGCAGCAATTCCACTGTCTCCGGATTCGTATAGGCATCCGTAGTTCGGACATCTACAACAAACGTACATTTATCCGGGATGATGTTATGCTGCGTACCTGCATTGATCATCGTCACGTTAATCTTCAGCGGTCCCAACGTGGCGCTCTCCTCTGCCGGCTTGAAGCTGCGGAGTATATTGATATCCTCAATGGCGCGATAAATGGCATTTTCACCCTCATTGCGGGCAGCATGTCCGGCAACTCCGGAGGTAACACCGTCAAGCACTACCAGACCACGTTCGGCTATGGCAGGCTGCATTTCCGTCGGCTCCCCGACAATTGCCATATCCGGATATAACCCTTTCTCTCTCAAATATGGAAGAAATGCGCGCATACCATATTCACCCATCACCTCCTCGGCTGCAGTAATGGCAAAAATGATGTTCACCCCTAAATCATCCCGATCCATCAGATCAAGGAATGTGGATGCAAGGGAAACCCCGGAAGCTCCGGCATCATTGCTTCCCAAGCCATAAAGCTTGCCATCTTCGAGTTGAGGGAGAAATGGATCGCGGGTATAGGAGGCAACCGGATGGACTGTGTCGTGGTGACTATTGAGCATCAGTATAGGTTTCTTTACATCAAAAGCCTTAGTCACAGCATAGACATTGTTATGAAAACGCATAGGTGACGCACCTCTCTCGGCCAACCACTGTTCCCAAACATCTGCGGTCTTCTCCTCCTCCCGACTGAAAGAGGGAATTGCAATCAGCCTGGAGAGAAGTTCCACGCACTCCTTTAACCTTGATTTCTCCTTTACCAACGCCTGTGACATTATTTCTCTTTTTTACGAATTACGGTACCCCCTTCCCCTGCAATATTGGAGGCATTGCAGATCCTCACCTCCTTGACACCGTGGGATGCGGATTCCAAGGCATTGTGAATCTTTGGTATCATGCCATCGGCAATTATCCCCGCCTCTTTCAGTTGCGGGAAACTCTCTTCATCAATCAAAGGAAGCACGGAGGTGTCATCGTTAACATCACGGAGCACACCAGGTTTCTCGAAACAATATGTCAGTCGGCAATCACCAACGTTAGCCATACCTCCGGCAACGGCGGCAGCAACTGAATCGGCATTGCAGTTAAGCAACACACCCTCCTCGTTGTGACAGATGGCACAGAAGACCGGCACTTTTTCTTGCTCAAGCAGGGATTGGATGAAATCATGATTGACCCTGTCCGAATCTATGTCACCGACAAATCCATAATCTATTGGATTCGGTTTGCGTTTTTTCGCCGGAATGGCATTTCCATCCGCACCGGTCAAACCTACTGCATCGCACCCGTAGCTCTGCAATAATGCCACGATGCGCTTGTTGATAAGTCCGGCATAAACCATGGTGACAATGTCTATGGTAGCGGCATCTGTGACACGTCTACCCTCTATCATGACAGGTTGCATTCCCATCTCTCGGGACAGACGCGTAGCCTCCTTACCTCCTCCGTGTACTAAAATCTTCGGACCGGGCAAGTTTGCGAAATTCTTCAGGAAATTTTCAAGACTTTCGCGGTCATCTATCACATTTCCACCTATTTTAACTACATTCAGCATATCTCGCAGATCAGAGGTTATCAAGTAAGCGTTTCAATACAGTCTGGGCTGATATCTCGCGGTTGGCTGCCTCCGGGATGACAATACTCTGCGGTGACTCAATCACATCATCGGTCACGATCATGTTGCGCCTTACGGGGAGACAGTGCATGAAGTAAGCATTGTTCGTAAGAGCCATCTTCTCGGCATCAACAGTCCAGTCGCGATCAGTAGATAGTACTTTACCATAGTTTGGATCCCCATATGCCGACCAGTTTTTAGCATAGATGAAATCCGCACCCTCAAACGCCTTGCGCTGATCATATTCAATCTTTGCACCCTGCGTGAACTTGGGATCGAGTTCATACCCTTTGGGATGAGTGATCACAAATTCATAATCTGTAGCATTCATCCATTCGGCAAATGAATTGGGCACAGCCTGTGGAAGCGCACGTGGATGAGGAGCCCAGGTCATGACTACTTTCGGACGCTCCTTCTTCTTGTACTCCTCGATAGTGATCAAGTCGGCAAAACTTTGGAGAGGGTGGCGAGTCGCGGCTTCCATGCTGAAAACGGGTTTACCGGAATATTTGATAAACTGCTCTATCACGCGCTCCTCATAGTCCTCTGCCTTATCTTTCAAGCCGGCAAAAGAACGAACCCCTATGATATCGCAATAGCTTGCCATAACCGGAATCGCCTCCAATAGATGCTCCGCTTTGTCGCCATCCATTACCACTCCCCTTTCGGTCTCCAACTTCCAGGCACCCTGATTCACATCGAGAACCATCACATTCATGCCAAGATTCATTGCAGCCTTCTGGGTGGAAAGGCGGGTACGCAGCGAAGAATTAAAGAAAATCATTAACAGGGTCTTGTTTTTACCCAACTCTGAAAATGCAAATTTATCTTTTTTTATCTCCATTGCCTCAGCAAGAGCTTTCTTGAGATCACCGAGGTCGGAGACTGTTGTGAATTTCTTCATGAGTTATTTAGCTTATTTATTGGAGAGCAACTCCTTGAATTCAGTAATAAATTTCTCTGCCTGGTCCATGGATAGGGAGAGAGCCGGGAGCAAGCGCACTGTCTCTTTTCCGGCACCACCTGTGAAGATGTGGTGCTTGAAAAGGAGTTCCTTGCGCAGATCCGAACCGGTGTATCCGTCGGTCTCAAAACCGATCATCAGACCTCGACCTCTCACATCCTTCACCTCCGGAATCTTCTTGAGTTCCTCCATGAGATATTCACCAACCTTGGCAGCATTCTCCACGAGATTCTCTTTCTCCATCACATCCAAAACTGCGATTGCTGCGGCACAAGCAAGGTGATTTCCCCCGAAAGTGGTTCCGAGCATACCTTTCTTCGCCTCGAGTTTCGGTGATATCAACACAGCACCCATCGGGAAACCGTTGGCAATTCCTTTAGCACAAGTTATTATGTCCGGCCGGATATCGGCATACTGATGAGCGAAGAATTTTCCGCTGCGTCCGTAGCCCGACTGTATCTCGTCAAGAATCAGCAACGTACCGGTCGCTTTGCAGACTTTCTCCAATTCTTCGAGGAATTCCGGTGTAGGAAGGTGAATACCTGCCACTCCTTGAATACCCTCCACAATCACGCCTGCATACTGACGTGTCTCCAATTCCTTACGAGCAGCCTCAATGTCATTAAGTGCAACAAATGTCACATTTTCGGTTTCGTTGAATGGTGCTCGGATCGCAGGGTTATCTGTAGCGGCCACAGCAGCTGACGTACGACCGTGAAAAGCTTTACCGAAAGCAAGAATCTTGCGTCTGCCGGTTGAGAAAGATGCTAACTTGATGGCGTTCTCGTTAGCTTCCGCACCGGAGTTGCACAAGAAGAGCGCATAATCATCATAGCCGGAGATTCTTCCTAACTTCTCCGCAAGCTTTGTCTGCAAAGAATTTTGCACCGAGTTGGAGTAGAAGCCAAGCTTCGAAACCTGCTCGGAAACAGCCTGAACATAAACGGGATGAGCGTGTCCGATAGAGATGACGGCATGTCCGCCATACAAATCCAAATAAGCCGTACCGTCTGCGGTAAATACTTCCGACCCAAGACCTCTGACCGGCTCTATATCATAGAGGGAATAAACATCAAATAAATTCATCTTTTTATACAATTAAAGAATGAAACAGACCTTTAAAATGCTGATGGCTTCAATCTCAGACCCGTTCTCTGGTCCAGACCCATCATAATATTCATATTCTGCACTGCCTGACCGGATGCACCTTTGAGCAGATTATCTTCCGCTGCGGTGATGAGCAGTCTGTCGCCATGTTTCTCTACATGCACCACAGCTTTGTTGGTGTTTACTACCTGCTTGAGATCAATCGGTTTACGACTCACCACTGTAAAGGGAGCGTCCTTGTAATACTCCTCATACATCGCTACAGCCTCCTCTTCGGTCAGATCAGATTTAAGATGTGCTACAACGTAGATTCCTCTGGGGAAGTCACCACGCATCGGTATGAAATTAATTGTAGCCGTGTGTCCGGGCTGTAATTTATTCAGGGTTGCGCCAATCTCAATGAGATGCTGATGCGTAAAGGGCTTGTAGACTGATATGTTATTATCACGCCAACTGAAGTGAGTAGTGGCAGCAGGTTTGACACCGGCACCGGTGGAACCTGTCAGAGCCGTGATATTCACATCTCCGGAATCGGGCAACTTGTGATTGGCAGCCAAAGGGAGCAGTGCGAGCTGAATGGCAGTAGCGAAGCAACCCGGATTAGCTACGGAATCCGCTGATGCAATCCGTTCGAGATTCATTTCAGGCAGTCCATAGACATATCCATTGCTTTCGTCTCGGAAATCCTGAGCCAAATCAATCACTTTCAACCCTGCGGGACGCTTATGTTCCTCCCAGAATTTTCGGCTGTGTCCATGCGCTGAGCAAATGAAGAGGTAATCTATATCTTCAAGGGGGTGCTGATCAGAAAAGACCAAGTTAGTCTCTCCCAATAGTCCTTGATGCACATCTGTGATCGGGACACCTGCATTACTGGTGGAATGAACGAAAGATATCTCCACCTCAGGGTGGTTTATAAGCAAACGAAGGAGTTCGCCGGCTGTGTAGCCGGCGCCTCCTATAATACCAATTTTTTTCATGTGGGACACCTTATTCGGCTTTGCCGTTTTTGACCTGATTGTTGTGATAGATTTTCATCTGGTTGCCCATGATTTTAGTAAATCCTTTCACATCATCAGCGCTCCAAGCCTTATTTACCTCACCATACTCACCGAAATCGGTCTTCATCAAATCATAGTCTGACTCTACACCTACAAGAGTATATGAATAGGGGCGGAGAGTCAACTCAACCGTACCGGTTACATTTCTCTGTGAGCTCTCGAGCATCTTCTCGATGTCGCGCATCACCGGCTCGAGATACTGAGCCTCATGCAGGAACATGCCATACCAAGTTCCCACTTGGTCTTTCCAATATTGCTGCCATTTTGTCAGCGTGTGCTTCTCAAGCATCTTGTGAGCAGCTATAATCAGGATAGGACCTGCAGCCTCAAAGCCTACGCGACCCTTGATACCGATAATTGTATCGCCGATGTGCATATCGCGACCGATACCGAAACGTGAACCGATTCTCTCCACCTCGCGGATTGCCTCAACCTTGTCGGTGTATTCCTTACCGTTTACAGCTGAAATCTCACCCTCCTTGAAGCTGATTTTCAGAGTTTCAGGCTCGGTTGCAACTACCTGAGATGGATAAGCCTCTTCGGGAAGAGTCTGCTCGGAATGAAGCGTTTCCTTACCACCGATAGATGTTCCCCACAGACCCTTGTTGATAGAATATTCGAGTTTCTTGAAGTCTGCCTCATAACCATGTTTCTTGAGATAATCAATCTCATATTCACGGGTGAGGGTCATATCACGAGTCGGGGTGATAATCTCAATTTCGGGAGCAAGTATCTGGAAAGTCAGGTCGAAACGCACTTGGTCGTTTCCCGCACCTGTTGAACCGTGAGCAATTGCATCAGCTCCAATTTTCTTGGCATACTCTATTGTAGCTATTGCCTGAAAGATACGCTCGGAAGAAACGGAAATAGGATATGTGCCGTTGCGCAACACGTTGCCGGCAACCATATATTTGATGCTCTTATCGTAATAATCCTGGGTTATATCAAGAGTTACGTGGGAAGCGGCTCCCAATTTCTTTGACTTTTCAGCGATCACCTCGAGTTCCTCTTCAGAGAAACCACCTGTGTTTGCGATAGCTGTGTGCACCTCATAGCCGAGGTCTTCAGAAAGATATTTTACTGCAAAAGATGTATCGAGTCCACCTGAGAAAGCGAGGACTACTTTTTTCTTATTATTAGACATTGTTACTTCGATTTAATTGATTTGATCAGATTCATTTAATTATACTTGCGGTGGATTCTGATCATCGTCGCTTTAGATGGAACAGGCGGTTGAAGCCGTTCTTCAATTTAATAATGTAAGGGATAGAGCGATTGTGAACCGGGAGGGGTTGCTGCGGATCGAAAAGCATACCTGTGCAAAGGCACATTCTGCGATTGTTGCGCTGCAAGATATCGTAGTTCTTGCACCCCTCGCATCCTTGCCAGAATTCTTTGTCATCGGTCAATTCCGAAAAGGTGACAGGCTTGTAACCCATCTTGGAATTGAGCTTCATCACCGGCAGTGATGTAGTGATGGAAAAGAGTTTGGCAAACGGAAATCGAAGTCGAGCCAGCTCGAAAGTTTTCGCCTTGATGGCGCCGGCAAGGCCAAGATGGCGGTATTCTGGATCGACAATCAAACCGGATGTAGCCACAAAATCTCCATGACCCCAACTCTCGATGTAGCTGAACCCAACCAGGCGGTCGCCGTGCAAGGCAACCACACTCTTTCCGGAGGTAATCTTCTGTGCGATGTATTCCGGAGAGCGTTTGGCTATACCGGTGCCACGTTGCAAAGCTGATTCATAAATCAACCTCACAATCAAATCGGCATATTTAGCCTCCTGCGGTTCGGCAAACTTGACAGTGATGTCTGAAATTTTCATCTGTAGTTTTCCAAAATTGATTGTTTAATATAAATTTTGAAGAGAGTATTGCTACCCTGCTTCATACTTACTATTTTCAGGAGAGTTTTCCGGTTTGTGTCGCCACAAAGACAGAAATTAAGCAAAGTTATCAATAAAAATCCATAACTCACCTAAAAATCGCGATTTTCTTTCCTCCCACCCTAAAATAAGGAACATTTCGACAGGATTTTATGGTATATTTCTTAAAGTAGTAGGGTAAAATCAATGATTTTAACATTGGTTAAATATTTTAGTTTGAGAAAGTTTTAAATGGTTATAACGTCGCTTTATTCATATAATTATCAAATATTGATGTAAATATTAAATGTAAAAATTTGTTAAAACTTACAATTTTCAGAACTTTCTATTCTTTCCGGATGTTTTAACATCGAAAGAAAGATAAATCGTTTCATGATGTTAGGTTAGTTCGAAAAAGTATTATGGAAAACACGAAAAGCGGCTGGTTGTGAAACCGGCCGCTTTCCGTGTATAGACCTTTATTCGGTTTTTTAAAAGGTGTGTCCTACAGACACTATTCATATATTCAATTTAAACCGAGCACATTGCAGCATAGCTGCAATGTACCCGGCTATTAAAAGTTATGTCCTCCGGACATTGTTTTAAATAGGCGCTTTATTTTTTGTGGCATTTGCAGCCGAAGCGGCTGGAGCCGTCGAAGCAATGTGTGCAGATCTTGCTTTTCGGTAAACCGATGCACTTGACCAAGGTTTCGATGGTGTTGAATTTCAAAGATGTCAAGCCGAATCTATCCCTGATTTTTTCTACCATGGCATTGTATTCAGGTGAACCGGTTGTAGCATACTTATCAAGATTCTTGTTCGGGTCACCCTCTAATTGCTCGATGATGCGGCGCGTGAGAAGCTCCATATCACTCTTGGAAGAGGTGAAACCGATGTAACGGCATCCGTAAATCAATGGAGGACAAGCAATACGCATATGTACCTCCTTGGCACCTTTGGCATAGAGATCTGAAACGTTGTCGTTGAGCTGTGTTCCTCTCACTATGGAATCGTCGCAGAAGAGCGCCTTCTTCCCTTCGAGAACCGCTTCATTGGGCACAAGTTTCATTTTTGCAACCAAATCACGCATGGACTGTTCCCCGGGAGTGAAGCTTCGTGGCCACGTTGGGGTGTATTTGGAGATGCAACGCATGTAGGGAACACCATGGCCTGCTGCATAGCCCAGAGCCATTCCTACACCGGAGTCAGGAATACCGCAAGCGCAGTCCACAACAGTGTCATCTGTTTTACCCATCTCATAACCGGATTCAAATCTAACTTCCTCTACATTCTTCCCCTCGTAAGTTGAGGTTGGGAATCCATAGTAGACCCAAAGGAAGGAACAAATCTGCATATCATTTCCGGGAGCCTGCAAAACAGTGAAGTCATCTGCTGTGATATATGCTATCTCACCCGGTCCAAGGTCGCGGATATGTTTGTATCCCAAATTCGGGAATACAGTGCTTTCAGTAGCAAAAGCATAAGCACCATCCTTATGACCAACAACAACCGGGGTACGGCCGAGGCGGTCACGAGCTGCTATGACCTTATCCGGAGTCAGTATAAGTATTGAAGCGCTACCCTCAATCAGATCAAATACATGATTGATACCGCTAACAAAATCCGGACAACTATTGATCAGCAGAGCTATCAACTCAGTTTGGTTCGTTTTTCCGGAAGAGAGTTCTCCGAAATGCACACCCTGATCGAGCAATTCCTTTTCGAGGACATCAAGGTTGGTGATATGTGCTACGGAAACGATCGCAAATTTACCTAAATGTGAATTGATCACGATAGGTTGCGGATCCGTATCGGAAATTACACCAATACCCATAAACCCCTTGAATTTAGGGAGTTCTTTTTCGAATTTGGTGCGGAAATAAGATGATTCAAGACTGTGGATAGAACGACAAAAGATATTGTCATCTGCGTTGAAAGTAGCCATACCGGCTCTGCGTGTACCTAAATGTGAATGGTAATCCACGCCGTAAAAGAGGTCTGTGCGACACTCTATCTTGGACGCTACGCCCATTATGCCTCCCATATGGAATATTATTTAAATGAAAGTGCAAAATTAAAAATTTATCATCAAAACATAAAGAGGCAGACCATAAAAATTAAGGTCTGCCCGTATTTTAAAACGGAGCGTCCGCATCAATGGGCTTCCATCCAGTTGTCGGCAACGCCGCAGGAGGCGGTGAGGGTGACTTCGCCATGATACGCATTCTGCATGAGTCTTTCCACTAATTCCTGCATTACAGGTAGCTCTTCGGGCACCACATCGAAATTCAACTCATCATGAACTTGCATAATCATTTTTGATTTAAGTCCACGCTCTGTCATCTCGCGATATATATCCACCATTGCCTTTTTAATGATATCGGCAGCCGAACCCTGAATAGGAGCATTGATAGCGTTTCGCTCCGCATAGCCTCTCACAACCGGATTCTTTGAGTTGATATCGGGAAGATAACGTTTGCGTCCCGCTTTGGTAGCCACAAATCCATGTTCGCGGGCGTTCTCCACTGAATCAGACATATACTTATGAATAGTGGGGAATGTGGCGAAATAATTATCAATAATCTCCTTTGCTTCGGATCGCGGTATATTGAGCCGGTTAGCAAGTCCAAAAGCAGAAATGCCATAAAGGATACCGAAATTGGCAGTCTTGGCCTTACGCCTTTCATTATCTGTGACCTCAGACTGCGTTTTGTGATATATTTTCGCTGCAGTTATGGCATGAATATCCTTACCCTCCCGGAATGCTTCGAGCATAGTTTCCTCCTTGGCAAAATCAGCTACGAGCCGCAATTCAATCTGAGAATAGTCTGCAGAGAGGAACAGATGATCCGGATCGGCTATGAAAGCACGACGGATCTCCCTTCCCTCATCGTCGCGAATTGGTATATTCTGAAGATTTGGAGAGGTAGAAGATATACGTCCGGTGGCTGTTACGGTCTGGTTATAGTTGGTGTGCACCTTCCCGGTAACCGGATTGATAGACGCCGGAAGGGCAGTAAGATAGGTAGAATAAAGTTTCTTGAGAGCTCGGAACTTCAATATCTTACTAACTATAGGATGCTTAAGCACAAGCTTCTCGAGAATATCCTCACTGGTGGAATATTGACCGGTCTTGGTCTTTTTAGCTTTGGAATCAAGTTGAAGCTTGTCGAAAAGAATTTCTCCGACCTTGGCAGGACTCCCTACATTGAATTCCTCACCTGCCAAATCGCATATCTCCCGCTCAAGATCATCAATGCGTTTCTTCATGTTTCGGGCTGCCTCATTCAGTGCCTCCACGTCAAGTCTCACGCCCGTAAGCTCCATCTCAGCTAAGACATTGACCAAGGGTAGCTCAATATCATACAACAGGTTTGACATCTCCTGCTTCTCTATCTCCTTTCGGAGTGGTTCATAGAGACGGAGTGTGATATCTGCCTTCTCGTTAGCATCGGAAGTAGCTTCATTTACTTCAATCCCAAGATATGAGGGAGCAAGTTTAACAAGGGAATGGCGCATTTCGGGCTGGAGCACATAGTGAGCTAATTCCACGTCATAGAAATTGCGTAGCGCCGGAGTATTGTCAGTACGCTTACGAGCAGCCAACACCATATTTCTCTTAGCATTGGTGCACACTTTCATAATATCCTCGCGTGCCATCAGATCCAGCACCCACGCTGTACCCTCTTCAAAAGTAGCAGGGATATAAATGGCTGTTTCGGGCGCTAAGGATACAGCCGCGCCAATCCATTTGGCGGCCATATCATTCTCCCCCTCGCTGACTATATAAAGTCCGCATCTCTCGACCCGGGCATACTTGTTGGCGTATGCATCCAAAGCTTCCCGGGTGGTTACAGAACTATAATCACATTTGGACTTATCCAAGCAGACAACCGGAGCGGGTGCGGGCTCATCAAAATCATCAAAGAGAGAAAGAGTGCCATCCTGCACCGGTTTCTTTGCAGTTGCTGACGATTTTTGGTTAGCCTTATTTTCAGCATCCAGTCTACGGCCCACGCGGTCTATAAGGGTTTTGAATTCCAGTTCACGAAAGATAGCAAAGAGTTTCTCGCGATCTGGGCTGTGACGCCTGAGATCTGCCGGCTCCACATCTACAGGCACATCCGTGCGGATAGTGGCGAGATATTTGGAGAACTTTATCTGTTCAGTATTCTCCTCAATCTTCTTTTTGAGTGCACCTTTTAGTTTATCCGTGTTTTCGATCAGATTCTCTATATTGCCAAACTCCTGGATAAGCTTTACTGCCGTTTTCTCTCCAACACCGGGACAACCTGGAATGTTATCAATTTTATCACCCATCAGAGCGAGAAGGTCGATCACTTGCGAAGTATTGTTTAACCCATATCTTGCGCACACCTCCTCTTCACCGCGAATCTCAAAATCCTGACCACGATAGGCGGGTTTATATTGGAGAATGGATGGGCTCACCAACTGACCGAAATCCTTATCGGGTGTCATCATATAGGTGGTATATCCCTCCTTTTCAGCCTTGCGGGCAAGTGTGCCGATAACATCATCCGCCTCAAAACCTTCAACCTCAACCACGGGAATATTATATGCTTTGACAATCTCCTTGATAATAGGTACCGAGAGCTTTATATCCTCCGGTGTAGCTTCGCGTTCACCTTTATACTCCTCAAAAGCCTGATTGCGGAAAGTTGGCCCCGCGGGATCGAAGCATACTGCCAAGTGGGAAGGGTTCTCCTTGCGGATAACCTCCTCTAAAGTATTCACAAAACCAAAGATAGCAGATGTATTGAATCCCGATTGGGTTATACGGGGCATTTTGAGCAGTGCATAGTAAGCACGAAAAATCAAAGCATACGCATCAAGGAGAAAAAGACGGTTATTATCCATGGGTCAAAAGTAAGTTTTATACACAAAGATATATAAAAATCTTGTAAGGAGCTTCTAAAATTCATCATATAGTTAATTTTTAGAAACTACTTATATTTTATGCTCAGCGAATAAAAAATATCAGAAAAATAAAAATATTTCAGAACAAATTTTAAAGTTGTAGTGTTATAATATCGAAAGAAAGATAAATCGTTTGCTTCATATTGTAATTATTTTCAGAGGCATTCAGCGATTTTCAATTCATGATGTTAGGTTAGTTCGAAAAAGTATTATGGAAAACACGAAAAGCGGCTGGTTGTGAAACCGGCCGCTTTCCGTGTATACTTACCTCAGTATGAGAGAGACAAAAAAATAGGCGTATCTCACGATATGCCTATTCTTTGTTAAATAGTTGAATCAAATCATCTTATTCTAATCATTTCAAAATTGTCAGGTTAAAAATTTATCATTGTACCTTTACCAATTTAGTCATGTTAAAATAAGCTGTAAGCAACAAAGTAAATATTTCCTTTTTTACATTGACGTGAGAGAGTCTTAATCCAATTAAGACTTGTGCTAATCAAATTACCACAAATTTCAACCTTAATCTTCTTAATAGTTTACCTCTTTATTTTTTCAAAAGCAAATATAATATTTAATATTTAATTTCCAAAACAATTTCTAATTTTTATTAAAATTTATTGGAAATATGATATAATGTTTCTCCTCTTTTCTCTTTCATTTTAATCCGAGCCGCCATATTGTTTGAATTTTATTGATTAATTTTACCGCTGAATTGGTTGTTAAGTTAACTGCATATTACGCGGATTTAAAAGATTTTTAATTAAATGTTTGTTCGAGTTCATGTCTAACGCAAGTCGTTTCAAGGTTTTCTTTGATAAATTTATCTTCCGTTATCCATGTTCGCCCTCAGGATAACAGAGGATATTGATCTTGCGCACGATGCTGCCCAAGATGCTCTTGCAAATCTTTGGAATCGCCTTGCTGACGATACTGAAATAAATAATTGGAGAGCATACGCATATCAGATATGCAGAAACAACGCTCTCAAAATCACTTCCGACAGACTCGAAAATTTAGAAAATATCTCCGATATCCCGGAAGAGGAGATTGAGACCTCCGAACGCGACGCACGCTTATGGAAAGCAATTGAGGAACTCCCTGAAAAAACACGTCGTGTATTTTTGATGAGTAAGCGCGATGGCATGAAATATAAGGAGATAGCTGAGGAACTGAATATCTCTGTTAAAACTGTGGAAAACCAGATATCAAATGCTCTGAATCGGCTGAGAAAAGACCTCAAGGATTCAGGCACTAATGTCTTCTTCCTCCCATTCTTATAGACCTTGAATTTCAAGCTTAAAAAATTTTTTGAAAAATTTTTAAAATGGAATAGGGGTATTTTCAATCTTTCTACTCATAGAGATAAAACATTTATCAATCATATCAATTATATGAGTAAAAATTCAAAATTTGAGGATAGTCTCGATTTCGTAGCTAAATACTTTCAACCTGACAAATTTTCTAAAAGGAGAAAACAGACTGACTTCTACTCTATAACCGGAAAGAGAAACGCCTTTAATATTTTCTCATCCGTTCCGCGAAAGGTGGCCGCAGCGTCTATCACTGTAGCTCTTGTTGCCTCGGCATCATGCTTGATCTATCTGAAGAGTAGCCACAATCCGGTTTCGTTGAATCAAATTCACTTCGTCCGCAATCAACTCAAACCAATGAGCCTCAGACTCAATATGTGGATTACGCGGTAATTGATTTCACCGATGCACCTTTGGGTGATGTTGTGAAGGATATTGAAAGAATTTATGGTGTGAAGATTAGCAACATACCTACTGAAACCTACAGCCTTACTCTCCATTATGAGGGAGACGCTTCGGAATTGGTAACTATCATCAATGAATTACTCAATATCAATCTCCAAATTGAAGACACCAACGAGTTAAAATCAGAAAAATAACGGACTGAAATGAAGCGATTAATATTAATAACCTTATCAATATTTATTTGCGCATTAACTTTTTCCGCCCAGAATATATCCATTAAAGCTAATAATGAAAAGGCAGAGACTGTTTTTGCAAGGATTATGAAGCAATCAGGAAAGAATTTCATTTATACACCCGATGTGCTCAAAGGATTGAGAATAAACATAGATGTAAAAAATCTTTCCCTCAACGAAACACTCAAACGCATTTTTACAAATACGGATGTTACTTTTAAAATAAAGGGTAATAATGTTATTCTCAGTAAGCAGGTACACAAACCTGTCGTAAACCACTCTTATAGAGTGAGTGGTTTCGTGAGGGAGGAGGGATCAGATGAACCAATAGCCGGAGTGATTGTGACTTGCGATAAGTTATCTACTTATACCAATGCTTATGGTTTCTATACCCTGCAAGTGCCGGAAGGGGAAATAACTGTAAGTGTTAATGGTTTCAATTACTTACCTGCATCCACTTCACCCTTTAATCTACACGCTAATAAGGTTATTGATTTCACATTGTCAGCAGTTAAAAATCTTGATGAATTAGTGGTGAATGGGTCCAAAATCCGTTCGGCAGCTATGGATGCAGCCGCTATTGGATCACTCAACCTCTCATCAGACCAGATCCGCAATACTCCCGCAATCTTAGGAGAGAGTGATATAATCAAGACTCTCCAACTTGAACCGGGTGTAAATGCCGGTGTGGAAGGATTTGCGGGAATGTATGTCCATGGAGGCAAAACAGATGAGAATCTCTATATGCTTGACAATATTCCTCTCTATCAGGTCAACCACCTCGGAGGACTTTTCTCAGCCTTTAATTCGGAGATTATGAGAAATGTTGATTTCTATAAATCCTCATTTCCTGCAAGATATGATGGCAGACTCTCCTCTTTTATGGATGTGCACACAAAAGATGGAAGCACGGAAAAGGTGAACGGATCATTTACCCTTGGTCTGATCTCGGGCGCTTTTGATATCAACGGTCCAATCGGAAAGAACCGCAAGACTACCTATTCCATCGGTCTACGTCGGTCATGGCTTGATGTGCTCACTATTCCCGCATTAGCCATCATCAACGCTACGGTCAATAAAGAGGAGAAGACTAAAGCACGCTATGATTTCACAGACCTGAACGCCAAAATAACACATCGTTTCTCCGACAGATCCAAGGCGTGGTTATCCGTTTATTATGGCGAAGATTTCCTTATGGGTGGATCTAAATTAGATGCACACTGGCAAAACTATGATTCTGAACACACTACCTATGATTATGATGATATAACCAATAAATTATATTGGGGTAATATAGTTGCATCGGCAGGCTACAACAGAGTCTTCTCTCCAAAATTATTCGGTGACTTTTCGCTTGCCTACACCCGCTATTTCTCCACTATCAAGTGTAGTGAAGTTTATAAGCAATGGACTGATGACAGGGTATATGGAGATTGGAACACACTTCAGAAGTCATCCAACAGTATTGATGACTGGATTGCACGCGCAGACTTTGACTGGCGACCCAATTATAGCCACAAAGTGAATTTTGGCGCAAGCGCTACTATTCACTCCTTTCTTCCTCAAAAATTTTCAAAAAATTCCTATAGCGGCACCATCCACTCATCTATGAGTCATGATAGCGGCACTCTCCACGCTTTAGAATTCAACGGATATATCTCCGATGATTGGAAGATATCAGAAAAATGGCGAATGGATCTCGGTGTGCATCTGAGTTCATTCCATATCGATAAGAAAAATCACTATGGCATCTCCCCCCGTTTCTCCATGAAATATTCCCCTTCAAACAATTGGGCAGTGAAAGCATCCTTCTCACGCACCACTCAATATGTGCATCAATTAAATAAGAGCTACATATCCCTACCTACCGACCAATGGGTGCCTATAACGGGTAATTTCAAACCTCAAACTGCTGAGAAAGTGGCTGTAGGTGCTTATTGGACTCCTGATGATAAAACCACTGTTTCTGCAGAAGCCTATTATAAATGGATGCACAATCTTATCGATTATGCCGACATGTTCTACTTAGCTGATAATTCAGGTCTGTGGAATTCCAAATTGTGTGTCGGGAGCGGTGAAGCTAAAGGATTGGATTTTAAAATAAGTAGGGAATTCGGTAAAATAACCGGCCATGTGTCCTATTCACTACTTTGGTCCGACAGACTATTTACCGAAAAAAACGGTGGTCGCCGCTTCCCTTCCAAATTCGACAACAGACATAAAATCAATGTATCTTTAAATTGGAAAATCAATCCTAAATGGGAGCTGAACGCAGCTTGGACCGGTATGAGTGGAAACCGTTTCACTCTTTCAGATCGAGTGTGGTTAGGTCCGGAACTGAATGAGGAGTATTTTTCAGGAATGTCGGGATATATAATTGGTTCCCCTAATGTCTACCAGGAGACAGTTCCCTTGATAAAGAATCTAAATAATTACCAATTACCATTCTATCACCGCCTGGACCTCTCGGTTGTGAGGTATACCAAGCGTGGTTTCTGGACCATCTCCCTCTTTAATGCATATTGCAACCGCAACCCGGTAGCTATAGTTCAACAAATCAATAATGAAGGTATAAACGTATTCCGCAAGCTCAGTATCATGCCTATTGTTCCATCATTCTCCTACACTTGGAAATTTTAAACTCAAATGAAAATCTATTCATATATGAAGACAACATTTATCAACATAATATGCTTCGTAGCAGTAGCCTTCGGGTTACAATCATGCTACACCGACTTCGATCCAAAACTTCAGACCGATCCAGTGTTGTGTATGAATTCAGTTTTGGAATCCGAATGTCCCATTAAAGTGAGTCTCTCTCATACTTACACTTGGGGAGGGAAAGAAAATTTAAATTTCCATCCCTCTCTTCGCGACGAGATCGTAGTGAAGGATGCAGAGGTCTCACTTTATATTAATGGGGTTCTTAAAGATGTCATGAAATTTTCCAATAAATATAATGACTCTTCTGAAATTATAGATATGGGTTATTTTTCCGATTACTGTCCTGCTATAGGTGATGAAGTCAAATTGGTAGCGGTAAGTAAGGAATATGGAGTGGCAGAGGCAACTGTAGTTATGCCCAAAAGAGTTGATATAGATGATGTAGATGTGACGACCATATCTTCCAGGAAAATTGTAAGTTCTTATTCTACAGTTTTCAATATAAATCAGAATTTTTCAGTCTGGTTTACCGATCCGGCAGAAGATGTGAATTACTATCGTATTCTTGTTGAGCCTGTAAATCCTACACCAATACCTACGGGAAATTGGCATGAGTCATGGAATGGAGAAGTATTTGAAAGTAAATATGCTGCTACCCTCTCTTACTGGTCTATCAATAATGAGTCGGAACCACTCTTCTCCGAACATGCAGATGTATTGGATATAATGTTTGAATCGAGTTCACACTATTTCACCCTATTCTCTGATAAAAGTATAAATGGAAAAAGCTACCCTATCTCCCTTAGATTAGAAAATGCCAATCTAACCGTGTATAATCCTAAAGAGATTGAGAGTTTATATGATGTCAAACTTAGATTCAAATTATATAACGTATCTGAATCCTACTATAATTGGTTTATCTACAGCTGGTATAACGATAATAGTATTCAGGGATCCCTAATTGAAGTTGGATTTGCTGAAACCCTGATGCCTCCAAGTAATGTATCAACTAATGCCGGTATTGTTGCAGCCTGCACAAAGTCTTCTTTTGAAGTATCCTATCGTGATTACCTTAAGGAAAATTATATTCCCTCGGAAAATGAAGAATTCTAATTAAATAATATGTGTCTTAACGGCCTATTAGGTACATTATAATAGTTCCTTCTCCATACTTATTAAAAATTTACAGGAGTGTAAAAACTAAGATTTTTACACTCCTGCAATCATTATAACATAGGTTTCTTTTATTTTATCCCTTTAATTTTCATCCATTTCGAAGTCATCTCCAAAAATATCATCAGCAGGATCTATATCTGCATCAAATTCATCTTTATCGCGCTCCTCCTCTTCTGCGGATACACGTTTTGTCTCTTTTCCGGGGAGGTATGGATTATTCTTACCGGCGCCCTTTGAAGTCTTCTTCTCCTTCATGGCCTCGGATATTTTTACACTTAACTCCTCAGCTAAATCAGGATTCTCCTCTATTACTTTCTTCACAGCATCGCGACCCTGACCAAGTTTGGAATCACCATAAGAGAACCAGCTTCCTGATTTCTTAATTACACCGAATTCCACTCCATAGTCCACAATCTCACCGGAACGTGAAATACCTTTTCCGAACATGATGTCGAATTCACAACGAGTGAAAGGAGGAGCTACTTTATTCTTTACCACCTTCACTTTCACCAAGCGACCGATGGCCTCATCTCCATCTTTTATCATTGAAGATGGGCGAACATCCAAACGTACGGAAGCATAGAACTTCAACGCATTTCCACCCGTAGTAGTCTCCGGACTACCCATAAATACACCTATCTTTTCGCGTATCTGGTTAATAAAGATGCAACATGTGCGTGTCTTGGAGATTGCTCCTGTCAGTTTACGCATTGCCTGAGACATCAGACGTGCATGCAAACCCATATTTTTCTCACCCATCTCTCCCTCAATTTCAGCTTTAGGAGTCAATGCAGCAACTGAATCCACTACCAATACATCAATAGCTCCGGAGTTGATCAATTGCTCTGCAATCTCAAGAGCCTGCTCTCCATTATCCGGCTGGGAAATCCAGAGATTATTTATATCCACTCCTAATTTCTCTGCATAAAAGCGGTCGAAGGCATGCTCTGCATCTATCAAGGCACAAATACCACCCTTTTTCTGAGCTTCCGCTATAACATGGATAGCTAAAGTAGTCTTACCTGAAGCCTCAGGACCGTAAATTTCGGTGATACGTCCACGTGGCAGTCCACCCACTCCCAAAGCGAAGTCCAAGCCAAGTGAACCGGTAGGGATGGTCTCTATATCCTGGATGGTTTCATCTCCAAGACGCATCACGGCGCCTGATCCAAAATCCTTCTCCAAGTGCTCCATTGTCACTGAGAGCGCTTTCAACTTCTCTGCTTTATCATTTATTGGTCCCTTTGCTACGGGAGCTGCTTTCTTCTTTGCCATAATTATATTCTTATTTGTTGATTATTTTCTTTGTTGCAAATTTAACATTCAAATGCTTCAGTTCCTAATAATCAATGCTTTTTTTGTTATAATAATTCTTAAATCACTGCAAATTTATTGCAGTATATCCTTTTTATACTTTCTTATACTTCTATTTCAGGTAGATAAGCCTTAAATAGATGCCAAAGGGCGATGGAGCCGCTTGAAGATACATTAAGTGAATGTTTCACACCACATTGAGGAATCTCAAGCACTATATCCGACATATCAATTATATTCTGGTTCACCCCCTCTACTTCATTACCCAAAATAAGAAGATATTTATCTTTAGTGTTGACTACAAAATCATCCAGCATCACACTGTCATGAGTCTGCTCCAGACAACATATCTTCCATCCCTCAGCTTTCAGCTTTGCTACCTGCAACTCTGCATTTTCGGCATAACTCCATCTTACACTCTCCTCCGCCCCCAAGGCTGTTTTGGAAATTTCAGGATGTGGCGGACAGCCGGAAATTCCGCATAATATGAATTCATCAATCAGAAAGGCATCAGAAGTACGAAATATAGCACCTATATTATAAAGCGACCTTACATTGTCGGCGAGTACTTTAACAGGTAATTTTTTCATACCTTTATATTCCTCTACCGAACAATTGGAAAGCTCTATTATATTTTTCTTTTCCCTCATCCCCTATCAGCTTAGTTCCAGCATACGCTCTATAGGCTTAATGGCACGCTTGGCTATCTCTTCATCTACTATGATCTCCGGCTGTTCATCGCGCAATGCCAAATACACTTTCTCAAGTGTATTCATCTTCATATAGTCACATTCATTGCACTGGCATTCCGAATCTTCAGCAGGTGCCGGTAGAAATACCTTATCAGGGCATTTGCGACGCATTTCAAAGAGTATGCCACTTTCAGTAACCACAATGTATTCCTTGGCTTCATCTTGGGCTGCAAAGTCAAGTAAAGCAGCCGTACTGCCCACTTTGTCCGCTATCAACTGGAGAGGACGCCTACATTCGGGATGCACAAGAACCTTAGCGCCCGGATGCGCTTTTTTCATCTCTATAATTTTATCTATAGAGAAGCGATCATGCACATGACATGCACCGGGCCATAGCAACATCTCCCTTCCACTCACGCTGTTGATATATCCTCCCAAGTTTTTATCGGGTCCAAATATTATCTTCTCATCTTCAGGAAGAGATTCTATTATCTTGCGGGCATTACCTGAGGTGACCACTATATCTGTCAGGGCTTTCACAGCAGCTGAAGTATTGACATAGCTGACTACGGTGTAATCAGGATGTGCTTCTACAAACTTTTTGAATTCTTCAGCATCACAACTGTCCGCCAACGAACAACCCGCATTGCGATCCGGTACCACTACCTTTTTATCAGGGCAAAGTATCTTGGCTGTCTCTCCCATGAAATGAACACCGCACATCACTATCAATGGCGCATCTGTCTTGGCTGCCTGACGTGCAAGAGCAAGCGAATCTCCAATGAAGTCAGCTATATCCTGTATCTCATCTCTCTGATAGTAATGAGCCATTATCAAGGCATTTTTTTCTTTCTTTAACTTAAGAATTGACTCTTTCAATTCAGAAATGGATTTATGTGCGGATGCTTCCATTTTTATTTTTATATAGATTTATAATTTTAAATAATTAAAATAAATAAACAACAATAACAATAATAGGTGTAGATAACTACCAATAACTTTCTTCCTAAAAATTTGGAAATGTGAGTTATTGAATTACAAAGTGCTTTTATCTACAGTTTATAAACATTCACTATCTTTGATTATCAATTAAATGAATGATGTTATCTACAGCCTGTAGATAAATACAAAGTTAATAAATTAGTGGAAAGAATAAGTAAAAATCTGTTGAAAACATAGCCTTTTCATGTAGATTAGTGAGCTGATAACTTCTATATACATTGATGAATTTTAATTTGTAAATTTCATAATAGTTTTGCTTATAAATTTTTATAATATATGAGGTATATTTCTTCACAATTGTATTTAAAGTTATTTTCATGGTTATCTACAGCTTTTTTACCACTTATCTACAATTTATCTACAGGTGCTCCACATAATAAAAGAAGGCAGCTTTATAAGCTACCTTCCTTATCTTAATATTTATATGTAAATGAAACATATAATGATATGGAGAAACTATAGTGTTATTAATCAGTATATCCAGGTTTTTTAAGAAGCTTGAACATATTCTTCTTGTAAGCTTCTACTCCGGGTTGGTTGAAAGGATTCACTCCAAGCATATATCCACTGATACCGCAAGCTTTCTCGAAGAAATAAATCAACTGACCGAGTGAATATTCATCGAGTGCAGGAATCTCTATTTTTATATTAGGAACACCACCCTCGACATGAGCCATCTGAGTACCTAATTCAGCCATCTTGTTAACCTCATCAATGCGTTTTCCGGCAATGTAGTTAACACCATCGAGATTGGCTGCATTCTCGGGAACACGATGCTCAACTGCAGGTTTCTTAACTGAAAGAACAGTCTCAAACACAGTGCGCTCACCATCTTGAATCCATTGACCCATTGAGTGCAAATCGGTAGTGAAATCTACTGAAGCGGGGAAGATACCCTTACCATCTTTACCTTCGCTCTCTCCATAGAGCTGTTTCCACCACTCTGAGAAGTAATGAAGTTTAGGATCAAAGTTAACGAGTATCTCAATCTTCTTACCGCTCTGATAGAGTGCATTTCTCAATTGAGCATAAATTTGAGCTGGATTATCTTCTGATGGGTGAAGTGTGGTGCGTTCCATATCGGCAGCTCCGGCAAGAAGTTTTTCAATATCATGACCGGCAGCAGCTATAGGAAGCAAACCAACCGGAGTGAGGACTGAGAAACGACCTCCTACATTGTCCGGAATAACATATGTCTCATAGCCTTCCTCATCAGCCATCTGGCGCAATGCACCTTTCTTTTCATCAGTAATAGCTACAATCAGATTTTTAGCAGCCTCTTTTCCAACCTGTTTTTCAAGTTGATCGCGAAGCAGACGGAAAGCAATCGCAGGTTCGGTGGTAGTACCTGATTTGGAGATTACTATGATACCAAACTTTTTGCCTTCAAGAAGTTTTCCGAGTTCGGCAAGATACTCCTCACCGATGTTTTGACCTGCATAAAGTACTTTGGGTTCCTTGGGCTGGGGTGCATAGAAGTCTGCAAAGTTGTTTTGCAGTGCTGTATTCACAGCCTTGGCGCCAAGATAACTTCCACCAATGCCTACACAAACCACGTAGTCGCAGTTTTCACGAAGACGCTCTGCAGTAGCTTTAATTTTAGCTACCAAATCAGCGGAAGTTTTAGAAGGCAGATCAAGCCATCCGAGGAAATCATTACCTGCGCCTGTGCCCTCTTCAAGAGTAGTCAAGGCTTGCACTGCTTCAGGAGCTAAAGCTTTATACTGTTTCTTTGCGAAATAGACCGCATTCTGAATGTCGAGTTGGATTGATTTCATAATTTCTATCGTATTTTGATTTTTATTTATACTATTTAAGTGGTTCTTTCCTGCTATTTGAGCCGGCGACCAACTTATCGCTGCAAGTAATATTGTAACAACCGACCTCCCTAAATAGGTCGGTTGTTTAACTTTTATTTTACATATATTCTTGCATCTATGGAAATCAATCTGCTTTGCAAGCAAATTATTTCTTCTCTTCATTGTTTTCCTCATCCTGCTTTTCAGCATTCTTGGAGGTTACTTGCGGACGCATCTGCGGGAAGAGCAAAACCTCCTGAATAGTCTGTTGGCCGGTCAGGAGCATTGCGAGGCGATCCATTCCTATACCCATGCCGGATGTAGGAGGCATACCATATTCGAGTGCACGAATGAAGTCTGCATCAATAATCATGGCTTCATCATCACCCTTGTCTGCAAGTCGCATCTGCTCTACAAAACGCTCATACTGATCTATAGGATCATTCAATTCGCTATAAGCATTAGCCAACTCTTTACCATTGACCATTAGCTCGAAGCGTTCCGTGAGTTCCGGATTGTTACGGTGACGCTTGGTGAGCGGTGACATCTCTATCGGGTAGTCGGTAATAAATGTTGGTTGAATATAAGTGCCTTCACATTTTTCACCGAAGATTTCATCGATGAGTTTACCCTTACCCATAGCCGGATCAACCTCAATTCCAACCTCTTTGCAGAATGTGCGGAGCTCCTCTTCTGTCTTTCCGGTGATATCAAAACCTGTTTTCTCCTTGATAGCCTCGGTCATGGTGATGCGTTTGTATGGAGCCTTGAAGTCTATTTCATTGTCACCTACTTTAACTTTGGTGGTGCCGTTTACATCAAGAGCTATTTTTTCAAGCATCTGCTCAGTGAAGTTCATCATCCAGTTGTAATCCTTGTAAGGAACATAAATCTCCATACATGTGAATTCAGGATTGTGGGTGCGGTCCATACCCTCGTTGCGGAAGTTGCGGGAGAATTCATATACACCTTCAAAACCACCAACAATCAGACGTTTGAGATACAGCTCATTTGCAATGCGAAGATATAGTGGTATATCGAGGGCATTATGGTGAGTGATGAAGGGACGTGCTGAAGCTCCACCGGGAATAGACTGAAGTACAGGTGTGTCAACTTCTGTATAACCGAATTGGTTAAAGAAACCACGCATAGAGTTGAACATTTTGGTGCGTTTCAAGAAGATTTCACGCACACCCGGATTCACCACCAAGTCTACATAACGCTGACGATAACGCTGCTCCGGATCTGTAAATGCGTCATAGGCCTTACCATCTTTCATTTTTACGATGGGCAGAGGGCGAAGACTTTTGCTTAGTACTACAATTTCTCTGGCGTGGATGGAAATTTCACCCATTTGAGTACGGAACACATAACCTTTCACGCCAATGAAGTCACCAATATCAAGGAGTTTTTTGAAAACTACATTGTATAAATCCTTATCTTCGCCGGGACAGATCTCGTCACGGCTAACGTATACCTGGATTCGTCCTTCAGAGTCCTGAAGTTCCATAAAGGATGCCTTACCCATGATTCGGCGGCTCATGATTCTACCCGCTACAGATACTTCACGTTTAGGTTCGAGGTTGTCGTCGAAGTTAGCTTTTATCTCGGCCGACATCCCGGTAACGGGATATTCTGCTGCCGGATATGGATCAATACCGCGCTCACGCATAGCTTCCAAACTTTTGCGGCGCACAATCTCTTGTTCACTGAGTTCCTGATTTGCCATTATAATAGTTTTTTATTTATATCTGATAGGTATATTTTTCAACCAATCTTAAGTGTTGAAAATTCTAATTACAAATTTAATAAATAGTTTTCAAAATAAAAGCAGACTACTCCGAAAGGAATAGCCTGCTTGATATTTATTGCTATCTTACGCGATATTAGAGGTAAGATAGATTGAATTTAGCAAATTCGAGGTCGTTTTGAGCACGTGAACGAAGTGACTTGTCAAGTTTCACAGCCTGACGAAGATTACTCATCACCATGTTCTCATTGTTAGTGCGTGCACCAAGGATCGCTGTCAAATAATATGTAGTTGCATCAGGATTCTTGATGCTTGCCAATGTTGACTTAGCGGTAGTGTAGTCTTGAGAAAGAATCTGAGCCAAAGCAGCATTGTTGGTCTTTGAATCACCAAATGTGCGTACTGCCTTAGCTAAATCTCCCTGTGTGAGGTAATATACACCGAGTGCATCGGCTGCTTCCGGTACACCGGCTGCTGCACCAATCTGCTCCTGAGCCTGAGTGTAGTTGTGGTTGAGCATAGAGATCAAACCAAGGTTCATGTCCGGTTCTTTAGCTGAAGGATTGAGGCGATGTGCCTGTTCGAAATTAGCTTTTGCACCTGCATAGTCTCCGGCTACGTATTGAGTGAGACCAAGGTCATTGAATGCACGATAATCTTTTGGATAGAGTTCAGCAGCTTTGTTGTAAACCTCCATCTTCTTTGTGTTGTCGTCTGTCAATGTAGCGATGTAAAGAATCTCATCTATAGTCAATTCTTTAGGATTGGTGTTGAAAAGCTGAATAAGCTCCTGATCACTCTTACCGATCACGTTGATGGAAGCCATCACGCGAGAGTAGCGTAACTGAGGAAGAATCTGATCTGCCAACTCATTGAAAACAGATGAGAGATTACGAATCTCCTGCTCACGCTGCTCCGGATCAGGATACATTTTCAATACACTAAGAATAAGTTCCTTGTCCTGAATATTGCTCTTCTCGACAAGCTTCTGGAAACCCTCCCAGTCTTCAGGAGTAAAGGAAGATGTGAGTTCACCAAATTCAGTGATCTTATCTTTATTCAACTGATTCTCTACATATTTAGTAGTGTTTGCCTCACGTTTTTCAGCCAACTGAGTGTTGAAAGCCAATGTACCGTCGGGAGAAGCGAATGAGTTAACGGTAATGCCGGCAATCTCCTGATTCGCTGCATTGTTAGCTTCAACAAGTCGTTTGTTGAGGTCTATATAATCGGGAGCTGAAGTCTGGTTGGCGCGGATGTTTGCCTGATTGATAAGGAAATGGATATCTGCGCTATATTTCTCATTGATTACTCGCTGGAAGTTATCCTTTGCAAGAGCCGGAGTCACGGTCTTTGCGGAAGCGAGTGTAGAAGTAGCGATTACACCATAGCCTACTTTCACTCTTGGAAGAGCATAAAGCTTACCATTCTGGTCAACAGCGAAATCGAGGTAGAGATCACTCTTATCCATAGCAGCCTGATATGCTACATTGAATGGAATGGTAACTGTTCCACCATTCTTATAGCTTACTACCTGACCATTGGCACGAACGTTTTCACCCTGGATAATAACCGGCTGAGCAGCAGTTTCACCATTTGCGTATACGATGACGGGTGTAGTGGTAACTTTAGCGTTCTTCACCATAAATTTAGCGGGAATATTACCATTTACAGTACCCGGCACATTCTCACCTACAGTCTCCAAGGGAGTAGGAACTGTAGAGAAGAAATCGCTTTTAAACTGGCCAAGTTTCTTGGAGCAGCCCGTCATACCGATTGCGACTACACCTAAAGCCAAATAAAATAATTTCTTGTTCATGACTTTTTAATAATAAATTTTATGTTTTATGAATGTTTACTTTTATAAAGCCCATACATAGAATCTCCTATAACTCATAAAGTGTGGAGCTCCGGGGTTGAGCAAAAAAATAAATTTGGGGTAAAGATACGGAAAAATTTCCGTAATAGCTCAATTAAGCGGATAAAAAAGGGTAAGAAGTATTAAAAAAGCAATAAAAATGAGTATGGAATGAAATATATAGAGGAAAAGTCAAAAAAAATTTGGTTAAACAAAAGAAAATTTTTAACTTTGCAACCGCAATTGTGAAAGCAATGCACTCACAAATGACTCCGTAGCTCAGTTGGTAGAGCAAATGACTCTTAATCATTGGGTCGAGAGTTCGAGCCTCTCCGGGGTCACTAAAGGGTCTATCAGACCGCAGA
>CAZEJY010000006.1:0-99620 GCA_964512705.1 uncultured Sangeribacter sp. | reverse complement strand
GGTGCATCTTGCCGTCATAGATCATCACTCTCACGTCGCGTGCATAAGAACCGGTTAGTGGACCTTGCTCCATTCTATCCATGAGACCCTTCACGATAGCAGGAATGAAACGAGCATCGATAGCGCCACCGACGATGCAGTTGTAAACAACGAGTTTGCCGCCCCAATCCAAAGGAATTTCCTGTTTGTCGCGGACGTTCATCTTGAATTCTTGGCTTCCGAATTTATATGTATCCGGTTCAGGCATTCCCTCAGTATAAGGTTCAATAATCAAGTGTACCTCACCAAATTGTCCTGAGCCTCCGGATTGCTTTTTGTGACGGTAGTCGGCACGTGCAGCTTTAGTGATTGTTTCGCGATATGGGATTTTCTGCTCGATAAACTCTACTGGAAGTTTCTCGTTATTTTCAATTCTCCATTTGAGAGTGCGGAGGTGGAATTCTCCTTGTCCCTTGACAAGAGTCTGCTTCAATTCCTTGCTTTGCTCAACGATCCATGTCGGATCCTCCTCACGCATGCGGGTCAGAATACCTGCGAGTTTCTCACTGTCGCTCTCATTGATCGGACGGATAGCTCTTGTATATTTGGGCTGAGGATATTTGATGAAGTCGAACTGATAGTCGCATCCTTTGGCATCAAGTGTGTTGCCGGTGCGCACATCTTTAAGTTTCACTGCTGCACCTATATCGCCTGCTTCAAGAGCATCGATGGCTGTACGTATCTGACCGCAAACTGTGAATATCTGAGCGAGACGTTCCTTACCACCGCGTGAAACGTTCTCAAGATCATCTCCGGCTTTGAGCGTGCCGCTCATTACCTTGAAATAGGAAACCTCACCGATGTGTGGTTCAACAGATGTCTTGAAGAAGAATACTGAAAGAGGTCCATCAGCTTTAGGTTCAACCGTAACTCCGGTGGTTGTTTCCGGTGCCGGCATATCGCTGACGAATGGACAAACATTACCAAGGAATTCCATGATACGGCGCACGCCCATGTCTTTAGCTGCACTCAGCACAACTACCGGGTAAATGGAACGGTCAATCAGACCCTTGCGGATACCTTCGCGCATTTCGTCCTCAGTCAGGCTACCTTGCTCGAAGAATTTCTCCATGAGAGTTTCGTCATTTTCTGCTGCAGCCTCAACAAGAATCTGGTTGAGCTCACGAGCTTTCTCCATCTGGTCTTCCGGAATTTCAGAGATAGTTGGTGTACCACCGTCCGGTCCCCATTCATATTTCTTCATCAGAAGAACATCGATCATGGAGTGGAAGTTTGGACCGGATTCGAGGGGATATTGGATAGCGACTACTCGCGAACCGAAGTGCTCGCGCATCTGTTCCATAACATTATCATAGTCTGCTTTCTCCCCATCTATTTGATTGAGACCGAAAATTACCGGCTTTTTAAGTTTAGCTGTTGTGCGGAAAATATTTTCTGTACCTACTTCCACACCATATTCTGAATCCACAAGGATCAGACCCATATCACACACTCCAAGAGCAGTGTAAGCATTTCCTACGAAATCATCGGCACCGGGGCAGTCGATAATGTTCAACTTCTTTCCATTGAATTCTGCGTTGAATATAGTAGAAAATACGGAGTATCCATATTCTTTCTCAACAGGGAAATAATCGGAAACAGTATTTCCAGCTTCCACAGTACCGCGGCGTTTAGTCACTCCACACTCGAACATCATTGATTCTGCGAGTGTGGTTTTCCCGGATCCTTTGGATCCGAGGAGGGCAATGTTTTTGATTTCGTTGGTCTTATAAATCTTCATATCAGATTATTTAGAAGGTTATCGTAAGATTTTTATTGGTTTTTATGAATTGCTCTTCACAAAAACGTTTGCAAATTAATAAAAATCTTAAAATTTGCGCTATTTAGAATTATGTTTTACAACATAAATCCGTCTAATGACCATAAAAATGAGATAATGGTAGAATTATGAAGAAAAACTGAGGGAGTTTATGCAAAATCTTGAAGTAGCGCTTAAAATAGGTCTATTATTATATCATCTGAGATCATCACACCATTATCAGTGAGACGAAGGTGGCCATCCGTGACAATTAGATTCCCGCATTTAAGATGCTTTTGAGCCTTTGACATTAGCTCTTGTGATGCATTTGTGCCGAATCTATTATCGAATGATTTGAGTTCAAGTCCCTTTGTGACTCTCAAACGCGTCATGAGTATCTCCTCGCGTAATTCATCTTCGGAAAGTATCTCGGATTCATAGGATGGATTGCCTAATTTCGTTGGAGTCATATATTCCCTCAGATCCGGCATATTAAATTTGCGTATGCGGTCACCGTTGTAGCTGTGAGCTGACGGACCGAGTCCTATGTATGGAGTCGCATCCCAGTAAGAAGAGTTATGTCGCGAATGATAGCCCGGAAGGGAATAGTTGGAAATTTCGTAGCGATTGTAACCGGCTTCCGATAGGGTGGTATTGATCAGTTTGAACATATCGACCGAGATATCCTCCGGAGTTTCCATGATGCTTCCGCGTTCAAGCATCTTAATAATTGCCGATCGCTCTTCATACATCAATGAATAAGCGGAGATATGTTCCGGACGTAAAGCGATAAACTTATCGAGAGTATCTTTTAGTGATTCAAGAGTCTGCCCGGGTAGTCCGAAGATCAGGTCAAGGGAGATGTTGGAAAAATATGATCGTAGAATCCGGAATGCCTTGATAGCTTGCGCAGCTGAGTGGCGTCTTCCTATGAATTTTAGCTCCCGGTCGTTAAGGGATTGCACTCCCATGCTGATCCGGTTGATTCCCGCCTCTTTCCATTCCCAAGCCAATTGGGGAGTCACATCATCAGGGTTGACTTCCAGGGTTATCTCCAGTGCTTCGCTTTGCTCGCACCGCTCAACAGCAATGTTGGGTACTTGTTTTTGCTCGCACCGCTCAACAGCAATGTTGGGTACTTGTTTTTGCTCGCACCGCTCAACACCAATGACTGCGAGGAGGCGGGAGAGTTCGGAGGAGGGCATTAAAGATGGGGTTCCGCCTCCTATATATATAGTGGAGATGGTTTTTCCATCGCGTTCGGATTGGCGATTTTTATATTCTGCGATAATTGCATCCACGAAAGTATGCCAGTTAAAATTACGGGTATGTCCGAGACTATAGAAACTGCAATAGATGCATTTCCCTCTGCAAACCGGCACATGGATATAAATTCCGCACTTATCTAAAGTCTTTGATGATGAGTCTAACTTCATAATAGGTTGCAAAAATAATCTAATTTGAAACAGAATTCAAAAATAAAAGCCCACTAAATTCTTTAGTTTCCTATAAAATTATCGTTTGACATTGGAATTAAGAAAAAAATTACTAATTTTGCACAATCAAAAGGAAAAGGATTGATTATGCCGCTAAGTGGTAAAAAAGTGCAATTCTCAAAAATGCACGGTGCAGGCAATGATTATATCTATGTCAATGCCTTGAAGGAAGTTCCGGGAGATCTTCCACACCTTTCCTCCCTCATCAGTGACCGTCATTTTGGTGTTGGTAGCGATGGACTCGTAGTTATTCTCCCTTCGGAAAAAGCAGATTTCAGAATGCGCATGTTTAATGCAGACGGCAGCGAAGCTGAGATGTGTGGAAATGCAAGCCGGTGCATTGGTAAATATGTCTTCGAAAAGGGCTTGACAAATAAGAGAGAGGTCCTACTTGAAACTAAAGCAGGTATCAAAGTACTCAAACTACATGTCAAAGATGGAATCGTTGAATCGGTAACGGTAGACATGGGGGAGCCCGTCATCAAGAATGGAGAATCAAGATTTACTATTCCATCCGGGAAAGAATTTGTTTTTAAAGAGGTAAGCATGGGAAATCCCCATGCTATTGTTTTTACTAAAGATCTGACGGATACAAATGTCTTGGGTAACGGTCCGGTTCTTGAATGCGCTGATATCTTCCCAAATAAGAGTAATATCGAATTCGTAGATGTAATTAATAGGGGAGAGGTTGATATGCGAGTGTGGGAGCGAGGATCGGGTGAAACATTTGCATGTGGAACCGGTGCATGCGCTACTGCAGTTGCAGCGTTTGTGAAAGGGTTTACCGAAAGGAGAATCATTCTTCATTTAAAAGGCGGAGATTTGGAGGTGGAATGGAATGAGGCTACAAATCATGTGTTTTTAACCGGTGGTGCTGAATTCATTTGCGATGGAGTGTACTACATTCCTGAGAGTAAAGAAACAGATAAAGAGATAGAAGATGAGGATTAACGATAATTTTGAAAAATTACCCGAAAGTTATCTGTTTTCAGAGGTTGCGAGGAAATTAAGGGAATACAAGGAGGCGCATCCCGATACAGAAGTGATCAGGATGGATATAGGTGATGTGACTCGTCCTTTGGCTCCTGTGGTAATAGAAGCGATGCATAAAGCAGTGGAGGATCTCTCTACTTATGAAAGGTTTCATGGATATGGTCCGGAGCAGGGTTATGCATTTTTACGTGATTCGATTGCTGAATATGATTATAAGGGAAGGGGAATTGCAATTGAATCTAATGAAATTTTTATCAGTGATGGTGCTAAAAGCGATTTGGGTAACTTAGGAGATATCTATTCTCATGATAGTATTATAGCTACTACAGATCCGGGTTATCCTGTATATGTAGACACTGCTGTAATGTCGGGTAGAGGAGGCGAGCTTGAAAATGGAAAATGGAATAAGATTCTGTACCTTGATTGCAATGAATCAAATGGTTTTCAGCCTACACCTCCGGAAGAACATGCCGATGTCGTTATCCTCTGTTCTCCCAATAATCCTACAGGAGTAGCATATTCCCGCGAGAATCTTGAGGAATGGGTTAAATATGCACACAAGCATCAAGCTCTCATTATATATGATTCAGCTTATGAAGCATTTGAGGCCGGCTCCGATTTGCCAAGATCTATTTATGAAATAAAGGGTGCGGAGAAAGTTGCCATAGAGGTGAGAAGCTTCTCCAAAACAGCAGGATTTACCGGTGTCAGGTGTGGCTACACTGTTGTTCCCAAGGGACTGGTAGGTCGAGATTCCTCCGGTAGGGAAGTGAGTCTGCGAAAATTATGGAATCGGAGACAGACCACTAAATTTAACGGTGCATCCTATATCGTTCAGCGTGGAGCGGAAGCTCTTTATTCGGAAGAGGGTAGGGTACAGGTTCGTGAAACGATAGACTACTATCTTGAAAATGCCAAAATAATCAGAAGGACACTTCATAATGCCGGATATAAGGTCTTTGGTGGAGAGTATTCACCCTATGTATGGGTTAAATCTAAAGAAAATTTAGATTCCTGGTCTCTCTTTGCGAAATTACTCGAAGAGAAACATATTTCCTGTACTCCGGGAGTCGGTTTTGGAAATAATGGAAACGGGTATATCCGGTTGACCGGATTTAACACCAGAGAGAAGACCATTGAGGCAATGGAGAGATTCAGATAAATTGAACTGGAAATGAATTTTGCCCGAAGCCGGGCGTAACTAAATAAATTACATTTATGTCAAATTTAAGATTCAAAAGTGTTGAGGAAGCTTCCGGACGCAAAGCTGTGAAAGTAGAGCTTCCCAAAGAGAGAGTGGAAAACTATTACGGTAAGCAGGTTTTCAATCGTCAGAAGATGTTTGAATATCTACCAAAATCGACCTACGATTCACTCGTGAAAGCCATAGATAACCGCGAACCCCTTAGCAGGGAGATAGCAGATAGTGTGGCAGACGGTATGAAGCGTTGGGCCATTGATAATGGTGCAAGACATTATACCCACTGGTTTCATCCACTGACAGGAAGTACCGCAGAGAAACATGACGCCTTCGTAGAACACGATGGTAAGGGTGGTGTAGTTGAGAAGTTTAATGGAAAGTTGTTAGTTCAGCAGGAACCGGATGCATCGAGCTTCCCGAATGGTGGTATCCGAAACACTTTCGAGGCACGTGGTTACTCTGCGTGGGATATCTCCTCTCCGGCATTCATCATTGATAATACTCTCTGTATACCTACGGTATTCATCTCTTACACAGGTGAGAGCTTGGATTATAAAACTCCTTTGCTTAGAGCTCTCAACAGTGTTGATAAAGCAGCAACCAAGGTTGCAAAGCTGTTTGATCCAGAAGTGAAACATGTAAATAGCTTCTTAGGTTGGGAACAGGAGTATTTTCTTGTAGATGAGGCTCTTTATGCGGCTCGTCCGGACCTTGTGATGACAGGAAGAACACTCATGGGACATGAGTCTGCAAAGAATCAGCAGCTTGAGGACCATTATTTCGGGGCAATTCCAAGCCGAGTAGAAGCATTTATGCTTGATCTGGAATTGGAATGTCACAAATTAGGTATTCCTGCTAAGACCCGACATAACGAGGTTGCGCCGAACCAGTTTGAGTTAGCTCCTGTATTCGAGGAGATGAACCTTGCTAATGACCACAACCTTCTGTTGATGTCAGTGATGGAAGAGGTTGCCAAGCGTCATAACTTCAGAGTTCTGTTGCATGAGAAACCATTTGCCGGAATTAATGGCAGTGGCAAACATAACAACTGGAGTTTGGGGACTGATAAAGGCGATATGCTTTTCTCGCCCGGTAAGACGCCTTTAGAAAATCTTCGTTTCATCACATTTGTTGCTAATGTTATGGCAGCGGTTTATAAGCACAACGGTTTGCTTAAAGCATCTATCATCAACGCAACAAATGCTCATCGCCTTGGAGCCAATGAGGCACCTCCTGCAATTATTTCAATGTTCCTTGGTTCCCAACTTTCCGCAATTTTGGATAAAGTTGAGTCAGCCCAAAGCAATGAAGAAATAATGGTGAAGGGGAAAGAAGGTATGAAGCTCGATGTGGCTCAGATTCCGGAATTGATGATAGACAATACCGATCGCAACCGCACAAGTCCTTTCGCCTTCACAGGAAATAGATTTGAGTACCGTGCGGTAGGTTCTCAGGCAAACTGTGCATCTGCTATGATAGCATTGAATGCAGCTGTGGCAGATCAGCTCAATGAATTCTATAACAAGGTGCAAGATCTCGTGGCAAAAGGGAAAGATGTTAACGAGGCAATCTTTGAGGTTGACCGTGAACTGATCAGAAATTCACGCACTATCCAATTCGATGGTAACGGGTATAGCGAAGAGTGGAAAGCTGAGGCCGCTCGCAGAGGTCTGGATGTCGAGACATCCGCTCCTTTGATGTATGACGCTTATATGAAACCCTCAAGTGTTGAGATGTTTGAGAATACAGGTGTCTTAACTAAAAAGGAGATAGAAGCTCGCAACGAGGTTAAATGGGAGATGTATACCAAGAAGATCCAGATTGAGAGTAGAGTTCTTGGTGACCTCGCAATCAACCATATTATTCCTGCGGCTGTTCGTTATCAAAATCTATTATTGGATAACGTGTATAAGATTAAGGAGCTGTTCAGTGGTTCTCGTGCGGAGAAGATAGCTGCTCAGGATCTTTCTTCAATAGAATCAATCAGCGACCATATCACCGCTATCAAAGAGGATGTGGCAGCCATGATTGATGCGCGTCGCAAGGCTAACAAGATTGAAAGCGAGAGATCTAAGGCAATAGCTTATCATGATGAGGTTGCTCCCAAGATGGAAACAATCCGTTATCATATCGATAAACTCGAATTGATGGTGGATAATGAAATCTGGCCACTTCCTAAGTACCGCGAATTGCTCTTCATCAGATAGCCTTAATTTAATAAGCAATACTTACATCTGTGAGGGTGTGTCAAAATCTAAAAATTTGACACACCCTTCTTAATTTGAACATGCTGATAACGTGTGGCGTTAATATTATAAATATAAAGGATATGAAAGGTAAATTAAAGAAAATACTGGAGGTAGTGATACCTTTGGCACTATCAGCATTGCTGATTATGTGGCTGTTTAAGAAAGTCAATTTCCAGCAGGTGATGCATCTGCTTCGATCAGGAGTTGATTATGGATGGCTCATAGTAGTAATGGTAATTGTTGTAATGTCGCATGTCATAAGAGGAATACGCTGGGGCTATCAGCTAAGGGCAGCGGGAGTAGGAAACGTGCCTGTAATGGCGCTCTGTTGCTCAATTTTCGGAGCGTATGCCGTGAACTTGATAGTTCCTGATGCCGGTGAAGCATGGAGGATTATTTATATAGCTAAGCGCCAGAAGGTGCCCGTTTCAACTGTTTTAGGTACGGATATAGGTGATAGACTATCTGATGCAGCCGTCGTACTCCTGTTATTAGTTCTTGCGGTGATTGTTGGTCATCCATACATTTTCGCCTTTATGGACAAATACTCAGAAGGAGAACGAATAAAAGATATACTATATAACGGATGGTTCTGGGGAGGCTTCGCTCTGATATGTGTACTCTTAGCCGGAATATTTTATTTCTTCCGCCATGCAGGATGGATGCAAAAAGTTATTAAATCCCTTTCAATGATATGGCACGGTTTTGCTGTGCTCTTCACAATGAAAGGAAGATGGACATATCTTATACTGACTCTCGGGATTTGGGGCTGCTATTTCCTTGAAACGTATATTGGGTTCCTTTCCTTCGGGCCAACCAGGCATTTGATGACTGAGCATGGGTTGGCATTGGGATTGCTCCCGGCACTGATTTCATTTGTATTCAGTTCCATGAGTATGATTATTCCCAGCAATGGTGGTTTAGGTCCATGGAACTTGGCTGTGATGTTTGCACTCTCTTTGTTCGGGATGAAAGATTCAGATGGTGCAGCATTCTCAATTCTCGTATGGAGCACAGTTACAATAACTTTGGTATTGTTGGGACTCTTTACCATAGGATACGTTATATATTCCAGGGCAAAAATGAGAAAAACAAATGCAATTCTGAAAACCAAAATGGTGTGAGTAATGTTATATGTACAAAGGCTTGCGAAAGCGACGCCGGTAAGATAATAAATCTCTTCTTCGATTAGATCACATTTTGATTAAGCATGACAATAATAATTCTGAAATTCATAGCTGTAGTAGTGATATTAGCCGCAATGCTGATGATCCTTCTTGGAATAGGACATCTCTTTTCCGGAAATTTTCACTCAGACAGCGAGGAAGCAGAGAAGCTTCGTCAAGATGTAGAAAACAATACTGATGTGGTTTCTCCCCGTAGCCTCTTCTACGAATTCCTTAAAGGGGATTCAAACAGAAAGGCTGGAGAATTTCACAGAAGTAGAAAATAAAAAAATAAAAAAAATAATTATTTTTGTTAAACCTTTTTTTGACGAACGTTGTTATAAAGGTATAAAGAGAACAACAAAGGATGATTGATAAAAGAAACAGTAAAAGCAATCAGAGAAGGTCAGTTCTCAAAAACAAAAACAGAGATTAATAAACAAACAAACAAATAAAAATCAAAGGTTATATTTAAACATTTAGCGTTATGAAAAGAACAGTATTATTCATGGCAGCCCTTATGACAATTTCATGTGCATGGGCTCAGAACCTAAGTAAAAACGAATCTAAAGCATTGCAGACATTCCTTTCTCAGGGTGCTGCTAAAGGCGGAAATAATGCAGAAGCTCTCCGCATGGTAGGTAACAATGTTGCAGCTTGCCCGGGTGTAAAAGTTGAGAATGGTCACGTAACAGAGATCGATTTCAGTGGCAAGGAACTTGCAGGTACATTAAACCTCTCCGGTTTCCCGGCATTGCAGAAAGTTGATGTATCAGGAAATAAGCTTACAGGTTTGACATTGGCTAACAACCCTGCATTGGTTGAGGTAAAAGCCGGTAAGAACCGTATCTCAGAAATGAGTGTTACAGCTTGTCCTCAGGTTCAGGTACTTTATGTGAACAAGAACCGTTTGGCAGACTTCGATCTTAGCGGTGTTCCAATGTTGAAGAAATTCAATGTATCAGGAAACATGCTTGAGTCTCTCGATGTTTCAAATGCAGTAAATCTTGAGTATCTCAATGTAATGAGCAACAATTTGAAACAGTTGAATGTAACTGGTTGCCAGAGCTTGAAATCACTCTATGCAGGTTTCAATGACTTGACAGATGTGACATTCGGTGGTTTGGTTAAACTTGAGAACCTCAACCTCAACTCTAACAAGATTTCAAATCTTTACATTCAGGATCTTCCAAATGTTGAGACATTGCTCGCAAGCGATAACCACATGGCATCTTTGACAGTTAAAGGTTGTAACAACATCAACGAAGTTTGGGTTCCTTACAATGACTTGACAAGCTGCACAATCACAGATACTCCGAACCTTGCATTCGTAAATGTTGAATGGAATGACTTGACTTACCTCTCACTTGCAAACATGAACTTCTTGCAGAGAGTAAACGCAGCTAACAACCAGCTCATCACACTTGATGTTTCATTCGACCCGATGCTCCGCTTCGTAAACGTTGTAAACAACAACATGCTTAACGACCTCCGCATCGATGCAGATCCACAGCTCCGCCACGTAGTTGGTTACAATGAATGGCAGTACGGATTCTAATCCAAGGTTAAGGAAATTAAACGATAGAAATTAATAACCATAGAAAAACATGTATTGAGCCACCGGAAATCCCGGTGGCTTTTTTTTGTATTCATTCAACATCCCTCATAAGTATATTGAGAAATTTTATTATATTTGTAGTTAGTAGTTGTTTCACCTGATCTATGTTAAGTTAGGGTTGTGCTTCTATGAGAATCAAAGCAAAACATATATGAAATTGGTTTTTGACGCCGGATCCACGAAGACTGAGATAGGTTTAGTCGGTTCCGATAATGATAAATACATAAAGGTTGACGGCATAAATCCGGCAGTTCTTTCGGAGGATAGAATCAGGGAGATTATCTCGGAGGCAAAGAGTAAATTGCAGGATGCCAAAGTTACGGATCTCTACTATTATGGAGCGGGATGTGCAACAGAAGCATTGTGCAAAAAAATAGAAATACCACTACGAGAATTTTGGCAAGATGCGAAAATTGAGGTCGCAAGTGATATGACCGGAGCCGCAAGAGGTTTGTTGGGACACACTCCGGGAATTGCTTGTATTTTAGGAACCGGTTCTAATTCGGCCTTATTTGATGGAAAGAATGTGATAAGGAATGTTGCTCCGTTAGGCTTCATTTTAGGAGACGAGGGGAGTGGAACGGCAATCGGAAAACGATTATTAGGTGATATTTTTAAAGGATTGGCTCCGGATGACATCATCGATAGATTTCTGAATGAAACAGGGCTGAATAAGGATTTAGTGATTGAAAGAGTGTATCGCGGAGAGGCTCCTAATAAATTCTTAGCATCCTTTGCTAAATTTGTCGGCGCGAACATCGGGCATCCATATCTTGAAAATATGGTTGGTGAATTATTAGGAATTTTCCTGGATCGAAACGTGCGGCAATATCCTCAATCGCGGATTGAGCCCATTGGTTTTGTCGGCTCAATAGCCTGGAATTTTAGAGAGATACTTGAAAAGGAAGTAAAGAGGAGAGGTTGGAATTTAGGTAAAATCCTGAGAGCTCCAATGGAAGGGTTGTTGGAATATCATCTTAATGAAATTTGAAATAATAAATACCATGAATAGAATAGTAAGAATAGTCGTGTTGAGTTTATTCCTCTCCTTAGGGGTGGTGAAGGGATTAGCTGTTGATAAATATTGGGAGCAGAAAGTTACTCTGTTTAATCTTTTACCCGTTACGTCAGAAGACATAGTATTTTTAGGTAATTCTATAACTGATGGTGGAAACTTCGAGGAACTCTTTAAACGGAAGGATGTGAAGAACCGGGGCATAAGGTCAGATGCCATTCCGGGAGTGATGAAAAGACTGGATCAGGTCACTCAAGGGAAGCCCAAAAAGATTTTTCTGCTAATCGGTATTAATGATGTTTCGCACGGTCTTACTGTAGATGCTTTGGCGCAAAGATATGAGAAGTTGGTGGAGGAAATATTGAAACGTTCACCGTCAACCCAACTTTACATTCAGTCTGTTATGCCTATAAATAACTCCTTCTCAGTTTATAAAAGCCTTAAAGGAAAGGAGGAAACCGTAAAGCAATTTAATGAAAGGATTAAAGCAATTGCCGAAAATAAAGGTGTGAAATATGTTGATCTCTGGGGTGTGCTCGCAGATGATAAGGGTAAATTGAAATCAAATTTCACAAACGACGGTTTGCATCTGACAGGACCCGGCTATAGAGCTTGGACGGATTATATTCAACCTTTGTTGGATGAATAATTGCATAAATATACAAAAATCCAAATTTTTACGTTATCTTTGTAAAGATAGATTTACACAAAGATAAAACTCATCATCTCTATGGATGATTAATAAAGAAGGAGGAAAAATAAATTGAAGATAAAGAATCTGATTGTCAATACGATATTGACTGCAATATTTTTGGTGGCTACACCGGTTGCTTCGCGTGCGGAGGTAATAATGGTTGATCCGCTTTTTGAATATCCTGTTGCGCCGGAAGAAATAACCACCCTGAGAGAGAAGTCCAATTGGTTGATTCAGCACTTTTGGGATCAGATGGATTTCAAAAAAAATGAGGCACTGAATCAAGCGGCGGTGAATGACGCTATGAAGACTTATGCCTTCCCTATGCAGTGGGCTGACAAAGTTGAGGTCGATAAATCTCTTGACAAACTCTTAGCACAATTGCAGAAGAATCCTACACTCTTGGTTCAGTTCACCAAGGGTGCTGAAGAGGCTTTGTATAGCCAGCGTGCCAGCATTTGGATTGACGAGGTGTATTTGAAATTTCTTCAGACTGCAATGAAGAATAAAAAGATCTCGAAGGCGAGAAAGGAGCGCTATGCACGCCATATCCAACAGTTGGAAAATACCATGATAGGGGAGAAGGCTCCAAGTTTCGATTTTGTGACACCTACAGGTAATCCCGGAAAGTATGATCCTATAGGAGTGTTTACCATCATCGAATTTGGTGATCCTGATTGTGACGATTGCCGTCACGCTAAATTAAAGATGGAGACCAATGTAAAGTTCGCTTCTTTGGTTGAGCGAGGGTTGGTTAACATCCTCTTTATTGTGCCTGATCCTGAAGATGGATGGCAGACAAAATTAACCGGTTTCCCCTCTAATTGGGTAATAGGGGCGTCAGATTCCGTCAGTGATAAATTAGATTTGCGATCTACACCTTCATTTTATGTCATAGATAAAGAAGGGAAGCTTGTTGCAAAGAATATTAACGTGGAAAGAGCCATAAATATGGCGCTTCAAGAGGAATCAGCAAAATAGAAGGAATCAACTTCGCAGAGGTATCATAAAATATAGACGATGAACTGGATAAAGAAGATATATATCAAGACTACAGGGTATTCCTATACAAATATGGGAAGATTGTTCCTTAGACTTTTTGTGGGGATAATGATGATGCAATTTGGCATTAGACAGTGGCTGACATTTGATGAAATATCAAATAGTTTTCCCACATTCCTGTTCCTTGATTCTTCCACCACCTTGGTGTTAATGATTATCATAGAGATAGTGTGTTCATTTTTCATTATGTTGGGATTTGTGACACGCTTGATGACTTTACCACCATTTATTGCTATGTGTGTAGCGGAGTATTATCTTCTTCACAACATAGCAGTTGAGATGCCTCACATGTTGAGCTGGTCTCAGCAGGGTTATGTCCCGATCATGTTTATCGGTATCTATTTCTTCATTATGCTTGTGGGTCCCGGTAAAATATCGGTTGATTATTTCTTATCACTCCATTTTATTCACTCAAATAATCACAGCGAGTCGGAGTTAGAGGAGGTATGAAAATTGCAGTTTTAGTTTCCGGAGGCGTTGACAGCGCAGTGGTCGTGGATCATCTCTATAAACAAGGACATGATCTACACCTCTTTTACATCCGCATAGGAATGGATAATGGAGAGGGTGATTGCTCTGCAGATGAGGATATCGAGATGTGCACGCTCATTGCCCGCAAATACAATCTTCCTTTGAAGGTGGTATCTCTACATGAGGAGTATTGGGATAATGTGATGGCATACACATTGCGCACTGTCAAGGAGGGTTTGACTCCTCATCCGGACATGATGTGTAATAAGCTTATCAAATTCGGTTTCTTTGAAGATAGATGGGGAAAGGAATATGATAAGACTGCGACAGGACACTATGCTTCTGTAGAGGAGATAGATGGTAAATATTATCTCGCTACAGCTGCGGATCCTGTAAAGGATCAGACCGATTTCCTTGCCCAGATTTCTTATGAACAGCTTTCGCATATAATGTTCCCCCTTGGACAATTCCCTAAATCCGAAGTTCGGAGAATGGCAAAGGAAGCAAATTTGCCTAATGCATCGCGTAAAGATTCACAAGGTATCTGCTTCCTTGGGAAAATAGATTACTCTGATTTCATCAAGCGTCATTTAGGGGAGAAAGAGGGACCGGTGATTGAGATTGAAACGGGTAAGAAGATAGGTACTCATAAGGGATATTGGTTCTACACTATTGGGCAACGTAAGGGCTTGGGCCTGAGCGGGGGACCATGGTATGTGGTGAGAAAAAACGTCAGGGATAATGTTGTTTATGTCTCTAATGGATTCGACACAAAGAAACAATATGGTAAAATTATCCCGGTAGAGGAGATGCACTGGATTTCCGGTTCTCCGTTCGAAGAGAATACAGATACTCTTAAAATAGCATTCAAGACCCGTCACACGCCGGAATTCTTCCAAGGAGAGATTAGGAAATTGTCCCATGGAGGATATGAAGTTGTTTCGGAGAAGGATGTTCAGGGAATAGCTCCGGGACAGTTCGCGATTATCTATACACCGGATTGCAAACTTTGTCTTGGATCCGGAATGATTTCGTTCAATACGAAAAAGAGAAACAGAAAGCATCCTAAGGATGATGATTCAGTAAAACAAGAAACCTAAAGATCAACTATGGAGAAACATTTACTGGAGATATTAGGTATAACATATAATCAGATAGAATCAGGAGTATATGCTGTGATTCTTAAGGAGGTGGAAGGTAACCGTCGTATCCCTATAGTGATAGGCTATCCTGAGGCGCAAGCGATCGAATGCAAGCTTCAGGAGATTGTGACACCCCGACCTTTGACACACGACATGATGCTCGACATAATGGATAAATTCGGAATTAAGGTGAGCGAAGTTCTGATTAGAAGATTGCCTTCCGGAGTATTTGTTGCTGACGTGCATTGTGAGAAAGGAAGGAGCAAATATGTGATAGACGCCCGTTCTTCCGATGCAATAGCATTAGCTCTGAGGGCTAATGCGCCAATTTATACAACAGAAGATGTCCTTGACGAGGCAGGTATTGATCCTGATTCCTCAAGAGAGGTTAGTCAGGGATTGGAGGAAGGGAAAAAATCTTTCCGTATACCGGAGATAAATATATCCGGACCGAAACCCCGACCGAGAAGAACTAAAGCTAAGATAATAGAGGATTTAGAGAAGGAGATGGAGGCCGCAGCTGCCGAAGAGCGTTATGAGGAGGCTGCAAAATTGAAGCAACGTATTGATGAACTGAAAAAAGGACCCGGAAAAAATGAAAAATCGTAAGGACCGAATAAAACTAATGGTAGACGTGATCCGCAACAAGTGTATAGGAAGTCAGGAGGAATTGGCAGCGCATTTGAAGAAGGCGGGTTACGAAGTGACGCAAGCAACACTTTCGCGTGATCTGAAGATGTTGAAGACCACCAAGATTCCAACTGATCGCGGAGGCTACATGTATATGTTGCCGGATAGCGATTCCTTGAAGGATAAACTCTTGGCGCGTGGTCGACTCCCGGTACATGCAAACTATCAGAGTGGATTCATCTCAATAGCCTTTTCACGCAACATAGCTGTTATTAAAACGCGAAACGGTTATGCTGCCGGTCTGGCCTACGATATTGATATGAGTCGTTCTCCCGAAATATTAGGCACAATCCCGGGCTCAGATACCATTATTGCAATCTTACGTGAGGATGTTACTCACGAACAGGCAAGAGTGGTGTTCTCACGCATGCTCCCTATTGATGAAAAAGAATGAAAAGTGTAATTTATACACCGACATAATAGAAAAAGAATGATTAAAGTTGCGATTGCCGGGGCCGATGACCCGTTGGCGGGTGAAATAATCAGAATATTAGTGCATCACCCGGAAGTAATACTGTCAACCCTTTCCGCCCCAGGTCGTGAGGGTGTTGAAGTGTCAAAGTTGCATCATGGTTTGGTTGGAAATGAGATTATCAGATTTTCCGGCCCTCTCACGATGACTCCGGATTGCTCCATTTTGTTTGTTTGCGGCAATGCCGTTTCGGCGGTGGAGATTATGGCACTTCAACTAAGCAGGCCCGATATCAAAATCGTAATTACGCGACCGGTGCCTAATCTTGATGAGGATAAGGCGGGAGTGGTGTTTGGATTGCCCGAAATAAATCGCAAGCAGTTGGTGCGCGGTGCTACTACCTCGCGACTTCCATCTCCAATTTCTGTCGCAGCATTGGTAGCTCTCTATCCTTTGGCGTTAAATATGTTGCTCAACGATACTCTTAAAATCACAGTTAAGGCACCGGGTGATATTGTAGCTCGAGATGGCGAACGTAGCAAGCAGGAAATTTTGGATGTTTTGAGTGAAACGCAACTTAGTTTTACCAACACTCCGGAGATTCGTTTTGAGGCTACTGCGGAGGTTCGTCAATTGGAGATGGAGATTGAGATGAATTGCAATGTCTCTTTGGATCATATCCTTGAAATATATGGGATATATGACGATCACAATTTTGCTTATCCGGTTACCGGAGAAATAAATGAGAAGGAGACAGCCGGCACGGCAAAATGTGTGTTCTCAGTTCAGACTCCCGAAGAGGGTAAACTAAAGATTAATGTTAGTCTTGATCCAAGAATGCGTGGCGGTGCTACCGAGGCCGTGCATAACATGAATCTTCTCTTTGGGCTGCATGAGAAAACCGGTCTGGAACTGAAAGCTTCTGAATTCTAATCCATAAATCCGAATTAAATGTCTGTAAATAAAGTTATATTACTTGGATATGTAGGTTCTGATCCCGAGATCAGGTATCCTGAGAAAGATCGTGCTATCGCGTATCTCTCACTTGCCACAAATGATCGCTATTCTAATTCCCAGACTGAAATAACCGAATGGCATTCGTTGATTATGGGTGGTCAGAATGCTTTGCTTGCCGAGAAGTATATACGAAAAGGAAGCAGAATTTATGTCGAGGGGAAATTGCGCACCAGAGAATACCAGAATAAGATGCACATCACTTGTAAAAAAACAGAGATCGTGGTAGAGAGACTGGAACTACTTGGACGAAAGGATTAGTCCTTTCGCTGTGGATGGTTTCGTATTATTTAGAGATTGAATATAAATTAAGATAGAAAAAGTTATAAAATCAGAAATGAGAAAGTGGCGAATTGAAGACTCTGCGGAAACGTATAACGTTGCAGGATGGGGATTAAAATATTTCTCCATCAATGATAAGGGACATGTGCAGGTCACTCCTAAAGAGGGTGGACCCTCCATCGATATCAAGGAGGTTATGGATACACTCCAGCTCCGCGATGTTGATGCACCTCTCTTATTACGTTTCCCTGATATCCTCGATGATAGAATCCGTAAGATTTCCAATTGTTTTCGGAAAGCAGCGGAGGAATATGACTATAAGGGTAAGAACTTTATCGTTTATCCGATCAAGGTAAACCAGATGCGCCCTGTAGTTGAGGAGATTGTCAGCCATGGGAATAAATATAATATCGGTCTGGAAGCAGGCTCGAAACCGGAGCTTCATGCTGTCTTGGCAGTGAATACTCATGAGAATTCCATCATAGTCTGCAATGGATATAAGGATGAGGATTATGTGGAACTTGCTCTTCTTGCTCAGAAAATGGGAAGGCGCATTTTCTTGGTTGTGGAAAAACTCAATGAGCTGAAGCTGATTGCTAAAGTATCAAAGCGTCTTTCCATTACCCCTACAATCGGTATTCGAATTAAACTCACATCTTCCGGTTCCGGAAAATGGGAGGAATCCGGAGGTGATGTAAGCAAGTTCGGATTGAATTCCTCCGAATTGCTTGAAGCTCTCAACTTCTTGGAGAAGAATAAGATGATGGATAGTCTCAAACTGATACATTTCCACATAGGTAGCCAGATAACTAAAATTCGCCGAATCAAGAATGCATTGAGAGAGGCTATGCAATTCTATGTTCAGCTTTCCAAGATGGGTTTCAATCTTGAGTTTGTTGATATCGGTGGTGGTCTCGGTGTTGATTACGATGGAACGCGTTCATCATCCGGAGAGAACTCCATGAATTATTCGATTCAGGAGTATGTTAATGACTCAGTGTCTGCATTAGTGGATGTTTGTGTTAAAAATGATCTACCTCAGCCAAATATTATCACTGAGTCGGGTCGTTCCCTGACAGCGCATCACTCAGTATTGATTATTCAGGTTTTGGAGACTGCGCAACTTCCAATCTGGACTGATAATGAGACACTCGATGAGAATGCACATGAGTTGGCTCGGGAATTATACAACATTTGGGATAAGATTGATCCCCAGCGAGTGTTTGAGGATTGGCACGATGCCCTTCAAATCAGAGAAGAGGCGCTGGAGCTGTTCAGTCTCGGACTTTTAGACCTTAAGACCCGCGCTCAGATAGAGAAACTTTTCTGGTCGGTTGCGCGCGATGTACGCGACTTAACCCGTTCGATGAAACATCCACCGGAGGAGCTGAGAAAGGTGGCACGAATGCTGCCGGAGAAATATTTCTGTAACTTCTCGCTTTTCCAGTCACTCCCTGATTCATGGGCAATAGATCAGATGTTCCCGATTATGCCAATCAGCAGACTCGATGAGAAACCTTCCAAGGAGTGCACAATTCAGGATGTGACATGTGATTCGGATGGAAAGATTAACCATTTTGTCTCTCCGCAGGGTACATCATATTCTCTGCCTGTGCATGATTTGAAGGGTCAGGAACCGTATTATCTCGGTGTGTTCCTTGTTGGCGCATACCAAGAGATCTTGGGTGATATGCATAATCTTTTCGGTGATACTAATGCTGTACATATCTCCTTGACAAAAGATGGTTATGAAATTGATCAGATAATTGATGGAGAGGCCGTTGCAGATGTACTTGATTATGTTGAATATAATCCGAAGAAATTGGTACGCAATCTGGAAACTTGGGTAACAGCTTCAATGAAGAAAGGTGTTATCACTCCGGAGGAGGGAAGACAATTCTTGAATAATTATCGTTCCGGACTCTACGGAATCACATATTTGGAGAGAGACTGATGCGCTATTTCTTGAAGCTCGCATACAGAGGGGCTCCTTTTCATGGATGGCAATCTCAACCGAATGCGGTTAGTGTTCAGCAAACCATTGAGGAGGCTTTGTCTACCATTTTGCGTGCGAGTGTGCCCATTACTGGTGCCGGACGTACAGACACGGGTGTTAATGCGCGCGTGATGTATGCTCATTTCGACGCAGAGGAAGAGATTGAGGATAAAAGGCGATTTCTTCTTTCACTCAATCGTTTGGTTGGTCGAAGCATCTCAATCGAAGATATGATTCCCGTTGAGGATCAGTGTCACGCAAGGTTTGACGCAACCGAAAGGGAATACAGATACTTCGTGAGCTTTGAAAAATCACCATTTCTTACTGATTTCTCATGGCAATCACCGGGGAATCTGAATGTTGAGGAAATGAACCGGGCGGCTTCGCTGTTACTTAGCACTGATGATTTTACTTCGTTCGCTAAATTGCATTCCGATGCTAAGACCAATATTTGTGATGTCCGCAAAGCGGAGTGGCGCGAATGGCACAATGAATATGGCGTAAAGGGGATCTATTTTGTTATATCGGCAGATAGATTCCTCAGAAACATGGTGCGTGCTGTGGTTGGTACCTTGGTTGACGTGGGGAGAGGAAAACTTTCGGTTGATGGATTTCAGTCCATCATCCAGAAGCGAGACAGGTGTTCCGCCGGTACATCTATGCCCCCGCAGGCTCTTTTCCTGTGGGATGTGAAGTATGATTTTATTAAATGATCAATAAGTCCGGCTTTTTGAAATTCTTTGGCGCGGACTCAAAAATAGTGATATCATGGATGCTGAAAAAAGAATAAAGGAGCTGAGAGAGGAGCTTAACCGCCATAATCATAACTATTATGTTTTGAACTCTCCGGTAATTTCAGATAAAGAATTCGATATGTTGCTCAAGGAACTTGAGAAGCTTGAGCATGAATATCCGGAATTTCAAGATCCCGATTCACCGACACAACGTGTGGGATCAGATCTCACCAAGGGCTTCGAGCATGTGGTTCATGCGCGTCCCATGATGTCACTTGCCAACACCTATTCAATCGAGGAGGTTGATGATTGGTTCGGAAGAATTAAGAAAGCCCTTGAAGGTGAGCATTTCTCTATAGTGGGAGAGATGAAGTTTGACGGCACCTCGATCTCCATTACCTATAAGAATGGCAGATTGGTGCGTGCTGTCACTCGTGGTGACGGTACGCAGGGAGATGATGTGACAGCTAATGTGCGTACCATTCGTAGTATTCCTCTCCAGCTATTGCCGGGAGACTGGCCCGAAGAATTTGAAATCAGAGGTGAGATTCTGATGCCTTGGGAGGTGTTTGAAAAGCTTAATGCCGAACGCGCATATAATGAGGAACCTCTATTTGCTAATCCACGTAATGCCGCATCCGGAACTTTGAAGATGCAGGATCCGCGTATTGTGGCAAGTCGTCACCTTGATGCGCGATTCTATTATATGCTCTCTGATAATCTCCCCTTCGATAATCATTACGACAACATGGAGGCAGCACGAAACTGGGGCTTTAAGGTTTCGAAGGCAATGAAAAAACTCCACTCTTTGGAGGAGGTTGATGAGTATATTGCATATTGGGATGATCACCGTAAGGAGTTGCCGGTTGCTACCGACGGTTTGGTGTTTAAGGTTGATTCCCTCAAACAGCAACTTAATCTCGGATATACCGCCAAGTCTCCTCGTTGGGCTGTAGCTTTCAAATTTAATCCTGAGAGAGCGTGCACTCCTTTGAGATTTGTCTCATTTGAGACAGGAAGAATGGGTATTGTTACACCTGTGGCAAATCTGGAACCTGTACAGCTATCGGGCACGATTGTGAAGCGTGCTTCGCTGCACAATGAAGATATAATGCTTGAACTTGATATTCATCAGGGAGACCATCTCTATGTTGAAAAAGCAGGTGAGATTATACCTCAGATTACCGGAGTGGATAAGAGTCTGCGAGAACCGAACGCGGAAAAGGTAGTTTTTGTCAGGAATTGTCCCGAATGCGGAACGCCCTTGGTACGTATTTTCGGTGAAGCTGCATGGTGTTGTCCGAATAAGTATGGATGCCGACCACAGATCACGGGACGCATTGAGCATTTCTGTGCGCGCCGAATGATGGACATAGATGGAATTGGTGAGGAAACAGCCGAGCTCCTCTACGACTGCGGTTTGGTTGAGAATATTAAGGATATATATTCACTAACTATAGAGCAGCTATCCAAACTCGATAGAATTGGCGAGAAGAGTGCGATGAGAATTCTCAAAGGAGTAGAGGATTCAAAAAGCGTGCCCTTTGAAAGGGTAATCTATGCGCTTTCTATTCCAAATGTAGGGGAGACCACCGCCAAACGGTTGGCACGCGCTGTTATCAGTATGGATAATCTCCGTACAATGGAGCAGGAGGAGTTAGCTTCTATCCCGGATATTGGACCAATCATTGCAAAAAATATTTATGATTTCCTTCGTGAGCCGGTGAATGTAGAGAATATTGATGCGTTGTCAGCTGCCGGGGTGCAGATGAAGATAGATGAGGAGAAGATGCTCCCCACAGGCAATGCTTTGGAGGGGAAATCAATTGTTATCTCCGGCACATTCGCGCATCATAGCCGTGATGAGTATAAGGAGATTATCGTACGTGAGGGTGGTAAGAATGTCGGTAGCATCTCCAAAAAAACAAGCTTTGTGCTTGCCGGGGAGAATATGGGTCCGGCAAAATTGGAAAAATGCGCACAGTTAGGCATTCCAATAATTAATGAGGATGAATTTTTAGCCATGATAGCTAAAAAGGAAGAATGATTTTTAGAATAGAGCAAAATGGAAATAATGATAGCACCCGTACAGGGTCATACTGATGCCGCATGGCGTCATTTTCATCATAATATTTATAAAGGGTTATCAACCTACTACACACCATTCATCAGGTTAGAGCGTGGTGAATTTCGCAAGCATGATATAAAGGATCTCACTTCAGAACTGAACGATGGGTTGACAGTAGTGCCGCAGGTTATTTTCCGGAATATGGAAGAGTTGCGCGCATTGTTGACCGGGCTTCGTGAATTGGGAGTGAAGAGGGTAGATTTAAATACGGGTTGCCCGTTCCCTCTACAGACCTCCAAAGGTCGCGGAGCAGGATTTATCCGGAATGTTGAAGAATATAGTAAGTTACCCGAAGTCCTGAAAGAGTTTCCGGAGATGACATTCTCGTTGAAAATGCGTCTTGGTTTTGCAGATCCTGAAGAATGGAAAGAGGTTATGCCAATTCTCAATCAGATGGAACTGACGCATATCACTCTTCATCCGCGTGTGGCAAAACAGCAATATGGTGGTGAAGTAGACCTTGATCAGTTTGCACAATTCCTTGCAGAGAGTAAGAATCCGGTAATTTATAATGGCGATTTACGCACACCTGAAGATGTAAAGCGAATTGTAGAGCAATTCCCCGGGATAGCCGGAGTTATGCTCGGAAGAGGACTGTTAGCACGCCCCTCTTTGATTGCCGAAATAGAAGAGGGTAAGGAGTATCCATTGTCTCAGCGCCTTGATAAGATGAGGAAATTCCATGATCAACTCTTCGATCACTATCTATCAACATTGTGTGGTGATTCACAGGTATTATCCAAGATCAAGCCCTTCTGGGAATATGCAGAAGAGGAGATTGGACGCAAACCATGGAAAGCCTTGAAAAAAGCTACTTCCCTCCCGAAATACCACTCCGCCCTCGCCACTATATTATAACACAGAAACTGAGAGCTCCATAAAATCTTCCGATTTTATGGAGCTCTCAGGTATTGTTTGGGGTTATTTGCAGTCGATGGTGATTTTGGAGGCAGCTGCTTCTACTTTGTCGCAGGCGTCTTCCACGGAGTCAGCGATGGCGAGCATCACTCCCATGCGGCGGTGTCCTATTACCTCCGGCTTGCCGAATATACGCATGTCTGTGCCCGGTACTGACAATGCTTCTTCCATTCCGGAGAATGCTACATCTTTAGAATTGCCGTCTGCCAAGAGTGCGCGGCTTGCAGATGGTCCATAGAATCGGATCTCAGGGATCGGTAAGCCGAGAATAGCACGCACGTGAAGCGCAAATTCAGAGAGATCCTGAGATATCAATGTAACCATACCGGTGTCGTGCGGACGGGGAGATACTTCAGAGAAGATTACCTCTTCACCCTTTATGAATAGCTCAACTCCAAAGATGCCTCGACCACCGAGAGCTCCTGTAATCTTCTCGGCAATTTTCTTTGCTTTCTCAATGGCAACGGGTGACATTGCCTGTGGTTGCCAACTGCGTTGGTAATCACCATTCTTCTGATAGTGTCCGATTGGCTCACAGAATGATGTTCCACCGATATGGCGCACGGTGAGGAGGGTTATCTCATAATCGAAATCCACGAATCCCTCAATAATCACGGCTCCACCTCCGGCACGACCACCTTCCTGAGCCTCTTTCCACGCTTTAAGAATGTCTTCTTCATTCTTAACTGTGCTCTGGCCATGACCGGATGAGCTCATTACGGGTTTTACAACGCATGGCAGTCCTATCTCTTTAACAGCCTCGATATATTCCTCCTCAGTGTCTGCAAATCTGAATGGAGAAGTGGGTAGACCTAACTCCACAGCAGCGAGATTACGGATCTCCTTTCTATTCATGGTGGTGAAAGTGGCTTTTGCGGTAGGAATCACATTCCATCCCTCTTTCTCCAAGGCGATGAGAGTCGGAGTTGCAATAGCTTCAATTTCCGGAATAATGTAGTCCGGTTTCTCCTCTTCAACTATTTTGCGGAGAGCTTCACCATCAAGCATTGAAACAACGATCGCACGGTTAGCAACATGCATTGCAGGAGCATTGGCGTATTTATCGCATGCGATCACTTCAACACCATAGCGTTGCAATTCGATGGTTACCTCTTTACCGAGTTCACCACTTCCTAAAAGAAGCGCTTTCTTACCCCTTGCGCAGTAGGGAGAACCTAATTCTAACATAGGACTGTATATTTTTTAATGTTTAATCTATTTTATTATGTTCGGTTTAGACGGAATGTTATTTGTTGATCAAAGAGATTTGAGGAAGTCTATATTCGCTTCCGGATTTGAAGCATTAAACACATAGCTTCCTGCAACCACTATATCAGCACCGGCTTCAGCGAGGAGGGGAGCGGTCTCAGCATTTACACCTCCATCAATCTCAATCAGTGCCTTGGAACCGGTTGATGTCATCAACTCCTTAAGTCTTCGAGTTTTCTCTACAGAGAATGGTATAAACTTCTGACCTCCGAATCCGGGCTCTACAGACATTAGAAGTACCATATCGAGTTCGGTTATTATGTCGCGTAGTGTCTCAACCGGTGTCGAAGGGCAAAGAGTCACAGCCGCTTTCATTCCGGCTTTGTGGATATCTTGCACTGTACTGTAGAGATGAATACAAGCCTCCTGATGCACATTCATGTACTCAGCACCCAAGTCACGAACTTGTGAAATCCATCGTTGGGGTTCCACAATCATGAGATGAACATCCAATGGCTTTTTGCAAATCTTGGCAACAGCCTGCATTACCGGGAATCCGAAAGAGATATTAGGAACAAACACTCCATCCATCACGTCAAGATGAAGCAGATCCGCATTTGAGCGATTGATCATGTCAATATCTGCGGAAAGATTCGCAAAGTCGGCGGAGAGAAGGGAAGGGGATACTTGCATATAAAACTATTTTGAGGGTAAAAAAGCAAAAACAACAGCTGCCATCAGGCATATGTAAGAAGCAATATGATTCCATTGGAATTTCTGACCTTGAAAAATCATCATTGCTATGATTGTAAAGACGGTCAGGGATATCACCTCCTGAATTATTTTTAATTGAAAGATGCTGAATGGACCGCCATTATCCTTGAAACCTATCTTGTTTGCCGGAATCATGAAGAAATACTCTAAAAGCGCTATGCCCCATGAAACAAGAATGACGACGATCAAAGGCCAGTTCTTTGAAATTCCGGTAGAATTTAATTTTAGATGTCCATACCATGCGAAAGTCATGAACACATTAGAAATAATCAATAATACAATAGTAATTATTGCCGGTTTCATTGTTATATAGATGAAGTAGCTTCTAAAAATTAACTATATGATAAATTTATTGTGTAGCCTTTCAGGTGAATATATCCTTGCTCGTTTTTGGAGGTATATTTTTACAATTCTATATTCATTAATTTTTATCAGCTACTAAATTAATCCACTATGTTGCGGAATTTGAATGCAAAATTAGTGAAAAAATCGTTAATTTTGTATTTGGATGATGAAGAAGTTATCTAAACTATTTTACTTTTTGAAAAACAGAGTCTAAATAGCTTCCATAAAAGTTTTAAATTATGAAAGTAAGAGAAATAACTAATGGTATATTTTATGTAGGTGTAAACGACAGAACTACACAACTTTTTGAAGGATTATGGCCTCTCCCGTATGGGGTTACTTATAATTCATATGTTGTCAAAGGTTCCCAGCACGCCGCATTGATCGATACTGTAAGTATAGATGAGTTGCATGCTTTCCTGAAAAACATCAAGGCATTGAATCTTGAAGAGAAGATTGATTATCTCGTCATTAACCACATGGAGCCGGATCATTCCGGATCAATTCCTGAAATAGTCAGAATGTTTCCGAATATAAAGATCGTCGGCAATAAGAAGACTGAAGATATGATCCGAGGATTCTATCATGTCGAAGGAGAGGGCCGTTATCTAATTGTGAAAGATGGTGATACTCTTGACTTAGGAGGAAAAACCCTCAGTTTCAATACTATCCCAATGGTTCATTGGCCTGAAACCATGACTACTTACGTAGTGGAGGATAAGGTTATGTTTACGGGTGATGCTTTCGGAACATTCGGTGCCCTGAATGGCGGAGTGATAGACACTGAGATGGATACAGACCTCTATATAGAGGAGATGTATCGCTACTATTCAAACATTGTGGGGAAATATGGTCTTCCGGTTCAGAGGGCATTGGCTAAGCTCAAGGATATAGAGATGGAATATATCTGTCCTACACATGGTCCCGTGTGGAAGGAGAGAATAAAAGATGTTGTGGGTCTATATACAGATCTGTCAGCATATAAAAGTGAGCCGGGTGCTGTGATTGTCTATGGGTCCATGTATGGCAATACCGGGGAGGTAGCAGAATCTATCGCCTCCGAACTGGCTACTTACGGGATTAAGAAGATTGTAGTTTATAATTCTTCAGTTGCTTCATTGAGTGATATGATTCGAGATGCGTTCAGATATAAGATTCTTATAGTCGGAAGCAGTACATATAGTATGCGTCTTTTCCCACCGGTAGAGAATTTCATGAATGCAATGGAGACTCGTGAAATTAAGAATAAGACATTTGGAATCTTCAGTAACTTCACATGGGCAAAAGGTATCGTGAGCGGTAAATTAGCAGAGTATTCGGAGCGCATGAAAATTCCTGTAACCGCAGAACTCGCTATCCAGCATTCATCCTCCGAACAAACTAATGAGGATGTAAAGGATTTTGTCAAGAAGATAATGGATAATGCCGGATTCTGATGGCTGATTTAGAGACTCATCCCCTTAAACCATTCCTACCCACAAATGCAAAGTTGCTGATGTGCGGCACATTTCCTCCAGCGCGTAATCGCTGGTCAATGGAGTTCTATTATCCGAATTTCATTAATGACATGTGGCGCATATTCGGCATCATCTTTTTCGGCGATAAAGAGGCATTGGTGGATAAAGAGAATAAAACCTTTAAACTTGAGAAGATTAAGCAGTTGCTCGAGCGTGAAGGTGTTGCATTGAGCGATACAGGCAGGGAGATAGAAAGGACAAAAGGGAATGCAGCCGACAAGTTTTTGGAGATAAAGGAGACTATTAACCTTCCAGAGATACTCACTCATATACCCGACTGCGTCGCTGTCGTCACTACCGGAGAGAAAGCAGCCGGAATAATTGCTGAGATTACAGGAACGGCTCTTCCGAAGATGGGAGAATTCTCAGACTGCAAGATTGCTGATTCTGATGGAAAGGAGCGGTCATTCCGCCATTGGAGGATGCCCTCTTCATCGCGTGCCTATCCAATGAAACTTGAGAAGAAAGCCGAATACTATTCGTTATTATTTAAGTAGCTACTAAAATAAACTTTTATAGGGAAAATGGATATTAATCCTTCCCGTAATTAAAACCAACATAGAAACGATGTTTGACGCCGGAGAATTCTTTCAGTGGTTTGTGGAGAATGCAAACTATCTTTTTGTTTTTATCTTTATGGTTATTGAGAGCAGTTTTATCCCCTTCCCCTCGGAAGTGGTTGTGCCTCCTGCCGCTTATCTTGCCTGTACTCATACCGGAGCCGGAGCTGATATGAATGTTTATCTTGTTGTAGTTGTGGCTACACTTGGAGCTCTTTGTGGAGCATTCATAAACTACTATCTTGCCCTATGGATCGGACGTCCGGTGGTATATAAATTCGCAGACAGTAGATTTGGACATGCTTGTCTGATCGACAGAAAGAAAGTGAATAAGGCTGAAGAGTATTTCGACAAACATGGAGCTATCTCAACATTTATCGGCAGATTAATTCCGGCAATCCGGCAATTGATCTCCATTCCCGCCGGCATATCAAAGATGAACGTGGGTCAATTTGCACTCTTTACAGCCTTAGGCGCATTGGTGTGGAATGCTATTCTTGCCGGGTTAGGGTATTGGTTGTCTGTCCATGTAGCGCCTTCCCAGCTGTTTGAAAGTGTAGAGAAGTATAATTCCTATCTCACTTATGCCGGCTACACACTTGGCGTGTTATGCGTTATCTACATTGCCTGGAACGCATTCCGTAAAAAGAATTAAAGAATCATTCTTTATCAGTTTTGTTGAAGATCAGGTTTTAGTTTTCTTGATAGGGCTGCGCATATTAAGATTAGTACAGCCATTGTTACGTATGTAATTGCGGTCGAGTGGAGGATATTGCCTAATCCTACTAAAGGTGAAACAATTGCTCCAAACACGTAACCCGACACACCTAAGAGGGATGACGCTTCTCCGGCGCTGTTACGTCCCTCGTTCATAGCGAGCGTGTTGGTTGTCGTGAATATCATACCTAATCCAAATAGCATCACTGCGATACACACTTCAAACAACCAAATACTCTTAACAAAATATAAAGCCGAAGCTTGAGCGATAACACCACCTGTCAGGATTAAGGCTCCTGTGAATGCAGATTTTTTCAGTGGATGGAATTTCAATGCGATCAGAGAGCCGATAACAACAAATATGGCATTAAAACCAACTATCAAACCATATACAGTCTGTGATAGACCATAGTGATTTTGAAGAATAAAAGGGGAGGAAGAGATGTATGCAAATAGGATTCCCAAAGCTGTTCCCTTAAAGCATACATGAATCATAAATGCTTTGTTGTGAAGTAATTTGCCATAACCTGATATTGAGTTTTTGATTGAACCGGTAGTTCTTCTGTATGGTGGAAGAGACTCCTTCATTTTGAAAGAGCAGAGAAGTACTATAACTGCGAAGACTCCTAAAATAATGAATACAGATTTCCAACCCCATGTATCGGCAGCTACACCACCGATAACCGGAGCGGAGGCAGGAGCAATGCCATTTATTGCACCTACAAGTGCCATGAGCTTTGCAAGACTTCTGCCGGAGAGGACATCAGCAGGAATCGTTCTTGCCAAGAAATAACCTCCGGATGCACCAACACCCTGAAAGAATCTGCAGCCGTTGAAAAAATGGATATTAGGGGAGAAGATACTGATTACCGCTGCGACAATAAATAGAATCAAGGATCCTATCATGATGGGTTTACGTCCATAGCGGTCACTTAAAGGTCCGAGAACTAATTGCCCGACTCCAAGTCCTATCATACCCATTGTCAATCCCAATTGTCCGATAGACACGGAGCATCCGAAGAAGTGACACATTCTTGGCAGTGATGGACTATACATGTCATTGACAAAAGAGCCCAATGCGCTCTCGAGAACCAGGAATATAACAAGGAACCAATAATAACCCTTTATATTCAGGAGGGCATTACTTAATTTTGAGCCTTTCTCTAAATTGCTTAATAGTTGTTGCTCTGCACTTTCGTGTGGAGCATTATTATTTTGTGTATCCATTATTTTCCAATAATAATTATGTGATTTAGACAGACGATACATGATACATAAAGTAATTGTCTGCCATATATTCTAACGCTTTAGAAACTAATTTGGGTCGAATTTTTATTTCTTTTAATGATTGGTATTATTGGTATTTTTACCAGTATTTTTGGTTGATAAAACTCTTGAAAAGTCATAACATATCTATATAATTAATCGTTATAAATATATGTGATACCCATGAAAAATATATAGATATATAGATATGACTATTATTGAAAATAAAGAATTTGGCGGCGAACGACCGTTGTTTGCGGAACACGATCTTCGCCTTATTGATGTGACTATCCATGCAGGAGAATCTGCTCTGAAGGAATGTTCAAATATAGAAGCAATACGTTGCAGGTTTGAGGGTAAATATCCTTTCTGGCATGTCAATCACTTTGTTGTCCGAGATTCATTGTTTACCCCCGGTGCGCGAGCAGCCTTATGGTATTCTTCAGATTTGGAGATGACCGATACTCAGGTTGATGCTCCAAAAATGTTCCGTGAAATGAAGAATATCAGACTTGAAAGAGTCAAAATTCCTGATGCGCAGGAGACTCTCTGGCATTGCGATGATATTACATTGCGAGATGTTGAAGTGGAGAACGCAGATTATCTTTTCATGCATTGTAATAATATAGATATCGACCGTTATAAACAGAAAGGGAATTACTCTTTCCAATATTGTAAAAACGTAGTGATTCGTAATGCAGAGATCCATTCAAAAGACGCATTCTGGAACACAGAAAACGTGACGGTATATGATTCCGAACTTAACGGGGAATATCTTGGTTGGCATTCAAAAGGTCTGAAATTAGTTAATTGTAGAATTTCCGGAACTCAACCGTTGTGCTACTGTGAGGACTTGGTTCTTGAAAACTGTATATTTGATGCCGACTGTGATCTCGCCTTTGAGGAAAGTAGTGTCGATGCGGTTGTGAATTCCCAAATCACATCAGTTAAGAATCCAACAACAGGAAGAATTCAGGCAAAAGGCTATGGGGAGATTATTCTTGATGAGAATATCAAGGCTCCGGCAAATTGCAAGATAGAGGTTATCGAGTAGTTTCACTCCTGTATAAAATTTGGTATATATGGATAAATTTGAAGAATGGTTTGACAATGCTCCCTCTCGAATAGGGACTGAATGCGTGAAATGGGATGTAATGCCTAATCCGGAAGTAATACCGCTTTGGGTTGCCGACATGGATTTCCGCGCCGCTCCCGTGATTGAAGAGGCTTTGCTCGAAAGGGTGAAGCATGGTGTCTTTGGATATACCCATGTGTCGGATTCTTATTATAAAGCCTTAACTGACTGGTTTAGTCGAAAACATGGATATTCTTTTTCAGCAGAGAATGTGATTCTTGTGCCCGGAGTTGTTCCCGCGCTTTCAGCAATAATTAAGGCTCTTGCGCCGGAGGGATCCGGAGTCATCATTCAGTCACCGGTTTACAATTGCTTTTTCTCTTCTATACGTAATAATAATTGCCGAATTGCTGATGCTGCGTTGAGGAGGATTAATTTAGCGGATGGGTGCTTTACTTATGAAATGGATTTTGATGCTCTTGAAAGAGAAGCGTCAAAACCGGATACAAAGGTTATGCTTCTTTGCAATCCTCATAATCCTGCCGGAAGATTGTGGCGACGTGATGAACTTGAAAAGGTTGCGGAAATATGTAAAAAGAATGGAGTGATTGTAGTGAGCGATGAGATTCATTGTGAGCTTACTCGACCTGGATCTGAATATGTTCCTTACGCGACGGTTGATCCGAAAGCTGTGGTGTGTGTCAGTCCTTCAAAGGCATTCAATATCGCAGGATTGCAGACTGCCAATATAGTTGCTCCGGATCCAGAGACGAGGGCTCTGATAGATCGGGCTGTAAACATTAATGAAGTTTGTGATGTCAATCCATTTGGACCAGTTGCTCTAAGGGCTGCCTATTCAAAGCGAGGTGAAGAATGGCTTGATGCCCTCAGAATTTATCTGTGGCAAAATTATGATATGTTATTGGAAATGTTCCGTAAAGAATTGCCCGAATGCAGGGTTACTGAACTTCAGGCAACATATCTTCCATGGATAGATATCACATCTTTTGGTTTAAGTTCGGAAGAACTCGAACAGCGGTTGGTAGAGAAGGCAAATGTACGAATCAATGCCGGAAAAATGTATGGTCTGGATGGATATATCCGTATTAACTTGGCTGCCCCTCGCGTCAGATTGAGGGAGGGTTTGGATAGAGTAATAAAATATCTCAAACACTTGAAGGCAAAACAATAGAATAGAGTGAAAATAGACATAATTAAAAGCGGTAAGCAGTTGACATTAGGTCAGCAGCTTTCGCTCACAGCCTCCTTGGCATGGCCTGCCATTATGGCGCAGCTATCGAGTATACTCATGCAGTATATCGATGCAGCTATGGTAGGTCGCTTGGGAGCAGATCCATCAGCATCGGTGGGATTGGTTTCCACGACGCTTTGGCTTTTCTGGGGAGTCTGTTCTGCCGCAACAGCAGGATTTTCCGTTCAGATTGCCCATCGAGTAGGTGCGTCCGATGCCGGTTCGGCACGTCGTATATTCAGGCAGGGGCTTTTAGCTTCTGCTCTTTTCGGTTTAGTAATGGCTGTAATCGGATTGTGCATTGCGCGTCCTCTTCCTCATTGGTTAGGAGGTGAAGAGAGTGTGTGCTATGACGCATCTCTTTACTTTGCTGTTTTTGTCGCAGCTTTACCGCTATTGAGTCTAAATTATTTAGGGTCCGGAGCTTTGAGGGCAACCGGCAGTATGGGAATCGCGGGAGGACTGAATGTTATGATGTGTGTCTTGGACGTGATTTTCAACTTTTTCCTGATTTTTCCATCACGTGATATTTCGTTCGCTGGGATCTCATTTTGGGTTCCGGGTGCCGGACTGGGTGTATTGGGTGCCGCGTTAGGAACAGTAGCTGCCGAAATCGTGACGGCTATCGCAGTTTTATGGTATGCGCTTTATCGTCAGAAAAGTTTGCGCGAAGAGACCTTCCCGGAAAATATAAATCCGAAGAGGAGATTGGAATTAAAGAGGGAGCGCAGAAAACGTAATTGGTGTCTCCCTAAAGGATTGGTATTGAAAAATGCAGCAAAAGTTGCCGCTCCAATGACCTTGGAACATGCGGTTATATGCGGGGCACAGATCATGATTACTGTCATTGTTGCTCCGTTGGGTGTTGTTGCAATAGCAGCAAATGCATTTGCTGTCACCGCAGAGGCTCTCTGCTATATGCCAGGTTACGGAATTGGTGATGCTGCAACAACTCTGACAGGCCAAAGTTTTGGTGCCGGAAGAAAGGACCTTGCTCGAAAATTCGGATACCTCACAGTAGTCTTGGGTATGGTGGTAATGGGTATAATGGGAGTAGCACTCTGGTTATGGTCTCCTGAAGTTATGTCGTTGCTCAGTCCTGTGAAGGCAATTCAAGAACAAGGTGTTGATGCCCTTCGCATAGAAGCATGGGCAGAGCCGATGTTCGGAGCTTCAATTGTTGCTTACGGAGTGATGGTTGGTGTTGGGGATACTATTATTCCGGCAGTCATTAATTTTTCAAGCATCTGGCTTATAAGAGTTCCCTTAGCTGCAATCTTTGCCGGTCCAATGGGTTTAGGCTTGTATGGAGTCTGGTTGGCTATGTGCATAGAATTAAGCTTAAGAGGAATCTTCTTCCTATGGCGATTAATCAGTGGCGCATGGCTCAAGCATGGTTTAAAGACCGATGAAACATTAGAAGAGGCAATCGAACAGAATTCACCAACTCAATAACAGACCGGTAGTGTTATTTACTATGGGTTAGGATTCTCACTTCCATCCTTATGAGCTACGGTAACTTCTGTCGGTTCATTTTCATGATTTTTGACGTAATTCCTATATGCATCGATTATGCGGATACCGCTCCCGTAATTATTAGCTTGCTTACTACGAGCTGTAATGACGTTTGTAACATAAACTGTAAATATTGGGAACATCATCATGCCCAATGCTGCCAAAAGGACTGAAAGTACGCGCCCGACACCGGTTACGGCGACAATATTTGATCCAACAGTCGTTACGTCCATAAATGCCCACCAAAGCGCATCCTCATAGTTGTGAACAAGCGGATTGATTTTATATTCAAAAAGGAAGAATGTCAGACTCGCAAAATAGACGGTTGAAAATAGGGTGATTAGATAGGTAAAGAATAACCCTGTAGCTTTATTGTAAGTGAACCAGCTGACTACAATAGCCAATGCATAGCCACCGCGAATCAGAGGCATGTACCTGATTATGTAAGCAAGTTCGTTGGAGATATGCCACCCATAATGCGCTCCGAATTTATATACCAATGCCTGATAAGGGATCGAGACTAAGAAGAAAATGAAGTGGGTCTTGAGATAATGCCATTTCTTATCCGAAAGAATCCATTCGACAAAGAAGTCTATCATGAATACGAGACAGATCCAGAACTGTTCCTTCTGAAACTTTTCACGTGTATAGAACGCTTCATTTTTAAACGTGTCAATAGATATGATGGCTATCAAAAAGATTGATAGCGCCATTATGGCAATATGAAGAAGGAGAATAATGCCCTTTTTTCTAAGAAATCCTCCAAGCAGTTTATAGTTCATTTTAGTAGTTTATTAGAATCTACTAATTAAACGCCTTTATCCGCTTGGGGGTTCATTGGATCCTCAGAGTTATATTAAAGCCAAATAGGCAAGGCTTATTATAGTCTAAAAGAGATCCTGACGGGGTAGTTCTGCCGAGTATCTCTGGCGCATAGTCGTAATTAATCGTTGTAACTCGCGAGTGAAGTGGAAACCTCTCCATACACCTGTGTTCATGGTAATTACCCAACATTCACCATCCGGGAATCTTTCAATAAGGGAGTGTGCTGAGGCGAGTGTTCCGGAGCGTACCCAATGTCCCTCTTTCTCAACCTTTGTCCAGCCGAAACTTCCCTCTTTGTCATCTTTAGTGTATGGTTTAGTCATCTGGTGAATGCTATTTTGCGAGAGAACATCGTGAATTCGAGGGTTGCCATCGATTGATGCAACAAAGCGTGCCAAGTCAGCGGAGGATGCCAACCATCCGCCTGCTCCCATAAGTCCGTTAATGTTCGTGCCACCATAGCAACGATCTACCATTCTTCCGGAGCCATTAAACTCCTCAATCTTCTCTCCATCCGGAGGATAATACCTTACTTCGTTCGGATAACGCTCGGAGTAATAGTTGGTAGCCGGTCTCAGTCCGGAAATTCCGGCAGGCGTGAGAAGGTTATGTTGGACAAAATCCCAGTAATTTTGTCCACTTTTCCGTTCTATTATCTGAGAGAGAAGCATATATCCAAAGTTGGAGTATCTATGACCGACACCGGGAGTAAAACCAAGTCGACGTTCCAACACTATGGATATTAGTTCCGGATTAGTTGGGGCGCGTCTGAGTTTCTTCACCTTCATTATATCCTTGGTATTAAACATTGGGTCCCCAGCCCCCAATGTAAAGCCTCCGCTATGGCGCAGGAGATCAGCTACGGTTATGTTGAAGTGACGTTTATCGCGCACAGCCTCGGTGTATCTTCTGTCGTTTAGGATCCCTCTCGGACCGAAAACCGTATCAGTGAGCTTGAGCTTACCATCTTCCACAAGTTTCATAATAGCAGCAGCGGTCAAGAGCTTTGAGGAGGATGCGATACGCATAATTGAGTTAGCCTTCATGGGTTGATTCTCCTCTTTGTCGGCATACCCGAAACCACGGGTATATAAAAGGGAATCATTACGCATTACTGATATTTGCATACCCTTGAGTTCCCATTTTGACATGAATCTCTCTGCATCTCTTTGCATTGCCTGCAAAGCGGCAGTTGATGAAGGAGTGGAGGATATGGTGTCTGACCAGATAGTTGTTCCTGCTAATCTATTCTGATTATCGTTGGAATTATTATATTTGGGAGTAAATATGCAGATTAGAACAAATAAAATTATGCAGATGGTGATAATTACTATGGTATAGTTCCTAATGTCGACTCGCCTCATGAAATGTAGTTATTCGTTAATGCAAATTTACGAAAATTTGGACAACTAAAAAATTGCTCAGGGTCCGAAAATTGGTAAGTAGACAAGATAAAATGATGAAAATGTTGGATTAAGAAAAAAATAAAACAGACTGAAAATTTTCAGCCTGTTTTATTTGTAAATTGGAGTGGAATCATCCACACCGAATTTATACAGCCCTAACTTACTGTTTGGGGTTCAAAGTGTAGTGTAGACTAACTGTTCCGGGTGTTGCACCGTCAGGAAGATCAGCTGCACTTTCAACAACTGTTACGATAGTTGACAACTGAGCGTAAGCAATTGATTTATCCACCTGAAGCACATCAAATGATAATGTGAAGAGGTGATTACCTACTGGAAGATAAGCAGGGTTGATCTCAGCACCAAACGGGCTTACGATGTTGTAACCCACACCTACGTGGTCAAGCACGTAATTAACACCGGAAATACCTGTTGCTTTGCCGTTAAGGCTCTCAACGTTTATGCTTTGGATTGTTAAAGGTTCACCGGATACGATGTAAAGGTGACCGTTAGCATCTACTGCATTGTCTACATTCACTGTAACTTCTACAGATGGCATGTCATCATCGTCACTACAAGATGCAAGAAAGCCTAATGGCAATAATAACAAAAGGTAAAGTAACTTTTTCATGTTTTTCATCAATTAAAGGGGTTAATACTTAAATCTCTTTTTGTTTGTGTTTTTCATATTATTTATACTATATAAACACCCCACCTCCCAAATTGTTGGTTGGGCAAATGTTAAAATTCTATCCAACTAAAAATTATTGTCATACTTTCAGAAGGGAGACCTCCCTTGCAGGAAAAATTAGAAGTCTATTTTGTTCTGCCGGAGTGTTCTTCCTTAGAAGGACGATATACTCCGTTGACTTTGTCGCGACCAAAACGATAACTTATCCCTAATAAGAAGTAGGATGAATGCGCGTTGAACGTATGACGTATGGTATAGTCTGCGTAGTTCTCTTTTGAGCGGGTCTTGTTCCATCCGAAAATGTCGTTAGCCTTAAGTTGCAGATTAAGACGATTGTTGAGCAATGAATATCTTAGCGAGAGGCTGAAAAGTTGGAAAGACTCATAATTTATGAGATTCTGTTGATAAGGGAAGAAATGAGTAAACTGTGCACCGAAGATTAACGTTTTCTGCCGATTGAGCATTACGTTAGTTGATAGCTCAAGTTTGCCTGACCAATCTTCCATGTTTTTGAACTTGAAATCCGGAATATCACTTTTTGAGTATGAGCGGTAAACCTCACCACCGACTTTCATTTCCCATCGACCAAAAAAAGTTCGCCTATAATTGGCATACAGACCTGTCTTATTTGTAGCGAGGCAATTATACGGTATGGTACTGATTACACCTTCTACATCTATTCTTCTGACGTAGCCGATTGCGTCTGAAGCAAATGAAGAATATAGAACCGCATACAATCCTCCGAGCCCATAGTAATTGATTTCAGCGTTGTTGTAGATGGTTGGTTTAAGAGCCGGATTGCCAACGGCATATTCATCTGTGGTGGAATAATATTTGAAAGGATTCAGTTCCCAAAGATTTGGACGACTTATTCCCATAGAATAAGTGATATTGAATGATCCTATGCGGTCTTTATTCCAAGACAGATTGACTGAAGGGAAGAGATGACCATAATTATCCCGGCCAATTTGAGAATTGTTTTTTTGTTCACCCTTAGTCCAGGTGTATTCATATCTCAACCCGACTTTACTCCAGAAGCCTAAGCCAAGATTGCGTGATGCTGTGATATATGCTGCGGCTATGCGCTCTGTATAGTCAAATATATTTGATTCACTTCCCGATGCAGAAGAATTACCGGATTTACGTTTCAGAGAGTTATCGGAGGAATTGAGGATATTGGTATAGGCTACACCGGCTTCCAACTGAGCCCAAGCATAGGGAAGTTTGAAGTCAGCTTTTCCACTATTAAAACGGTAATCGGTTTTTCCATTCTCAACAATGCTATAATCAGCAGTGCCATCATTATATGATGTCGTAATGTCAGAAGAGGTAGGACTATGCCGGTTGAAGTGATTATATGTCAGTTGCATTGACTCTCCCTTGTTTCCGAAAGTCCAGTCGTAAAAGCCGGTAAGTGTAAGGGAGTTATTGGGACGAGATTGAGTAAGAGATTGGGATGATGAGGAATAACCTCCATAATGGGTAAGGTTGGTTCCATTGCTTGATATAGTCTCATAATTATAGTTCGCAATGATACCTAAATTCATATTCTGTGTAAACTTGTAGCGGAACATACCATTGAATCCCGCATCAAAGAGATGCGACCGGGTATTTGATGAAGATACACGAGAAGATCCATTTGTAAACGAATATTCAATATAGTTGTCGTTGGTATTATAGTAATTAGACATACTCGCATCGAGCGAAAGGTCAACTTTACGGGTTGTATGACTGATACTTCCACTGAAATATTCACGAAGTTTGTTCCCTTGATTAAGTGACTCATAGATATTACCGCGTGTTCCAAGAGTCTCGTTGCGCGTTGTGATGGAAATATACACCGCATTAGATTCCACGGCATAACGAGAAGGGGGTGTCGAAAGGAGCTCTATTTTCTCAATATCCTCCGCTCGGAGATTTTGCAACCGCATCGACATTGATGAGTCATCAAGTTCCATTAATACCCCGTCTATGATATAACGGATGCGTCCTTTACCGGCTACACTTACAGATCCGTTGTTTACAGAAACGCGGGGTATGCGGTCAAGTAGACTGGCACCGTCAAGACCTTTGGCATAGGGGTCGTTCTTTACAAGATAGACGAGTTTACCCTCCTGTTGCTTTACCACAGGGCGTTTTGCCACGACGACAACTTCGTTGAGTTCAAGCTCTTTCTCCCAAGAATCAGCCACCGAGTCGTTGGCTTCCTGTGCGTATAGGGATGCAGGGAGTATGGCCGCTCCTAAGAGCAGCTTCTGGATAATTTTCATAAAGAAGTGATTAAAAGTTATTTAAACGCAGATTCTTTTCCTTGGATAAAGAAGTACCCTCCACCTTTATTATCCCGTTGGAGTCCTATGAAAATGGTTTCTCCATTATTCCTTACTTGGATTGAAGTGTATTGTCCTTCTTTGTCCTGATGATCAGAATAATGGGACGCTTTCTGAGTATCGGCTTTCATGGTTTCGAGGATAGCTTTGAGAACTTTCGGATTGTTCTCAATAGTTAGGCTTCGATAATATGTCCCATTATTTATATATACGTGTGAGGTAACACCGGTAGTTTTGTTATACCGACCATCAAAAAGTTTCTCCGCAGCCAAATTTGGGGCTTTTGCGTATGCAACTACCGATAGGAGTGCTATTGCTATAAAGGTTACTAATCGTCTCATTTTATATCTTTTTGATGGTTCATGAATTGCTCAATCTTGTTTTGTTCCTCTTTTTCTAATTTCGCCATTCTGTTTATGAAATCTTCGGCTTTACGTGTCTCAGACTCAATCCGGGCTTTTGCAACGTCACCCCTGATCTCCTGACCATTTACATAAGCTATGTAATCATTAGAAACTGAGGATATGGAATTACCGAACTTGAGAAATGCAAAACCGACGCATAGTATCATGGCAATGCTCGCAGCAATACCAGTCGGGATCCGCCAATTAATATACTTGTTTCTTATAATTGGGTTTGATAAGGTAGGCTTCAATTTCTGAATTCCTATAAGACCTCTAACCTCCTCAATCAATGGGGAAGTCACGGCTGTCCGGGAAAGAATGTATTCAAGTTCTTTCTCTTCCAAGACGGAGAGTTGGCAGTCCATATAGAGACAGCAAAGTTTGTCCAGTTCATCTATATTCAAGTTTAATTCATCGGTTTTCATCGGTCAATCTTTTTGATGTTGTCAGAAATCTTTCTCCGGGCACGACTCATATTCATTCTCACTGACTCCACAGTCATATTAAGCTGAGTAGCTACTTCCTCATATTCGAGACAATCGTGGGTGACCAAAATGTATATCTTTCTCTGTAAGTCGGTCAAACCAATTAAAATCAATTGCTCATACTCAGCAATATTTTCTGTTTGCATTTCGTAAGTTCCTGCCTTCTCCATCTCTGATAGATCCATTTGAATAGTATGCTTACCTCTGAGACGGTCAATGCAGGTATTGTGGAGAATATGAACCAATTTGTAGCGAGCCTCTTCATCGGATTTAATTTCAATTTTAGACCACAACTTTTCGAATGTGTCCTGAATAGCATCCTTGGCATCCTCGTCGTTGTGAAGAAGCCTCATTGCAATCCGGTGCATTTTGCTCCGAATGTCAAGGAATGATGATGTCAGTACGTCCTTTTTCATTGTGTCCTACTATTAATACGATTGAGAAGCGCAAACGTAACAGCAGAAAATAAAAAAAATGATTATGTTAATAAATCATCTTTACCATATCTGTGACTTCACAATAAAAACTATGCTAAAACTCAGGAGGTTTAGCATAGTTTTTATTAGATACTTAATATGACTCAAACTATAGGTTTTCGCTGATGACGGGGTTTTCTTGTGGGGGTGTTTCTGTTTTGGTATTCTCCTTGATGAAAATTACGGAGAATGCTCCAAAGAGCAATGAAACAGCTGCGACAACCATCATCAGGTATTCCGGTGCCTGTGCGTCCGGGGTGTGAAGAGCTGAAAGAATCCATCCTCCTGCAAGTGCTGCAACGATCTGAGGAATGCAGATGGTGCAGTTGAACAGTCCGAGGTATGCACCAATGTTTCCTTTCTTTAATGAATTGGTAAGAATGGTGAATGGCCAAGCAAGCATTGCGGACCATGCGCAGCCAATCAGAACATAGGCTACAAACAGTATCCACTTATTAGTAAGGAACGCAGTCATGGCAAAGCCGGCTGCTCCGAGAAGAAGTGAGAGGGTATATGAGAATTTTCTACTCCTGAATCGAGGTAGAGCCATTGCCCAAAGCACTGAACCGACAGCTTGCACTGCATAAAGAAGTCCTACCCAGTTTCCAGCCTCATTGTATTGGGTTGAAGCAGCATCAAGCACAGTTGTTTTATTGTATTCAGCCGTGTAATTTGCCGGAATATTCCATGTTTCAGAATCGCTTACATCCAACTTGCCATCTGCTCCCTTGGCTACAATATCGGCACTGGTCAAAGTGAACGCTTCTTTATTTGTTTCGAGGAAATTGTTCTCAACTTTTCCATGATTAAGGATAATGATGTCTCCGTTGGCGATCAGATAATTTCCTGAATAATCTTCACCATTGATATTCACACCCGAGACAGTTTGAATGGTTGGTGTGTGGAAAGCGTTGCTTGCAACGGTGTTAGTGGAATAGGTCCAAAGAAAGAGGAACGCAAACCAGCAGAAGAACTGCACCACACCTACTGTCCAGAATGTGGATGGAGCATTCTTCAGAAGCTTAAATACATTTGTTTCGCCCTTCTCCTTGGTGTCGCTTACGCCATTGAATTCATTATACTCTTTCGGTGGCCATTCCTTAACCTTTATAAGAGAATAGATAACACAGATAAGAAGAATGGCTGCTCCAAGATAGAATGACCAGATGACTGTGTCCGGAACAACTCCGGCAGGTGCAATGTTCTTGATGCCGCACCACATAAGCAGGAAAGGGAAAATATATCCAACGATTGAGCCGGCATTGCAAAGGAAGCTTTGAATGGAATAGGCGAGACCTTTCTGTTTCTCATTGACCATGTCACCTACAAGCATCTTGAATGGTTGCATAGCCATATTGATTGAAGTGTCGAGAACCATCAGTGCGACTAAACCAAACAGGATTGCACTCTTTACAGAGAATTGGAAACTACCTGAGTTAGGCAATAGACACATTACCACTACCGCAATCAGGGCGCCCACAATCAGATAGGGGAGACGGCGTCCGAAGCGTGTCCATGTTTTATCAGACATCATTCCGACTATGGGTTGAACGATCAAACCCATTAGCGGCGGGAGGATCCAGAAATAACTCAAATCATGCGGATCTGCACCAATGGTGGTGAAGATGCGGGAAACGTTTGCACTCTGGAGCGCATAGGCAATTTGAACGCCAAAGAATCCGAATGACAGATTCCATAGTTTCCAGAAACTTAAATCAGGTTTGGTTTTCACGATATATAAATTTTTTATGTTGTCTGGTTTTAAGTTTAGTTATTTTGGAGAGAGTTGAGGTTTTAAGGTTATACTATATAAATGAATAAAGAGTAAAATAGTTGAGCGAACTACTTAATTTTAGAGTATAACCATGCTATTTCTTCCGCCCAGATTGTTTCAACCGGAGTCTCAAGAATCAAAGGCATGTTGTCGAAACGGGGATCATTGACAAGTCGAATGAAAAATTCCTCCCCGAGAGTACCTTTTCCGATACTCTCATGGCGGTCTATATGTGAGCCGCATTCCCTCTTGTCATCATTGAGATGAAGGGCACACAAGTAGTCTTTGCCGATTACGTTGTCGAACTCCTCCCAAGTTTTGCGATAACCCTCTTCGGAACGAAGATCATAACCTGCAGAGTAGGCATGGCAAGTATCTACACAGACTCCTACGCGTGATTTATCCTCAACTTTATCGATGATGTGGGCAATCTGGGAGAATTCATGCCCAAGATTCGATCCTTGTCCGGCAGTGCATTCAATAACGGCTTTGACGCCTTTTGTCTTGTCAAGTGTCATGTTGATACTTTCTGCAATCAGGTCAAGGCAAGCTTCAGTGTCAATCTGATTCAGATGGCTTCCGGGATGAAAATTGAGCATGGTTAGTCCAAGCTGTTCACAACGTTTCATCTCATCAAGAAAAGATTTGCGGGATTTAATCAACTTCTCTTCTTCCGGACTACCAAGGTTAATAAGGAAATTATCATGAGGCAGAATTTGTGCAGCTGAGAAGTTATTGGCCTCACAGTTTGATTTGAAGAGTTCAGCTTCCTTTTCAGAAATTGCTTTTGACACCCATCTGGCAGATGACCCGGTGAAAAGTGCAAACGCTTTTGCCCCAATGGCAGCAGCTTCGAGTGGAGCGTTTGAAACGCCTCCGCTTATACTTACATGTGCACCTATATATTTCATGAATATCAAGTATGTTTTCTAAATTATATTTTACATCCAAAATTAATAAAAAATCGCTCAATCTTATTAATTTTACAAAGAATTCAACGAAGATATATTTACACTTTCGGTCAAATGGAGCTCTCTAAGAATAAAATCGGAATATATTCATCTCTTGGTCAAGTCAAGATGAGGAGGAAGTACGGATTATTTACCGTTGAGGGCAGAAAGTCTGTGGAGGATCTGCTCCCATTCTTTCAACTCGAGGCATTGATTCTTCTCAACAAAGAGGAATTAGAGTACAGTCCATTCAATTTATCAGATCCAGACGTATCAGAAAAGGTTTATAATGTCTCAGAGGCAACTATGAAAAAGTTGTCCTCTCTTTCTACACCATCTGATGTAATGGCTGTTTTCCGATTACCGGAATACAGGAACGGCAAGAAATCACTTGATCCGAAAAAGTTATACCTCATGTTGGATGGTGTGCAAGATCCCGGGAATATGGGTACTATCATCCGGACAGCACATTGGTTTGGAGTGGAGAAGATTTTTACATCCAAGGATTCGGTAGACATATATAACCCCAAGACAGTGCAAGCAACCATGGGTTCGCTTGGACGAGTTGAGGTTATATCGGCAAGTCTTTCAGAAATAATACAAGATAATCCCCACATACCTGTTTATGGCACTTTCTTGGAAGGGGAGGATATCTATAAAGCAGAACTTACATGCGGAGGTATTATTCTGATGGGTAACGAAGGGAAAGGTATTTCAGCACAAATGAAATCTTTGGCCACGCGTAAGCTATTCATCCCTCCATATCATCCGGATAACCATTCAGAGTCGCTGAATGTAGCCATTGCAACAGCAGTTGTCTTATCCTGTTTCCGTTCAAGATTATAGTCTTCAATCCTGAACTTTAACAATATTGCTTGAATTGCGAAGCCTATGTCAGCGGAGGTAGATAGGCATCCGGAAGATGATTCAGGGTGTAATTGTCAGGTGTGCCGACGATGGTGATGACATCTAAGCGATAGGAGAAAAGATGTTTTAAAGTATTCAGGTAGATATCACCACCTTTAATAATTTTCTTCATCTTTGCTTCATTTACAGCTTCTTCAGGAGTTGTAAAATCACCTTTGCGGGCTTTTACCTCCACAAAGATGATCGTATTTCCCTCCTGGGCTATGATATCAATTTCGATATGATTTCCGTGACGCCAATTTGTTTCGCGGATCACGTAACCTTGTCCTATGAGGTAATCGACAGCTATCTTTTCTGCCTCTTTACCCCACAGGCGGTTCTCATCTCCACGGCTTTTGGGTTTCCTGTTATCTGCCATTAATAAGCCTTAAATGACATGTCAAGTCCTTTAACTGAATGGGTTAATGCTCCGACTGATATAAAGTCCACACCCGCTTCACCATATTTGCGGAGATTCTCTATAGTGATGCCTCCTGAAGATTCAGTTTCAATTTTACCATCCACAAGCTTTACAGCCTCTTTAGTTAATTCAGGCGTGAAGTTATCGAACATGATGCGGTCAACTCCTCCGTGAGCGAGTACACGTTTGATATCATCGAGTGAGCGAACTTCAACCTCTATCTTGAGATCTTTACCGTTCTTTTTGCAATATTCATCGGCTCTTTCAATAGCTTTCTCTAAACTGCCTGCAAAATCGATGTGATTATCCTTGATAAGAATCATATCAAACAGACCTATGCGGTGGTTGGTACCTCCGCCTAATTTTACAGCTTCCTTTTCGAGCATGCGCATACCGGGAGTGGTCTTTCTTGTATCGAGCACCTTAGTATGCAATCCTTTCAACTCATCCTGATAACGCTTGGTCATTGTAGCAACACCACTCATTCGTTGCATGATATTCAGCATGGTTCTCTCTGCAATCAGAAGAGATCTGACGGGACCTTCAGCCGTGAATGCAATATCACCTTTCTTAACCTCTGCACCATCACCGATCATTATTGTCATCGTTATTGACGGATCAACTTTATGAAGAACCTTTTCTGCAATCTCCACACCGGCAAGTATGCCATCCTCTTTGATAATCAGACGTGAACGGCCCATAGCATCGGCAGGTATTGTTGATAACGTGGTGTGATCACCGTCGCCGAGGTCCTCGGCAAATGAGAGGTTAAGTAAATCCTCTATAAGTTCATCTCTTGATTTCATATGTTCTTTATTTTTCAGTTTATGCTTTTATTGAGAGAGACTATTCGTGGTGATATTTCTCTCCGTTTATAATTGTCATTGCCCGATAGACCTGCTCAGTGAAGAAAAGTCTCACCATCTCGTGGTTAAATGTCATTTTGGAGAGAGAGAGAAGGGAGTCTGCTCGTGAATATACATCTTGAGAAAAGCCGAACGGTCCTCCGACTATGAAGATCATTTTCCGTCTACCTGCCGACATGCTCTTCTGAATAAATCCTGCGAATTCAATGGAGGTATATTGCTTTCCATGTTCATCAAGGAGAACTACAAAGTCTCCCGGTTGAATAGCTTCAAGGATCTTTTTCCCTTCTGCATTCTTCTGCTGCTCTTTATCAAGTTTAGCAATATTTTTAAGGTCAGGAATCTCCTTGATAGAAAAGGGGATATAGTGAGTCAGTCGCTTTATGTATGTCTCAATACCCTCTTTAACATATCTGATGGAGGTTTTACCTATCGTTATCAATTCTATATTCATTTCAGCCGTTGGTTATTTTAGGATCAGGCTTGGAAGATATCCGCTCCCGAAGTCTGAAGGAAATACTTATCATTATCAGTAGCGCCATAATTGCTATATAAATATAAGTAATATTCTTCAATACTACCGGGGTGTTAATTCTGTCAGTTAATGGCTCACCATTTTTGAAATCTGAAATCTCAATCGTTCTCAAAGAATTTTTCCAATCTATCTTCCCATCTTTAACGAATACTATAGCAGGATTACCTCTGACAATCTCTTTAATCAGAGTGTCGTCTGATGTGTATATGGTGTACTCCGGCATTGATAGGTCTTTCCAATTCTCAATTTCTGATTTGGAGCCTGAAACAACCGCTATGAAGCCATAATTATTTGATTTAGCCCAATCATAGAGATAGTTGATTTTCCAAGTCTGGGCAATTGAAACGCTCCCTAATTTTGGCATCATGAGCATAATCATATCCGGGTTAGCTTCCAACACATCTTCGGTTACATCGTCATTATTACTATCCCAGATATGAAATTCAGAGTCGGATGCTGAATTATCTTTCGCTGTGGCTCGAACTACCTCCTTACGCTCAACAAAAATCCATCCGTCATCTTCATCGGGGAGTGAATCGATTTCAAAATCTTGGTTAATTCCATCTTTTTGATATGTGAAGATATATTCGGGCTCTTCATCATTCTGTTTTCTATCGGCAGAGACAATCTCAGTCCCAATCTTAAATTGTCTGAAATCGAGAAGAGGCTGATAGAAGAAACCGACAGCTTCAATCAACCCGATATATCCGAGTGAAGATAACACACCCAACCATTGTATGGATGGACTAATCAAGGATTTAACGTTTTTATTGAATTTAAGAAGCCAGATGAAACATAGAACCAAAACTATATTCTTCCAGAAAGTTGCCCAGTTGGAAAGGATGAATGCACCTCCGAAGCATCCGCAATCAGCAACAGGATCGGCAACAGCTATCCAAAGGGTCAGGGGTGTCATGAAGCACATAATCAGGAAGCCTATTATAGTTGCCCCTTTGCGAAAACAACCGGTCAGAACAAATACACCTGTCAAGAATTCAATTGCGCATAGCAGGAAAGCTCCGGCAATTATAAGGCTTGGCCAAATTGTCAGGTGCATCGCCGACAGGTAGTCGGTCATTTTATAGAAGGTGCCCCATGGGTCAATCGCTTTTACGAAGCCGGATACGGTAAACGTTCCTCCGACAATGATACGCATTAAGCATGTGACAATATGATAGATCGTCTTGTACCTTTTTGTATCGGAGGTATTGCCGGAGTCAGGGGTGCCTGAATAATTCTTTAACTTAGAACCTAATTTTGATAAGCGCGAAGATAGCATAGTTTATCATATCCATGTAGTTAGCATCGATTCCTTCACTGATGATAGTTAGACCGTTATGATCTTCTATCTCTTTAGTTCTCATTAGTTTTTGTAGAATGATATCAGTAAAGGAGCTAACTCTCATGTCTCGCCAAGCTTCATCGTAATCATGATTTTTATTCATCATGAGCGCGGTTGCTTCTTCGATTTTAGTAGTATAGAGTTCGAGCGCTTTCTCGATTGAAATTGGTTCACCGGGACCAAGTTGCAATTGGATCAAGGCGATAGCACAGTAATTCACTATACCTATAAATTCCGGTTCTATTCCTTCGTTAACTGCGGCAGCCTCAATACCTTTCTCTTCGAGCGAGCGTATGCGCTTAGCCTTGATGAATATCTGATCGGTTAGGCTACATGGACGCATAATGCGCCATGATGTACCATAATCCTTCAGTTTTTTTTCGAATATGTCACGGCAGATATCCTTTATTGCCGCAAACTCTTTAGTCGTGTTATGTTTAGACATAAATAAATGGAATGTGAAATCAATTCAAAAGGTGCCTGTATATTATTAATGGCAACTTCATACGCGAAAATACAAAAAAAATTGCTAATTCCTTTCCTCATTTCGCCATTGTTTGTTATTTTTGAATTTATGAGTAGGAAAGAAATAAGATTTTTGGCTGAATGGGAGGAATGCGAGGCTATTCTTGTTGCCCTTCCTGACGCTCACACCGACTGGAACTATATACTCGATGAAGCTCGGGATCAGTATCTCAGATTAATCGAAGCTTTTACGCAGAATGGAATAGTTTGCGTTGTAATAACTTCGGATTCTAAAAAAACAGAAGCTTTTCTTTCTGAGATAGATTCAACTTATCTGAAAATAGTGGAGGTTGAATATAACGATACCTGGACTCGAGATTATGGTCCTCTGACGGTTATACGTGGAGAAAGATTACGCGCGCTCGATTTCGGCTTCAATGGTTGGGGATTGAAGTTTGCCTCCGATCATGATAACCTTGTCAATCTGAATTTGGCAGGTCAATTATTAATTCTCCCTGATACGTATAGGAATGAACGGGACTTTGTTTTGGAAGGAGGATCAGTTGATACGGATGGAGCCGGCACGATCTTGACTACTACCCGCTGTCTATGTTCTCCGAACAGGAACGGTGGTAAATCAAAATCCGAAATTAATGAGATTTTAGCGGAGAGGTTAGGTGCTGAACACGTGCTCTGGCTCGATTATGGCGCTCTAAGTGGAGATGATACAGATTCTCACATTGACACCTTATGTAGAATGGCTCCTCACAACGTGATACTCTTCACCGGTTGCAGAAATGTTGATGATGAGCATTTTGAAGAACTCTTGAAGATGCGTGCTCAATTGACACTCTTCCGCACGCCAGAGGGAGAACCGTATAATTTAGTTGAGCTTCCCCTCCCTGATCCAATCTTTGATGAAGAGGGGAATAGGTTGCCAGCTTCCTACGCTAACTATCTCGTGACCCCGGAGTTTATTTTCATGCCCACATATAATCAGCCTCAAAATGATAAATTGGCGTGTGAAACTGTGAAAATAGCCTTTCCTGACCATAAGGTGATTCCTGTAGAGTGTCTCACGCTCATAAAGCAGCATGGCTCATTACATTGTGCTACGATGCAACTTCCTAAGGGTATTATCCGAATTTGAAGTTATTAGAGACTGTTTTTTAAGAATATAAGAATATAATAGACTGAAGAATAATTAAGATGATAAAGGTAGGTATAGTACAACACTCATTTTGTGACGATATAGATCTGAATCGCTCACGTAACCTAACGGCGATTGAGAATCTCGCTTCCGATGGTGCCCAACTCATCGTGCTTTCGGAACTCCATGATTCATTATATTTCTGTCAGACAGAAGATGTGGATAATTTCGATCTCGCCCAGAATCTTCCCGGTGAGTTTACCGAGTTTTATGGAGAAGCGGCAGCCGCAAATAATGTCGTGATTGTGACAAGTACCTTCGAACGCCGAGCTCCGGGTCTTTATCATAACACAGCTGTAGTATTTGAATCCGATGGGAGCGTTGCAGGAACCTATCGTAAAATGCACATACCTGATGATCCCGGCTTTTATGAGAAGTTCTATTTTACACCAGGTGATCTCGGTTTTGAACCTATAGATACATCTGTTGGTCGATTGGGGGTTCTTGTATGCTGGGATCAGTGGTATCCTGAAGCAGCCAGACTCATGGCTATGCGTGGTGCGGAAATGTTAATATATCCGACAGCCATAGGATGGAATCCTGACGATGATGCAGAGGAGCGCGCTCGCCAACGCGAGGCGTGGATAACGGTCCAAAGAGGTCATGCTGTTGCTAACGGGTTACCCGTCGTGACTGTAAACCGTTTCGGATTTGAGGAAGATGCTTCCGGAATGACATCCGGTATAAACTTCTGGGGATCAAGTTTCATAGCCGGTCCGCAAGGTGAGTTTCTCTATCTTGCGCCCGAGAACGGTAGCGCAGAGGAGGTAATTGAGGTAGATACTGAGAGGTCCGAAAATGTCAGAAGATGGTGGCCATTCTTCCGCGATCGTCGTATAGATAATTATTCAGGACTGACCTCCCGTTTCTTGCGCTAACCTCTCTTTTTTAGGATTATATAAAGAATCACCGGTACACCAAAGAGTGGTGTCAGGGCATTGATCGGAATCACTGAATTATCCGGGATTGTGCTCGCGACATTGCATGCGAGTGCAATGATGGCGCCCGAAAGCATAGTTGCCGGAAGGAGAATCAGGTGATTGTCCGTGCGGAATAAAAGACGTGAAATGTGCGGTATCGTTAATCCGATGAATGATATAGGTCCGCACCAAGCCGTGACTATGGCTGTCAGGAGGGAGGAAATTATCAACAGACAGTTTCTCACCCGCTTGATATTTATTCCAAGATTACGGGCATAATCATAACCGAGTAGTAGTAAGTTTAGCGGCTTACATAGGAACATTGATAAAAGCAAGGATAACAAGATAAGCGATGTAAAAGACAGTAGGGAATCCATGGTGACCGCATTAAATGTTCCCATTCCCCAGGAGACATATCCCTGTATACCCTCTGCTGTAGCCAATGAGGAGAGAAGTGTTACCAGTGAGGAGGCCAAATAGCCTGCCATTATACCGGTGATTAGGAGTAACAGGTCACTGCGTATATAGCTTGAGAAAAAGATCAGTGCACCCATCACGGCTGCACTTCCAAGAACAGCTCCGATTGTAATCGCCATAGTCCCGCTCCAATCAGCAAATCCTAATGAAAGAGTGCCTGCGAAAAATAGAACTACCAATGCTACACCCAAGCTCGCTCCTGAACTGATTCCCAAAATAGATGGGCCTGCCAAAGGATTCCGGAAAAGAGTTTGCAACATAAGTCCGGCAACACCTAATGCACTCCCGGCAAGTAGAGCAGTGCACGCTGTCGGTAGTCGGCTCTCCCTTACAATAAACCCCATTGTATCATCGGAGTTAGGATTCACTATTGCCTCCCATACCACTGCCGGTTCAATATGTATAGATCCAAATAGCAGATTGGCAAGGAATAGTGCAACTAATCCGATTATTAATAATATGAATAGTATTGGTTTATTCATTTGTTATTGGGCAATTCTATTGAAGTATTTCCTCGGAGGAATAATTCCGGTCTCCGGATGAAGGATGCTTATCATATCTGCTAAAAGCCATTGTGGATGAAATGCGTACTCCTCAAAAATATGTGACTTGGAGGTATCCGTAATATAGATTCTTCCATCCTTCCATGCCTTGAATTTAGGATAGAAGTCTGATTCCTTAGCCAAGGATGCTTTGGTAGGCGCCTCTCCTCCATAGTAGCGGATAAACCAGTAATCGGCATCGTTGGCTTCTGCAAGGACCTTCTCAGGCGAGAGATGGATAGCCCCCGGACGATTTACATGTTCGAAAGGATTTTGACCACCCGCGTCCTCTATAAAATATCCAATTGTTGATTTTTTTGCGGGCATATCCCAGGTAGAGCCATAAATTCTATCGAATATTACTTTTGGTTTCTGTTTAATTTTAGCTACTCTATTTTTTAAGGCAAGGTATTCCTCTTCAGTTCTATTAAACAAAGAATCTGCAATCTCTTGTTTATCAAATAGCTTGCCGAAAAACTTTATCCATTCAGCTCTGCCTAAGGGATTTTGTTCCATATAATCAGCACATTTAATCATATTTATCCCTTTCGGAAGAGTTATATTCTCTTTGCCGTTATCGTAAGGAGGACTGAGAAGCACTTGCGGCGAGAGTGATATTATCTGTTCTCTATTCACGGAAGCGTAAGTTCCACAATCAACTATTTCCCCACGTTTGATTCTGTTTTTAAGGGAATCATTATCTATATACTGTGCATCAACAATGCCGGTAATAGATTTAACAGCGCCTAATTCCTCCAAGAGGGTTCCGTGTACGGATGAATATATTACAGCACTTTTAACAGGAGTGCGCACCACAACTTCCCCCTTTCCCGATTGTGGTAAATCAATGTCTTCCGGAACGAGGAGGTAGACACCGAGAAGCTTGGTCGTGTCCCAAGGGTTCACTATCGTCGCTTTCGTATATGTGCCGCAATCTTCGAGACGAAGATACTTGGCATATTTCATCGCGATATTATCTCCGGAAGCGGAACTTCCGGAATGACGGTTGTCCCGACCGCAACTGACTGCGATCGGGATCAACATCATAAACAAAAGAATATAATATATTTTGAACCTGTAAAAATTCATGTTTAACGGAAGAAGATGTGAGACGTACCGGCACCCATATCAAATTTGCCAATCTGAGAACCATCTTTGGAATATACAATTGCGTAGCCCGGTAAGACATAGCTTGGCCATTGTCCATCGTACACGAGAGATGTAATTACCAGATTACCTGTATTAGGATCTGCAGCAATAGCATTCGGATATTCCAGTCCTTTGGTATCATAACCGAACGCCTGCATCTCGCTTTTTGTAACATTGTATTTTTTATAGTCTATCTTCACACCATCTTCTGAAAAAGGAGTATCGATCAGATAGATATCACTTTTGTAACTTGTTGCCATTGTTGCCGGAGCAATGGGTGTTGCAGTATAGTTGGCAGTATTGATTTCATATAGTGTTGCCAAATTAGCTGCATAATCACCACCTGTCAGAAGAAACAGTTTACCATCAACGCTCATGAATTTTCGAGGGTTAATTGGTACTGTGATGGTTTTCTCAACTTCAAATTTGTTGATGTCAATGACAGATGCTGTTGTGCCATAGTTAGGATAATTCATTCCGTCAGTACAAGGCACGTAGATTTTTCCTTGATGAATAGCTATATTCTCCGGATTCGGTCCTACTTTAACACTCTTGTCAATCTCTAATGTAGATGGATCAAAGCGGGCTACGTATCCATCAAACATTGAGATATATACATATTTATCATCCTTTATCATTGAAAAGGGCTGAGTGCCTGCTGAAGTGTCGGATAATTTAATCTGTTTTATGCTCTTGTAATTTTCATCGAGCACTTCTATAGTGTTTGAGTATTCTACTCCGATGATGAGTTTGTCATTGACAAATATTCCGCAAGTAGGTGTGTTTCCTAAGTTGCGGCCATTGGCAGTAAGGAACAGGTTTTTACCTATGGATTTCTCACTAAGATTTATTCCATTCAGTGAACCATCAACTCCGGAATAGAAGTTACCCTCATTAATGATAAATACGGAGAAATCTTTCTCGTCGTTTACTGTTGGTTCATCATCAGTTTTATTACAGCTCACGGCTGTAAACATTAGCGCAGAGCAAAGAATTGCTTTGAAAATAGCTTTCATTTTATTGTAGTTAGTGTGGTTATATTAGTTTAGTTATTTCAGCTCAATTTGTTGTAAATTTATATCCTAAAGTCAACTGTACCCTTCGTCCCGGCATAGGATACCGACGAATGATCTCATATTGCTCGTTAAAAGCATTGATGAGTTCAGCCCGTACTGAAAGGGCGCTTCTTTTTATTGAGAATGAACGGAATATGGAGAAACCCATTTCAAAGTACCCTTTGATTTTCGTTTCGGGTAAATTCTCATTAGTTGCATATCTTGAACTGGATCCAATCCCGTGAGTGCCAACATTTACCCATGGATTGAGCCATGATAAAGTAAAAGAGCCGGAATTGAGGGGGGTATAAGCGACCTGTTTTTTCCAATCTGCTTTGTCCGGAGAAGAAAGAGTCTCCGCTCTTAAATAGCTGTAGGAACCTCCGAATTCAAGTGAGTGATTTGAGGATAAACTTATCTCAGAATTTAAAGTAAAATCGGCGCCATACATTCTAACCTTTCCTAAATTTGTCATCCTCCACATAAACATATTATAAGGGATGGCAACTATCTTGTTCTTCACCTGATTAATGTATCCGTCAGCAGTAAACTGCAAACTTTTAATTCTGATAGCGCTAACGGCAGGTGTGGAGTATGTGATGCCAATATTATACTGATCTGATATCTCCGGGTCAAGGTTTATGGTCCCGTAATGATCAAAGTAAAGTTCACAAAATGTTGGCATTCTCAACACATTCTTATACGAAGCCCGAAAAAAGAGAGCGGTATCTGCAAAAGGTTTTGCAGAAAGCGATAATGAAGGTGAAAAACGATTATAGGTTTTATGTGAACTGTTTAATTTAGATGAATCTCGGAAAAGAGAATGAAGAATTCTTGCATTTACCTCAATAAAGTTCAGTTTCAGTTTTGCACCTAAAGTCTGAAGGAATGCGTTTCTGAATGGAGCGGTATTGGATGAGAGATTGCTCTGCAATTCATTTCTATTATAATCCGCGGCATAAGAGAAATAGAGAGTCTCCAACGGGATAAAAAGAAGTGATCCCGACGCATAGCAATTTCTCTGAATATAATATTGATCGAGTTTCCCTCCGGGATATTGCCCGTCAATATCTGTATATCTTGTGGTAGCCCAATCAAATTTACCTAATATCCTGAGTGTGAATTTACTTCCTAAACCTTGGCGATAATTCACTTGTGAAAAGAAATTGCGGTTGTGCAAAATTTCATTACTCGGATTAGCATAGTAAATTACCGGTCCAGGAAGATGGTGATGATTATTATAGTAATAGATTTTACCATTAATCAGGGACCGGGTAGAGGGTTTATAGGCTATGGCAAATTCTCCATGCGCTGAGTTCATTGCTGAATTTTGCCTATGTTCATGAGTGATTTCGTTTCCATTAATCAGTGTAAAAGGATAGTCATTCTTAGAATGGATGAAATCTCCCGTCAGAGTCATGTTCAGATTTTTTCCGTTACTTCCTGCAATATGCAGATAAGGATTAATAAATCCGAAAGAGCCTCCTGTAAGACGGGTAACCAAACTCATACCTTTGTTGAATTCAGCGCTGATAGTCGAAATGCCGAGTGATGATGCATAGGCGGCAGCCATTGCAGGTATAAAGATATCTGCTTCTCCTCCGGTAGAGAGGGAAAGGGAACTCAGGTTGTTGAGTGTGTAACGCGATAAGTCTATCTCGCCATTTTGAATTTCGGATAGGGGAAGACCGTCATACATCACGCCACTATGTTTAGCGCCCAAACCGCGCACGGAGATTGTCTTTAATCCCCCCGCACCCCCATAATCCTTAAGATTCAATCCGGGCAGAGTGCGCAGTGCTTCAGAAATATCCGAAATTCCGCTGTTATTCAGCCGGTCGATATCTATTTTGAAAAGTGGAGTTGAGGATGTGATCTCTTTGGAATGACGCATTGCGTCAACTTGTAACGTAGGGAGTGTATCAGGGGTTTCGGAAATCTCCGCCCCCATACAATAAAAATCCCCGGCTGGAATCGCCGAGGTGAGTAATGCTGCAAATAATCTTAATAATGCTTCTTGCTTTCTCATCCTCGAAGAAAACTTTGGTAAATGTGAACTTCATTAAGGGTCGGACTATGACCGTAGCGGGACTGTAGAGGAATCTCACCTCATTCCTTTTATGAATTCGTTGCAAAGTTAAATTTTTTTCCAATATCAACCAACAGTAATTACATAATTTTTTAACTTTACCCGATAATTATGGCATTCATAATTGTAATTCAACAAGAATAAAAAGATATGAATTTGACTATCAATAATCTGACTACCGGGTACAAAACAGGTAAGGGAGAAAAGATTGTCTCCAAAGGTTTAAATCTATATTTTGAAAATGGTGATTTTGTTTCTCTGTTAGGTTGTAATGGGGGAGGAAAATCTACATTTCTCAAGACGCTTGCCGGTTTTATTGCGCCTCTAAGTGGTGAGATTTTCATTGATAATTTCAAATTTGAAACCATGACACCTGCCGAACGTTCGAAAATGGTGAGTGTGGTTCTGACCGGTCGGCTTTCCAACATGGTTTCGAGTGTGGAGGAAATTGTAGGTCTTGGCAGAAGTCCATATACAGGCAGATGGGGATATCTTTCGCCGGAGGATAAGAGAATCGTTAAGGATTCTCTTGAATTAGTTGGAGTGGAGTCTTTAGCAAAACGCGAAATATCCTCCTTGAGCGATGGTGAATATCAGAAGGTTATGATAGCAAAGGCTTTGGCTCAAGATACACCATTGATCCTGTTGGATGAACCTTCAGCGTTTCTCGATTTTCCAAGTAAAGTTGAATTGATGGCTTTATTAAAGCGATTGGCAACTGAAAAGGGGAAGATTATCATCCAGTCTACTCATGACCTGAATATGGCTCTTCCCCTTTCAACCAAGCTTCTTCTCCTTGACTGCAGAATAGGTTCTGCTTATGGCACGAAGAAGGAATTAGCATCCTCGGGAGCCTTCGCGCAATACTTCTCCTCGCCCCATCTCAAATTTAATCCTGAATTAAATCAGTTCGCACTTTTAGGGGTGTGATAAAAAGTAGAGTGTGTAATTAACTCACGCACCTCTATAAACTAATGCCTTCCATCGCTCTTTCAAAAGCCTCAGCCATAGCCTTAGCGGCGCGGCGTCCATCGCCCATAGCAACGATAACTGTAGACGGTCCTCTCACAATATCGCCACCGGCATAGATAGATGATGAGGAGGATTTCATCGATTCTTCATCAACGACAATGCTTCCTTGTGATGTTTTGTCGAGCCAGGGCATTGATTCCGGAGGATTAGGGAGGTAGCCGACACTGACAACAACGATATCAACCGGAATCTCTTCGGTCTCACCATCTATTGCCACCGGTGATCTGCGTCCGGATGCATCAGGCTCACCCAATTCCATTTTCTGAAGAATCATCTTATCAAGAAATCCTTTCTCATTCGCCTCATATCTTATAGGATTCCTAAGGGTTAGAAATTCAACACCCTCTTCAAGTGCATGTCGGATCTCTTCCTGGCGCGCCGGCATTTCATCGGTACCACGTCGGTACACAATCATAGCGCGTTCTGCGCCCATGCGTCGGGCATAGCGTACAGCATCCATGGCGGTGTTACCTCCACCGATCACGGCAACATTCTTTCCACGAAGCGACATCATATTGCGACCCATTGCTTCCGGGCCGAGTAGGTTCAGACGAATAAGATATTCATTTGCGGTCATGACACCGGGAAGGTTTTCACCGGGAATACCCATGAAACGAGGTTTTCCGGCACCCGTTGCCACATAAATACCCTTATATCCGGATTCCTGAAGTTCTTGGTAGGAGATGCTTCTGCCCACGAAACAATCCTTGATAAACTCCACACCCATTCTACGGAGTTTATCTATTTCACTTTCAACAACCTTATTGGGTAAGCAGAATTCCGGTATTCCATATTTGAGTACACCTCCAAACATGTGTAGTGCTTCAAATACTGTTACCTGGTAACCTTTTCTGCGCATATCGGCAGCAAATGAGAGTCCGGAGGGACCGCTTCCGATGACCGCAACTTTTATCGGCAGTGGAGTTGTATCGCACCTGATCTCAGACTGTGACCCGGTATTACGTTCGTAATCAGCTACAAATCTTTCTAAGTTCCCGATTGCAACCGGTTGCTTTTTCATCTTATTATAGATACAGGATGCTTCGCATTGTTTCTCTTGGGGACAAACTCTTCCGCAGACTGCCGGGAGCACTGTAGTCTGGTTTAACACTCTCATCGCCTCGTGGAAATCCCGTCTTTCCAAGTTCTTAATGAATCCGGGAATATCGTTGTGGACGGGGCAGCCTTTTCGGCAACCTGGATCAGGACAGTCAAGACATCGTGTAGCTTCGAGCACTGCTTGCTCCAAGCTATATCCCGAGTTTACTTCCCGTTCGGTATGAATGCGCCAGGAAGGATCAAGTTCAGGCATTATTCCACGTGGAATAGCTGTGCGTTCTTTCACCGGTATTGAGTTGCGGAGTTCAACGCGCCATTGTTCGTTTCTATCTGTTGTCATTAGAAGAGTCTTTGTCGGTTCAACAATTGATTGAAATCTACTTTCCGGGCATCGAAGACCGGTCCGTCAATACAGGTCTGCAGACGTTTGCCATCCACGATAACTCGACATGTGCCACATAAACCGATACCATCAATCATAATCATATTGAGGATACAGTCCGCTTCAATGTCAAGATCATCCGCAACCTTTGTTATCTCCTTGAGCAAATCGGAGGGTCCGGACATCCAGATCTTTTCAATCCCGTTAGTTTCTATCTCCCTCTTTAGGATTTCATAAAGTCCATTGTCGGGGGCAAGTATGACGCGATCACAATAGCTCTCAACTTCATCCGAGATACATGAAATTTTTTCCGTTCTTTCGGTCATCACAGCCCACACGTTGCAGCCGCGGTTGTGAAGTTCCCGGATAATAGGCATGAGTGGAATAAATCCTGCTCCATCTCCGCAACATAGAACTCGTTTATCTTTATCAATCTCAGGAACTTTACCTAAAGGTCCTAACACATCAGGTAATGACAAACCCTCTTTCAATAACGGCTTGAAATCATCGAGACCTTCAGCCTTATGGATAATAATCTCAACAGTGCCGGACTCCGGTTCCGTGTCAATGATTGAGAAGGGTAATCTCGGGCCATCCTCTTCAAACCGAAGAATAAGGAAGTTGCCCGGTTTTGCACGCTTTGCTATTTCTGAGTTATGGAATTTAATGTAGGCTGTGCGCGCTGAATAGTTAAAAACAGACTTAATTTCATTCATAAATATACAGACCTTATATTAAGTAGCTTCTAAAAATTAACTATATGGTGTTTATTATTAAGTAGCCTTTCAGGTGAATATATCCTTGTTCGTCTTTTTGGTATATTTTTAACTTTCAATCAGTCGTTTAGCCCGCTAAACTCCATCAATCAAGTAAAAAATATCCCTAAAAATTCTTCACAATTATATATTCATTAATTTTTGTCAGCTACTTAACAGACCTTATATTAATTGAAAGGAGAGGGAGCAAGGAGAGAGTAGATAATTGTGCATTATGAATTGTGCATTGTGCATTGTGAATTGAGCATTATGCATTGTGCATTATGAATTGTGCATTGTGCAATATGAATTGTGCATTGTGCAATATGAATTGTGCATTGTGCAATGTGAATTGTGCATTATGCATTATGCATTATGTATTGAGCATTATTCTTCAGAGATGAACATCGGATCCCATGCGGGCAGCAAGATAGGCTTCTGATTAAGTAACTTGAGGGTTTCAGGTTTCAAGTACTTTTTATTTGCTACCAGACGGAACATATATTCATCAAACCATTTATCAGTCATGATCAAGTGTCCATCGTTAGGACCCTTTCCCCAACTATTCTCAACCATCCATTTTTTAGGCTTGCCATCCTTGTCAAGATCGACAGCCATAAGTGTCATGGCATGGGAGCTACCGCTGGCATGGGTACGTATTCTATCAGCCTTGTCCATCCCGAACTTGACACCCAACAGTGACTCGTAATCGAAGTTGTCGACATCAAGTACACCTCTGTCTCGGTCGTAGCTTTTTGCAACATCACATGAGAAATACATCATGGTGCTGTCTTTGATGGACTTGATAGCTATGTCCTTTATTTCCTCAATCGGCAGATTGATATATTTCCAGTTTTCTCCATCATAGGAGTGACGGTCGTAGTCAATCTCATATACCTTATGATATTCGCGAGTCGGATCATTCATCAACATCACGTAATCATTCTTCAGATCATTCCCTGCAAAAGTTTTGTAGAATTCCTGTGGAGTATACTTGCGACTTTCTATGATCTCACCTTTTTTATTCTTTCTATTAAATGTGAATTCTGTCGGAGGTTCTCCAAGTGTAAGGGCAAGCATTCGATATATCTCTTTAAGCATCTCAGTCTTGCGGGCCTGAATCTCATTTTCTGATGCTTTGTCAGCGTACATCTTACGTAATTCCAAACCATCCTCTCTAAGTTTGAGTGATAGGAGGCGACGCATCTTTGCCGTATTGTTGGAAGTGAATGATTCATGCATCACCTCAGCCGGAACCACTCCATATTTCATAATATTATCAGAAAGCCCGGTGTATTGACCTCCATCACTGAGGGGATTGGCGAACAGCCAGTCAACCATCTTGTCGTCTGCCGGTCTGTCGGCATAATCAATTACACCTTGAAGAAATAGATTGGCTTTCTCGAGCTGGTCATAAAAGAAGTTATAGTTTTGGGAAAGCTCCAATTCCGGAAGGTCGTGTTTTGCCATCATTTGAGCGCGAAGCACATTAAGACCGGTAAAGAGCCAGCAGCGCCCCGATGATTTTTGGTCTGTGATTCCCTTGCTTTTAACTTTATGTGAGAAATGGGTATCAAAATTTTCTGCAGCATCAGGATTTTTAGCTATTTTGTCGATATCAGTACCGTTCAAAGCATTTCTCAGAGCTTTGGTAGATCCATCGCATTGGTATGATTGGCGAAGTTCCTGAAGTTTAGAAGTGTTAATACCTTTATCATCTTTTGCAGCATAAACAAAATTTAATGAATTGCTACAAAGCAATATAGACAATAGTGTGTAGCGTGAAAGGGGACGCATAAATCTCTAAAATTAAGTTAAAATTCAGCTTTTGTTTAAACTTTGGATTGTTTTATAAGTCAAAGTTACGAAAAAGAAACAAAAAGTTATAGTAAAAGAAACAAATTTATAATCGTAAAAAATTATTTGAAATGAAAAAGACAATTTTAGGGTTAGCGTTTTTGACAATGTTAGGAACATCATTCACCTCTTTCGCTCAGACTCAGTCTCAGGAATGCAATAAAAAGGAGTGTGTGAAGAAAGAGTGCAAAGATAATAAAGATTGCAAGGATAAGAAAGATTGTTGCAAAGGTAAAAAAGATGGAAAGTTCAAGCAGCAGAGAGATAAGGGTGCAAAACAGGCTGCTCTCTTCGAAGGTATAGTTCTTTCCGATGCACAGCAGGCTAAAATTAAAGCGCTGAATGAAGGTATGCGTCTTTCACGTCAGGAGATGGTAAAAGCTCAGAAAGATAGCAAAATCGCTAAAGCAGATGTTCAGAAGGACTCCAAGGAAGCAAAAGCTGAAGCTTTGAAGCAGTCTAAAGAGGCAAGGGCAAAAATGCATCAGGCAAAAAATGAACTTCGCGCAAAGTATCTTAAGGATATGAGTGAGATTCTTGATAGCGATCAATATGTGAAATTCCTTCAGAACTATTTCATCAACAATCCATCACATCGTGCAGTAGCTCACGGTCCTAAGGGCGTAAAGGGTGCTAAAGGCATTAAAGGTGGCAAGGGAATGAAAGGTTTTCAGGGTCGCCCCGGTGCAAAGGCTCCACAAGCAAATTCATAAATAGATTTAAATAGATTAGGTATTAGAGATTAGTATTATAAAAGGATGTTCCTTGTGATAAGGATCATCCTTTTGTTATTTTCGGGTGTGTGATAACGGCACGTCTGGGGCGTAACTTTATTTTTAGTTATTGCATTTGTGAACTTTAGGCTATTTATTTGTTTAATTTGTAAGTAGCTGATAAAAATTAATGAATATATAATTGTGAAGTATTTTAGAGGATATTTTTCACTTGAATGATGGAGTTTAGCAGGCTAAACGACTGATTGAAAGTTAAAAATATACCTAAAAGACGAGCAAGGATATATTCACCTGAAAGGCTACTTAATATTTTTATCATATAGTTAATTTTTAGAAGCTACTTATACCGCAATATTAAACTTATGAAACCCATTAAGCCTATGAAAAACATTCTACCCCTATTAGTTGCAGTTTTTGCATCCGTTTCGTTCGGTTGGGCAGCAGATTTAACGCCGGAACAAGCCCTGAACCGTTTACAGAATTCGCGACAATTGAAGGCGAAATCCGTTCAGAATCCAATACTGAGGGATGGCGCGCAGTCTTTTAAACATGAATCTACTATAGGTAATCTATATGTCTTTTCTAAAGGAGAAGGATTCGTTGTGCTTCCTGACGATGATGCCGCTCCTGCACTTCTTGCTTATTCTGATTTCGGAAGTTTCGATACTGACGCCAATCCCGCCTTGGCGTATTGGATGGAGTATTACAACAGTGAATTGCAATATTTGAAATCCAAAGGCGTCACGGCTTCACAAAGTCGAGTTGCAACGCATAAGAACAGGGCTGAAATTAAACCGTTGATTCAGACGGAGTGGAATCAAGAGGGACCGTATAATGAATTGTGTCCGAAGGTAGATGGTAAAGAAACCGTGACTGGTTGTGTTGCTACTGCAATGGCTCAGGCTATGAAATTTTATAATTACCCCGCTCACGGAAAGGGGAGCCATTCCTATTTCTGGCGTCCGGGTGAGGAGGAGCTTACTTTTGATTATGAGAATACACCTTTCCAATGGAACCTGATGACCGATAGGTATGATTCCAAAAGTTCGGAGGATTCAAAGCACGCTGTTGCACAACTTATGCTTGCTTGTGGAGTGAGTGTGGATATGCACTACGAGCCGGGAGAAAGTGGCGCGGCAACTACAGTGATGGGGGAATCATTGATTAATATATTTGATTATTCACCATCTTTATGGATGCCTAATCGTGTTTTTTATGGCTACGATGAATGGGAAGAGATGATTTATGCCGATCTTGCACAAGGACTACCTGTGCTCTATAGTGGTGCCGGAACAGCCGGTGGACATCAGTTTATATGCGATGGCTACAGTTCTGACGGTTATTTCCATTTCAACTGGGGTTGGGGTGGATTGAGCAATGGTTATTTCCTGCTGACAGCTCTGAATCCCGATGATCTTGGCGTTGGCGGAGGTGCCGGAGGATTCAATTTGAGTCAGGTAGCTACACTTGGGATGCGTCTCCCTCAGACAGGAGATAAACCGGTGTATATAATGTACAACGTCGAGGCATTCCAGACAGATGCCAAGACTGTGAAAGCGGGAGAGGACTTCAGTTGCAAAGGTCTATACTATAATTACAGCTTATCAACGATGCCCAAGGACTCACGACTTGGTTTGAAGTTCACTTCTGCAGATGGTAAAGAGGTGAAGTATATGGATGGACCGAGTGTTGATGGGTATCGTCCGGAATATGGTAGGGAGAATATTCAGGTTCGATTCCCGGAGCTGCCAGATGGTACGTATTATATAACTCCGGCTCTTTATGCCGATGGGAAATGGTTAGACGTCAGAATGCCAGTTGGCTATCCCTCACGAGTTGTTGCTGTAGTTCAGGATAAAATAGCTGAGCTGAAAAATGAAACCGGAGCTGTTGTCAATGTTGAGGAAATTAAACTCCCATCTGTAATTTATCGCGATCGTGAATTCCCTATGCCCTTTAATGTCAGGAATACAAGCACGGATGAATTTTACGGTACTGTAACTCCGACTCTTCTTGATTCGGTAGGAACGGTTGTGGCAAAATCCAAATTCCGTCCGGTTGATATCTTGGGAGAAGAACGTCAGGAGATAGCTGATTACATAGGTGATTTCACAGCAGAGAAAGATCAGGAATTTCCGGCAGGGAATTATACATTAGTCTTCAGGGATAACACCGGCAAAGACGTCAGCGCGCCCATAACGGTCAAAGTTGAAATAATGACCGAAGATACTAAAATAAGCGTATCTGATTTTAAGGTAGAGGGTACTGAGCCTGTTAAGACTCCGGAATCGGTGAATTTTGCCTTCAAGGTAGATTGTGAATCGGGTGCCTACTTCGGTTCTTTGCAATTATTCATCTTCCCGGGTGACGGAGGAAGGGATGTATATTCAAAATCCTCTGACCGTGAATATCTGCTATCCGGTGAATCCAAGGAATTTGTAATTACGGCAGATCTAACCTCACTTAAAGATGGAGAGTATCTTGCCGGAATTTATGAGGGGGATAATATGTTATCAAAGCTTATTCGTTTCCGTATAGAGCGCGAATCTTCCTCTGTCTCAGAGATTTCAGGAGAACCTACGCAGGAAATTATCTACAACCTCAATGGTATGCCGGTGAAATCCATTACCACCCCCGGAATCTACATCATCAACGGAAGCAAAGTCTACGTCCGCTGAAATATAAAATAATAAGTCATTAGAGAACTGCACCCGAAAAGCTCAATTCGAACTTTCGGGTGCAGTTCCGATTTATATTCATTCAGAGAAAACATGTAAAAGCAAGTTCCCGTTCCTTCCTATTGCTTTCTTTCCGTTCAAAATTTTATTCTGCAAAAGTAAAATTGAGAAACCAAAAGTATTTATTATCTTTACGGGATAAAAGCTTATTATTATGATTGGAATTTATGTCTGGATGATATTAATTGTTGTCATGATGACAATGATCATGCCCGAGATATGGATTGTAATTCTATTGTCATGTGTCGCTTATGGTTTAATATGGTTGGGATGTTATCTAATTAAAGAAAAATTTATACTTCCTTATATTAAAAAGATAAAAGAAAAAAGGAAAATAAAACGGATGGCAAAAGGTTGTTATAAACTTACTCTTGATGATTATCTGGAAATAGAGAAAGCAAAAGACGCATGGGAAGAGAAATGGGGTAGAACTCATCCAACTCGCATAAACATGAAACGCTAAATTATTAAAGGGCCTTTGATGAATCTATGCTTGAATTGATACTTTTTAATTTATTATTTATCAGTATCAGAAGGTATGTCTTTCTGACATTGTTTCATTGTGATGGTTGACCGGGCACATGTCGGCGAAGCCGCCATGTACCCGGCTATTGAAAGGTATGTTCTTCTAACATTTTATCTTCTCAACTTTTAGAGTGAAGAGTAGATGGCAAGAGCATCAGAGGACCAAATTGTATTGCATGTTCCTTTGCTTTAGTTGTATTTGTCTGGCGACGTATTCAATATATATAACTTCGGCAAAAGACTTGAACTGTTGCCGAATTTATATTATATTTGCGATGTAAATTGAACAAATTTCTACATGAGCGGAGTAAAATATATAATGAAATATGCCAATAGTCATGATACTATGACTGTTAACGACATTGCAGCTGCCTATGGGCTGAAGCCAGTTACAATAAGGCAACATCTGAGTCGACTTGCTTCCGCAGGTGATATTGTCAGGATCGGATATGGAAAATATATGAAGGCTTCAATAAAAGAGGATTTCCCAATTTTGATTTCAGATAATGTCAAGTACATTTATAATATGCTTCACTCAGCGTTACCATTTGCAGACTTTTGCATTTATTCAGGAGAAATATATGAGCCTCTTCAGCATCACCTGTCTGTAAATCATGCCATTTACGTCGAGACCAATAGAGATGCTGTTGATGCAGTCTTCTCATTATTAAAAGAACACTTTTCGAATGTTTACAAACAACCTACTGCTGATTTTATGAATGACTACGTGGATTTGCGAAAAGAATGCGTTATTATCAAACCACTTGTGACAGAATCTCCGTTGCTAAAAGTTGATGATGTGCCTTCTCCATCTATTGAAAAATTACTCGTTGATATTTTGCAAGATCCAGATTTGAATTACCTTCGTGGGATTGAATTTAATTATATGATGGAAACTGCTCTTAGTCAATATAGGGTTTCCATTTCAAAGTTGTTGCGATATGCACGCAGACGCAATGTTCAGCAACAAATTAAAAGCATGTTAGATATAGATTAACCGCCGAAGAGGCGTCGCCAGAAGCGGTCAGCGCTGATAGCATCTGCAAGATCTTTCATTTCTTTCTCAGCTTTCTCTTTCTGGGTAGTATATTTATCTATATACCAAGTAAGGAAGCATAGGCCAATAAATCCAAAAGGAAGAAGAATGAGAGCAAGAATCCAGCTTATATGAACTAATACATAACATATAAGGGCAATAGAATAGCAAAGATAAACAGTAATAAAATAATTGGGGTTCTTTGCAACGTATCGACCGACATGATATTTAAAAGCTCTCGATTTTAACATAACTCATCCCTATTTATAATATAACGTATTAAAATACAAAATATTTCACGATGTTTAATAGGTATGTCTTTCTGACATTGTTTCATTGGAATAATTACCGCGCACATGTCGGCGAAGACGCCATGTACCCGGCTATTGAAAGGTATGTTCTTCGAACATTAATACCTTCTCAGAATCTTTAGAAATACCGATTTTGTAGATAGAAAAATAAAACCCTATAATCAGCGGTCGGATGACTGATTATAAGGTTTTATAGTTGGTGGAGCATACCGGGATCGAACCGGTCACCTCTTGACTGCCAGTCAAACGCTCTAGCCAGATGAGCTAATGCCCCGGAATTATTTACTTTGCAAATCTATATTTTATTTTGATAATATGCAATAGCTACCATAAATTTCAATCCTTCAACTTAATAAATTTTCAAAGAAGGAGGCTGGAGCCTTACTTGAAGGTGTCGGGGAGGTCGTTTTCGTAGAGGATAGTGTCGCACGACTTCAGAAGGGTTGAGAGCACCTGTTGAGCTTCGTTGAAGCTTGCGACGGGTATCAGGTTCTCCAGGTTGAAGTCCGTTTCCTTAATACCTTCGCAGAGGGCGTCTCGATTGTAGGTTCCCACGATTATGGCAACATCAAGGTTCTCACCAATATGGCGTCCAAGAACTTTGTTCAGTTCATACTGTCTATCTCCCAATTCAATCATGCCGGGAGTGACGATAATTCTCTTACCCTCTTTAAATTGAGTCAGCACATCTACTGCCATCTTAGATCCTGCAGGGTTGGAGTTGAAGGCATCGTCTATTATGGTTACGCCTCCGGGAGTACGCTTCATTGACAATCTGTGTTCCACCTGTTCAATTGATTCTACAGCATACTGTATTTTATCAGCGGGAACTTCCATATAGAGCGCCATGCAAATTGCAGCGAGAAGGTCGGAAACATTACATTCTCCGAGTAGTCTGGTTCGGATCGGGAGAGAGAAACCATCGGGGCCGATGACTGTGAATGTTGTGCCGGAAGGGGAGTAGGTTACATCTTCTGCGACATATTGAGCGCCCTTCGGGTTAGTGACCGCATAAAGAATTTCATTAGTGTTGGTTACGGGTCGGTTAGCACAATATTCAAAATCGTTGTTGACAAAAATCATACCATCTGCGGGCAGTGCATCAGCAAGCTCAAATTTTGTAGATTGCACATTCTCGATGCTCTTGAATGATTCAAGATGCATCGGTCCCACGGCAGTGATAATACCTGCCTGAGGATGAACAATATCGCAAATCTCCTTGATATCTCCAACCTGCTTTGCTCCCATTTCACAAATGAAGACTTCGTTATAGGGCTTCATATACTCGCGGATTGTTCTCACTACGCCCATTGGGGTATTGAAAGACCCGGGAGTCATCAGTACATCATACTTTTCGGAGAGAATTCGGTGCAAGTAATGCTTTGTACTTGTTTTACCGTAAGAGCCTGTGATACCTATTATCTTGAGGTCTGTCATTGACTTCAATATTTTCTTGGCATCACGGATATAATAGTTCTTAATCTCATTCTCAACCGGCATTAAAATGATATCCGCAACCAGCATCGGAATCCAAGAGAGGAAAGAGATAAGGAAGATGGTAGCAAGGTTGAGAGTGAGACCCGTATAAACAGAAGAAAGTATTTCAGCAGGCTGGAGACAAATGATTGTTGGAATTGTTGCACCCAATGCAATCAAGGCAGTGACGGCATATAATCTTTTTACTCTTGCCGTGAAAACAAGGGGCTTTTTATATTTGCGTTTGAATATTAGCGGGATTTTTACCAAAGCAACTATTGAAGCGATCAGAGCTGCGCCGGCGGGTTTGATAAGAGTGGAAAGGAGTATGAATACGCATGCTAAGTCCACCAGTCTCCACATGTTCGCATAGTTCCCTCGCAACCATTTCCAATAGCGGGGAATGCGATAGGAATTCTGTTGAAACATCTGAATGTCCTGCTTGAAATTCAGAAGCATATATATGATACTAACAGTATAGACTGAGATGGCGAATATCGACATAGTGAGTAGTTGGAATTATGAGGTTACTATAGTTTGAGGAGTTGATCAATAGAAGAGGAATTAAATAAAACTTTGCAGGACTGCCCGGAATGTTCCGGGGTTATCCAAAAATGAATAGTGTCCGCATCCGGGCCAGCTTACTAATCCGGCATCCGGTATCAGTTTCTGCATTGTTTTCGCATCGGAAAGTGGGGTCGCCGTATCATTCTCACCCCAGATCAATAGGGTAGATGCCTTTATGTCAGGCATCACATGCTTTAGATCTTCGTTGACACACTTACTCATCACCGCCCGCATAATAGGGGATGAATTGCGGTAGTCGGCAGAGCCAGCTTTCCCACGCCAAGCTTGAATGGCTTTCTCTCCTTTGGTTTTACCAAGTAGAATGGGTAGTAATTTTTTTGCTGTTTTAAATGAATAAACTTTAAGATAGTACTTCAAACTGCGTTTGGGTTTAATTCCGGCTGCATCCACGAGTACCATCTTTTTGATATCATTGCGTGAAGCCATCAGTATAGAAATTCTTCCACCAAATGAGTGTCCGATAGGAATTGGATTCTTTATTCCGGTTTCGCGACAGAATTTTTCCATCAGTTGAGTGAAATCCTCTACGCCCCATGCTGAAGGAGGTTCGGAAGATGTTCCATGTCCGGGGAGATCTACATTAAAAACCTTTATTTTATGGTTGATGGAATTCGCGATACTTCTCACTGTAGTATGGTCGCAACCCCAGCCGTGCATAAGCAGAACGGCAGTGCCTTCAGGATTATCCGGACCGCTCTCTTCATACGTGAGATTTATCCCATCTATAGTGATATTTTTTAATTCAGGCTTCATGCAACAAAATTAAGAAAAATTTCTCTGTTACTCTTAGGGTGCACCTAATAAAATTTGCAGACCTCGAAATATAATGTTAAATTTGTAAATAGAATAATAGCGAAAAAGGAGAAGAGAAATGACAGGAAAATGGAATTATCAACCACTAACACTTCAGCAACAGAAGGAGGCTGAGGCTATTCTTCCACATGTGGGAGGTATGGTACCGGTAGCTGAATTGTTGGTCCGAAGAGGTGTGACCTCTCCGGAGGAAGCCGATGATTTCTTCTCTCCATCTCTTTCAAAATTGCATGATCCATTTCTGATGAAGGATATGGATAAGGCTGTTAACAGGCTGAATAAGGCAATGGGTGCGAAGGAGAAGATAATGGTTTACGGCGACTATGATGTGGATGGTGTCACAGCTGTGGCGTTGGTTTATAAATATCTGCTGAACTATTATTCGAGTATAGAGTACTATATCCCAACCCGATATGAGGATGGGTACGGAATATCCAAGAAAAGTATCGATTACGCTGCCGATAATGATATCAAACTCATAATCGTGCTGGATTGCGGAATCAAAGCAATTGATGAAATTGCATATGCAAAGAAGCGTGGGGTAGATTTTATTATCTGTGACCATCACGTGCCGGATGATGTATTGCCCGATGCTGTGGCAATACTGAATCCCAAACTTGTCGATTCCAAGTATCCCTGTCCTTATCTCAGTGGATGTGGAGTGGGATTCAAATTTATGCAGGCTTTTGCCATGAGCAATGGTCTCTCGAACCACAATGAATTGGAGTCGATGTTGGATCTCGTTGCAGTAAGTATCGCAGCCGATATTGTGCCGATTGTTGGTGAGAACCGTGTGATGGCATATCAGGGTCTCAAGCGCCTTAACTCCAATCCTAACCTCGGACTGAGAAGTATCATCAGATTGTGCAAACTGACGAACAAGGATATTACTATATCTGATGTAATCTTCAAGATTGGACCTCGAATCAATGCGTCGGGAAGAATGCAGAGTGGTGTTGAGGCCGTGGATCTTCTTGTCTGCAAAGGTTTGCATGAGGCTTATGAGAAGGGTAAGGATATAGACCAGTACAATAAAGACCGCAAGGAACTTGACAAGCAGATTACCGAGGAAGCAAATGCTTTGATCGAAAACAATGAAAATATAGTTCAAGGTAAGCGTTCGATTGTTATCTACAATAAAGATTGGCACAAAGGCATAATCGGTATTGTGGCTTCACGACTCACGGAGCTCTATTACAAGCCGGCTGTAGTGTTGACATATTCAAATGGTATTGCTACCGGATCATCACGCTCCGTTCAGGGTTTTGATATCTATTCCGCGGTGAATTCAGTGCGCGATCTGCTTGAGAATTTTGGTGGTCATACGTATGCGGTTGGCTTGTCCTTGAAAGAGGAGAATATCCCGGAGTTCCGCCGCCGATTTGAGGAGTATGTAGCAGCCAATATCAAGCCTAATCAGCTTAGTCCTCATATAGACATCGATGCAGAGATTGAATTCGCAGATATCACTCCGGAATTGCTCTCAACATTAAAGAAATTCAATCCGTTTGGTCCGGGTAATCAGAATCCGGTGTTCTGTACGCGTAATGTCTTCGATTTTGGAACAAGCCGTTTGGTCGGCAAGAACCTTGAGCATATAAAGCTGGAATTGGAGGATAATAGTACAAGCCATGTTATCAATGCTATAGCATTCAATATGGCACAGTATTTCGAACATATCCACGCCCATAAGCCGATTGATATCTGCTATACAATTGAGCAAGGAAAACGGTCCGGCAATAGTGAGACGATTCAGTTGATGATTCGTGATATCAGACCATCGAAGTCTTAAGGAATTATACAAATTCTGAGGAGGATTAATTTCAACAGGAGATAATAAATGGAGCCTAAGGATATTCTCAAGAAATATTGGGGGTATGAGTCTTTTCGTCCTTTGCAGGAGGAGATCGTGCAGTCTCTTCTGTCTGGTCATGACACCTTAGGGTTGATGCCCACCGGTGGTGGAAAATCTATAACCTTTCAGGTTCCGGCGCTTGCAAGCGAGGGAATGGCAATAGTTGTCACACCTCTGATATCGCTGATGAAAGACCAGGTTGATAATCTTAAGCGTCGTCGAATAAAAGCTGTATATCTGCACTCAGGTATGAGCATGCGTGAGCGACATATCGCTGAGGAGAAGATACTCAATGGTGGAGCTAAATTAGTTTATGTCTCGCCTGAACGACTTAAAAATGAGAAGTTCATCCAAATCATGAGGATGGTGAAGTTGTCATTTATTGTGGTGGATGAGGCTCACTGTATCTCCCAATGGGGATATGATTTCCGCCCGGCGTATCTGAATGTATCCAAACTCCGAAAGGTGTTCCCACAACTTCCTATTTTAGCTTTGACGGCTACGGCTATCCCTGAGGTTCAGGTGGATATCTGCCGTCAGTTGGATATGAAGAATCCGCAAGTTTTCAAGATGAGTTTTGCCCGTTCAAATATAAACTATATCGTGCGCAAAACGAACTCTAAACTTGGGGAGGTTTTTCACATTCTGAGTCGTACGCAGGGTTGTTCAATAGTATATGTACGGAGTCGGAAGAGAACGCGGGAGATTGCTGAATATCTTCAGAATGGAGGGATCTCGGCTACATATTATCATGCAGGGTTGGATCCAGCCATTAAAGATGAAAGACAAACACTCTGGCAACAGGGTGGTGTACGGGTGATGGTAGCCACCAATGCTTTCGGTATGGGTATAGATAAGCCGGATGTCAGGGTGGTAGTGCATTGCGATCTTCCACCCTCCTTGGAGGAATACTATCAGGAGGCGGGCCGTGCCGGAAGAGATGGGAAGCATTCCTGGGCAGTATTGGTGGTTGGGGAACGGGATGTCGCAACATTAAAGCGACATGTCACCGAAACCTTCCCACCTCGCGATGACATAAAGATGCTTTATGAAAAGGTATGTGTGCACCTGAATCTTGCTATTGGTGAGGGGTATGATAAGGTCTATGAGTTTGATGTGGATAAATTTTGCGATATCTTTCATTATCAAACGAAGCGTTGCATATCATCATTACGACTCTTAGGACAAGCCGGTTATCTCGAATTCATGGAGGAGGCTGAACGTAAATCGCGTGTGATGATCTTGGTCAGCAGGGAGGAGTTGTACAACATCGGGCGCATAACCACTAATGCTGATATGGTTCTTGCACGTTTGTTGAGAAATTACCCCGGACTCTTCTCAGATTATGTGTTTATAAGCGAATCCAGAATTGCACAGGAGTGCATTATAAGCGAGAATGATGTCTATGAGGCGCTTCTGCAGCTTTCCAAAGCCAAAGTGCTCCATTATGTGCCTAAAAGTCGGACACCCTATATCTATTTCCCTACATCACGAGAAGACAGAGCGGACATATTGATTGGGAGGAATATATATGAGGAGCGAAAGGCAGTTCTTGAACGCCGTATCGGGGCGATGATCCGTTATGCGGAAAGCGTGGATGCGTGCAGGGAACTGATGATGCTTGAATATTTTGGTCAGAAAGATGGCAGAAGATGCGGAGGATGTGACGTATGTCGGGAACAGAGACCTCGCACACAGAACGACAATGCTCGTGATATCAGCAAAATCATCAACTATCTGGGCACGCGGCCGCAAGGAGTGGATATCCGCATACTTGAGAATGAATTGAGGATGGACTCCAAGCGCCTCAAGTATTATATATCTTACTTGCTTGGAGAGGAGTTTATTTCTATTGAGGGAACGCAGGTGCGCCTTATTAGAGAATAAAAGATAATAGTTTCATTATAAGCATAGATTTGAAATTAGACAGAGGAGAGATTTAGATGGTTGGACTTGTAGATTGCAATAATTTCTTTGTATCCTGCGAGAGATCTATCAATCCGGATTTGGATGGTGTCCCTATGGTTGTGTTGAGCAACAACGATGGGTGTGTGGTTGCGCGAAGCAATGAATCCAAAAAAATGGGTGTCAGGATGGGGCAACCGGCGTTTGAAATTCGGGATCTGATTGATTCCGGAAAAATTGTGGCTTATTCCGGTAACCATCTCCTTTATCGCGAAAAGAGCCTTAAGGTGCATAATATTTTCCGGCGTTTTGTGCCCGCTACTCTTGATTATTCTGTAGATGAATCATTCCTTGATGTGAGTGGAATCCCAGTTAGTGCTCTTTTAGAAATTGGGGAGGCTATAGTGGAAACCTGTTATAAAGAGGAGCGTATACCGGTAACAATAGGTTTTGCACCTACAAAAACACTTGCCAAGATTGCTACGGAGGTCGGAAAGAAAAAGGGGGAGTGTGTTTCGGTTAGAGCAAAAGTCGAGGAGTTTCATGAAATCTTGGATAAGATGCCGATATGGGAGTTATGGGGAATGGGTCGCAGGCTATCCAAACGCATGTATAGTGTCGGCGTTCTCACAATAGGGGACTTCAGGCGTAAGCCGCTTCATTGGGTGCGAAAAGAACTCGGTGTAGTAGGAGAGAGAAGCTGGATGGAACTGAATGGGACCCCGTGTATAGAATTGGAACATGTTGGGAGAAAATTTCAGGATTCTATCAGTGAAACCCGTACTTTTCCGGAAGATGTCAATGATTTTGATTATCTTAGGGCGCGCATAGCTATATATTGTGCGCACGTGTGCAAGCGCTTACGCGCCATGGAGGGGGAGTGCGGTGAAATGATGGTGTTTCTCCGAACCAACCGGTTCCACACTGAGCGTGGTTACTTTGCCCCTCAGATGACCGTGAAGTTTGAGCCTCCGGTTGATGACACGTCAGTGATTACCGCTGCTGCAGTAGATGCTTTGGCTAAGATATTTAATCCTAATATTGCCTATAAAAGAGCTGGGGTGACATTAGGAAAAATAGTGAAGAGACAAGGTATCAGCCCTTCACTATTCGATGATGTTCAGGAAGAGAATCTCCGATTGGAGAAATCCCGTAAACTGATGTCGGCTATTGATAAATTAAACAGTAATATCGGCTGTCAGCAATTGCGTATGGCGTCCGAGCTTACCAAATCGGAGAGAGGACATAATGATGGATACAGTTCCTCTTTCGGTCCCCCTAAGTAGTATCTATGTTTAATTCCGAATGCAATGCTTATCTTTCAGCCCTCATGGGATTAGAAAGAAAGTCTTGATAACTCAGACGAATTCCTTCTTCCAACTCTGTATAATAGGTCCATCCTAATTTTGTTGCTTTGCTGACATCAAGAAGTTTTCTCGGTGTACCATTGGGTTTGGAAGTATCCCACACGATTTTGCCTTTATAACCAACAACTTTGGCTACTAATTCTGAAAGCTCCTTAATTGATATCTCCTTACCGGTGCCGGCATTTACCGTTTCATTTCCGGAATAATTGTTCATCAAGAATACGCACAGGTTTGCAAGATCATCAACATAGAGGAACTCGCGAAGAGGGCTTCCATCCCCCCAACAGACAACTTCCGGTAATCCCGCTTCCTTAGCTTCATGGAAACGTCGGATAAGAGCCGGAAGGACATGAGAATGCTCCGGATGATAATTATCGTTTGGCCCGTAAAGATTTGTCGGCATAACGGATATATAATCCGTTCCATATTGGCGGTTGAGATATTCACAATATTTCAATCCGCTGATTTTAGCCAATGCGTAGGCTTCGTTTGTCTTCTCTAATTCAGAAGTTAGCAAGCAGGATTCAGGCATTGGTTGCGGAGCCATTCGCGGATAAATGCAAGAGGAGCCAAGGAATTGCAATTTTTTACAGCCATTGCGCCACGCTGCGTGGATTGCATTCATCTCCAATATCATGTTTTCATACATAAAGTCCGCCAAATGCTGCGCATTAGCCATGATACCGCCAACTTTAGCAGCCGCCAAGAACACATATTCCGGCTTCTCCTCCTCAAAGAAACGGTTCACCGCTTCCTGATTGGTCAAGTCGAGTTCGGCATGTGTTCGCGTAATGATATTTGTATAACCCTGACGTTGCAACTCTCTCACTATTGCCGATCCAACCATTCCGCGGTGTCCGGCTACATATATCTTAGAATTAATCTCCATGTAAATTCATTTTGTGTCGCTAAATTACAAAAAAATCAAGGGTTGTGCAACCCTTGATTTCCTGTACTTTCTTTATCAACTTTTCTTAGGCTTGATCCATAGGTTGAGCGGCAGCATTCGTGAATTGTTGCTCAAGCACTTTGGAGATGTTTGCCGTGTTTTGGGCAAAAGTTGTGAATTCTTCCTGTGAATCTGAGTACTCGTGAAGTTGCACTTCTGATATTAACGCAAAACAATTATCAATCACCTCAGGCCAAAGAGTCAAGTCAATTTTTGTGGAGATGGAATCCATAAATAGACTTAACCTGATAGCTTCATCGAGAAGGGTTTTGGAGTCAGAAACCGGAGAACCCTTACTTGTGTACTGTGTGCAATATGTTGCGTAGTGGTCAAGACGGTGAAGGATTAAGGGGAGGTATTGCTTGATTTTATCCTGCTCCATACTGTAATGCAGTCTACGCTGTTTTTCGAGTGCAGAAGTGACATCTATTTCAGATTTCATTGAACCCACTGCGTTCAAGAAGAAACCAAGTAATGTGATTCCCCAACCTACCTCTATGGCGGTTACAGCCTGTGCCAAGCCATGTGCCGGAGTATAATCACCAAAACCTAAAGTCGTGATGGTGACCATACTGTAATACAGCCAGCTGCCGTAATCAGTAGGCGCACCGTCTGGAATGCGGAACTGTCCATCAGGTAACCAATAATATATCAGAGCAAATACAGGAATTGCGCAGAGATATAGTAGCATCCAGACAATAGGACGCACATTGGATATGACGTGCCAGAAATGTTTAAGTCGATCAGATATATTCATAAGTCTATTAAATTTTGAGTTGTTTAGTTAGAGCATGATATTGTGGGAGTCTGTGACAGAATCTAACCAACATATCATGCTCTAATATATAAACAATTCAATAATAGAATTTGCTCATCTCTCAACCTAAAAAACTGACATCTAAAACCTAACGCCTAATACCTAACACCTAAAACCTTTAATCTAACATCTTTTCCAATGTTCTAAGGCCCGCGCTTGCAGTCTCAGGAATGACGGTAATGTTTCTGACCCCCGGAGTAGGAGCCGGGTTCGGATCAATATAATAAATTGGTGTTCCGGGTCGTACACATTGAATCAGACCTGCAGCCGGATACACTACCAATGAAGTGCCTATAACGACAAAAATATCAGCTTTACCGACTAATTCCGCTGCCTTCTCAATATTCGGTACTGGCTCCTGGAAGAAGACAATGTGCGGCCGCATAAGGTCACCGTTTTTTCCTCGTGTCTCTGGTGTGGTTTCCAAATGGTCGATATCAAGAGTCTCGGTGTATTCAGGATTACGAATGCTGCGGATCTTCATTAACTCTCCGTGAAGGTGCAACACATTCTGGCTTCCGGCTCTTTCATGTAAGTCATCTACATTCTGGGTAATGATATACACATCATATTTGCGCTCAAGTTCCACTAATGCCAAATGACCTGCATTAGGCTTTGCATTCACCAAAGCCTTTCTGCGTTCATTATAGAAATGGTGAACTAAAGCCGGATCACGAGCAAAGCCATCTGCCGAGGCTACCTGCATAACAGGATAATTTTCCCAAAGGCCTCCGGCATCTCTAAAAGTAGAAATTCCACTTTCAGCGCTCATTCCAGCACCTGTCGATACCACTAAGATTGGTTTATTCATAATATACAAGTTAAGAAGTTAAATTCTATTCTGCTAAACTTATTGCCCGGGCAATAAGTTCTTCACAAGTTTTTCCGCACTTTCCTTTCAGGTCCCTGCATGTGAGTTTGCCATCAAAAGGTTCGGAGTATTCTTTCATCAATTTAGATGTTTTGGGCATCACTATCTTTTTACTGTTAGAGGTTGCCTCCTCCGGTTTAAGTTTCAATCCTTCTGCAATAGCTAATGCGTTGACCGCGCCACAAAGTTCACCACACGTGACACCACTACCTAAACCGGCTCCTATTCTGACAGCAAGTTGATCATTTATGCCGAGTTTATCAACGAGCGCCATCAGAACACATTGTGAACAGCTGTAACCCTCCTTACGCAGTTCTAATGCTTTATCTATTCTTTCATCTATATTCATATAAGTGGGCTTAAGAAAGTTATCAAAATTAGATTATGTTGTCTGCATGAAATCATCTCTAAATTACTCATTTTGCTCCATGTGGCAAAATATTGAACCCTGAGAATTGGTCAAGCGTTAAAATTACATGGAAAATAAGGAAAATTCAACTGTTGGAGAGGGAGAGAATCCCACGACAGAATTAAAAGGAACTAATGTCAATCGGAAACCCGGACATTCCCAATTCCTGATCGGTAATGCCTGTATCCTCTTGGCTACTATATTTTGGGGCATCAATATCCCCGTTGTAAAAGCGTTGGCACCGGAATGGATGAGTACTGACGCCATAACATTCATTCGTATTATAGGAGCATGTGTGCTGTTCTGGTTATCAGCTATTTTTATCAAGCAGCAGAAGATATCAAAGCATGACATGGTTCGTTTGGCAATAGGAGGAGCTGTAGGTCTGTTTGGATTTATCTATCTGCTTAACTTATCCTTAAAGTACGCCAATCCGATTGATGTTTCAATCATAATGACTTTACCGCCGGTATTTGTAATCTTGATTAATGTGCTATTCCGGCATAACAGACCATCGCTGTTGGAATACATAGGAATATTTGTAGGATTAGCCGGTGCGGTTATAGTTATCCTTGGTAATGGTAAGGGACATTCAGGACAGTCAAACCTCATTGGTGACCTGATTGCTCTTGCATCTACGCTCTGTTATTCGGCATATCTTGTTATCACAGAGGGCCCAAGTCATACCTATCGTCCGGTTTCAATGTTGAAGTGGGTATTTCTGTTCGCGGCAATTCCTTCGTTGATACTTATTCACAGCATGCACGATATGCCGTTGCTTCACTCCACCGCGACCGCTCCATGGCTCGAAGCCATATTCGTCTTGCTATGTCCAAGTTTCATCGCATATTTCCTTCTTTCTCCGGCTTTAAAGAAGATTGGATCGGAATTGGTTTCACTCTATCAGTACCTGCTACCGGTAGTTTCCGCAATAGCCAGCGTATTGATGGGTGTTGGAAAACTGCATTGGTTACAAGTTATAGCAATGGCAATCATCATTGCCGGTATGGTTTGTACCAACTTAGGAAAGAAACGCAGAATTGCTAAAACTTCAAAATAGACCCAACATAGTATTATTAATAACAGCATAATAAGTTAGCGGAGCGTCAAATTCTTTAGGTTTGACACTCCGCTTTGATTCTATTTTTTATATGTTGCATATCTAACGGATAGAAGAGCCGTTAGGATACATTCTCAATTAGAAGTATTTTGAGCGCAGTTTACGGGCTATTTGCACGGGATTCTTATCAGATACAGGAGTCTGAGCATCTTTGAGATTGCTCCAATTACCCTCCCAATCCTTTATGGTTTTAATAGTAGCCTCTTCATCGAAAGTCTTACCATTCTCCATTGCATCAATAACTGCATTTGTGAAGATTTCCCAGCGTTTACCGTAATAATTTTTCAGTAAACCGCTCCATTGTCTGTTAGCATAATCATTCAGATGCTTGTCGGGATATCCCCATACAGTCAGGATTGTTCTCACATTCTTTTCAAAATTATCAGCTTCTTCAGGTGTCGCACCTCGACCGCGGGCATCTGCGATCCATTCAGAAAGGGAGTAATTGGGGTCGGTAGCCATTAAATCGTCAAGGTCGTTGATAATGTCAATCATTCTCTTAGCTTCCAATTTTGCCTGTTTTACGTCACTTGCGCGATAAGCTTGAGTGAATCTGTCACGTGTGTGATTGAATTCATCTCCAAGTGCCTGACGGGTAATGTTCATTACATCAAATTGGTAAGCAGCATTCTCCTCAACATTTTCCGCTGCCAATAAGAGATCAAGCGCCTTAAGGAGATTCGAATCATTATAGTTATAAATCGGTTTAGTGTAGTGAGTAGATGGTTTCTCAAAAGCAGGGCGTGCGTTTGTGAGGGAAGCGTGTCCCGAATAAGAGTGAGTGAGATAAACGCTGTCAGCAAGTACTTGCCATGCATCGTTTATCTTCTTTGATTTCATTCCACCTCTGGAGTTTGCCCAAATTGAAGCCCATTCATTATGGGTCATATCAGGATTCCATGCTTTAGCGAGCACAAACTCATGCATTACCGGATTACAATCAAAGCCCTCAAGAGTACCTCCGAAGCCGGTGAGATTCTCACCTCCGTCGGCAGCGGTTTTGGAGATTTTAGTTGAGATATCTTTCATATCACCGGCAAGCATCGAATTACCTCCGAAGTTGCCAAGGTAGCACCATACATAAGGTTTCCCGAAATATTTATCGCTACGACGCCAAATCTCAATATTATCGCAGAAATAATCGAGAAGAATAATATTATCACCCTCTACGCCTTCAAGAAATGCCTGAATACGGGGCTTGGTCCAATGTTTACGGTCATAATAGAAGTTCCATGTCATCATCAGCCATTTAGCCTTTGGATCAGCTGCGCGGAGGGTTGAGAATATACCATTTGAAGCTTTCTTAAGAAATTCCTCGCTCCAATCCGGAGAATCGACTTCATTGAATGGATCAATTCCATAGATGTGATCAGTGCCATAGAGTTTGGTTTGGGTTTCAATGAATCGCTTTTGAACCTCAGAATAAAGAGGATCAGAGGGGTTCAGGAAATAGCAGCGGTTTTCAATCGGAAATTCTCCCCATTCACTTACTTCTGTGATCTTGGCATTTGGAAAATGTTTGGAAACAGCAGCCGGAACGTGTCCTGCGAATGCCGGAAGAACAGGAGTCATTCCAAGTTCGCGTTCGCGTTCAAGAATGCGTTTCTGAAGTTTCTCCTGATCATTAATCCATTCATGACTTAGTGGGCCTTGGAAAGTATCGATATTATTCATCCAGTGCCATGGGAGATGAGCAGGACCGGTAAACGAGCTACGAATCTCCTCATCTGTCAGTCCAAAACTACGCCATGTCTGATACCATGATTGTTCAGCACCGGTCATTGCCAAAGGCATGGTCACGCCATTGAGAGCCATCCAATCGATGAATCGTTCCCAGTCTTCCCATTGCCAATATGGCATGGTATATCCAAATGTACAGTAATTCAAGAAGAAACGAGTATCGACTGCAGCTTTCTCACCAAAAGGAGTAGTAGGAAGAACAATTTTTTCAGGAACTTGAATAGGTTTTGCAGCATACCAGGATACATTTGCGCCCAAATAGCGGCGCAGATAGTTATTCAAGCCTACAGCCATGGAGTTGGCGTTGTTACCCTCTATAAGCACCTTGCCATCTTTAGCTGAAATTGCAAAGGTGTCAACCGGAGATTTGATCTCTTTGAAGATAATATCCTTAGCGAGACTTGGAACAATACGTTTGGTTAAAGCTTCCGCTGTTTCTGTAGGCGTAGCGGAATAGGCAGTTGTAAAGCACAACATGCACAATAAAGTAGTAATGAAATTTTTAAACATAATAATACGCTGTGTTCAGCAAATGATATATAACAGACCAAAAAAGAATTAGGTATTAGAGAATCTCGCAAAATTCTATTTTCTCATCATCCGGACCAAGTATGATGAAATATTTAATGCCATTGTCCCAGAATGGAAGTGACTGAAGTCCCGGCTCTGCAAATCTATAACCGGCTGCCTTAATTTTCTCATATAAAGGCTCGATGTCTTTTACATCTATTGCAATGTGGTCTATTGCTCCGGCACGCTTCACTGTGTCATGGTTACCATAAGACTCAATAACGAGATTACCTAAGCGCAGAAATGCTACCATCTCATCATTAGGCAGGTTAGAGGTTACTAATTCAGTCTCGAAACCAAGAGAATTATAGAACTCGATGGTGCGGTTAACATTTGAACTTGGAATACCTACATGCTGTATTCCTGTGCTAAATTCTTTAAGCATACGGAAAAGTTATTATATGGTTTATTCTCAAAATTACACAATTTTCATCAAGCCGTCAAAGATTATCATTGGAATAATCAAATAATACATGAAAATTCTCTAATTTTGTATTAAGAATGTTTGAAAATTAACCTAACAATAATAAAACTAATTTAGAAAACTCAATTATACTAACAACATCAATAATAACTATGAAAAAAAGAAGTATATTCTCATTATTTGCCATCGCGTTCATGATGGTTGCACCTACTCAGGTCAACGCTCAGCTCAATCTAAAGAAGGCGATCAGTGGAGCGAGTAAAGTAGCACAGGCTGTGACGCTATCGGATAAACAGATGGCTGAGTACGTAAAGGAATCAGTGGATTGGATGGATAAGAACAATCCGGTGCCCGGTGAAGACTCACCATATACCATAAGATTGAAAAAATTAACCGAAGGAATTAAGGATGCAGATGGTATTCCATTGAACTTCAAAGTTTATGATGTAGTGGATGTGAATGCCTTTGCCTGCCCGGACGGAAGCGTACGCGTGTTCTCCTCTTTGATGGATATAATGAACGATGATGAGTTACTTGGTATCATTGGACATGAGATCGGTCACGTGATGAAACATCACTCTAAAAATGCTTTCCGTACTCAATTGCTCACAGGAGCAGCAAAAGATGCCGCATCGGCTGCCGGTGGTGTCGCTGCAGCTCTTAGCGAGTCTCAGTTAGGTTCCCTCGGGGAATCCTTAATCAATGCCAAGTATTCTCAGAAGCAGGAGAAAGAGGCAGATGATTGTGGATATGACTTCCTTGTTGCGAATGGAAGAAATCCGTGGGGTATGGCTATGGCTTTTGAGAAATTCCTGAAACTTGAGGGTGAAAATGCAAAGCAACCGAGCTATGTTCAGAAGATGTTCTCCTCACATCCTGAGACTAAATCACGCATCAAGCATATTACCGACCGCTGCAACAAGGATGGTTATACAAAACCTGAATAATTCTTTATGAGGGTGTTGTGATAATGGTCCCATCCGGACTATTCTGAAAGCACCCATGGTTGTATGCAAAATATTAGCCGTGTGTCTTATTCATGATTTTTGACACACGGCTTTCTTTGTGTAATTATGTATCTTTACCAAGTTTACTCCTTTACCGGGCGAACAGACAACCCGTGGAAGAGAGGATCTGTAATCACTTTACATCCAGGTATACCGTCTGTGATTTTAAACATTGCTGTGCTACCATCGGTGAGAGAGGCATGACCCATCCAGTAGGATGCATAATCTCCCGATGCGAGTGAGGCTGTTGCGCCTGACCGGTAACTGAATGCGTGGAAGTAAACTTTGGAACCTGAGAGAGATGTCACCGCAAAGCCATCAGTAGAAGAGTCACCGGATACGGGGCCTACTTCCATAGAGTAGTAACTCGGATTGTCCTCAATACTCTTAAACAGGTCGTTGAATGGTACTTTATATCCCACCGGGGATGGGTCATATATTGTCTTTATATTTGCCGCATTCTGTCCAATATTCCATAAATTAATATATGGATAATGTGTTGTGGCGCTTGTACTTGCAGAATGGGTACCGGTGTAAAATACTTCCGGATTCTGAATGTAATCAATTATTAGTGTGTTCCCCGTGAAAGCATCAGCCTTATCAGTTGGAAGAACTTTAATCTCAGAGTGATCAGCATTGTACCACTGTTTGATGCTTGACATCATAGGATCCTTCCGTCCCCATTGGTAAAATGTGTTGCAAGAAGGCGTTTCAAGCTCAATTCCTGTTTGATGAAGGGTTACAGTCTTGGTGAGCGGTTCTAAGTCATCGGGCACGTTGGTTTGAGTGAAACGGATATTAATGTCGTGTGCCGGAAAGTTGGTGACATCGCCCCCGTTTACGTAGCCTAAGTTATAGTCAGAGATATTCACACTCTCAGTTGATTCTTCAATTGACGCGGCAGAGCCTTGTACTCTGATTGCCGAATATGCAGTATTCGGATCTATGTTAGTGATCCATAGCTGCCAACTCCACATTGTTTGACCGGATGCGTCCTGAACAGACACAATCGCATTACCCTGACGGATGGTGTTGTGAGGAATGTCGAAACATAAATATTTTTTATCGGTTGACAATCTAACATTTCTTACCAAATTCAACTCATCCTCCCAAGTGAGCTGTGCACCTGACGGGGTGCAGGAAGCATTATTGTAAATATATGGGTCTGTGATCGCATTCCCGAGATGATTCAGGAACGTTTTGAGGTAATTACGAGTGTGAGTGTTGATAGAGTACGCATCTTTATTTGCGCTTCCATTCTTGATGCCGTTTCCGTATACCAATGGGATTGAATATGTTCCCGGCGCATTGATGATATAAGTATTGGCTGTGTTCTCAACAGTTGCAGCCCCGGTTGAAGACGCAAGATTATAAGGTGTATGTCCTGAACTCTTGTTAATATCAACGGCATTCTGCAAGATCTGGGACTCTGCGGATATCTTCTCAAAATACATATCCTGCATCACGGTATGAATCTCTCCGGTCTCTTCTCCTCCACTTCCAGAGGCTGTGAGGAATGTGACCCAATTAGGTGTTGGGATTACATTACCTTCATCATCCACAAACTCAGCTTTCCAGCTTACAGGTGTAGTGCCATCGGTCGTGGATAAGTTACTTGTGACATTGAAACTTATATTAGACCCCGTATACTGAGTCAGGAAGGTTCCATCCACATCAAGCGTCAGTGAATCAGCGGCAGGATTCCCGGAGATTCTATATGTTATGGTTTTACCGGGAGCCCACGTCTGGTCTACGAGTGATGAAGACATGGTTACCTCTTTCCCGTTCACATCGGCAATAATAGTGATAACTGAGTTTTCGTTTAATGACTGGGGTAACAATAGGAATGTCTCCTCATCGGATGTGATGGGAGTGTTAGAAGCTACATACTTACTGTTTTCTTCTGCTACAAGAGTGATATTTGGAGCTACAGTAAAAGTAGTATCATTGGAGAAGTCAGACCAGTTGCCTGTTTCCAGATTCAGCATACCCTTTGATTGAATTCCGGAGATAGAGATGGATTTGATTGTAATCGGAACCAACTCAGCTCCCGCTGCAAATCGGATTCCTGTCAATGCGTGTGAAAATGCGAGATTGCAGGGTGAAGAACCCGCGTCAACCGGGGTAGCATAGAGTAGGTCCTTCTGATTTACAACTTCCGCAGGGGTTGTATATGCCAAGCACATTTCTCCTGATTCATTGGTAATTGCAGTTATGCCCTCTGTAGGAGATGTGGAGGAATTATTGTCGAAATAGGGGGAGTATGCGTTGAAGTGTAATGTTCCGCTTCCCGGCCAGAGATAATTTTCCTGAGGCGCCCAATTCAAGGTGCGGGTTACTTCAACATTCGACATATAGTTCGGGACATAAGAAGCCGAACCATTTTCTGAACTATAACCTGCATAAACTCCGAAAGAATCAATATTGTCGGATGAAATAATCTCAGAGCGGGTCTTGCTGTTACTTCTGTTGCCGGTATTCTCTATGCGGGGAACCAAGAAGAGTTCATCCGGTGCTCCTGATAGTTCCGTAACTTTTAAAGATGAGGACTGTCCGGATCGGGTAGATGCGTTCTTAGTCTCAGCACTCTCAACATCGAACCGTATATATCGAGAGTCGACATTGGGAGAAGTTATAGAATCGTCGGCACAAGAGGACAACCCAAGAAATAGGGAGCAAATTCCTAATGTACTTCCAAGAATATTAGATTTATGCAGTGTGAAGAAGTTCATAGTGAATGTTTTGAATATTGGTATCTGCAGGAAGAGATCCAACTTCCTGCAGATTTATAGGGGATCTACCCTAATATATCTTTTATATAAAGATTTGAGCTTATTTGATTCCGGGTGTCATTGGAGTGTTTACCGGTGTATCAGTCCAGTCTGTTACGGTTACACTGAATTTAATCGGACCACCAAGAACAGGTTTACCCGGATCAGGATCCTTAGGATCCACATTGCCGGCACCGTTGGTCAAGTCAAGAGTATAAATATATTTCTTTCCGGCTTCCCAGTTGGTTGAGATTGGAATTGCTGCCCATTTGCAGTCACCATTGGATGGGAAAGGATAAACTTGTGCTCCTGCTTTTGTATTAATGTTCAGAAGTATGGAAAGGTATGCACCACCTGCTGTATTGGAAGCATCACTTTCAGGATTCCATGCTGTCAATGCTTGAGGAAGAAGCATGAAGGAACCTGCATCACCCATTACTGATTGTGCTGTGGAACCCAAGGTTACAGGATTAGCTGTGAACTCCTCGGAATAATCACTCTTCTGAGTACCAAGTGTCCAAGCTTCGGTTGTGAAATCAAAATCACCTTGTGAAACGGGCTGACCAACGCGAACACCGGATACTTTATAAGTGTATGCTGTATTATCTGTTTTAGCAAGAACGACAATCTGTGCAAGACGGTGCTGGAATGTTAAAGGCACTCCTGAGGCACCATTTGCTGTATTTGTGCCTGTAGCATTTGCTGTGATGAAATCTACCTGATTTTTACCTTCTGCAGCCGGAGAGAAGCCCTCCAATGTTTTCTTATCTGAAGCAAAAGTGAATTTGCCATTGATCGTAGCGGGGGCGTATGCGTAGAAATTCAACTGAGAATTATCACCGGGGAAATTGTATTCCGGATTTGATACAAAGAATCCGCTTCCATCTTTCCTAAAGGGAATCGTGTCGAAATATACGTCATCTCCTAAAAATGAAATAGCGTTGAATTCCGTTAAATTGGCATTTGTAGTTTCCTCAGCACGAGTTCCCATTGAGGGACGGAAACTAATTGCGGTTAAATTATCATTAATGTTTGCGACCTCCTCATCAGAACATGAAGCAAACCCTAACAAAGCAAGTGCTCCTAAGAATAGATATGTCTTTTTCATAGTATATATGTGTTTTTTTTAATTTTAATATTTAGTTAATCACATGGACCATTGAGTGCATCTAATTGGATATATTCAATTGGAACCGTGAATATGTGTTTCCCATTCATTGATATAACATTGGAGAGTTGTGTATGGTTTTAGAAAATGTACAGATTATTTATCTTTTTATTATCACATTTTCAAATCGATATTCTCGTAGGTCCAGTCGTCAACGTTAGGTATCAATCCACCCTCATTTGAAATAGCCTTTGGTAAGTGAGGACCCTGAATAACTATGTGTACGTGATGCGGATCAGAAGCGTTTCGTATCTGGTCTGTTACATCGCATTCATAATAATTTTTCGAACCGTCGTCAAGGATTAAATATAACGATATATAATGTGAACCGGCGTTCTCATATGGTTCTCCAAAGGTGAGAAATTCCGAATGAAGAGATTTTTTGGAAGTATCCACAGTAAGGGTAAACGGATGAGTAACCTTGGTAGATGTCGCTCTTCCTTTTCCGTGTGAATATCCTCCTGCCATTCCGGAAATTGTAGCGTCCGCAGTTGATCCCTCGATGGATTGAATGTTATCTACATCAACAACATCTACGGTATAATGACAAACAGCTTCCTCCGGATAGAACGTCAGAGTCTTTGCCTTATCGTTTATTGACAAGCTCATACCATCCTCACGTGCGCTCCAAACCATTCCGGGTGTCTGTTTCACCGGCTCGGTTTGGGCTTCCACAGGACGAGGTATGGCTCTCGTGATTGGACCAATCTTGGTTAATGAAGAAACATTGTGGGTAGTAATTTCAAAATCCTCAAGACTTTCTTCATTATTCATTATCACCCAATCTGTATTATCCGTGTTAAATGCAATTCCAGAGAAATTACCGACAGGAATTTTTATCTCACCTCCGACTTTGTTCGGGAACTCAAAAAGAATTGAGGGGTTTTCTAAATCTGCATCTGAATAATACAAAAACAGACCCATTGATGCGGGATTTGCATCCGGTGCATTCCTCCAATCAAATTCGACATTTACACTCTGAGTGTCAACGATATCAAATTCGAGATCTTTGTGATGACAAGAGGGGAGAAGGAGTGATGCTGCGGCAATTGACAAAAGAAGCAAAGAATTGTTCCGTATGTTGTGTTTACTGAGTTTCTGAATAATATTAATCATAGATTACCTCCTTTCCTCTTGGGAGCATTGTAATTGCCATTGCCAATCAACCATGTGAGAGACACTTCAGCCTTTGTTGGTCCAAACCAATTCAGTTTGTGTGTTGATTGCCAGAGATATTTTTCACCCGATGGTATATATTTGATATATTTACCGCCCAAATATCCGATTCCAAGTGTAAAATCAATGTTTAGGCGCTTGGCTATAGGTAGTGAGTAACCATATTCTACACCGAAGGTTCTCAGGGATCTATCCCAAAGAGTTTTGCCCGGAATACCTCCCATATAACCTTTACCTCCTAACTCAAAGTCAAAAGTGTTGATTCCTCCATATATTCCAAGGTGATGACCGGTCAAAGGTTTTAATTCTGCGGCTTTGCCAAACCACCATCTCACGGCAATGTCACCTCCGTATGCTCTCCAGTAGCGATGTGAGCTGTTTTTATCCCACCATCCATAAGTCCAGTTTGCTACCGCTGAGAAGTTCTTTCCCAAGTAGAACTCTGCACCGATAGATGGGAGAAGAATCGCATCGTAGAGCATATTCGTTTTGAGCGCCATGTAGAAATTCTTGCCTTCTTTCTTTTCAGGTATAATAGTGTAATTGATATAATCCAAGCTTATATCCGGTGTTGTGGCGTTCAAATAGGGGAGATAGGGAACTCCATTAAAAACAGGAAGAACTCTATAATTGAAATATAGACGAGATTCTCTCAATTGCGGGAAAATGTTACGATAAAGGTAACTGTAGGGAATCCCGTTTGCTAAGTTTTTAAGCCTATTTAGATTATGATCCTTTTCTGTCTCTTTTTTCTCGACAGAAATTTGATTAACAATATCCCTCAATAACCCGATAGTCTCATCCTTATACGGTATATCGTGATCAGTCTGGGCCAATTCAAGAAGACGTTTCCAGTCACGACCGATAAAAGAAACTTCTACCTGTGCCGGATCAAAGTCCGACATCTCCCTCAATTGAGAAAGAATAATTTCTGCACGTCTGTCAGAGAGATTATAGTTTAGTGCAACCCCTCCTTCAGGTGAGGCTGCTCCTATAATATGTATGTCTTTCAGAGCTGATCGATCCTCCTTAAGTATCGAGTCAAGATGTGTGAACGCCCTCCGATTATTTTTAAAGTTTAGATCTATATTCGATTTGCCCTGATGAAACAGGATTGATATGGAATCTTTACTTTCAAATCTATTCTCGAATGGCTCGCTACCCGAAACAGTACCCACTCCGGTAGCAAATAACAAAGACAATATGAATAAATGTGTGTTTCTCATAGTGAATCTCCAAATGATTCTTTTAAATATAACATTCTAACTACTCATAAAGATTTGGAAAAGTAAAAATACCGAAATTGCAGGTTGATTTGCAACTTCGGTATCCTTAATGTCTATACTGAATCAGATATTATATAGATTCGGAGCCTTTAGATGATCGATTCCAAGGTTGAAATGTTGGCATCAATCTCAGATTGAGGGATGCTGTAGTCTACCAAGTCACCGGAATGATATTGGTCATAAGCTGCCATGTCAATCAGTCCATGGCCGGAAAGATTAAACAGAATTACGGGAGACGTTCCCTCTTCATTGGCGCGAAGAGCCTCACGGATTGCAGTTGCAATAGCATGACTGCTTTCAGGAGCCGGGATAATTCCTTCCGTGCGTGCAAATAGTTGAGCTGCAGCGAATGTCTCGGTTTGAGGTATATCAACGGCTTCAATCAGACCCTGAGAGAGTAGCTGACTGACAACAGATCCCGCACCATGATATCTCAAACCTCCGGCGTGAATATTAGCCGGCGAGAAATTATGTCCTAAAGTGTACATTGGAATCAAGGGAGTGTAGCCTGCTTCATCACCGAAGTCATACTGAAGTACTCCTCGTGTTAATTTGGGACAAGATTCAGGCTCTGCTGCTATAAATCGTGCTGCTCGTTCTCCTGAGAAATTATGACGTAGGAAGGGGAATGCGATTCCTGAGAAGTTGCTTCCGCCTCCAAAACAGCCAATGACGATATCCGGCGTTTCTCCTGCCATCTCCATCTGCTTCTCAGCTTCGAGACCAATTACGGTCTGATGCAACGCAACGTGGTTGAGAACAGATCCGAGAGCATATTTACAATTGGGTGTGCTCATGGCTAATTCTACGGCTTCGGAGATTGCAGTGCCGAGTGAGCCTTGGTATCCGGGATTGTCTGTGATGATTTTTCTTCCGGCTTTAGTACTCATGCTTGGTGAAGCAATCACTTCGGCACCATAGGTTTCCATTATTGATCTTCGGTAAGGTTTCTGATTGTAGCTTACCTTAACCATGTATACTGCCAAATCTATATCGAAATGTTTTGTAGCTAATGATAGGGCAGCTCCCCATTGTCCGGCACCTGTTTCGGTCGTCAGGTTGGTAATCCCTTCCTTCTTTGCATAATAAGCTTGAGGAATTGCTGAGTTTAGTTTGTGAGACCCAACCGGACTTACGCTTTCATTTTTAAAATATATATGTGCCTTAGTATCGAGTGCTTTTTCCAGTCCTCGCGCTCTTACTAATGGTGTCGGTCTCCAGATTCGATACATATCCCTTACCTCTTCAGGTATTTCTATAAAGTTGTCGGACATGTTTAACTCTTGATCAGCTGCTGCTTTTGTGAAAAGTGGATAGAGGTCCTCGGGAGTCAACGGTTGCTTTGTTGCAGGATTAAGCATTGGGCGTGGCTTTACCGGCATTTCTGCCAAAATATTATACCATGCGGTGGGAATATCACGCTCTTGAAGAAGGAATTTTTTTGAGTCCATAAATGTATATTTATAAAATTTATTGAGTTTGTGGATAAAGCTTGTTTCCTTGAATAAATAAAAAAGCCCGGCTCTGTTGAGATTAAGAGAGCCGGGCGGGATGCCTAAATACAATCTTTGTGCATATAATTACATATCATTGCTCGGCGCTACTTCTTATAGTATGCGCCACCATCGATATTTGAGTACCAATATGTGTTTTATTTCTGTTAATCTATTCAAAGTCATTTGAATTCGTATATAGTCTCAGGGTGTAATCACCCCTTCTTTGATTTACATCGGTAAAATTAATAAATTTCTATATTCCGTCCAAAAATAAATAGTATTTTTATTTAAAAATATTAAATAAAAATAAAATATTAAGTTGTGTCATAACTACTACCTAACCATTCCGAAAGCACCCTCTCAAAATTAATCGGTGTGTCAAATTAGAAAATTTTGACACACCGACTGAATCTTAACCGAATTAAGTTACAGATAAATTTTATAAGCTACTTATATTTGAAGAAGTATTGGCCTTTCTTTTTTGTAGCGTTACCATATTGTACGGCATTCACCGGGCAAATGTGAAAACAAGCTAAACAACTTGTGCAGTTCGAGCCCCAAATAGGGAATATTTTATTAGAAGATTCTTCTGGTTTCATGGTTATGTTTTCAACAGGACAGGCTTGTGCACATTTACCGCAGGAGATACACTTATCCGTATGTCTCCAACGGTTCGGAAAAATTCCCCAGCGTTTAAAGAGTGGATAGATTAGGCTTGTTTTCAGTCGGGGCATTGAACCTTCTACAAACTTCTCTTCCCAATTGCCATCCTTTATTCTTTTTGATAATTCAGCGATAATTGATTTAGAGTCTTCAATCTTCTTTTTCTCAAGCTCCTTTGAATCCACGTTGAATCCCGGTAGGATAACATAATTATTCGGCATCTGGATGCTCCAGCCTCCGGATATGTACAAATTCCTTCGGTATAATTCCTTTTTTATCATGTCGGGAGCCTTACCAGTTTCATCACCGCACACGAGAATAATCCATAGAGGGATTTTCGAAACTTCTGTTACAAAATTTTCATTCAAGTTCCTTATATATTGGAGCACGATTGGAGGTATTCCCCAGGAGTAAATCGGGGTTATAATCCCAAGACTATTACCTTTGAATTCCAAATCAAGAGGGGAGGTATCTGTCAGCGCATTAACTTCTTCTTCTATATTTTTACCGATTGATTTTGCGATATATCTACTGTTTCCAGTTCCCGAAAAATATATGATCATAATGAGTTATATTGATTGAGTAGCAAAGATAATGCTAAAATACAGAAGAATAAAAAGAGTCTATGATTTAAAATTAAAAAAAACTGTGTGTCAAAACTCAATTGTTTGACACACAGTGTATTTTATATTGGATGAAACATCATCCTCCTGATTATTTGCGATGTTCCTCAATGCTCTTATGAACCTTGTAAAGATTCTTGGCAATGCAAACGGCAGCTGTTGCAGCTACACCTTTAAGGATAAGTTTACTGATTTCAAATCCGATGTGAAGAGCAGCGTGACAATGCTCATGTTCATGTTCGTGTCTCATAGTTTTAAGATTTTTATAATTTTACAATAATATATTTCAATTTTCAGAGAAGCCCCAATAGGTGAAATTATTGAACTTCTTTTATAATTCTAACAAACTCTATTCTTAAATTGTTTAAAAGATAAAATATTAAATTTATTGTTTATGAAAAAGATAATAATAATGGGAGCGTCCTCAGGAATAGGACTGCATTTGGCGGAGGCTCTTCTTTCGCGAGGTATGCGTTTGGGACTCGCTTCTCGTCACACTGAAACATTGCTTAAGCTTTCCAAAAAGTATCCGGAGCAAGTAGAATATAAATCCATAGACATAACTCATCGCGATGCTCCGACACATCTTGATGAGCTGATCGAACGCCTTGGAGGTATGGATATTTATATTCACGTTTCAGGAATTGGTGTGTCAAACACAGAGCTCGATCCAAATAAAGAAGCGGACGTTATTACTACTAACGCGACCGGTTTAGTGAGAATGACTTCTGCAGCCTATGACTACTTCAAGAAGTCAGGACGAAAGGGTCAGATTGTTGCGGTGACCAGTGTTGCCGGAACTAATGGAATCGGTCAATTAGCAGCCTATTCAGCATCAAAACGTTGTGGCGCTACTTACTTGACGGCATTAGAGCAGCTGGCAAATCAGGAGAATGTGGATATAGATTTCACCGATATTCGCCCCGGATGGATTAGAACTCCATTGTTAGATGAGAATTCTAAATATCCAATGGAGATGACTTTAGATGAGGTTGTGCCGCTGATAATTAAGGCAATTGTAAGAAAAAAACGCGTCGCGGTTATAGATTGGCGTTTTAATCTATTAGTAGGAGTGTGGAGGTGTATTCCAAATGCACTTTGGGTAAAACTCAACATCCCTTTAACGCTTGGTGGCTCAACCTTCCCTGATAAAAAATAAAGCGGAATAAATCTGCCTTCAATACAGAAAGAGTGCTTTGATAAAAGGTGCTCTTTTTGTTTTGCGCTTTTAATTCATTAATTTTGTTATAAATTCTACTTTCACATAAGTAATATAAAGTAATATAAATTTAAACTAATATTGAAGACTTGTTTAAGTGAACTGGGTTATATTAATAATAGCGGGATTAATGGAGGTTGCCTTTACTTTCTGTCTCGGTAAAACTAAAGGCTCCGTAGGTAGCGAAAGAATTTTTTGGTGGATAGGTTTTCTCATAGCTCTTGCCCTTAGTATGACTCTAATGGCTAAAGCTGCTGAGAAATTACCCATAGGAACAGTATATCCGGTCTGGACAGGGATTGGGGCAGTAGGAGCAGTTTTAGTTGGAATATTTTTCTTCAATGAGCCGGCTCACTTCTGGCGTATTTTCTTTATTACAACTTTAATTCTCTCAATTATCGGACTTAAAGTAATAGGATAATTAAGGATAAATGTATTATAGTGAAGGGGGCTTGTCAGAATAGATAGCCTCCTTAAGTTTTAAGAAAAATTATCTGATAAATATATTTAAATTTCTATACCTTAGGTAAATATAAAGGTATATTATACCCTTACCATTTTACGAAATTAAAAAAATTGAATTTTAGGGTAATTAAAACGACAATTAGTTTGTCATCTAATAAAACTTATAAAACAAAAGAATGCATTACTCCGAAACAGAGTTTGAAAACATCTACAATCAATGCTTCCCTTCCTCCATGAGATTAGCATTAAGCTTGCTTCATGATGAAGAGGAAGCAAAGGATATAGTACATGATGTATTTCTCAGACTTTGGGAGACTAAACTACAGCTTGATAATCCTTTAGGTTTTATTATTCGTTCAGTGCGTAACGCATGTCTAAATAGACTTAGTTCTATGGATATACGAGAAAAGATCAAACGAAGATTAACACTTGATACACCTTTAGAATATGAAAATATCGAGCAAAGAAATGAAGATGTTAATTCTGCTGTGAAACTTATTCTGACTCAACGGGAACAAGAAGTTATCAATAACATTTATGTAAAAGGAATGTCATATATGGATGCAGCGGATAATCTTGGAGTTTCCGTAGCCACAATAAATAAAAACATAGTTGTATCTATGAAAAAATTAAGGAACTATTTCAATACGAATAAGTCATGACTGAGGAAAATAAAGAGTTATTAATAGCTAAATTGATTGATACTCCTTCCTTGTTGACGAAAGAGGAATTGGATATCATATTAGGAGATGAGGAGCTGATGGATATCTATGAATTATCCGCAGCTTTAGCTAACTCCACCATTACCGAGAAAGATTATAATATGCGGGAGGAATGGGAATTGTTTCATTCCAAGACAGCACGCAAGCAGCGTAGATTATTTAAAGTTATCAGGATTGCAGCTATTTTTATTGGTGTGGTCATATTTTCAGGATTGGCAATTCTTTTATCATACAACTCTTTAAAAGATGGAAATCCATCCTCGAAGATTGCCGGAAGAATTGAGAATAAAGCACCCGAAGTTGTGCGCACTTCAGAGATCTTCTCTGAAATAGTTGCAAATAATATAGATGTTACACAACCTCAGGAGAATAATATTGAGCCACCCAAAAGTTATCAGAAATTAGGAACAAAAAATGCTGAATTATTTAATGATAATCTAATCCTTGAAGAAGAAACAGATGAAGAAGAAATGATAACAGATGAATATCTTCGTCTTCAACAAGCAAGAATTGATAATGATGTCGCCATGCAAACGGCAGGAATTTATAAAGATGAATATGAATCTTTATTGCTTCTTCTTAAAGATGAAAGAATTGAAGATGTAAAATTAGTTTCTGGAATTAACCAAATTACAATACCATAATACTTAAGGATATGAAAAAAATAATATTAAACTTATGCAGTGTGTTGATTGTCTGTACATCCTTCTCCGGCATGTCTCAAACAAGCATTCAAACAGCTTTTAAAAATATTATTAATTGTCCCCAGGCAAAAATAACAGAGAGTCACAAACTTGAAAAAGATCCTGCCACCAAAGTCAAGACTGGACAATATGATGTATATAACTTTGTTTTACCTGCGAATAAAATCAATCTTATAAATAAGGCATTTGAAGCTTTTGATAAGGATAGTCCTTTATCATATAGTTTAAATAGAGGTAACGCGACTTGGACTAATCCATCCATCAGCGTTGCTGTTGGAGATGGTTCGCAAAATAGTGAGCGAATCAATGATCCTGGCACGGAATACATCTATATGCTATTTCTTGCACCGCCCTCTGAAGATCCCAATGGAATTTACAGGTATGCATACGCGATGAATTATAAGGAGGATGGTAAGAATATTGTTGGTAAGCTTGTAATTACTTACGCTACTACACTTAAGTACAGACAAGAGAAAGAAAAGAATAAGCAGACGTCTAAGAATCTATCTTACCAACGAATCGTAACTTCTCCCGATGGAAAAGTTGTTGTAACCTCTTCTGATTCTGATAAAGATAGCTGGTTTGATGTACTTATGACTTATTTGCAAGGAATAACGGCTACTAAAACTAATGATGCGACCAAAGTAAATTTGGCTTCGCGTGCATATAAACATATTACAAACAAGGGAGCTTATTCAGATGTCTCAGAGGCGGATATCCTTACGGCTCAGGAAGTATTGAAAGTTTGCTTAAGTGAGATGAAAAATTCAGATCCAATGCTGAATACTCTACTAAAAAGATGTTTAGCAGAGCTAAAGTAGACATGTAATGTAGACATGTAATAAAGATTCATAGTCATGAAGAAAGTGTTATTTGCAGTAGTGTTATGCTTTGCCCTTCATTCACAGGGAATGAATTTCATTAATTCTGCGACAATTTGTGGGCCCGATTCATCCCATAATCAAATAGTTAATAATGATATTGAACCAGCAAGAAATGAAGAGGATAGCATAAAGAGTAGACAATTGGAGGATGTGGTGGTTGAGGCAGATAAAGTCCACATGTCTCTCAATAAGGTAAGCTATACTCCTACAAAGCAACAAAGAAATGCTTCTGCAAATGGAACTATGCTTCTTCAACATTTGGCGATTCCGGAACTGAGAGTTGATGCACTCGGTGGTACGGTTACTACCAATACCGGTGAAGCCGTAGCTTTCTTTATTGATGGCGTACCTGCAACTGAGAGTGATATCGCTGATATCAATACCCGCGATGTCCTGAAAGTGGAGGTGTTGGATTATCCTTCTGATCCAAAGTTTAGAAACTCACCTCATGTTGTCAACTACATAATGCAAAAATATGAGTTTGGAGGATATACTAAGTTTAATACCACAGAGATGCTTTTAAGCTGCTTCTCTTCTTATAACACGTTAAATTCCAAAATGGTATATAAGAAGATGACTTATGATGTTAGAGGTTATTATCAATATACCAATGGTTCGCATTATGGGTCGGATGAAGTTCATTTTTTCAAGTTACCGGGTTATGAAAATGAGGCTCCAGACGGAATAACAAGGTCAAGCAAATTGGAAAGTTCTAAATATATATCCAATAGACCGAGTGCTTCATTTCGTGCACTATATCAGGGAAATAAAACTCAATACTCATCAACCTTAAACTGGAAGTTTGATGGTGTTGGTTCTGATACTCGGAGCGGTCTATTGGATTACTCACCGAAGATTTTTTATTCAGATTCATGGGAAACGCAATATCCATCTCATAAGAATACCGTGAGTTGGAACAATGACTTCTTTCAGCAACTTCCTCGTGAATGGTCGTTGTCTGCTTCATTCCAATTAACTTTTGATCATCTAAACCAGACGCAAAAGAGATCGGAAGATAAATCAATTATTCGAGACCTCACAGCGAAAGAGAATTTATTTAGTACATCCGGATCTCTCGAGGTTTCAAAGAATTTCAATAGAAAACATTCGCTTTCAATGAGCGCAAGATATGTGACCTATAAGAGCATTATCAATTATCGGGGGTCATTAGAGGATGAGAATCATCAGACTCAATTTGCTTTGGCTCCGGGCGCCCAATATACTTTTGAGCCGAGCAGTAATTTCTATGCTCGTTTGGGTCTCTTTGCCACATATTACCATTCAAAGTCCAGCGGAGGAGAGGAGAAAAAGGTATTTCCCACTGTGAATTTCAATATGAGTTGGATGCCGCATCGGCATCACAGGTTCGCTGCAATCTTTAACTATGGACTTAACACGCCTTCAGGATCACAGACAAATTCATTGCTGCTTCAAACAGATATGTTAAGATGGTCGCAAGGAAATCCCGATCTTCATTCCTATCATACCACGTTTACACAGGTAAACTACAATTGGATGCCATCTCAATATTTCAATCTCTCCCCCCTTATAGCGTGGGTATATTGCCACAATTATTTTGCGGATACTTATTCTCTTACTAATGATGGAAAAGGAATCTTAGTAAGACCTGATAATTGCGGTGATAATCACAATATCTGGGGATACATCAGTTTCGCAGCTTACGCGCTAAACAGAAGCTTGATAATACTGGCCCAACCTGTAATATCATATGACTATTTCGAGGGCGCATTTAATATTTCTCAAACTGCTTTAAGAGTTTCTCTCAGTGCTACATATTATTTAAAGCAATTTTATTTTGGTGGTAGTTACTCCACTCCAAGCACTTATTACGGGCAAGCAAATCCGATACGGTACCGCACACGTTCCCAATATTGGATTATGGCAGGATGGGGTAATTCCTCATGGACTGTATCTGCAATTTTGATCAATCCATTCCGCACGGACTGGAAGAGTGATTCCATGGAGATTGCAACTCCTGACTACTCAATGCGGTCAGCGTCTATTACGGTAAATGATCATCAGCGCATTAATCTTTCCGTTGCTTATACTTTCGGCTATGGAAAGAAGGTTGAGAGAGGGAATGAACTGGAAGGGGTAAAAGGAGGATCCTCGTCAATCAGATAAATATGATTTTAATGTTAGCTTGAGATTAAGGCCCCTGATTTAATATGAAGTAGGGGTCTTAATTTTTCATTTCTAAAATTTTCTTAATCTGTGTCTTGAGAATATGATAAGCGGGGTGAACCATCTCGCTATGATTATGACCATCTAATTCGTAAATCTCAACATAGGGATGTCCAATTAGTTTAAGCATGCGCCAAAGGTAAGCGTTCTCCTCATAACGACCGTAAAGTTCCAGTTCTCGGTCTCCTGTAATGATAATGTATGGAGGTGCATCCGGACGAACATAGTAGAGGGGAGCATGTTCATCAATGGTAGCTTGCAAAGGAGACAGACCTTTGTCTATTTTACGCCATTCATAATGCGTAATTGCCTGACCGCTGAAAGGAATAATCCCTCTGATAGAATCCGCATCGATATTATATATTGCCAATCTCGACTTATCTAAACCTACCATGCTTGCAAGATAGCCACCGGCTGAATGACCTGATATAAAGATTTTTGAGGGATCACCACCGTATTGAGTAATGTTATTGAATACCCATGAGATAGCCCTTGCAGCATCGTCTATACAGGTGTCTATCTTTACTTTGGGTAGCAGTCTGTATTCCGCGGATACAATCACATAATCTGTGTCTAAGAGTTCAGAGGGAATTTTTGCTTTTCCCTTGGTTAGTCCTCCTCCGTGAAACCACACTACAACCGGATGACTGAGTGAATCATCCGGATAGGAAATTTTTGCAAAACATCGTTCTGGTGTGCCGTATGCAATCTTGACTGTCTTACGTTCTGCTGATAGGGAAGAGAACAGGAATATTGCGCTTAATAAAAAGAAAGTTAATCGAATTTTCATGATATCTTTGTTTAGAGATTTTGTGTCTATACTCTAATACAAAAATAGATAAAATTTATGAAAATTCAGGAATCCTCATTAAATAAAGCTTATAATTAATACAATTTCAGGAAGCTGAATGCATCGGAAATTTTAAAGATAAACATTCCCTATTACAAAGGTTTTTATAATAGAATATTATTGTTTATAAGGAAATCTTACTGTGCCATTTTTAACTTCTATCATCTCCGTAAGCACCGGTTTCTCTTTGTTGTATTGACCTTTTGTATCGGCCGAATAGATTTTTAAAATGATATTTCCTTTTGGAAGATCCTCAATTCTAAAAGAAGCATCAACATTACAAAGACAATTAGCAGCGTTAGAGGATGGATATTCAACCACGGTTAAAGTATCCTCGTTGTAGGAAAAATCTATATTTACCTTTTCAAAGTCGCAAGGATATTCCAAAGACTTGAAGAAGCAATCAGCTGTGTTACCGGATATGATCATTTCAAAGGTGCATTCCTCAAAATCCAAGGAACTTCTGGTATTAAGGCAGCCAGTATGGTTTAGATCAGAAAGATATGGCTTAGATACAAGTTCTTCAGTACCGGAGCAGGAAGACAGGGTTATAAGCATCAGAGTTGCCAAGTAGATAGAGTTTCTTGATTTCATAACTTCTAATAATTTAAGTTAGAGTTTTGTTTATTTTACCATATAGATGTCAATATCATAAAAAGACTGCATCTCAGTGTTTCAAAATTTTACCAAGTCAATCTAACGCCAATTGGGATTGTAAACTCAAATGGTTTTTCCTGACGGATTGTTTTGATATTGGAGTCCGGTTTGAAATAGTATCGGAAAGATGGTTCAGCATAAATACTGAATACCGGAGTGATATTATACTGAATGCCTACTCCTCCCTCGACAGACCACTGTAAAGGAGCGGTAAAATGAGACTTTTCTGTATTATTGATATCTAACACATTAGAAATTTCTCTAATATCTCTCTTTCCCATAACAGGTATATCAAGAGACGCACCACCTTGACCATAGATGGAGAATCCATTGAATGTACTTATTTTATAGTTAAGTTTTAATGGAATCCCTATATAGTGAATTCTTTGAATAGTCTCTCGGTTAATTATTGTGCTCTCAAGAAGAAAATCAGATCTCAGATAGGTGTAACGTAAACCTGTCTCGATGCTCCAACTTGGTGTTAGCACTTTGTTCACGGAAAATCCTAAAACTAAGGGCATATAATGTCGAGTCTTTTCTGTCACTTCAATTTCATCATCAGAATTTGCGGTTGGATCATTAGAAATTGGGATGTTGTAACGGTTTTGATCCCTCTCTCCGAAGCTTCCTGCATAAGCTAAAGAGAATGTCCAATCTTTATGATCATGCGTCCTTTTAATGATAATATCATCTTCAGCAATAAGTTCTTCCTTATCAAATAATTCCTTCAGAATATTTATTGTATCATTTAATGTAGTTATAGAATCATTAACGATGGAATCTCTTTTTGAGGATTCTTCAATATTCTTTAAATTATATTCATCTGCTATATTATTATGAATAAGTGAATTCATAGGAACATGAATTTTTGGTTTTTTCGTATCTATAGTGTCATGTATAATCGCTTCATACTTAGTTGGATCAGTTAAATCCTGAGTTTTAAACTCATTTGTTGTTTGTAAATTCAGTCCGGTAGGAGCATTGCCTTCATTATTTATCATATATTGCCATATTAAAGCGAAAATAGCAATAATTGATACTACACCTATTTCAGCCTTGTATTTGATGATCAGATGACGCATTTTCGCTTTTGCATGAGCAAGTTGAGATGAAGAGGAATGTGGCGCAATACCCAATAGCCTGCCAATCTCTTTATGCGATAATCCGTCGAGGAGTGCAAGACGAAAGACCTTGCCATATCCCTCAGGGAGGCTGTTGATTATTTTATTGAGTTCATCCCATGAAAGTTCAAAGGATTTTTGACTATTCTCCTTCTCATTTATTAATGCATTATCAGATAGTGGTATGGAAATTATTGAAGATTCTTTTTTAAGATGCTGAAGAGCAAGATTCTTCATTATTGAAGTAAGCCATGATTCCAGTTTTGATGCGTTTTTCAATGAATTTATGGATTCAAAAGCTATGAGAAATCCGTCGTGCAGTATATCCCATTCTACCTCCTCGTTATGGACATAGTAAGCTACTATCTTCTGCATCAGTGGAAGATAGGTCTGATATAGAATGCCAAATGCTTCTTTGTCACCCTTTTGACAAAGTTTTACGAGGCGTTTTTTGTCCATGGAAATAGTAATTACTATCTATAGTGGTAAAATTAACCAAAGACTGCATCATTTTTTTAATCAAATGTCTTTATACGAAAATAGCAGCTCGTTAATTTATCAAACTTACTAAAATTATTTAAATTTGCATTAACCTTAGATTTGCATCGGCAAACCGAAACTGAAATAGAAATGGTAAATTTGCAGT